>CAZSTB010000001.1:0-183793 GCA_964609855.1 uncultured Bdellovibrionales bacterium
TCCGAAACGTTATTGGAACTGGTGGAAAAATCATCAATGAAATTATTGATGAAACTGGTGTGCAAATCGACATCGAAGATGATGGTTCAATTTTCATCACTTCAGTTGATGAGGCTTCTGCCTTGAAAGCTCAGCAATGGATTGACAATCTTACTCACGAGGTAAAACCAGGTGAAATCTTTAATGCAAAAGTTACCAGACTCATGGCTTTCGGAGCTTTCGCTGAAATTCTGCCAGGTCAAGAAGGTTTGATTCATATTTCAGAATTTTCAGATGCCCGCGTAGATAAAGTTGAAGATGTTGTTAAGGTCGGAGATATTATCCCAGTAAAAGTAAAGCAGATTGATGATCAAGGGCGCATTAATCTTACTGCAAAAAATATCACGCCAGCAATTTAAAATATTCTTGGCATTATTTCCTGTTTGTTGTAAAATAGAAGCACGATTATAGTGCTTCTATTTTTTTATTAAAACTTTTAAAAAGTACGAGCAATTTGCCTTGTGCTTACAAATAAAAACAAAAAAATGACAAATCCATTCGACACAAACAGCTCTTCATCCAGCAGCCAAGATCAACAGTCAAAATCAGATGCAACTGATTTTTCTGTAAGAACTATGCAAAGTGACCTTGCCGCGAGTCTTAGTAAAAAAACCGAAACCGCGACAATTAGAACGGACAAAATAGTCCCGATAGGTGCTAATGTCGAACAAAAAAAATTCAATCCGGATGAAATAAATTCTCAAGAAATAAATCCTTTAAAGGTAACTGCGCCAGCACCAGAAAAAATTGCGCCAGAACAAATTCGTGAAGTTATTACAGAATCACCGATAAATAAAAGTCCTTCCGCAAATAAAATTGTACTCGGCGTGATTATTGCACTAATAATAATCATACTTGGAGTAGGCGGATATTATTTTTGGATGGTGAATCAGCAACCTTCAATATCATTAACCGAACCATCCGAAGAGACAAAACCATTGGATGAACCGACAGTTACCATAATTGATCAGCCAATTGAAGAACAATATTCGATTGATAAGCCTAATTTTTTAGCTATCGACCTAACACAGCTTTCTGCTGAAGAAATTAAACAACAAATAATAGATACTGCAAATAAAATAAAATCTACTAACAATGCTTATGAGTTTATTGTTGTAGACATAAATAATAATCCTATTTCTTTTCCAATATTTGCAACCGCAGCAAAATTAGAAATAAAACCCGCACTCTTAAGTAGTCTTGCTGAAAAATTCTCACTTTATATCTACAGGGAGAATGATCAAGCTCGAATTGGTTTATTAATAGATATTAATAATAAAGACGTCTTAGTTAAGGAAATTTTACCACAAGAGGAAACTTTCGTTACTGATGCAGCATTTCTGTTTCTTGAAACGGCACCGGAAGATAAAAACACAAAATTTGATAACAGTACCTATGGTGCCCACAACATTAGGTTTGTTAATTTAAATGAACAGCGTACACTCTCAATAGATTATACAATTACAGAAACTCAATTAATAATAGCCACCAGTAAAAATACTATGAGAAGTATTCTGGATAAATTAACTCAGGATAAAAATTCGTCGCAATTATCCATTCCAACGCAAAATGAGCAAATCACGGCAAGTCAAACGCCAAGTCTTTCAACGCCAGTCAGTGCTCCAGCGTCAACAGTAGTCCCAAATCCTCAACCAATGCCAACACCTTCCCCGATTACTCCACCAACTGCGCCCGCTCCAATATCCGCGCCAACCCAAAATCCAATTCCTCCAACACCATCAACTAATACAACGCCACCATCTATCGCCCCACTGAAATAACTTTAAGCTAATTGCGCTTGGCACACAAAAAAAACAGACATGAAAACATAAACAAAAGAAGTTCGCGAGAACTTCTTTTACTTACGCCTGATAACATACTTTTATACAGATACTTCAAATATACCATTAGTGTCATCTATTACTAAAACATAGCATCTTGTACACCTAAATGTGTATAACATGTGTATAACCCATATTACTAAACAAGAAAAATTAAAGCGGCGCACTTTTAAATGTCGCTCTTTTGAAATAAATTGAAACTATATTACCTTTATTGCTTAAACTATTTATTTTTTTACCCTACATAAAGCTTTTTATTGTCACTATTAGTTTATGTCTTTGACTAGACGCCTATTTTCTGCTATAATTGGATTATAAAGATGAACTTTAACAAATAAAAACTAACGGTAGAAGCGCTCCAAACACAATTTCCCCCTATTTGTGCTTGGAACGCTTCAACTGTTCAAATGTAGGTAAGAAAAATTTCTACTTACACCCCAACTCTAACTGGGGAAACACAAAAAAACAAAAACAAAAATACTTTTTTTAAAAAAAATATAAAAATATAAAAAAAGCTGTACCTTATAAAACCAATCAAAGGCTTCGAGCCAGAGAACGGTGAAGCAAGCTATCTGAAATAAAAGGTTAGAGACAGATGCAAAAACAGAAGTATGTATACAAAATACATGTGTTCTACATAACTATTGATGCCTTCACCCGGGCTAGAAAGTTTCCGAATCACATGTTGATACATACATAACACTCGGCGCTGTAGTGCCATTATATTATATTGGGCGCCTTACAGCGCCGGGTTTCCATACCACAACTTTTAAAAGAGCTGCGAATATGAAATCCGGATCAATTCCTACTAACATAGCAGGAATTAACTTTTATCTTCACACTTCTTTTAAAAAAATCCGCTCAGCGGATTTTTCTTGTTTTTCTTAAATGTCTTCTTAATATGGATTTTCCTTTTTGCTTTAAAAAGCTTACTCTTGGCGCCAAAGGTGAAAAATTCGCTTGCGAATATTTAAGAAAAAATGGTTATAAAATTTTGGAAAAAAATTTCTTCAATAAATCAGGCAGACGCTTGGGAGAAATTGATATTATTGCCAAAGATGGCCAAGAATTAGTTTTTGTGGAAGTTAAAACCAGGACATTTACTGCATTTTCTAAAGATATTCCACCTGAGGAAAGTATTACTCGCGCAAAGTTGTATAAATTAGATAAGGCAGCTTCTTTTTATTTATCAATAAACTCTTTAGAGGATGTCGAATATCGTTTTGATGCGATAACTTTAATTATTGATGAAACTCAAGCTCTAAAAATTAATCATATTAAAAACATCTTTCTTTAAATAAAAAATTCGACCAAGTGCTAGTTTTTTGCTATAATTAAGCAGTTAATGAAATTAATTTAAAAAAATATGCTACTCACACCGCAAATATTGGAACAATTACGTGAAAAACTTTTAACTGAAAAAGTCCGAGTTGAGGAAGAACTTAATCGCATTGCTAAGCCAAAAAAAGCTGATGGTGAATTCTCAACCAAATATAGTGAGATCGGAAGCGATGAAGATGAAAATGCTAGTGAGGTTGAAGAATATACTGCAAATATTGCACTTGAGGCAAATCTCGAATTACAATTAAAGGAAATTACAGAAGCAATTGAAAAAATTCAACAAGGAACTTATGGGTTTTGTGAAAACTGCGGCGTAGCGATTCCAATTGATCGCTTGATGGCGTATCCTGCTGCTAAAAAATGCCTATCTTGCTGAGCACCATGATGTTTTTAAAAAAACTTACGCTAAGTAATTACTTCTTTGTTTTATTTTTTTTCCTAACAACTGGTTTCGATCAATATTACAAACATAAAATCCGCTCAAATGGCGGATTTTATGTTTGTAATAAAGGAATTTCTTTTAGTATCTTCTTTAATTTTATAAATTTTTATATCATTGCGGGTTTTATCATTCTCATTGCATTAATAGCTTATTTGTTTTTACGAAAAAATCTCTTAGATAAGCCCTTATTATTACTTGGCTTATCATTAGTGGCAAGTGGCACCCTATCAAATATCCTAGATCGTCTATTATTTGGCTGCGTAATAGACAATTTAAAATTCTCAGGAATAAATCTTGTTTTTAATTTTAGTGATGTCTTTATTTTTATAGGAGCCAGCCTTATTTTTAGCTACCTAATAAGCAATACGGTGGATAACTAGTTAATAAGTGGTGAAAATATGGTTACTTCTTGTGGATAGAACCATTGTAAACACTTGAACAACTCACCTGTCAACAAAGTTTGCGATATTTTTATAACTTGCCCACACCCAAGCTTATAGCTTTCACATGACTTATACATTTTTTTTATTACAATTAAACCTTTAGTTAAAGAATTTTATTCACTTATTAACATTTATGGGTTTCTTAATAACAATAGTTCTTTAATATTTTATATAAATACATAATAAATATATTATATAAAATCTTAGAAAACATATTTGAAAATAAATTTAAGTGCGGTAGACTAAGCTAGATAACTTTCTAGGTCATCAGAAAAATTATCCAGCTTAGTTAGATTTTTAAAATAAATTTATAAATATTTAAATCCTTGCATTTTATATGGAAACAAAAAATACTTTCTAGATAGTTATAGTATTTGCTGCTTTCGTAAAATAACCTGCATAGAGTGTATTAATAGGTAAAACACTTTATTCACCTGTTATTAACTTTTAGAAAATATTACTTGCCTTTATAGCTATAGTTTTAAAAAATAAAATATGTTAATATATGGTAGGAAAATAAAAGTTTAAATTTATGCAATTAAGTAGGTTAAAATTTAATTTTTGGATTTTTAAGGATACGCAATTTGTATTATCCTTGTTTTTTGTAATAGCTATTTTATTAACATATAGTTTTTTCCCTACTGAAGATAAATTCCAGCAATTCTTTACACCGTTTGTTTTTTTTATTTTAATCCCATTTTTATATTCCAAGCTTATATTAAAAAGAGATATTACCAAGCTTGGTATAACACTGGGTAATTATAGACAAGGTCTGATTTTCTCATCAGTAAGTCTGTTGGTTGCTGTGCTGATTTTGTGGATAATTTCTAAAAATACTCCGCTGTTAAGTCAGTATTTAATACCCACTAAAGTTTCTGGAGATTTTGGAAATTTTCTTTTTTATGAATTTGTCACCACGCTTTTTTTTGTGGTTTTATATGAATTTTTTTTTCGAGGTTTTTTGATGTTGCTGTTTGAGAAAAAAATTGGGTATTGGTCTATTTTTTTTCAGTATTTTATTTTCGTAATCATGGTTCTTTCAATTGGGCAAAATTTTTGGAATTTCATACCATATCTAGTTTTTGGATTATTTTCAGGTTTAATAGTTAATAGGAGTAGATCTATTTTATATTCTAGTTGTGCTCAATTGCTACTAATTATGATTATGGATGTGGCAATGATTAAAATTGTTGAAAAATAAAAAGCAAAATGTTGATTAAAAAATAATTGACATAGACATATTATGAATAAAAAAAGTAAACACTCAAGCTTTTCTTCCTCCATTTTACTCTTGTTGTTGGTGCTTTTGCAGGTGATGCCTGGATATGTTAATGCTGCTGATCTATCCAATTCCGTTTCCAGTGTGGATCCTGAGACTTTAATGAGTGGAGCAGATGCAACCGACAATAAACAGGGAGGTCCCACTGTGAAATTGAATTTTTCAAGTGATGGTAGAATAAAAAGTGGACAAAAGGTCACTGCTAAAGCAGTAGCTGGTGGTTTTTCCGGAGATACGAATGACATATATTATACGTGGTATATTAAAAAAGCAGGATGTGATTTAAGAAAAAATGTAGGAACGGGACATAGATGTGATCTGGATCGTGACGAAGATATAACTGAAAATGATTGGAAAATTGCAGCAACCAAAATTATCATGAAAGGTTCATTTACAGGCGCTGACTATTCTGTTTTTACATCTTCCTTTGATGAGAAAAAAGCTGGTGAAGAGGCTATTCCCGGGTTAAATCTTTGGAAAAAAACTTATGACGACGATGAAGAAAATGGTTCGGGTTCATCGGTCCCAAATTGTTATGTGCAAGACACAAAATCAGGAACATTTTTTGAGCTTCGAGAAACTACATCACCAAAAATAAAAGATTGTCCGGCCGGTTATCATGTTGCATGTGTAAAAAATGTTGATACGGAATGTTATATAGATGGCGCAGCCAAGCAGATAGAGAAACAGCAGACTGCCTGGAATAATGCTCATCCGGCCGAGATAGCCGCTTGTGAAGCTCTTCCACAATGTTTAAGCACTTATCAAATTCCAGTAGTCCCTGCGACTGATCCGGAAACTTTTGAAACCAAAACTAGAACGCCGGAAGAAGTGGCTGAATGTGTTTACAATTGCAAGATTACGGAACCAAACAAATTTCCAAAAAAATATGAAAATTCACCCATGAACGTCTGCGTTGAAGGATCAACAAATAAGGACGATATGATTTGTGACGTTAAAAACACTTCAATTTCTGATTTAAACAAATTTCATATTGACGTTACTTGTGATAATGGAAATGAGATAGCGACTTGCTTGAAAGATAATAGCGCGGGATTATCAATGTTTAATTACAAGGGAGATACTATTGCGCATATCTTAGGGAAAGACAATATTTATTTTGATACGCCAGGAATTAGTACTGGTGTTGTAGGATCATATGACAATACTACGCGCCTTTCAATGTGTGGAAATGAAAAGCTAACAATTCCGGATCCGCCAGTGATCGGAATTTTGTCTAGGCCAGTTGATAAAAGTATTTTTCTTCCAACATTAGGCACAAAAGGACAAGGGTCATCAACTTGTAGAGGTATAATTAATAATATTTTTAGCGGCGGCACGGATCCTGATGGAAATATTATTCCTGCAAATACTGCATTGAAATCTTCATGTACTTTTGGAAAAGGAGAAAACCTTTGTAAACACTTATTTCCGTATTATCCTGACAACCTAGGTCTTGATTCAAGAGTTGGTGATGGGAAGTTTACATTCGAAGAAAAGAAATTTTGGGAAGCCGACCCAGAAAAAGTTTCTACTAATGGTAAGCAAAAAGATGAAGCCGTTGCAATAGGGAAAGGCATTACAGATTTTACGTGGACTTATATGGGTGGCGATATGGTGGGTGTTGTGGTTGAGGGAAAATCAATTACTCCAACTAAGCACGCTGATGCGTCGTATATGACCATGTGGGCTTTTCCAACTGGTGATTGTAAGGCATTAAGTGGAACAAATAATAATGGAGAAAGCGAAGAATCGGAGGTTGAAAGATCTTTTTATATGGAGGGCACCCAGGGAATATTGACAGCTAATATGGATTTAAATGAGTGTCTTGAGGAGAATTTGATAGAACCAGATCTAGGAGAAATGGATTCTTTTGTGAGTGCAAGCATATTATTGCAGGTCACGCCGGAAAATCCAATTAATGATGCTAATGGTAGAGGGGATGTTTTAAATGTTGCGGCTGGAGCTTCAAATATGAAAAATGTTTTTTATGACTGGACTGTGTATATAAGCAAGGATGGCCCTGAGTTGCCAACTGATGCAACAACATGGAAAGATGTTACCGACGAAGTTATTAAATATAAAGGTTTCTTGCTGAGCAATAAGCAAGGCTTAGAAAAAGCTAATTTACCGATATCATTAAATTTGCCAAGAGCATTTTTCTCGGAAGCAGGTGTTTCCTTTAAGGATTTCTATTTTAAAATTAAGACGACAGCAACGGAAAGTAATAATATAGATAGTCAAAAAGCTGTTGGTGAAATAGTTGTTAGAATCGGACAGCAGATGAATCAAATAAAGAGGTATGCTGTTAAGGCATCAGATAAGGGAATTTTAAGTTTTACTGGAAATACGCCTGAAGAACTTTGTGCAAGTGATAGCGAACAAGCAACTTGTTATGTTACAAAAAATGAGATAATTGGCGCGCAGGTACCGAATGACGGAGACTTGTCTGGATTTTCTTGGAAAATAAATGGAAATGATTTCACTTGTAGCAAAGAAATTTCAACCGAATGCTCCTCTCCAATGAGTAACACTTTATTTTTTCCAATAGCTGGTAATGCGGGAGAAGCCGTGGATGTTTCTACAACGGCGAAAAAATGTGATTCTGCAGGTATCTGTAATAAAATTGAGGTAAGTAGGCATTTCGTAATAATTGAACCGCAGTTGCAGATTTTATCCATGGACACTTCAACTGCTTGGAGAAAAATTTTGGGTTATTATAAATATTTAGCGACAGAGGCTGAAAATGATAGTGCCGCGATAGATTTAAGTTCTAAGGTAATGGAGACCGTAAATGGAACTCAAGTTAAATTGATTCCGGCGATATATCCGGCATTGTCTGCTAGCGAGGTTATGTACAATTGGTCCGTTGATGGGGAAATAAAAACTGCAAATAGTGCAAATTCTTCAATTGCTTTTCCAGCCAGTAAACTTTCAGGTGAAAGTTACATTGTAAATCTCAGTGCCCAGTTGAATCCTGAATCAAAAGTTCTTGCAAATAATTTACGAAGAGCGCTATTGAAACATTGGGGATTTTCACAAGAGGACACAATTGAAACAGATATGGCTACAAGTATTCAAATCAATGTTGTGGATAATGACGCAATTATTGCAAGCGACTCAAACAAGGGAAGCTTGGCTGCAAGTTTAATTACGCATCTTCCTGAGCAAGTTATGTTTTTACTGCGGATAGCGTTAACTGCATTTACCTTGCTAATCTCAATGGGAATTCTGTTTGCCTTTATTCCGGGAGCAAGAATTGAAAATATTCAAGATGAGGGAAGAATTAGTATTTAAAAATACCTGAAAGAAATGAAAAAAATTTTTATTATATCTTCAGTGCTGTTAGTGCTAGTATTGATGCTGCTAGGTGTGTACAATTTTGCATTCAAAAAGCAATCAGCAATTCTTGAAGCTTCCGTTGACAATACCAAGGTGGGAGAATTTAAAGCAGAACCAAGTATCAGTAAAATTGAGATGCTTTCCGAAGCGCCAATAAAAGCACCTACAATCGACAAGAAAAATAAGCAAATAAAATATTATTCAGATACTGACGGCACTGTGTGGAGTATGAATTCAGATGGTGGAAATAAAAAAATACAAAGCGATTTTAAAATTCCAGGCCTTAAAAAAGTTACTTGGTCTCCAGATTCAAATAAAGTGTTAACGGTTGTAAATTCCGATAATGTTGATAATTTCTATCAATTTGATCACTCCATAAATAAGGGTATTAAATTAAAAAATGGAATCGACAGTGCGGTTTGGGACATGTTGGGAAATAAAATATTTTATAAGCATTTCGACCCAGTAACGAAGTCTAGGACACTCAATATCTCCAACCCTGATGGCAGTGATTGGCAAAAAATCACAGATATATTTAAACGAGATGTGCAGATAGCACCAGTACCGCTCAGCTCATTCGTTTCTTTCTGGAATTTACCAGATGCTTTTGAGGAAACGAGCTTTAATCTCGTTGGGATTGTGGGCGGTCAACCAAAGACGTTACTCCAGGGAAAATTTGGAGCTGATTATCTCTGGTCACCGGATGGCACGCAGGCACTTGTGAGTTCGGTGGAAAAAAGGGCGGGTAAAATTATGACTTTGGGATTAATCAATCAACAAGCTGAATATACTGATTTAGGCATTCCAACTATAGTATCCAAATGTTTATGGGCCGAAGATGGTAAGACAATCTACTTTGCACTTCCTGGCGGAATTCCTGATGATTCAATTATGCCTAACGATTATATCAACAGTAAATTTTTTACTGAAGATACTTTTTGGAAACTGGACATTGCCACGGGTAAAAGGGAAAGAATAATTGAAATAAACGAGATTCAAGGAAAATTTGACTCTACTAACCTAATGCTTTCTGCCGATGAAGAAGCGCTATTGTTTGTGAACAGAGCAGATAAACAATTGTATAAGATAATGCTATAATAAAAAAAGAATTAAAATAAAAAAATTGCCCCATATTAAAATTTAATGAATACAAAAAATAAAATTATAATAGCAGTGTTATTAGGAATACTTTCTTTTAATGTCGCTATTTCAAAAGTAAAGGCTGTTCCATATCCGGATTGTTATGTGGCATGCACTAAGGATGGAGGGACTCATGCAATGTGTGATTCGAAGTGCGTTGCTCTCGATCCTAATTACCAAACAATTAATGGTGTAACAATTACAAATCCTACGACAACAAGCACAACTGCGAATCATCAATATTATGAAACGCATGGAGCCCTAGACCCTTCAACCGGACAGATGGTATATGCTCAGCCAGGAACATTACCTGGAGCAATTGCAACTGCAGGATCAGATAATTTCAACTATAAACTTCTGGAATCCTTTCCTGGGTTTTTCTCTGCGGGAACAACAATGACTAACCTGCCAGAGTTTATTTTGGCGATTTATAAATTTGGAATTTGGACGATTGGAATTGCGGGACTCTTTATGTTGATAATAGGTGGCTTCATGTACATGGGAAGTGCTGGTAACAATTCTACTGCCACAAGCGCAAAAGGGATTATCTTTGATTCCCTTATTGGGATTGTTGCTGCGTTAAGTTCATATTTATTTCTTTATGTGATCAATCCTGATCTTGTACGAATCAGGTTGGATTTCACGCCGGTTTATCTAGGAGAAGCTGAAGAGGCTGAAGTAGCTGGAGAGTCAGTTTCTGGGTCGTTGGTAACTAGAAATGGGTATCAAATTGATTCAGCTTTCGACGCAGCATTAGTGCAAATTAAACAAGAAAGTGGTGTGAATGCGATTGTAACTTCAGGTTTGAGGTCACTTCAAAAGCAGCAAGATCTTATAAGAAAAAATTGCGGGGGTTTTCCTGCGACAAGAACTTGTGCTCCTCCAACGTGCCTCTTAAAAAATGGGCCAGAGAGTTGCCCTCATACGACAGGCAGAGCTGTGGATATTTGGGCTACAAATGAAAGCGGACAACAGGCAATTATGCAAAAAGCATGTATGAGTAATATTTCAGCGTGCTTCGAAAATCCTTATCAGAAAAAATTAATCGCCGCAATGAAAGCAAAAGGATTTTGCGTTTTAAGCTCAGAACCGTGGCATTTTGAAAAGCCGAAAATGTCTAGTAGGTGTGTTTTTTAGAGGTAGGTTTAGCTGAAGGATTTTTTAGGAAAATTATGATGCTGATTAGAATCCAGAAAATTAAAGCTAAATCATTTTTCCAATAAGGCGTGTCAATTAGGCCATGTATTGAAATGAAAAACAAATAAGCTAAAATAGGTGCCGCAAGCGCGGCGCTTTTTTTGTGCTCAAGAACACCGAATAAGGATTTAAATGCGGAAAGAAGTACCACTAGAAAGCCTGTTAAGCCAAGGAGCCCTGCCTGAAGCCAAAATGCTAAATATAGATTGTGAGGATGTGGAACTGCCCATTCAAGATAGGGTGGGAAACAAGGTTGCAAGGATAAATAAGTTGCTTGAAAATTTCCTGGACCGATGCCAAATACCGGATTATTTTTCAACATTAAGAAGGACGAATCCCAAATCATTATACGTGATGCGACAGATGATCTTTCTGAAAAGCTTACCATTGAGAGATATTTGGGGGATTTTTTTTGCGATGTGAATGCTACACATAGCGTAAGCATGAGTATTCCAGTGGCAATAAGCAAAATTTTTCTTGGAAGTAGAAGAAAAAATGTAAAAAATAGTGCTAAGCTGATCGCAAGCCAAGCTCCGTAAGAAAATGTGAAATATAGCGCAATACCAATAGATGCAATAAAAAGGGTGTTTATCAAAATTGCTTTCAAGGTTTTTGTCTGAAGCGCGCTATGTAGAAAATAAAATCCCAGAAAAAGACCAGGAGCAATAAACATGGCTAGATAATTAGGAGAATTGTATGGGCCACTAAGGCGGTTATCGTATGTTGTAATATTGAAAAACTTATAACCCAGTGAAAGCAGGGAAATGAAGAATGTTGAAAAATAGATGCTCTTAAAAATACTTGTAATTTTTAAGCCGGATTTCAAATTTATCAAAAGGACAACGGAAAAGGCCATTGGCAATATAAACCAACTTTTCAATATCCCTAGTTCTTTTAAAATATTCTCATTGGCTGATGCTGAAAATGAAAGACCAAAAATTATTAGTAAGGCGCCAAAAACCAACCACTTTGCCTCTGGGAAATTAACTCTTAAATTGAAAAGCGCCAGTCTTGAGAAAGTTAGAACAACAGAGAGCAGCATTAATATTTCCAAGTAGTTAGTTGGAATGCCAAAAAAACTTGCCTTAAAAAGATATGCGGGCGAGCAAAAAATAGTTGCTAATAAAAGTAAATGGACTTTATTGTACTTAAACATGACTTTTTCTTATTGATCCGATAGCTAGTAAAAGAAGCAAGATAGGTAAAATATGAACTGAATAAAGTGGGTTTTCAACCAAAGAATGCACTGCAAAAACAGTAATACTCGCAACGCCTGCAATATAAAAGGGATCTCGCATAGCCTTTTTCCAATATGCTAAGAATGTTAAACCGATGATTAAAATGAAAACAATAAGCGTATGAATACCTAGTTCAGCAGCAATATCTAAATATAAATTATGTGCATAGATCGGTTCCCTGTAAGTCGCTGTAGGCTTAACGGCCTGCGAATACATCCCGATGCCAACTCCCAAGGGATTCTCGGTAATAATAATTAATGCTTGTTTCCAGTTGCTGATTCTTTCAATATTTGATCCCTCATGTGTATCAAATGAAGAGTTGAGTCTTTCAACAACAGGACTACTCGGGTAAAAAAATAGGAAAAAAAAGATTACAAGAGAGCCGACAAGTATTTTTATGGCAGCTACGCGACTCACTAACGGCAGTATTACAATGGCACCAGCAATTAAACCGACATATCCTCCACGTGTAAAACTGAGCAGATCAGCTAAGGTGATAGCAAGAACGCACAGTAGGAGAAGTTTCTTGTATTTTTTTGACTCTTGCCAGCAGGCAATGGCCCAAGGCAGGGTCATTCCGAGAAAGTAGGAGAACATATGCGGATCCGGAAAAGTTCCGCTAGCGCGAAGATATGTTGATCCATTGCTATTAACCATAAAGCTTGGATGCGTGATCACGGCTTGAGAAAAAGTGTTACCAAGAAAAAATGGTAGCACATTTCTTATCCAAAACTGATAAACCCCATCGATTCCAAAGATAAATTGCAAGATGAATTGAATTAAGCCAAGAAATGCCAGAAGTGATGCCCCTGTAACCAAGAAAAAAAGGATTTTTTTTTGGTTTGCCCGCTCTTTTAAGGTGGTTACAATAATTAAATACAAGGGAAAAATGGAAAACAAAAAAAGTAACTTACGCAATGACCAGCCAAGATTATTTGAAAAAAATAATGAAAGGACCGCCAGGGATAGAAAGGTTGCCAATAATATGAAAACAGGGTTATTTTTAAAGTAATATGGGTCAGCTCTCTTTGTTTTCCAAAGCCAGACTAGAAAAAGGAGCGGTATGATTAATCTGATTATTGCCAAATCAATTCCAGGTGTAGGATTTAGAGCGAATTGAAAAGGTAAAAAGATAAAAAGAAGTAGCAATACAAAATGTGACATATAATAAGTGCAATTAATAAAAAAAGATCCTTCTGACGGTAGGCGACTTATTTAAAAAAAGAATAGGTGCGTAAAAACAGCACAACTTTTTTCAAACAATGAATTGCTAATGCTTTGGTTGGCGAAAAATGTTTTTTTAGATAATAATTTTGAGAAAAATAATACTGAGCTTTTTGCGAAGAATGGCTTGTGCGACTTTTCCCTGAAAGATGTCTAACTTTCACGCTAGGGAGTAGTATTATTTTTTTTCCGGCTGTGCGAAAGCGCCTACAGAGATCGACATCTTCAAAATACATAAAAAAGTGCTCATCAAAGCCATCAATTTCTAAAAATAATTTCTTGGAAAGCATGAATGCTGCGCCGCTAACCCACTCAGCTTCTGTTGGAACGGAAGACGTCCAAATTTTTTTACTCGAAACTATGCCAAGATTATTTTTTAGAATTTCCAGTGGGGTGATGTCGCTGCCAGCGCTCCATTGTTGAGACTTGTTTTCAGTATTAAGAAGATTGGGTGCGACAATGGCGACGTCCTCCTGTCCGAGTGTATCAATTAAAACATCAAGGTTTGACGTAAGAAGTTCCGCATCTGGATTTAGAAAAAAAATA
Organism: uncultured Bdellovibrionales bacterium; assembly: GCA_964609855.1. Classification (GTDB taxonomy): domain Bacteria; phylum Patescibacteriota; class Minisyncoccia; order Moranbacterales; family GWC2-37-73; genus GWC2-37-8. The sequence goes on from CAZSTB010000001.1 coordinate 14,073, forward strand.
AATTTTCCGGTTGCAGCCCTGGCACCAATATTGCAGGCCTTTGCAAAGCCCAGATTATCAGCTTGGTTTAATACTGTTACCTTGGGGAGATTGAGCGAAAGCGCCACATCATCGTTATTTATGATGATAGTTTCAGTTAACAGGTCCAAAGAATTTTTTTGTATGGATGCGATGCAGGCACTTAACAAATGCGCGCTCTTATAGTTTACAATAATAAAGGAGATATCCATCGGAAAATCGAGATTAAAAAGGAATTTTTTTGAAATCGCTAAATGCTTTTGAAATTTGAGTAGACGCTAAGGTTTTAGCAGAGAGATTATTTGCGATATTTTTGATTCTACGCAGTAAGGTGTAATTAAAAATCCAAATTTTCTGAATTAGTGTTCCATGTAAGTTAAAAAAAATGAGACCTGAAAGTACCAACCAATAAAGTTTCTCACTATTTTCAGTATTACTTCGTTCTAGGTGTTTCATGTGTACCGCTGGGAATATAAAAAGTTCAAATCCGGCTTTTTTTGCACGAAATGAAAAGTCAGCATCCTCATAATACAAGAAAAAGCGTTCATCGAATAGGCCAATCCTCTTAAAAATTTCTTTGTCCACAAGCATCCCACAACCGCTAAGATATTCCGAAGGGTACGTATCATCCGAAGTTTTTTCAAAGATATGCTCAGTTCGCATTTTTTTCCAGTTGATAAAGCCTCCCGCAAACCAAACATCTTTATTATTTGCAGCTAAGATTAGTGGACTGTAGGCAGCTGGCTTTCCATGTTTTTTTGCCTCTTGAACTAGTAATGTAAGCGTATCCTTTTCCAGCATCGCGTCATTATTTAGGATGAATACAAAGTCTGCAAATTTTTCCAGAGCAAAGCGGATACCGACATTGTTTCCTTTTGCGAAGCCAATATTCTCCGAATTTCTAATAAAATGCGCTCTAGAGTATGCAAGCCTAGCTTGTTCAAATGAGCCATCGGTTGAATTATTATCAACTACAACTACTTCAGTATTTGCGTAATTTGATTGAAAAACGGAAGAAAGGCAATCAGAAAGAGTATTTTTTCCGTTATAATTGAGGATAATTACAAACAATTTGGGTACTTTTGTTTTTTTCATGCCAAGATTTTATATAATGAATATACGAATGTCTTTTTAAAAGATATGTTCGAGGAGTATTTAAATAGTATAGCTTATTTTGCAAAAATACCCGAAAGTTCTTTGATAGTTATAGTTCTTGTGATCCAGAGAAATAAAGCATAAATAAAGGAACTTCCAATCATGGATGCAAAAAAGCTCATATCCTTGAAGATACACAGGAAAATAGCCATAAATAAACCCGAAATAAGAATGTTGATAAACTTATTGATCCTAGGAATGTAATCAACATATTTGATAATTAAAATCAAACCGCCAAGTGCCACGAAAAATTCAGTTAATGCAGAGATTATTGCCGCTGCCGTATAGGAATATGTTGGAATGAATAGGAGATTAGCAACAACATTGAAAATCGCACAACCAATAAGAACCAGTAAAAGTTTTCTTTGGTGATTGCTTGCAATCAAGATATTGTTAAATAATCCTCCAAAAAAAATAAAAGCTAAGGCAACAGAAAGTATTCTTAGTGTATTAGCTGCTTGAATAAAAGCAGCCCCACCAATTAAATTTATTATGCCCTCAGAAAGAAATAATGTTCCGATAACTATCGGTACAATTAAAATGAAAAATACTTTGAGAGTTTCATCAGCAAGATGAGAAAATCTTTTTTTGTCAGAAAAAATATGTAACGAAAACATAGGGAAAACGAGGCCGACGATCATCGCTGGTATATATGATACATTTTCAATTACTTTATATGCAGCATTGTATATTCCGACCTCAGTATTCGTTTTTATAACTGAAAGGAGGATAGTGTCAATTTTGAAATAAATAAAAATTACAATAGCTGAAAGACCCAGTGGAGCTGATTCTTTTAGGAACTTCTTCCAATAAGCAAAATCAAATTGTAGTCTCAGGGCGCTGTATTTTCTAACTAGAAATAGGATGGTAAAAAAATTGAACACCATTGCAGCTAATATCGACAAGACAATAGCAGTGAAACCAAGATCATTCTTAACGGCAAACATAATAACACCTATTTGAATAAGTTTGCCGATAACTTCTGCGCTGGCAACTCTATCCATGGCGAGATTTTTTTGGAAAACACCATTAAGAACCATGTATGTTGAAGAAAAAACAAAAGATGCAGCTGCAATCATAATTCCCAGCTTAACATCGCGACTATACGGCAGAAAATAGATAAAAATAGGAGTTATAATGAACACAGCAAGTGAAGAAACTAACCTGAGCGCAAAGGCATTACCTAGAATCTTCTTTTCATCAGAATCCTTTCTGGAAATCTCTCTGGCCGTTATCGCATAAAGTCCCAAATCAGCAAAAGATCCAAAGAAAGCAAAAAAAGCAAGGACGGTTGAATAATCACCAAATCCTTGCGTACCCAGATAGCGGGTAATGAAACCTATTCCAACTAATGCTAAAAAAGTTGAAAGAAATTTCGTGATTACATTAAAAATCACGTTGTATGCAATTTTTCGAGCTATTGCCATTGAATTTTTTTTAAAAACAGAATATCGCGGTTTCATCGCATGCAGATTCTGCTAATCGCTAATGACACGTGTAAGCTTCGGGAAAAAATTATCCGATTAAATCTTTTGGTTTTACGACGATTTTTCTAGACTCACCTTCGCCAACACTCTCAGTTAAAACATCGGAATTTTTCGATAGCTCAAGATGCACAATTCTTCGTTCATATGTAGACATTGGTTTCATAATAACGCTCCTGTGCTCACTTATCGCATCTTGCGCGGCTGCTTGTGCTAACTGCACGATGGATTGATTTTTTTGTTTACGATAATCATTTACATCTAAAACAAAGCGAATTTTTTCTGGAATGTGTTTACGAACAATAAGTCGTGCAAGGTGCTGAACTGCTTGCAAATTTACGCCATGCTGTCCGATTAAAAAATGCGAATCAACATCAGTGTTGATATTGCAAACAATACTGTCGTCATCTTCTTCCTGCGAAAGTGTAACATCTCCGGAAAATCCCATCTTTAATAGTAAATCCTCAATGGTTTTCTTGATAACATCTTTGATTTGCTCGTTCATATTCAGAGTAGGAGGTTCGATGGGCACCGCCCAGGGATTCCCCGATATAGTTAAATGAATTAAATTCAATATAAAAAATGGGAATTTTCTCTTCAAAAACTGATTCGTCCGTTAGATTTTTTTATTTTCAGCTTTTTTTTCAATCACAATCTGTTGAACTAGCATAAACAGGGTTCCAGCTAGCCAATAAAGTGAAAGTCCGGCAGGGAATTTTATTCCAATAAAAAGGGTCAGAAAAGGTCCAAGATAAAGCATCTGCTTGCTCATCATTTGAGCTATATCCGGCATTTCATCTTTGGTTTCTTTCTTAACAACAGCCGGTTGCTTTGCCATCAGCATTTTTGTCTGGAAATATTGAGCAATAGCGGCTAGGAAAGCTATAGCAATGCTAGGCTTTGTGAGATCAACAAGTGAGATGAAAAACTGATTAATTTTTCCTGGATCTGAAACAAAAGAATATAGTTGTGTTGTATCTACGACAAGACCATTTTCAGAAATCTTGATTAAAACCTGATAGATAGCAATAAGAAAAACTAATTGAACTATAAGTGGCAGGCAACCAGAAAATGGATTAGTTTTGTTTTCCTTGTACAACTGCATTAATTGCTTAGTTTGAAGCTCTTTGTCATGCTTTGTCTTCTCCTGCAGAGCTTTAATCTTGGGCTGAAGCTCCTGCATTTTTTGCTGTGATTCGATCTGTTTTTTATAAAGAGGAATCAAGATTGTGCGAAGCACTATCGTTATAAGGATGATTGAAATACCAAAGTCCTTACCAGGTACGATGTTATAAAGAAAAATGAGTAAATTGTAGAGTGGTTGGTAAACAAGAGTGTGGAAAAGGGCTAGCATTTTGTTTTAAATAGTTTCCAAGAGAAAACTTAGATGAGTAAATTAGCTTTTGTAAAAACCTTGTTTAACTCACTGATGACATTATTGAACTCTAATTCCTTACAATCTGGGCGTATCATTACAACAATGTCGAATCCAGGCTTTAGTTTTGCAATAAGGGAGGCGGTAGCGGCTCTAAGGATTCTGCGCGCTCGATTCCTAACTACAGCTTTTTTTGAAAAACTCTTACCAACCGGAAATCCAATTCTTGTTGCATCCAGCTGATTTGGTATGAATTTTATAGAAAAACCACTATAAACTGATACGTAAGAGCCTTTGGTAAATGCGAGAGAAAAGTCTTCTCGTTTCGTTAGTCTATTTTTTTTCGAAAGCATGCTGCGTTATTACCGCTCAAGAGAGGGCTTATAATTAAACTGAAAGTTTCTTACGACCAGCCTGTCTTCGTCTTTTGATAACATTAGCACCATTTTTTGTGCTCATGCGCTCAAGAAATCCATGACGGCTTTTGCGACGTCCTTTTTTTGGTTGGTAAGTTCGTTTCATATGATGTATTAGGTGCTAAGCATTTATCTGTTATTCGTAACATTCGAGTGAAAATTCGCCAAATTTGAGACAATTTCGTTTCATGCAACTTCGATAACGAAGAAGCACTCGAATGACGCTAATAACCCTCTAAATACAAAGTTTCCTATATTAATGTATAACTTATCCCAGTGTACCAGTATAGGAGAAAAAGTCAACACATTTTTAGGGTTAAAAAGTGCTTAATAACGGTAAAATTTTGAATTATGTGGGTAAAAACTCAGAAATCTGCTTTTTTAAAGATATTTACTAAAAGCTACTAGTTTTTTTAAAACTACAAAGATGTAATTAGCCGCAAATCCAAGCTTTCTTTCGAAAAAGTGAAATATTAACAAAATAGCTTCAGTTTAACTTTGAGTTGGTGGTAAAACGTTAAATATAAAGGAAAAAATTGACAAAACGTCCCACTAAGGGATATTCTACAGCCATGGGGATGTGTCACGATATGTGGGTAGTTAACCGCTTGGCGAAGTAGTTTTGCGAAATCGATATGAGTTAACTTACTTATGCACATATTGTTAACAGTTGGCAATGGTGAGTTCTAGCATATGGAATGAGAGCATGATATAATTTTGTACACAGCGAATTCTGCTTGGAAGGAGGGAGGAAAGCGTAACTTTTGGAAAGTTTTTAGCAATTTAAATAAATAGAAGCGTGATAAAGAAATATTCAACTTGAGTTTATGCTCATCTGAATTTTCACCACCAAGGTATGAACAATGTAGAACTTTGGCAAGCAGCACTTGGAGAAATAGAGCTTTCTATTTCTAAAGCCAATTTCAGTACGTGGTTTAAAAACACAACAATTCTTTCCAACGAAAATGGAAAGGTTGTTATTGGTGTGCCAAACGGCTTCGCAAAAGAATGGCTGGAAAATAAATACAATACTTATATCTTCAGGGCACTGAGAAATTTCCAGGATGATATCAAAGAAATAAGTTGTATTATCTATAGCACTGATCAAGCACCTCAAACAGAGGAGAGGAAGAGCATTCCTGCACAGCAACCATATGTTCAATATCAGCAACAAGACAATGCTTCCGCTAGGATGGAACAACAACCCTTGCAGCAAGGCATAGACAATCAAGTTGTGCAGCAAGCTGGATATGAAAATAACATAAACCCTAGATATACTTTTGAGAACTTTATTATCGGTGAAAATAATGAGCTAGCTCGCGCCGCATGTTATGCTGTTTCTCAAAATTTAGGAAAAATTTATAATCCGCTTTTTATTTACGGCGGGGTGGGGTTGGGAAAAACGCATTTACTTCAATCAATCGGTAATGAAGTTTTGGCGAATGATGGTTCCCGTAGAATCAAATATATAACTTCTGAACGCTTTGCTAACGAACTTATTGATTCTATCAGGAATCAGACTGTTAATGATTTCAAGTCTGCTTATCAACAAATTGATCTTTTGATTATTGATGACGTGCAGTTCTTGGCAGGAAAAGAAAAAACTCAGAATGAATTTTTCCACATATTTAATGCGCTTTACCAAATCAATAAACAGATTGTGATTAGTTCTGATCGTCCTCCAAAGGCGATAGCGACGCTAGAGGAGCGGTTGCGCTCACGTTTTGAAGGTGGGATGATAGCAGACATTGGAAAGCCAGACCTTGAGACGCGTATTGCTATTTTAAAAACGAAATCAGCAGAAAAGAATTTTTATCTAGATGAGGAAGCTGTTCGTTTTATTGCGGAAAATGTTAAAAACAATATTCGCGAACTTGAAGGCGCGCTTAATCGAATTATCGCAGCTTGCGAGTTCAACAAAAAATTGCCGACACTTAAATTTGTTCAGCAGGCGCTTCAGGAAATAATCTCCAGCGGTAAGAAGAAGGGCGTTCAGTCGCAGCATGTAATTGATGCCATTGCTCAATACTTCAATATTTCTAATAAGGAGCTTATTGAAAAAGGCAGAAAAAAAGAGATTGCCTACGCTAGACATGTAGCTATGTATTTAATGAGAAGCGAGCTCAGTATTTCATATCCAAGCATCGGAGCATTATTTGGAGGACGCGATCACACAACAGCTCTCCATGCTTTTGAAAAAATAAATCGCGAAATGGAGACGGATGAGAAAGTTCGCGAAGACGTTGCTTTATTGAGAGAGCGAATGTACGCAGTATAAAGGCAAATATCGGTAAATCTTGTATTGTGGATAACTTGGGGATAAGATTGTTAGTTGCCAAAATAAGCTTTAAATAGGGGAAAAACATTATGAAATTGACATGTACTCAGGAAAATTTTAAAAAAGCAATTTATAGTACGGAGCGCGTGGTGGGAAAACAGATCACATTGCCTATTTTGGAAAATATTCTTTTAGAGACGGGCCAAGGGATGCTAAAAATCGCTGCAACTAACCTGGAAATAGGTGTTTTTCTAAAAATTGGAGCTAAAATCGAAGAAGAGGGCACAATAACTGTTCCCGCTAGACTTTTGAGTAATTTTGTTAATAATCTGCCTTCGGAAAGTACTATTTCTTTGTCGGTTATCGACCAAACCCTGCACATTGAAAGCGGGTCATCAAAAGCTCAAATTAAAGGCCTACAGGCGCAAGATTTTCCGATTATTCCCGAAATGGAGGGGGAATTTTTGTTTTCACTTCCTGCGCAGGAAATGAAAGAGGCTATTCCTCGCCTTACAACTTGTATTTCACTGGATGGAACCAGGCCTGAGCTTACCGGGCTAAATGTTGTCCTTGATAAACTTGAAGTCAGGCTTGCTGCAACGGATAGTTTCCGCTTGGCCGAAGCCGTGGTGACCTTGATTAAAGATAATCCGCAGGCATACGAGCTTTTTACCGAAAAAACAACTTCAATTATTGTTCCTCTTAACACTATTTCTGAAGTATTTCGTGTTATAAATCCCGAAACTCAAGATATTAAGGTTGGGATTGAAGAAAGTCAGATATTTTTCCAAATTGATAATGTCCGCATTGTTTCCAGGCTCATTAATGGGAAATATCCTCCTTATCAGCAGATTATACCCCAGGAATTTGCAACTCGCGTGCTGCTAGAAAAAGACACTGTTCTTAGAGCTGTTAAGATTTCCGGAATTTTTACTCATAGTAAAGCTGGAGAAGTTAAATTTACGATAGATAGTGAAAACAGTGAGGTTAACGTGCAGTCCAGGGCTGAAGAGGTTGGAGAGAATAAAACCATAATCAAGGCTGAAATCGAAGGACCATCATTGGAAGCGCTATTTAATCCTCGTTACATGTCAGATGGACTTCAGGCTATAGGTACATCCAAACTGCTACTTTTGATGAATAGTGGTTCATCTCCAGCGGTTTTAAGGATGGTTAAGGGTGAGAAAAAGGAGGAGGTGCTTTCTTACACCTATATTATTATGCCTATTAAAAACTGACATAAAAATATTTAGCATTCATTTTTATGTCATCCTGAATTTATTTCAGGATCTAGGTTATGGAAAATTAAACTATATGAGAAAATAGATGCTGAAACCCGCCTACATTTCGTTTCGTCGAGGCAAGCAAGTTAAGCATGACATTTTTCTAATACAATGAAAACTTTAGGATCCTTTATAAATAAAAAATCGCTTGAAAGCAGGAGAACCGTTGTTATTGACCAGCAGAGCGTTTTTTACGTTTTTCAGCTTGTTATTAAAGAGGAATATGGCAGACAAGGTGGAGAAAACATCACGCCCGTATTTTTTAAAGAAAAAAAAATCTTTATCAAAGCAACCGGTTCGACTTGGGCAAGCGAAATTTGGCTTAACAGAGGGAGAATAGTGAAGAAAGTTAATGATCAGTTGGGAGGTGAAGAGATTGTAGATTTGGCAATGAATCAATAGACAAGATACAACAATCAATATACAACATACAAAAAATGCAGAGTTTATTGAATTTTGAATATTGAATATTGACTGTTGTTCAATTGCGTGTTAATAATATATAGAACAATATTTTAAATTAATTTTATCGGATAAGCTTTTTCCTAATGCTCTCAGGAATAAGTGCATCCAAATAACCCCGTGCCAATCAAAAAAGCTGCTAAAAAATACATGCGAGTTACTGATCGCAAAACTATTAAGAATAAGATTGTAAAAGGTGTTTTCCGAAATGCTATCAAGAAGACTAACGAAAATATCGCTGCTGGGGCCGTTAAAGAGGCTCAGGAATTCTTAAAAGCTGCTATTAAAGCTTTAGACAAGGCTGCACAGAAGAATGTTATTAAGAAAAATACTGCTGCAAGAAAGAAATCAAGATTGAATGCTGCTGTAAAGAAATTAGCTCTGAAGAAATAACACATCTTGAATATAAAAGACCGCCCGAACGCTTTAGCGCAAGGGCGGGTTTTGTTATTTAATATCGGCATCATATGTTTCGAGCTTCATTCCCAGGGTCAATTCGATTTCAAAGAGTGCATTTCTGATTTCATGAAGAGAATTTCTGCCTAAATTTGGCATTTTAAGAAGCTGAGCTTCTCTTTTTTGAACAAGGTCTTCAATCGTGAGAATGTTACCTTGAATAAGGCAATTTGTTGATCTAACCGAGAGTTCAAGCTCATCAACGGAGCGATTAAGTTTTTCTTCGAAACCCAGATTCTTTAAAGGCTGAATAGGTGGATAAAAAAGTTCCATTAACTGTCTTTTATTCTCTCGTTTGTGAAGGAATTGCCAGATTTTTTTGATGTTAAAATCGATCATAGTTCCGGAGATGCAATAAATGCGTCCCATTTCCTTGAGTGTAAACTTTTTCCATCCATGATCCATATAAAGTCCATAACGTAAGCGCATGATATCAAAAGGGTGGCGTGGAATTTCACCTAGTGATGGAGGTAATGATTTCAATAGTTTGTTAACAACATTGATTGCCGCATGGATTTTTTGTTGGTTGTGATAACGAGATTTTAAAAAAACCTCTGAAACGACACTCTTTTCGACTCCGAAATCAATCAAAAATTTCATATAAGCTTCTTCATCTTGCCACATATAAACCTCCTTGGTTTTTAATGAACAACAGGTAAGTATACTTAAAATTAATAAAAATTCAATGATATTGAACATGACAATGCTTAATATTAGCTAAAATAAAGCAATATTTAATTATATTATTCAAAATTATTGACAATATTTATTTAAAATGATAAAAAGAGAAGTATGGATAATATGCTTTTAGATTTATTAAAAGATGCGGGATTTGACGAAAAAGAATCCAAGGTTTATTTAGCTATGCTGGAAATTGGGCATGCAACCGTGCAAGAAATCGCAAATGTTTCTAGATTAAAGCGTCCTATAATATATGTCGTATTAGATGAATTAGTTAAAAGAGGGTTTGCTAGCGAGGTTCCTAATCAAAAAATAAAAACATTTCAGGCAATTGATCCCGGTGCAATCTCTGCTCAGCTCCAGACTACGGCAAAAAATTTTTCTGAAATGCTGCCAATTTTTAAAACCTTAGCAAATAAAGGGAAGGGAAAACCAAAAATTTCATATTTTGAAACCAAGGAAGGAATTCAAAAAGTTTACAATGAAATTAATAGGCAAAAGTCAGCCGTATTCATTGCAAGTAATGCACGCCTCAATCAATTTTTTCCTGGCGCTTCCGAAAGTTGGCAGAAAAGTTACAAATCTGGATTTAATAAACTTGAAAGCCGGACGATTGTGCCTGACAATTCAGAGGATATTCGAATCGCTAAAGAATTTCGGAAAATCACAGACAAAACAAAAATTCGAACACTCTCTGTTTTTGATGAATGCGACATGGATATTGCAGTCTTTGGTAGTAAGCTAGCAATCACAACTTTCGAAGAAAAACCATTTCTTGTGGTTATTGAATCAGAAGCTGTGCCAAAATTCTTTTTGCCAATATTTGAAATCTTGTGGGCGCAAGCTAAAGAGATCAAAAATTAAAAACCAACGAATCGTTTCGTTGGTTTTTAATTTGCGCGCGCCCTCTTTGCCTTGAGTACAACATTTCTCCCGGAGGGCGAGAACAATAACGAAGAAATTTATTATAAAGAAACAATAAAAGCATCCAGTGCTAAAAGCAGATCCATTTTTCCGGTTTTGGCGTTATGATCTATTTCGGAAAGGTCACGGAGCATTTGTTTGGTTTTTTCCTCAGAAAGATTTTTGAGCTGCGAAAGAGATTTTTGCACAACATAAGGATGAAGACCAGATGCTTGAGCTATTTGTGGAGCGCTGGTCATTCCTTGCCAATAAAAATCGCCGATCTTAAGCAAAGTCCGAACTTGATAGGTGTACATGGAGAGCATGTAGTAAATATCCTCACCTTTGGAAATTTGAGCATGCAGGAGCGACAGGGCGCGCGCCTTATTGCCGCTAACTAACGCCTCAATCGTCTCAAACATGGTAGAGTCTACTTTCGACTTCACGAGTAGGATGACATCCGCATCTGAGATGATTGTGCCATTTTTATAATTTACCAACTTGGTAAGCTCATTTGAAAGAGCATTTAAATCATTTCCAACCGAAGCTAGGAGAATATTTAGCGCGCTTTGTGAAAATTCTGTTGAAGGAGATAGTTTTTTTGCAAAATCTTTGGCCCAAGCAGAAAGCTTTGCGCCATCAAGTGGCATAAATTCTTCTTTTTTTGCGTTTGTTGCGAGAAATTTATAGAGCGCTCCATTTTTCTTGGGGGTAGCAGCTTCGAAAAAAATAACGGTGGTATGCGCATCGGTCTTCAGTTCACTATGAGTTTTTAAATAGGTTAGTAACTCCTTTTGCTGCTCAGTGGAGCCCTTGGACATGGAATTTTTTATTATTACCAACTGCTGGGAAGAAAAAAGTCCTTGCGCGGCTAGGATATCCGCTAGCGGCTTGATTGTGCTAGCTTCATCATAATCAAGAACGCTCAGGTCTACGCCTGAGCTATTCTTTAAAGATTTATTTTTAAGTTCACTGAGTTTTTCGCTAGAGCGAAAGTTGTCAGCACCGAACAGAAATGTGAGCATAATGCTTAAATACTAAATCCTAATTTCCAATAAAATCCTAAATCCAAAATCCGACTTGTTTCCTTTGACGCCTAAACATTTTATCATTATTTGTCATTCGGATTTTGGCATTGAGATTTTATACTGCTGGTGTCCACCTAAGGGCCTGACCTGGATCGATTATGTCTACCCAGATCTGACCAGGAACAAATTTTATTTCTTGGCCTTGTTCGTCTAAAAACATCAATTTACTTTCGATCTTGCTCTTGTCTTTCTTCCAAGTTCCTTTATGTTGTTGCCCATTCATGTAAAAGAAAGCAGAACCTGAATCAGCGCTATCAAACCATGGGTCACCAATCTGGATGTTTGCGTATTGCTCTCCAACTTTAATTGGAGCAGCATCTGCAATCATAACAACAACATTTTTCGGTGCAATTCTTTGGTCATTGTTTCTGTCAGTGTCTGCTTTTCCTCCCCAGGTTCGAAGGTAGGAATTACTTTTTTTATCATAGTCATATTCGACATCAAATGGTTTTGCAAAAGCTACACGAAGATTCCCGCCGCTTGGACGTTGTTCCAAAGCAACCTCTGGTTGATGGGGATAACCTAAGAACTTATTTTCTGAGCTATATCCGAAAGCTTTGGCGCCTTCAAGTAGGGAATCAAATTTTGCGTAACCAGTATCAACGCCGCGCATATTTCCGGAGGCTTCTTTTCTGAAGCAATACTGACCTGCAGATTTTCCTGCATCATTGTTGCAATTCATGTCATCAACAATTCCACTATTTAAAACATTTTTAAATTCTTCAATGTCTGCTCTTCCCCAATGGACATAGACAGAACCAAGACTTTTAGCAAGATGCACAAAATCATGTCTGGCGCTGCGAAGAGACCCAACTTCGACCGGATTATTGCAACCGTAAACACCCATCAGTCGTGTAATGCTTCCGTAAACGGCCACCATTTCAAAAGTTATATCTGCTTGTGAAAGTCCAGCTAGAGGCCTTGCTGCAACATCAGCCGGCTGCATGACAGCAAAGGTGCGTTTGTTCCAGTTTTCGCATGCTAGTCCAGTGATGGGGCTTACGTTGCCATTATTTGCTGGCTCGCTAGGTTCGGGAGTTTTTGTTGAAAGTTCGATTTGTTTAACACTTTTCTCCGCCTTTTTTCCGGTCGTGAAATAAATGATTCCTCCTGCTACGATGGCAGAAATAAGCACGATTGCACCGATTTGCTTTCTGTTCATGTTTGTATTTTTAATTAGATTATTATTGAGCGAGTGATGACATCAAATAGGTTTAACCTGCCTGCCGGCAGGTACTTCGCGGCTTGCCCGCCTTGGCGAGTGCCAAAACGAGACAGGTCCACCTCGGCAAGCCTCGGGCGAGACTGGCCGCGGAAACCCAGAGGGTTCGGGGCTTGCCCCAGGATTAATACCTTTTATTTTTGACAATTTGGACAATAAAAACTACTTCTTTGTCCAAGTACTGTTCTTATGATTATTGTAGCACATTTTTTGCAAGGCTGGTCAACTTTTTTATATACTTTCAGATGATCTTGAAATTGTCCCTTTTTTCCCTTAGCATCGCGGTAATCACTGACGGATGTGCCGCGAAGTGCAATCGCTTTTTTTAGAATTTTTTTGGTTGCAAGATAGAGTTTTTTTTGCTGATTTTCGGTAATTGACGGAACTGTTCTTCGTGGGTCAATCTGGGCTTCAAAAAGAATTTCCGAAGCATAAATATTGCCAATTCCCACAATGACAGACTGATCCATGAGAAACTCCTTAAGTGACTTGTTATATTTTTTTTCAAACAAAGAATGAAATTTTTTCCAGGTGAAATTTACTACGGGATCGATTCCGAGTTTATCGCTAAATGCTTGAACATCTTTAGTGGGCAAGATTTTTAAAGTTGCGAACTTTCTGACATCCGAAAAAGCCAATATGTCCTTTTTATTAATTAGAAAGGCATGATGAACATGTTTATTTTCTATTGCGGTGAAGATATTTTCAGCGTCGAGGGTTTTTACGTATGAATTTGAGACATTAAAATTTGCCAAAAGCTGTCCAGTCATCCGAAGATGGATAAACAAGCTTATGTTACCTGCAAGAGCAATAAAAATATTTTTGCCTAATCTTTCAATGGCAATTATTTTTTTCCCCACGATATAAGAAGTAAACTCTTTTTCAGAAATGCTTTTGCCGCTTTTGTTTTTTAAGGCTTTTGGCCAACGAGAAGAAAAACCGGTAATTGTTCCATTAACGATTGTCTGTAAATCATTCACGACAGTTTGTACCTCTGGAAGTTCGGGCATACTTCAATAATTTTTAAATTTGAAATTTTAAATTTGAAATTGAGGAGTCGCTTGCGACGACATTATATTTCTCCCCAATTTTCTCCCACAGCCACGTCTACGATTAGGGGAACACGAAGCGGGTGAACGTTTTCCATAGCGTGCTTGAGCCTGATTGCGACATCTTGCGCTTTGTCGGCTGCGACTTCTAAAATGATTTCATCATGAATTTGCAGTAGCATCTGGACGTCATTATCATTTTCGAAAGCTTTTTTTGTTGCAAGCATTGCCAGTTTCATGATATCAGCTGCAAGACCTTGAATCGGCATGTTGATTGCCATGCGCTCAGCGCCAGCTTTTACGAGAAAATTGGGCGAATGTATTTCGGGAAGATTGCGTCTTCTGCCAAACAGGGTCTCAACGTATCCATTAATGCGTGCAGATTCGCGAGTTTCTTTCATATAAGCAGCAACTCCGGAAAATTTTTCCATGTATGCGTTGATGAATTTTTGGGCTTGGTCGCGCGGGATTCCAGCTGACTGTGCAAAGCCGAAAGAGCTCATCCCGTAAATAATTCCAAAGTTAAGAGCTTTTGCGTTGGAACGCATTTTTTGTGTTACTTCAGACAAAGAAACGCCATTGACTTCAGCCGCGGTAATTTTATGAATATCGTCTCCGCGATGAAATGCTTCGATAAGTTTTTTATCTGCACTTACATGGGCCACTGCCCGTAAATCTATTTGTGAATAATCCGCACTTACGAGCTTGCAGCCTTCTTTGGCAACGAAAGCCGTCCTTAGTAGCTGCCCAAGGTCTGTTTTGATAGGAATATTTTGAAGATTCGGGTCGGTTGATGAGAGTCTGCCAGTTGCTGTTATTGCTTGATTGAATGTCGTGTGAATGCGAGAGTTTTTGTTGAGCAGTTTTGGAATTGCATCTAGATAGGTGGTTTTTAATTTGAAAAGCTCCCGATACTCTTCGATTTTTTCGATAATTTTATGAGAGCCGCGCAATTTTTCAAGTTCCGCTGCAGCAGTTGAAAGACCCTTTTTTGTTTTTTTAATGTCAGCTGTAGACAGCGCTAAAGTGGTAAAAAGAATTTCAGAAAGTTGAGAAGGTGAGTTAATATTGAATTCTTTCCCCGCCATTTCATAAATGGAACTTTCAAGTTTTTTTAAGGTCTTAGTAATTTTTTCAGAAATCCCTTTAAAAATTATCGGATTTATCTCTATGCCGGTTAGCTCCATTTCCGCTAAGATTTCCACAAGCGGCATCTCAATTTTATGAAAGACGGTGTTAAGTGTTCCTTCGGTTAAATTGGATTCTTGCTGCTCGGCGCTGATTTGCACCAGGTTTTTTTCTAACGCTGATTTTAGCTTGAAACAATAGTCAGCTTTCTGACAGACGACATGCATATTTGCTTCAAGCTCTTCTTGGCTGGCTACTAGCGAGAGTTGACCCTTAGTCTTTGGCTGAAAATTTATTTCTTCTCCCAGTTCGCTTAAGATTAATTTTTCCAAAGTTATTTTTTCTCCAGGATTCAAGACATAGGCTGCTAACAGGCAATCAAAGTGCATATTTGCCATTAGAACAGAATTTTTTGCGAGTAATTTGAAAAGCGTTTTCAGGTCGTAGCCAATTTTTTTAATTGAGTTATCGCCTAAAATAGAGCTTAATGCAAGGACAGAATCTCTATTAAAGGGGAAGAACGTAGCGCGACCGATTTTTTGAGAAAGTGCAATGCCAGTTATCTCTTCGCCGCTATTTTCAATTGCAATTGAAATCTCGCTAGCTGTTTGAAACTCTTTCAAATCGCTCTCCATTGTCACATCGGTCGAGATGACATATTTAAAATCCTTCACGCCTTCGCTGACGGGTTTTGAATTAGTTTCTTCGGTTGAAGTGAGGTCGTGGATGCTTCCGGGAAGCCTTTTTACGAGGCTGTAGAAGTTAAGTTCGGTAAAAAGTTTTACAATAGTTTCACGATCAAAATCATGAAGCTGCGATTTTTCCAGTTCCAAAGTTACCGGAGCATTCAAATCAATCGTTGCCAGTTCCTTGCTGAGCAGTGCGTTTGCCTTGTCGCGCTCAAGCTTGTCTTTGACAGCCCCCTTGATTTCAGCAAGATTCTCATAAACGCCTTCAATCGTGGAATACTTTTGTAGTAAGACGGTTGCTGTTTTATCTCCAATGCCTTTTACGCCAGGAATATTATCAGACGGATCTCCTCTCAGCCCCTTGTAGTCGATAATTTGTGAAGGACTCAAGCCATAGCGCTCAAAGACTTTGGCTTCATCATAAAGATGAGAATCCGAAAGCCCCCGGCGCATGGTGTAGACCTTGGTGCTGTCATTAACGAGCTGCAGGGTATCCATATCGCCAGTTACGATGATGGTTTCAATGTTTTCCGCATGCTGCTTGATTTGACGCGCCATGGTTCCGATAATATCGTCAGCCTCGAATCCAGCCTGCTCGTATATGGGAATATTGAACGCTTTTACAATTTCTTTTACTCTGGGGATTTGAGCATAAAGTTCATCATCAGCTTTTACTCTGTTTGCTTTGTATTGATCAAATTTTTCATGACGAAAAGTTCCGCCTGCCAAATCAAAAGAAGCTACAATGTAGTCCGGCTTAAATTCGGCAATCACGCTCAGTAGCGTTGAAGAGAACCCGTAAACGGCATTAACTAGTTCGCCGGATTTTGTCGTAAATGGCGGCAATGCATGATAAGCCCGGTGGATGATGGCGTTTCCGTCGATAAGAATAAGTTTTTTGTATTTTTTTGAATCCATATTTGATAATTTGCTAGATTTTAAGAGTCTTTTAAGTATACCGCGCCAGGAAAATAATACAAATACGAAATCAAATAATTTATATTTTATAAAGTACAGTAGACATTCCCATTCCACTTCCTTTGGTAAAATATTTATTTACTCGTCTTGTTAAAGGAAAGCTTTGTAATTACGAAATAAAAGTAATTATTATTTAAGCAAATTAATATTTTTTAGAAATAATTATTAAACATGCTAAAATATAAACAATACTAAAGTATATTTTATGAATTCATTTGAAAATCCGCTTGCACAAAATAAGGCAACTCAAGATGTAGTTGTTCAGAAATCAAAATCTTCCATGACGGCAAATGAAGTTTTTGAAAGGTATCTAAAAAAGGATGAAAAAATAGAGATGAGGGATTTTCGTGATATTTATGGAGCAGAAGATGTGAAAAAAGATTTAGACAGAGTTGCGTATGTTAAAAACTCTAAAGGTTTTGAGAAGCCGACTTCTGAAAGTGTCGTTTTGGAAAACATGTTCAGCGACTTAGTAGAAAAATATAATTGGTTCGGGCAGGGGGTAAAATCGGTGCAGCTTTCGGAATTTGATGACATGATTGCAAGCGGGGCGCACTGCGATGTGGTATTGGAAATCCCAACTAATGATGGCAAATGCGTAAGAATTGGAGTTGATCTCACAACTGCAATCAATTATGATACGCTAAGTAAGAAACGAACCAAGTGCATTGAAGGGATTCAAAGTGGAAAATTATTCAGTGTGAAATATTTTAAATCAAAAATAGACGACACGAAAGGGAGAATTTCAAACGTACCAGTATTTTTTGCAGGTTTGGATAGAAACACTTTGCAAAATCTTTGCGAGACGATGGCGAAGCAAGAAAACGCAGGCAGTGAAATTTTAGAAAAACATGAAGGCCAATTTGTTTTTTTAGACGAAATTCTTAGTCAGTCAAACAGATTTATTGCAGTGGCGAGAGTCAGGCATGGGGAGCAAGCGGGTGTTACAAAATGGATGGAATATTATAAAGAACTTTTCAAGTGGATCTTGGATAATAAAAAATCCCCCCGTCCGAATAACTTTGGACAGAGGGCTGGACAAGATGAGGTATATAGATATATCACCAAGTTTGTCTAATGCGAGATCATTTTCATCTCGTCTTCTTTTTTGAGGGCTTCAGTGATAAGTAGGATTTCGATGGCGATGTCCTTTCCTTCGGTTTTGGACAAAATTTCGAAATCCAGGGCGGCTAGATTAGTTGCTTGCACTAAAACTACCGCGTGGCTACTATTCGATTTTGATTTTCCATTTCTACTACCCATGATTCCTCCTCAAAATATGGAATATTATAGCAACTTAAAATACTATACTATTTTCGTATTTTTGTCAATAGCAGGCAACTACCATCCGCGCTCTTTCATATAGGTCGCTTGTTTTAAAGCAGATATATTTTCTAAGGAACCAAACAGGAGTCTACAGCGA
Source organism: uncultured Bdellovibrionales bacterium (assembly GCA_964609855.1). Lineage (GTDB taxonomy): Bacteria > Patescibacteriota > Minisyncoccia > Moranbacterales > GWC2-37-73 > GWC2-37-8. The sequence continues at coordinate 32,161 of CAZSTB010000001.1, forward strand.
ATTTTTTCGTGGTCATCTAATTTTTTAAAAAACATATCGAGAACTTTTTTCCACCACAGTATTTTCTTTTTCATGATTAGCCCTCCTGGATGTGTTGATAGCTGCTAGCTATTACTGGAAAAAGTCAGCTTTCTTTCTTTTTCACTTAGCCATTCAAAATTAATCCACACTGCTGAAGTAGGAATTATTTTTTTTACGTTCTCAGGCCATTCGATAATTGTGACTGAGTTTTCTTTCCCGGTAAAATCTTTAAAACCTAATTCGAGTAAATCTTTAGAATTTATTCTGTAAGCATCTATATGATAGACATTTGTAAATTTTGAATTGCTTTTATAATGCTTGATGATTGAAAAAGTCGGACTCGTGTAAGGGCCTTTTATTTTCAGACCTTTTAATAATCCTTGTGTGAAAGTCGTTTTTCCCGCGCCCAAATCGCCTGAAAGACAAATTATCGCGCCTGTCTCGGCGCTTGAAAACAAGCTATTTTTTAAAAGCGGTTGTCCACCATAAAGCTCTTCGGCAAGTAATTGCCCAAGTCTTTTGGTTTTAAGTGATGAAGTTGTATTGAAAGTTTGCATATAAAATATTCTAAAGGTATTTTTAAAAAAAGGAAGAGCGGTCAAATTTTCTGACCGCCCCAGGTTTATCTACGTCTCCTTTCCAGTCCTTGATCATGTTGCCTATGCTGTCTGTTGCCATGTGATCCGCGACTATCACCCCTGTGACCGTATGAGTGCCTGGGAGCATATTGGCGCACCGGAACTCGATAATTTGTCGGGTATCGGTAAACATACCTGTAGTGCCTGCCATCACTGCCGACAAAGAAAACCGAATTTGATCCCCGGTACCAATATTTCCAGGCATAGCCAGGATAAAATGGCGGGTCTCTGTAATAAATAGTTGTTTTCGGCTGCACATAGGTCACGGCCTGAAAGCTGCCGTAGTCGGGAAGTATGACTCTGCTCTCCGCGTAAGTGGTTACAGCGGTGACATTGTGCGACAGACGAGTAATAGAGGCATTTAGCGTGGGAAAATTTCCGTAGGCTACCGTAAAGGGCTGAGCCTCGACGTGGCCACTGCAGCCAGACAGCTGAAGGGAGATAAGAAGAATTACTACATTAACTATTTTCATTTTTGGCCTCCTTAAGCCTTATTTTGAAAAAGAACCATACCTAAACTAACTTTTAATTATACACCTAATTCAAGTCTTTGTCAATGGCCTAAAAAGTTTAAATTTTTTAATATTCGAAATCATAACCACGGTCATAATAGCCACCAAAGCCGCGCCCTGAATAACATCTATCAGTAAAGGCATCTTTATTTTTTTTGCATTTCTTTCTTTCTTTTTTATCTTCAATACAATCACAGGTAAAATTAGCTTCACCGTAGTTTTCACGTTGGCTTTTGTATCTGTAAAAATATGGTACTTGTCTCAAATTTCTTGCCACGTCGCGGTCATGGATGTACTGTTGAGTTTCAGGACTCCAAAAGTCGATACCCGGATAGCTATTCCAAGCAAGAACGCGGGTTACACCTAAAAGGTTAAATATTACTACGGCTGAAATCAGCAGTGTAAGTTTATTTTTTAGTTTCATAATTTTTTTAACTATCAATATTAAATGTAACGCTTTAATATTGGCTTTTTGTCAAGATTATGATTGACACAAGCCATAAAGCTTGTTATCTTGTAATACTTTGGGTAATAGTGAAAATTTCGTAATTAAGGCGGGTTAAAATAAGAAGATGAGTTTGAATAATGCCCAACAATTGGAAAATGTACTGAAAACTGCGAAACACGTTTTGATTTTCATGGCGCAAAATTCTGGTGGAGACAGTATAGCATCTGCTTGGGCTACATATTTTTTCTTGAGAAAAAGTGATATAGAGGCAACAGTGGTCGTTCCTAAAAGCGAGCAACTTTTTCAGCGTTTTTCATTTTTAACAAAGCCGGAAGACTTGATGGATTCATTGGCGGGCGCCAGAGATTTTGTTTTAGCTTTTAACACAAAGTTCAATAAGATTACTAATGTTCGTAGTGAGAGAGTTGAGGACGAGCTGAGAATTTTCATTACACCAGAAAAAGGTTCAATAGATCCGCGAGACTTTTCTTTTATTCCAGCAAAATTCAAATACGATCTCGTAATTGTCCTGGGTAGTCCCGACAAAGAATCGCTTGGCAGTGTATATGAGGAAAATCCAGATATTTTTTATGAAGTTCCGGTTGTAAATATTGACCATCATACTGAAAATGATAATTTTGGGCAGGTAAATATCGTAGACATCACAGCCTCCTCTACATGCGAGGTGATTGCTGACCTGTTTCAGACTATAAATGAAAAGAATATCGACGAAAGTATGGCGGAAAGCCTGCTTACGGGAATAATAGATGCCACAAACAGTTTTCAAAAGAAAAATACCACTCCAAAGTCGCTTCGGATTGCTGCGGCGCTGATGAGTAAGGGTGCGGATCAACAAAAAATTATCAGATATCTTTATAAGACGCAGCCCTTGCATCTGCTAAAGCTTTGGGGAAGAGTGATGGCGCGATTATTCTGGGAAGAAGAAATAAACTTAGCCTGGGCTCCGATATATTTGGAAGATTTTGTTCAAAGTCGTTCCACACCCAAAGATGTTTCTTTTATTTTGGATAAAATAAAAGAAAATTATTCCGCAGCAAAAATAATCATGGTTTTGTATAATGAAAAAGCAGGATTAGTGCGTGGGATAATCAAGTGTCAGAACCGCGAACAGCTTAAAAAAGTTTCCGAAGCGCTGGATGTAGCAATTGTAGGTGATTTTTGCGAATTTACTGAACAGGCCGATGATACTACGGAAGCGGGACAGCGTGCAGTAGAAAAATTACGCACAAAATTTTTAACCGAAATGGAATAAGAATTTCTTATTGAATTTGAATGGCGTTGATGTAAATTGACGCCTTTTATTTTTGCTGAATGACTGAAAATGGAGTAAGATAAAAGAAGAAAAAGGCTCCAAAAATATAAACAAAAAAAATTAGTATTCATGTCCGCATTTCACATGCCTGCATGATTCATAATCCGTATGGTAAAAGTTTCACATAACCAGCTGACGCATAATTCAGAAAAAGATGAGCAATCAGGAAAGCTTTTGCAGCGCATGCGTGAGCATTCCGAGGAGGAGCAAGCTTCACAATTAGCCAACGAATATGATCTTGCCTATGTAGATTTGAATGTTTTTCCAGTGGGAGGTGAGGATATGCAAACAATTACTTCTGAAGACTCGCATCGCTACAAGGTAGTAGTTTTTCAAAAAGCAGGAAAAGAAGTCCGAATGGGAATGATTGATCCAAACAGTGAAGAAGCGCTCTTGTTTATTGAAAAATTAAAAAAAGAAAATGGTTGGGTTATTCACCTTTATGTTATTTCAAATTCATCATTAGAAAAAATTTGGAAAAGATATGCGGAGGCGCCGCTGCTGGAAAGTCTTGAATCATTGCAGATATCGCTGACAGGCGAAGATTTGGAAAAGTTTGAAAAGGAATTTGGTAGCATGTTGGAACTCAAGCAGCGAATCAGGGAAATCCCCACAACGCAAGTCATCGCGATTATTATGGCAGGAGCTGTAAAAATGAAAGCTTCTGATGTGCATTTCGAACCGCAGGAAGAAGAAACACGTATGCGCTTTCGTATCGACGGCGTACTTCAGGATATTGGAAAATTTCCGAATGACACTTATCGTTTTATTTTGTCCCGTATAAAGATGATGGGAAAAATGAAAATCAATATTCGCGACATCGCGCAAGACGGTCATTTTTCCGTGGAAATGGAAAGCGGAAAAATAAACGTCAGAACAAACATCATTCCAGGCAATCATGGCGAATCAGTTGTTATGCGACTTCTTTCCCAAGCAGACATTATGCTTTCAGTTGAAGATCTTGGTCTTCGCGGTCTGGCATATGAACATGTGCAAAAAGAAATCGCCAAACCGCATGGTATGATTTTAACAACTGGGCCTACAGGCAGCGGAAAAACCACCACACTTTACGCCTTGGTTAATAAGCTCAACACGGCCGGCGTAAAAATTATTACGATTGAAGACCCGATTGAATATGAGGTTAAAAATGTTTCGCAAACACAAGTTGCCAAAGATCGAAATTATACTTTCGCAGAAGGCTTGAGAGCAGTAGTCCGTCAAGATCCGGACGTTATTTTAGTGGGAGAAATTCGAGATGACGAAACTGCCGACATTTCTGTAAATGCCGCACTAACGGGACATCTCGTGCTTTCGACGCTGCACACAAACAATGCTCCTGCATCAATTCCACGTTTTATTGAGCTTGGTATAAAGCCTAATTTGATTGCGCCCTCCGTCAACTGTTTTATTGCTCAGCGTTTGGTCCGAAAACTATGTCAACATTGCAAGGAGGAATATGTGCCAGCTAGAGAAACCAGCGACAGTGTGAAAAAAATCTTGTCGATTATTTCTCCAAAAGCGAAATTGGAGATTCCTAAAACGATTGAAAAACTTTATCGTCCAAAAGGATGCGACAAATGCCATATGTTGGGATTTAAGGGTCGTATCGGAATTTTTGAAGTGCTGACAATTAGTGAAAACATTGAAAAACTTATTCTGGAGATGGGCGGCGAAAGAGAAATTACTCAGACTGCACTTGAAGATGGAATGATAACAATGGCTCAGGACGGTATTTTAAAAGCTATCGAAGGGCTGACTTCAATGGAGGAAGTTTGGCGCGCAACTGGACAGACGGAATTCCTGGAAGAAATTTATGAAAAACTCATGGAACAATCCATGTCACGCTCGATTGAAATTCCGGAGGAAGATTTGATTATTGTTTCGGATGCGATGTCATCGATAGAGAACTTGAAACAGTTGATTCAGACTACTAATCAAAAAAACATTGCCAAATATGTTTTCGCAAGTAGCTTGATGCTGAATGTTGGAGATATTCATATTGAACCAGAAGAAAATAGTGTGAAAATTCGCTACCGCATGGATGGAATCCTGCAGACTATTGCAGAAATTCCGCTGACGGAATATCCCAGTTTTTTGGGCGCCATCAAATTTCTGAGCGGCTTCAGTACTGAAATTCGCGGCGGAGTTATGGATTCGCGTTTTTCTATCGCTTTGGAAAAGCCATTTAAAAATATTACTGAAACAAAAGTTGATGTGCGCGTTTCGATAATCTTAGGTGGATATGGAGAAACGGTGGTAATGCGACTTTTAAACAAGTCTTCGGTGGCGCTGGATTTGGAAAAACTGGGGATTAGGAAACAAAATCTGGAAAGAATACTTCATGCCGCAAAAAAACCGAATGGCGTTTTTCTTAATACTGGTCCTACTGGAAGCGGAAAAACTACCACGCTTTACAGTATTTTAAAAGTCTTGAATAATCCTGAAGTTAAGATTATTTCCGTTGAAGACCCGATTGAATATCAACTTGAAGGAATCTTGCAAACGGCAGTTGATGACAAAAACGGTTATACTTTTGCAACCGCGCTTAGGGCCTTGCTTCGTCAAAATCCGGATATTATGATGATTGGTGAAATTCGCGACGAAGAAACTGCTAACATCGCAGTGCAGGCGGCACTGACAGGTCATTCTATTCTTTCAACTTTGCATACCAATGATGCCGCCGGTTCCATTCAGCGCTTGATTAACATGGGCGTGCGAAGCGACGATTTGGCGACAGCAGTAAATGCCTTGATGGCACAGCGTCTAGTTCGAAAACTTTGTGATTGTAAGACTCCGCGCAACTTGAGCGATGACGAAAAACTTTCCATGCAAAAAAGTTTAGCAAGTCTTTCTGAAAAAGCTGGAATCCAGATTCCTGCTATACAACAAGTGTTTGAACCGAATGGATGCGAAAAGTGTAACAAAATAGGCTACAAAGGACGAACAACAATCAGTGAGGTATTGGTTATTGACCGCGAAATCGAGGAAATGATAACTCAAGGAGCATCTTCTTCGCAAATCAGAGACAAAGCCATTGAAAATGGTATGATCGCAATGGAGCAAGATGGAATTTTGAAAGTATTGGAGGGAGAAACTTCACTTGAAGAAGTTGAGCGAGTTATTTGATGCTTGTTTGGATTGTGGCGGTTGAAAGGGCCTTAAAGGAATTTTAAGAATAAAAAAACCTCCGTAAATGGAGGTTTTTTTATTTTTTGCGTTCATTGGTCTGTAGACATATCCCAGGAAATAGATCCCCCGGGGAAGCGACAGTGTCGAGGAGAACCGCAGCCGAAACCGCCGAACCCATGTCTGGGCAAAAAAAGTCGCCGAGATTGAGGACAAAAGATAGAAGCCCCCAACTGTCTACAGGTCAATGAAAACAAATAATTATTGATGTACTTACCACTCGATTTAAAAGTATAGCATGGGTAATTTTTTTTGTCAATAGCTAATTTGTTAACAGCTAAAAAGAAGCCTCATTAAGCCAATTATTTCTTTAAATCAAGCTTCTATGTTGTAATACGCAAACCAAAGTCATTATGTTTCACTTTTTGTCACTTTTTTTAAATAATTTCTTATGTGGTGTCATAGTGGAGATAAAAGTGTTATTATTACTAAGGATTAAAGTAAAAGGTAATAAGAATTTGAGAAAAAGTATATGATAACGACTTCAGAAGAACAAGAAGAAGACTCAGGATTAGAAACAACTTTACGTCCTCAGAATCTTGGAGAATATGTCGGACAAAAGAAAATTCGCAAAAATTTGCAAATGTTTATTGATGCCGCCAAGAAACGCGGTGAAGCAATTGAGCATGTGCTGCTTTATGGTCCAGCAGGATTGGGTAAGACAACCTTGGCGCATATTATTGCAAACGAGATGGGTGTAAACATAAAGGTTACTTCAGGTCCAGCCATAGAAAGAGTGGGTGATCTAGGTTCGATATTAACAAATCTCCAAGACGGCGACGTGCTTTTTATTGATGAAATCCATCGTCTAAATAAATTGATTGAAGAAGTGTTGTACCCTGCTATGGAAGACTACAAATTGGACGTCATCATTGGAAAAGGTCCTTCCGCCAGAACCTTGCAATTGGATCTTCCAAAGTTTACACTCATCGGGGCCACTACTCGTCTTGGTGCGCTTTCAAATCCACTCAGAAACCGTTTTGGTGCGATTCATCGCTTGGAGTTTTATGATGAGGATGAGATGAAAAAAATTATCTACCGCTCTGGAGGAATTTTAGGCGTTGAAATGGAAGATAACGGCGCACGTGAAATCGCACTTTCAAGCCGTAAAACACCTCGGGTAGGAAATAGACTTATCAAGCGTGTGCGAGATTTTGCTCAGATAAATGACCATCCGACAATTACTAAGGATATCGCCAGGCAAGCGTTGGAAATGATGGACATTGATGAATTGGGACTTGAGCCAACAGATAGATTTATTTTAGAAACGATCGCTTTAAAATTTAGCGGTGGGCCGGTTGGCATTGGAACAATTGCGGCTGCTACTTCGGAAGAAATTGAAACTATTGAAGATGTCTATGAACCTTTCTTGATACAATTGGGCTTCTTGATTCGCACACCGCGCGGACGCATGCTGACAGCAAATGCCTATCACCATCTGGGGCTTCCAGTGCCTGAAACGCATCAAAAAATAGTATAGGAACTTAGGCGGGATGAATTTTTTTCTTCGCAGTTTAAATGTGGTATACTTGAAATATAAAAGTATCCATAAAAAAATAAAAATGTTGCCATAATTAAATATGGAGACAAAAACATAAAATGCTTGTTTTGATTTTTCAAACATTATATTATCTCAGCTTGTTCTCAATGTTTTTGATGAGTATTTTTATTGTTTTTCATATTGTTTTTTACGCTTATAGTGCGGCTTCTAAGCTGATAACTCTGCTGATTTTTGTACCAGTAGCATTGGTTTTAATGTTCACTAATTTTGCACTTTTTTCTGAACTGCCACTGGAAAGAATTTTAACCGGCATGCTACCATAGCAAGAGGTACCTTGCTAAAAGAAAAATAAATAAAATACACATGGACGGATTTTCAAATTTTCATTTTAATGACTTAGGGCAGGACGAGCAAATTGTGCGAGTCATTCATCGAAATTGGTTTTATTTATTGTCTCAGTTTTTTCTGGTATTTTTCGTGCTCGGAATTTTTTGGAGTGCGATTACTTTCGTGCCGATGTATTTTCCGGATTTTCTTGGCAATGTAAATGAGCTCGTCATGCTTTTCGTGCAAAATTTTTTCATGTTGGCGCTTTGGATTTACTGCTTTTTGATTTGGATTGATTATTATTATGATATTTGGATTATTACAAACGAACGAGTTATAAATATCGAGCAGAAAGGCATGTTTACGCGCAAGGTCAGCGAACTTCGATTCAATAAAATTCAGGATGTAACAACAGAGGTTATCGGGTTTATTCCTTCGGTTTTAAATTACGGCGACGTGCAGATACAGACTGCCGGAGAACAAGAAAGATTCATTTTCAGAACAATTTCCGATCCGTATCATATTAAAAATATTCTTATGGAGCAGCAGAAGAATAATGAGAAAAAATCAACGGAACGTCTTGGTGAAATGATCAAAGAGAAGATGAATGAATAGGGGCGTTTCTGATTTATAATTTTTCATATATCAGGGGGTCAAAAAAAGGGTGAAAGAAAAAAACGCATCCCGTGGAAAACTAATTCTACGGGTAAAAAAATCGTTTAAATATCAAGCGATATTGGCACTGCTTTTTGCGGTGCTTTTTATTTTTCCAAATTTTTCTTATGCAACCGAATGCCCAAAAATTATTATAAGTGAACTGCAAATAACGGGTGGGACAGGAAAAACAAATGAAGATTTCATAGAATTATTGAACGCTGGAGATGAAAACTGCAATCTCGAAGGACATCGCATCGTGAAAAGAACCGAAAACGGAACATCGGACAATTTGATTTATGAATGGCAACACGATGAGATTGTTTTGCCATGGAGATATTATCTGTGGGCTAATGCCGGCGGATTTGCTACCAAAATAAATGCCGATGTTTCGAGCAATGGATTGATTTCTAGCGACAATGGAATTGCTTTGCGATATAGGGACGATAACGGTGACAAGATCATTGATGCGCTTGGCTGGGGAGCGAGTAAAAATATTTATTCTCAAGAATATCTTTTTGAAAAAAATCCGGGCACAAATCAAAGTCTTGAGAGGAATGCGGATGGAACTTTCTTTTTGCAGACAAAACCTGAACCAAAAAACAGTTTATTTGAAAAAGATGAGGAAAAAAATGTGTGCAAAGCAGATATTTTATTTAATGAGATATATCCTTTCACAAATGAAGAATATGTTGAGGTGGTAAATCAAACAGACAGTCCATGTTTTTTGACTGGCTGGAAAATCAGCGACGAGAAAGGATATGACGAAGAGTTTCCTGATGATGCAGAAATTGCTGCGGGAGATTTTTTTATTTTAGATGGAAATCTTCATTTGAACAATGACACGGATAAGGTTTATCTTTTCAACTCAAGAGGAGAAAGAACTGATGAGCGCGAATACGAAGTGGATTTCAGCACGCAAGACAAATCGTATAGTTTTTTTGAGAATGATTGGCGCTGGACCAAATCACTCACCCCAGCAGAAGAAAATGTTGAAAACTATGAAGAGGATGAAGAAGACTCGGTGCGTCTGGATGAACGCTCTGAACATGCCGGAACTGTTTTTATCAATGAATTTTTACCTGATCCTGAAAAGGGAGATGACGAGTTTATTGAAATCTACAACTCAGGCGATGCAGAAAGGGATTTGTCGGGATGGAAAATTCATGATGCGACAAAATCGGGAGAATATGAATTTGAAAGCCATGTGGTCATAGGAGCTAAAAAATTTCTGACTATTTTTGGGGAAGTTTTTAAATTCGCTCTCAACTCCAGTAAGGAAACTTTGACACTGCGCGATGAAGAGGGAAAAATCGTTTCCGAAATTTATTATGACAAAAGCAAAAAAGGCGCTTCCTACAATTTCAATGGTAGCATTTGGCGTTGGAGCAAATTTTTGACGCCCGGAAAGGAAAACATTTTCAACAGCGAGCCCTATGGAAAAATAAAAATTCCGGATGAGATTTATGAAAAGGTGTATGCGGAGTTTTCCGTTGGCACGGGCGACACTGATGGCGACATTGTGAAAGTTACTTGGGATTTTGGAGATAAGCATAAAAGTTATCTTGCAAAAACACGTCATAAATATGTGAAAAAAGGAACATATGAAGGATACGTGAAACTATCCGACGGAAGTGAAGATGTCGTGCATAATTTCACCGTCAAAGTTGAAGAATTTCCACATCCTAAAGTTAAGATCACAATTGTTAATGCTAACCCAAAAGGAAGCGATACGAAATTTGAAACCATCACGATTCAAAACAAATCAAAGAAAAAAATAAACTTGAATGGTTGGAGCATCGCAACAGGTTGGAAAAATTTGGTGAATCATCCAATCAGGGAAGATGTTGAGATTAAGAAAAACAAATCCAAAGAGCTTAGCAGGGAAGTTTCAAGTTTCACTTTGAACAATAAAAAAGACAAAATAGAACTGCGCTATCCTGACGGTGAAGTCGCATATAAATTGAAATATAAAAAAGAGGAAGGCATTGAGGAGGGAGAAGTTTACAGGAAAGTTGATGGGGGATGGGAGTGGAAAAATAATAGGCAAAATTCAACAGACAAAATTCTCAAGAAGAATATGGAAGAATTGATTATTGATAATCAAGACGCAATAAGCAACATTCAAAAGACTGGAATCAGCAAGCAGCCAGATTTTAAGCAAGAAAAAGAGTTAGTGGACAGCAGCAATCAATCATCAGATAAGGAAGAAAAAGGAAATAAGCTTATAACCTTGAGCAATGAGAAAATTACAATTGAAATTCTCAAATTCGACGCTGCTATCATTGAGAACACGAGCGTTAGGAATGTGGAGGGAAAATATCTACTTACCGGGGAAATTTCAAGTCGCGAACATTATGGAATTGTTTTTCTAAAAAAAGTTTCATCGAATGCAAATTTGAAATTGAACTTCATCCTGAATTATTTCTTGAATTAAAAACCTTGATAAAAACGCGGTCGTCGAAAGGTCACAGTTTAGTTTTGGCATGTGATTAATTTTAGTAATCGAATTTACTTTACTCTGGGCGCGCTTGAAGCTGACGCTTTTGGATGCTAGTATTAAAAAAGATAAGTAGTTGATGTTTATATCGGGTATTTTGTGTGCACTCATACGAAATACAAGATACAAAATACTATATTCATATGTCAGGACATTCACATTGGGCAGGAATAAAGCAAAGAAAAGGGGTCAATGACGCCAAAAGAGCGAACGTATTCACCAAATATGGGCGTCTTATTACGATTGCGGCCAAAGAAGGCGGCGGCAAGCCGGAAATGAACTTCAAGTTGAAAATGGCTATCGATCAGGCGCGTTACGTAAATATGCCCAAAGAAACTATTGAAAGAGCAATAAAAAAAGGAACGGGAGAATTGAAAGATGGCGCCGAGATTGAAGAAATAATCTACGAAGGTTATGGACCTGGCAATGTCGCCATGCTTATCAAAACCGCCACGGACAATCGAAACAGGACTGGAAGCGAGGTGCGCAGCATTCTGACCAAGGCTGGCGGAAAACCAGCTAGCGAAGGTGGTGTGAAATTTATGTTCAAGCTGGTGGGAAACATTGCGGTGGCTGTTGGAGACAAAGATCCTTATGATGTTGAGATGGCAGCAATTGAGGCAGGAGCGGAGGATACTATTTTCGAAGGAGACATGGTTATCGTTTACACTAAAGTTGAAGATCTTCAAAAAGTAAAAGAAAATTTGGACAAGGCAGGCTTCACTGTTGAAGGCGCCGAACTTGTTTATGCTGCTGTCCAAAAAACAGAGCTTGATCCAGAGTCCAAAATCGACTACGAAAAACTTTTGGAAAAATTGGATGAAAATGATGATGTGCAGGAAATTTATGACAATCTGTAAGCTATCGCTTAAAGATTGTAATTTCTAATTTAGAATTTCGAATTTTAAATGAAACTCGAATGACTGAATGTTTTAAAAATAAAAATTCAAAATTAAAAAATTGATTCAAAATTCAAAATTCAAAATTCAAAATTCAACCAAAGCTCTTCGTGTTATTGGAATTGATCCTGGAACTGCGATTGTAGGCTGGGCGATTATAGATGAAATTGCGGGAAAATTAAATGCGGTGGCTTACGGCCATATTACTACTTCGCCGAAAAATACCACGGCCGAGAGACTTTTTGAAGTTGTGCGCGATCTTGATGAAATTATCAAGAAATATAAGCCTGAAGAATCGGCAGTAGAGGATTTGTTCTTTTTTAAGAATGTGAAGACAGTAATGAAAGTTAGTCAGGCGCGGGGTTCAATACTCTTGACTTTGCAGCAAAATTGTGTTAACATATATGAATATACACCGTTGCAAGTAAAACAGGCACTTACGGGGTATGGCAGGGCTGAAAAAAAGCAAATTCAGATAATGACGCAAAAGATTCTCAATCTGAAAAGTATTCCCAAACCTGACGACACGGCAGATGCGATTGCAATCGCTTTGTGCCATATAAACAGCCGAAAGATGAAAGGAATAAAGAGTGGTTGTTGATGATTTTAGATTTAAAATGAATCTGAAACAAAAATAAAAAGAGGTTCACTTCAATAGAATCTGCTTATTTTTTTATAAGATTAATTTTATGCCAAATGTAAGTCCAATCATCCAATACTTTATTCAGCAAGGAGTGCCGCTCGACACGGTTATTTTGCTTTTCATGCTACCGATTATTGTAACCTTGATCGCTTTTTTCCGCCAAGTTGTCGGAATTAAAGCTTTTGGAATATATACGCCCGCCATCGTGACCTTTGCATTTCTGGCTATCCCACAGCTTCGTTACGGAGTTGTGATTTTTATTAGTGTCATCTTGGTCGGAATGCTGATGCGTTTCGTGCTTAAAGGTCTTAGAATTCTTTATCTACCGCGCGTTGCAATCACTTTAAGTATAATTGCCTTTTCTATCCTAATGCTCTTGGGAATCGGCGGTTCTTTGCAGCGAACTGGTTTAGCTTCGGTTTCAATTTTTCCTATCTTGATTATGATAACCTTGGTGGAAAAATTTGTAGCAGCGCAGCTTGAAAAAGGTAACAAGGCTGCTTTGATTCTAGCGATTGAGACGTTAGCTATCTCATTGATAGGTTATAAATTAGCGAGCTGGCCATTTTTAATAAGTGGAATTGTTGCCTATCCTTGGCTTATATTGTTTACAATTCCGGTTAATATTTTCCTAGGTAAATGGGATGGTTTGAGACTTACTGAATATATAAGGTTTAGAGAGGTTCTGAAAAATCTTAAATAATACTAAGTTGGTAGGATTTAAAAGATGATATAATTAGGGCCATTGAGATCATTTCTTGCTGGTTTAATGACTTATATAAATGTTTGAAGCTTTCAGAAATGGAAAAAAATTGTTGGGTATGAATGCCCGCAATCTTGATTACATTAGGCCTTACAATCGAAAACGCGCAAAGAAATTGGCAGACGATAAAATCCTGAGCAAGCGTATGCTTAAAAAGGGCGGGATTCCCGTGCCAAAATTACTTGCGAAAATCAGAACCGCTGAAGAGTTGGAAAACTTCGATTGGTCTTCTTTGCCGAATACGTTTGCTTTAAAACCCAATAGAGGCTATGGCGGCGGCGGGATTATGGTTGTATATGGAAAAAAGAAGAACAGAGCCGATGCCTGGGTTAAAGCTGATGGAAAAATTGTTACAATCGAAGACATTAAAAGTCATATTTTGAATATTTTGGATGGTGCTTTCTCATTGGCTAATATGCCTGACATCGCATTTTTTGAGGAAAGACTTACTTTACTGAAATTGTTTAAACCTTACGCCTACAAGGGTATTCCGGATATCCGTGTAATTGTTTTTAATCGCATCCCGGTGATGGCCATGCTCAGACTCCCAACCAAGGAGTCAGGAGGAAAAGCTAATCTGCAACAGGGAGGTATCGGTGTGGGAATAGATTTGGCATCGGGAGTTACCACGACCGCTGTGATGGGCAAGGGGAACATCATTGATTATGTTCCAGGAACCAGACTTTTGCTTTCAGGTATTAAAATTCCATATTGGAAAGATATGCTGCTGCTGGCTGTAAAAGCTCAAGAGATTTCGGGAATGGGATTTTTAGGTGCGGATGTCGCAATTGATCGTGAAAGAGGTCCGGTATTTTTGGAAATTAATGCGCGTCCGGGACTTTCAATTCAAGTTGCGAATCTAAGCGGACTTAGGGAGCGGCTGGAACGCATTAAAGGCTTGCGCATAAAAACCGCAGCTCGTGGCGTGCGCGTAGGTCGCGACTTGTTTGGTGGCGAAGTTGAAGAAGAAGTTGAGGAAATTTCGGGAAAAAAATTGATTGGAACGATTGAAAGAGTGAAACTTATTGGTCTGAAAGGAAAATTTGCAGAAATTGAAGCAAAAATTGATACCGGAGCAGGTTTTACTTCTATTGATACCGACTTAGCTCAGCAGCTTGGCTTTGAGGATACGGTTGAGGAATTTCAAAAAATTGAAACAACCTATAAGGATATCGCTCATCTTGGAAAAAAAGAGCGTTGGGATATTTTTAAACACATTCCTCACCTTGAGAGTACCGTTGTTGTGCATAGCGCGAGCGGATCAACATATAGGCCTACAATCAAAATTACCGTTGTGATGGATAATGTGGTTATTCCAACTAAAGTGACTTTAATAAACAGAGCGCATTTGAAATACCCGATTATTATCGGTAAAAGAAATTTAAAGAAATTTTTGATTGACGTAAGTAAATAGGTGATTCATGTCCAGTAAAAGATGAGGTATGAGATTTTATTGCATAAACAAGAGGCAGTCGCTTGGATTTGCTCGCGAATATTTGAAAAGCGCTTGTCAAAAATTGGGCGTGGAATTTGTGGAAATCGTTTCTGAGGATTTCAATATTTTAGAGATGCCGCTACTAGGAAAGCAGGACATGCTTTACAGAGTGAGCACTGATAAAACTTCGTTTGCAATCGAACAATTTTTGTTAAATGATAATGTTACGACTTTTTACATTAATTCTCTGGAGCATGGAAAGTCGCGCGCTTCGTATTTGGCACTGAAAGGTTCGGAAATCTCCATTCCAAAAACCATCTCTGTACCGTCACTGAACAAGAAAAATATCGAAAAGTACGTTGAATATTTGGGCGGCTTCCCGATTATCTTGAAAGTCGTCGGCGGGATGCGCGGTGTTGGCGTTATTAAAGTAGATTCTTTGCCTGCGCTTTATTCCATTACCGATTATTTGGATACAATTGAAAGTAAATATATTTTTCGCGAGTTTATTGACTCTTCCAGTAGTGCTCGCTTAGTAGTTTTAAATGGAGAAGTTATTGCTAGTGTTGAATATGGCTCCACTGGAAACGATTTTCGTTCAAACAGTAGGCTTAGCGGTACCAGTGTGATTGAAAAGACTTATGACGAAAAAATTCAAAAAGCCGCTATTGAGGCAACGAGGCTTAGGGGATTTGCTTTTGGCGGCGTTGATATCATGATAGATAAGGGTGGAAAGTATTATGTTTTGGAAGTTAATTTTCCTTTTGGATTTCCAGAGGTTCAGAAAATTACCGGTATCGATGTGGCAGAAAAAATGATATGCTTTCTAATGAATAAATCAAAAAAATTATAATAGTGGCTATGGAAATCAAAAAACGCCTTCTAATCATAGGTATCAGCGAAAAGGTTCACACGAGTGACAGACTCATAAGGGAAGCAAGACGAAATGATTTACCCTATGATTTTATTAAATGGGGTTCGCTGGTTTTTCTTGGTGGAGAAATTTTTTCGCAGTCGCAGAAAGTTGAAATTAAAAACTATGCAGCAATTTTTTGTGATATTCCTAGTTATAAGCTTAATGGAAAATCGCAGGATTTTTATTTCCGTCTCTATAACGAACTGAATGAAGTTTGCAAAGCAGCCGAAAAACATGGTGTAAAGTTATTGAACGGAAAATTTTTGCTGAGAAACCCTTTCTATAATAAATTTGCGCAAGCGCAAATGTTCGCAGAAAAAAATGTCGAGGCCATTGAAACCTTGCATCTTTGTGACAATAAACTTTCAAAAGTCGTTAGGGTTATTGATTCATTAGGGTGGGGTTATCCGTTGGTAGTTAAATGCAGTGAGGGCGGGATGGGGCAGGCTGTCTGGAAAGCGCAAGATGTCGAGGGTCTGCAAGACATTATCGAAGATAAACGCAATCAAAGTCTTGTTTATCAGCCATTTGTGAAAAATGATTGCGACTTTAGAGTTTTAGTGATCGGCGGAAAGGTTTTAGGCATCATGAAAAGAACAGCAAAGGATGGTGAATGGAAAAACAATTTCGCTTTGGGTGGCAGCGTAGTGGCATTTGAAGATGAAAAGATGGATATTTTTTGCAAGGATGTGTGCCGGAAACTGGAATTGGAATATGTAGGCCTGGATGTTTTTAAGGTGGGGGAGGGTTATAAGATCATTGAAACTAATATTTTTGCTTGTTTTGAGGGATTTGAGGAAGCTTTTCCGCATGAAAACGTGGCACTGCAAATCCTTAGAGCGCTTGAACTAGTCAATTAGTTATAATTAAAATTTTGAAATTTTGAGCATAGCTCAGCTTTTCTAGGATATATCTATGAAAAAAGTAATGATTCTTTTTGGAAGAAGTGATTGGAATAAGGCAAAGCCTTTCGCTAATCCTGAATATCAGTATTCTTATGAATATTTTTATGATCTTTGCAAACACAACGACATCCAGATGTATCGCGCGTCATATGAGTGGTATGACTATGAGAAAAATATTTTCACCCATGCTTGGATGTATGAAAGTGAGGGAGGGAATTGGAAGAAAGTTTCCAATATTGAACCTGATTTAGTTTACGATAAGACTAAAGCGCGCATGGAAGTCTATTACAAGAAAGAGCTTATTGGAAAAAGATATCCATTTGTAAACGATTTGAATTTTACGAAAATAATTGACGATAAATTCGTTACAAGCCTGCTTTTTTCGCAGTGGTCAAAAAAAAGTTGGCTTTTTAAGAACAAGCAAGAACTTGATAGTATTTTGCCCGAGCTTAAAACTTCAAAAGTAGTCATTAAGCCCGTCAGCGAAAGTGGCGGCAAGGGTGTTTATATTCTTGATAAAGATGATGCTAAAAATTTGGAACTTAGCGGCGAAAATATTGCACAGGAGTTTATTGATTCATCCAAAGGAGTTCCAGGTGTCAGCAGTGGTATGCACGATCTGAGGTTAGTTTTTGTGAACAATGAAATAATGTACGCCTATATTCGTCAGCCCCAAGAGGGAAGTTATTTGGCAAACTTGGCGCAAGGCGGTTCACTGATAATTGTTCCCATTGAAAATTTACCGGCCTCTTTGAATCCAGTCCTCGCTTATACGAAAGAAATATTTGCCACGTTTACAAATAAAATATACGCAATCGATTTCATGTTTGATGAAGAGGGAACTCCTTGGATTGTGGAACTCAATTCGATGCCGGGACTTTATTTTACGCCGGAAGAAAAACCGCACATGTTGAAAATGTATCAGAAGCTGCTCGACATGTTCAATGGAATATTGAAATAACTTTTAAAAAACAGGCAATGCCTGTTTTTTTCATGGTATAGTACGAGTTTTGTGCTATAATTACAAGCATATAAATAAATTCTTTTTAATGAGAGTTGATATTTTTAAAAGAGGAAATTTTATTTTTTACGCTTGATTAAATTGTTACTTGGTGTATAGTAGTAGCTGCTTTAAAAAATGTAATTTTTAGTTTTTTTATATATGAAACCAATCTTTGTTTCAACAAAATTTAAAAATATCTCCCGTCAAGGAAAGTGGAAACTGGCTGGAAAAATTGCGCTCTACTCATTCGGGGTCGGAATTCTTTTTGTGGTGGGTCTTTTCATTTATTTTGCAAAAGATCTTCCAAGTCCGACAGCTGTGAATAGTCGCATGGTTGCTGAGTCTACTAAAATTTATGACAGAACCGGTGAACATCTCCTTTATGATGTGCATGGCGAAGAAAAAAGAACTATCATTGAATTCAATCAAATCCCGGATACGGTTAAATACGCAACTATTGCTTTGGAGGATCAGGAATTTTATTCTCATCATGGAATCAAGATCACTTCTATTATTCGCAGCGCACTTAAGGATATTATCAAGGGTGGAGCGAAGCAAGGAGGTTCGACTATTACGCAGCAACTTGTAAAGCAATCACTCCTGACTTCAGAAAAAACGCTGACAAGAAAAATTAAGGAAGTTATCCTTGCTATTGAAATTGAACAGCGCTATACCAAAGATGAAATCTTGGGAATGTACCTGAATCAAATTCCTTATGGCTCTAACGCTTACGGTATCGAAGCGGCTGCCCAGACTTTTTTTAAGAAATCAGCAGGCGAACTCACATTAGCTGAAGCGGCTTTACTTTCAGCTCTTCCAAATGCCCCAACTTACTATTCTCCTTTTGGATTACATACTGATGCCTTGAAAGCTCGCCAAGAAACCGCACTCAGCCGCATGGCAAGTATCGGGTATATCACTGAAGAGCAAACAGCGGATGCGAAAAATGTTGACATTCTCGCAGGCATAAGTCCAAAAAATGACAATATTTCAGCGCCGCACTTTGTTATGTATATCAAGGATTATCTGGTTAATAAATATGGTGAGCAATCCGTTGAGCAGGGTGGTCTAAAAGTTTATACTTCCTTGAATTGGGAAATGCAGCAAGCTGCTGAAAAAGCGGTAGCTGAAGGAGCGGAAAAAAATGCCGCAAATAAGGCTTCAAATGCCGCACTCGTAGCGATGGATCCAAAGACTGGGCAGATTTTAGCAATGGTCGGATCTAAAAATTATTTTGATAAAACCATTGATGGTCAAGTGAATGTAGCCTTGGCTAACCGTCAGCCAGGTTCTTCATTTAAGCCTTATGTTTATCTTACAGCCTTTACTAAGGGCTACACTCCTGAAACAATGCTTTTTGACGTACCGACAAGTTTTAGTACGGACGCTACTCAACAAGATTATACTCCTCAAAACTATGATGGAAGTTTTCATGGACCGTTACAAATGAAAAACGCACTTGCTATGTCATTGAATATTCCTGCCGTTAAAACTTTGTACTTAGCCGGAGTTAAGGATTCGATAAATTTGGCGAAAAGTTTGGGAATCTCAGGACTTAATCAGCCGGATAGATATGGTCTTTCGCTTGTGCTTGGTGGAGGGGAAGTGACATTGCTTGATCATGTCAGTGCATACAGTACGTTGGCAAGTGGAGGCATGAAGCGAGATAGGGTATCAATTTTAAAAGTCGAAGACAAAAATGGAACTGTCCTGGAAAAGTATAGGGAGAGTAGTGGTGTGCGAGTAGTGGATGAGAAATACGTAGGAATGTTGGATTACATTATGTCTACGAATGATTTTCGTGCCCCTGTTTTTGGTGAAAATAATCCCTTTAAATTTACTGAGCGGGCAGTGGCTGCCAAGACAGGAACAACAAATGAATTTCGTGATGGTTGGGCGATGGGATATACTCCCTCCATCGCGGCCGGAGTATGGGCTGGGAATAATGATAACTCTTCAATGAAAGTCGGAGCTGATGGTATTATTGTTGCGGCTCCTATATGGAGAGCATTTATGAATTTTGCTTTAGGTAATAGCGCAGCGGATAAATTTCCTGAATATGAAAAAGAGGAGCTAGAAAAGCCGGTGCTGAATGGAGATTTTAATACTAAAGAAATTGAAGTTTGTGAAATAGATAAAGGTAAAAAGGATGGAGAATATTGTTTGGCAAATGACACCTGCCCAAGTGACGCAAAAGATAAAGTTACATTTGGAGATGTGCATGATATTCTTTACTACGTTAACAAGGAAGATCCCAGGGGAGACCAACCAAAAGATCCAAGTGACGACCCTCAATACAAAAACTGGGAAAAAGGAGTCCAGTCTTGGCTTAAGGATAGCAAGGGTAAAAAAGAAGTTAAGGGACTTAGAAAACTTGAACCTGCTCCAACTGATGAATGTAAATCTGATTACTTTTCAGCGAATGATAAGCCAAAGGAAGAGCCAAAACCAGAGCCTGCCCCTGTTGTAACTCCCGTTGCAACTCCGGTTCTGTAGCTAATATTAAACGTAAAATATAAATGATAGCGAAAATAAAAGGCAACCTTGAATATCTGCGAGATTCCTATGTGGTAGTGGATGTGAATGGAGTTGGATATAAAGTTTTCATAACCATGCATACTTTCGGTGTAGTTGCAGGGAGGAAAGAAATTGAACTGTATACTCATACATATGTTCGAGAAGACACTTTAGCTCTGTATGGATTTCTAGAAATCGATGAGCTTGAAATGTTTGAACTACTGATTTCTATTTCCGGAATAGGACCGAAAGCAGCACTGGGAATCCTCACGATTGCCAATCCAGACACCGTTAGAATGGCTGTGCTGAATGAAGACCCGTCTATTCTTACACGTGTTTCCGGTGTGGGTAAAAAAATTGCTGAGCGCGTAATTTTGGAGCTTAGAAATAAAATTACCGAAATTCCGGAAAGACAGAAAGCTCAAATTTCTGCTGACAGCGATTCACTGGAGGCTTTAGTTGCGATGGGATATTCAATTTCGGATGCCAGAGAGACTCTTAAGTTAATTCCTTCTGAAATAAAAGATGTTGCAGAAAGAGTAAAATTAGCATTAAAAAATTTAGGAAAAAAATAATAACTGCCGGTTTTTTTGCTAAAATTTTCATAAAAAAAATTAGAATGGTATAATATGACCATAAGACTTCAATATTCTTTATGAAAATAAAAATAAAAAATCAACACACGAAAAGAGGCTCAATACTTGCATATTCTTTGATAATACTTTTTGCAATGATTGCAATTGTTACTTCAATGTCTGCAACGACGCTTTTGGAAAAGAAGAGTTCAAATTCTACGGAATTTTCCGTGCAATCATTCCAGGTTGCTGATAGTGGTGCTCAGCTAGCGCTAAAAAAAATAAACAACGGACTTGGCAAAGCTATAAATGTTTCTTTTACTTGTGATGCCAGTGGGGACGTCTTGAATAATTTGGATGGCGGATTGGGAAAGTATGATCTCTCATTTTATTCTGATTCTGCAGGAACGATAAAAATTACTGATTGCTCCAAGATGGTTTCTGAAATTTCCAGTATTAAATCGGTCGGATCTTTTAGGGGTACAATCAGGGCTGTAAATGTCGCAGTCTCGGCTCAATCTTTGCCGACACTATATGTAACTGATTATTCCTCAGCAACTGGAAATATCAACATCTTGGATCTTACAAATCCTTTGGCACCTTCGCTAGCTGGAATATTTACCGGGGGAACAGCAGATCCTTATCATATGGTAGTTTCTGGTAGGTTTGCATATGTGGCAACTTATACTCAGAATAAAATTGAAATTTTAGATCTTAGGAATAGCTTTGTTCCTACAAAAATAGAGGAAGTTGCAACAGTAAAAACCACACCTGTTGGACTTGCGATTTATGACAAATACCTATATGTTTCATATTTTAGTGAAGCCCAAATTGGAATATACAGTATCAATGAAAATACTGGAGCACTCAACCTCGAACTGGCTTCTTTCCCAGCAGGAACACGTCCCTATGGGATGGCTGTCAGCGGTAAATATCTTTATGTTGCTAATTCGGGAGATAATAATATTCAGGTGTTTGACTTGAGTAGCCCAACTAACCCCGTCTCTGTAGCTCTTGTAAATACAAATCCTAGTGGTGGTCCCACCGGATTATCGGCAACAGGTAATTATTTGTATGTTGCTAATCACGGATTGGATGAAGTTCAAATTATGAACATAACTACGAAAAATAATCCTCTGCCGCTTAAAGCCTTTCCAGTAACAGGAAGTCCTTATGGGGTATTGGCTCATAATAATGTTCTTTACGTTTCCAGATTGACGGCTGGAAAAGTGAGCATGTTTGACATCACTTCACCGGAATTGATAAATAATCCAATAGCTAAAGGTGACATCCCCGCAGCCTTAAATGGACCTTTGGGTATGGCGATATCGGTGGGAGAATAATCTTAAAATTCTTTATTTTTCCATCTGATGCTGGTATAGTGAAAATTATGAATTCCTGCAAAAAACTAAATCATCATAACCAGCAAGACTCCCTCGATGGAGGTTTTTTGCAATCTTCCGCGTGGCTTAAGTTTCAAGAAAGCGTTGGTAGAAAAATCTTGGAAGTCACTCTTCAAAATTCTCAAGCACAGATTTCCGAAAGTGATTCAGAATTCAAAGCTGGCCTTATTGAACATAAACTTCCAATTGTGGGAAAATATTTTTACATCCCAAGAGGTTCAATTTTCAGCGTAAATCTCATTAAATCTGGCATTCAGAAAATAATAAGTGAAGCTAAAAAAGAAAATGCCGGCTGGATAAGACTTGAGCCAGCTGATAATAAAACGCTCGAGCTCATAAGAGAGAGTTATCCGGCAAAAATAGCGCGAGCGCCGCATGACGTTCAACCTAAGGAGATATTTGTTATTGATATCTCAAAATCTCCCGAACAACTGCTTGAGGAGATGAAAAGTAAAACTCGCTATAATATTAAACTAGCTCAGAAAAGAGGTGTTATTATTCGCACAGTTTCTGATTTTCGTTCGCAAGCTGGTGAGACATATGTGGCAGCATTTTTGGCTCTGACAAGAGAAATGGCCGCAAGACACGGAATAGCTGCACATGGCGATCAGTATTATAGAAAGATGATTCAAGCTTTGCCAAAAGAGATGATTAGTATTTATATTGCCGAATATCAAAATAAAATTATTGCTGCAAATCTGGTTTTGTTTTATGGCAATTTCGCAACATATCTGCATGGCGCATCTGGCAACGAGCAACGGAACCTAATGGCCCCATTTTTATTGCAATGGCAGGCGATCTTGGATGCAAAAAATAGGGGATGCGAAAAATACGATTTTGGAGGAGTGCAAACGCCAGGCGCTCAACATCAAAAGCATAGCGACTTGGTAGGAGTTACAAACTTTAAACTCGGCTTTTCTCCACTGACCAAGCCTATTGAATTTCCAGGAAGTTATGATATTATTATCAATCCTCGCGCGTATGCACTATACAGAGGGCTTCAAAAGGCAAAATCAATGATAAAAATTTTTAAAAAAAATTAAATCTCAATTCCAAAATCTAAATGACAAATAAATGACTCAATGATAAAATATCAAACGTATCATTTTTAGATTTTAGATTTAGGATTTTATTGGATATTTGAAATTGAGATTTTGGATTTATATGTTTTATATAAAAAAATTATTCCCTCAATGGTTGAAAAACATCTATCATCTTGCTCAAGCAATGGTGGCTAATGTTTGGTTTGGATTTCCTTCTCGTAAAATCAAAATTATCGGAGTGACCGGAACAGACGGCAAGACAACGACGGTGCAGATGATAACAGCTATTTTGGAAGAGGCTGGGAAAAAAGTTGCGACGGCATCGACGATAAATTTTAAAATTAATAGGAAAGAGGAAAAAAACTTGTCCCACTTTACCACCTCCTCTGCTTTCGCGGTGCAAAAATTTATAGCCAAGGCTATCAGCAGTAAATGCGAATATTTGGTTTTAGAAACCTCATCCCATGCTCTCGATCAACATAGGGTTTGGGGTATTAAGTTTCAAACTGCACTTATCACTAACGTTACGCGCGAACACTTGGATTATCATAAGACAATCAAGCAATATCGCGAAGCTAAGGGGAAGCTTTTTGAAATAGTCAAAAAAAATAACGGAAAAGCTATTGTAAATCTTGACATGGAAAATCCTGAAGAATTTTTAATGCTTACTGATGATAATTGTTATGGATACACTATCAAGAAAAATCAGGAGTCGCGATTTTCGAAGTATGAATTAAGAATCATTCAGGCTGAGGGGATTGAATTAAAAATAACGGGTTCTAAATTTCAAGTTCAAAATTCAAGTATCGAGCTAAATATTCCAGGATTGTTTAACATTGAAAATGCGCTGGCGGCCGCTTGTGTAGGC
The DNA here is from genome assembly GCA_964609855.1 of uncultured Bdellovibrionales bacterium. Taxonomy (GTDB): domain Bacteria; phylum Patescibacteriota; class Minisyncoccia; order Moranbacterales; family GWC2-37-73; genus GWC2-37-8. Next base: position 56,251 of record CAZSTB010000001.1, read on the forward strand.
TTGTCTGAAAGTATCAACTTGGAAGTCATTTCCAGGGCATTAAGGGGGATCAAGAGTGTGCCGGGAAGAATGGAAACAGTAAAAAATGAAAAAGGGCTCAATGTAATAGTTGACTTTGCGCTTACGCCTAACGCCCTGGATAAATTGTATGCGCATTTATTTTCAGTTAAAAAGGATGAGAATAAAATTATCGCAGTTTTTGGATCTTGCGGCGAAAGAGATCGAGGTAAACGTCCGATTATGGGAGAAATTGTTTCAAAATATGCAGATCTAATTATTCTTACAAATGACGAGCCGTACCGCGAAAATCCCGAAAATATAATTGAAGAAATTGCAGCTGGCATTTCAAATAAAAAAGAAAATGAAACTTTTTGGAAAATTCCCGACAGACGGCAGGCTATCAGGAGAGCTCTTCAGCTCGCCTCGGCGGGAGACATCATTGTGGTTACTGGAATGGGCAATTTTGAAACCATGATCATAGGCTGCGAAAAAATTCCTTGGAGTGATAAAGGGGTAATTCAAGAGGAATTAAAAAATCTCCCTTAATTAAGGGAGATTTTTTAATGCTATTTTTGTTGTTGTCGAACGAGTGATGACATCAAATAGGTTTAACCTGCCTGCCGGCAGGCAGGTACCTCGGGGCTTGCCCAGGGGTCAATACTTTTATTTAAAAAGTTGTATAAATATCATTGTTAAAGCCAAGCCTGCACTAGCGCCAACAACTACTTCACTGACCTTGTGACCCATTCTCTCTTTTAAACGAGGAAACTGCTTTTCATTTATATTTAGTTGACCGATGAGCATGTTGAGATATTTACCCTGATCTCCAAGTGTCATTCTTAGTCTGGTAGCATCGTCAATGATCAAGAACGCAAGTGCGGTTGCAACTGCGAATGAACCGGTGTGAATACCCTCATAAAAACCTATGCTTGTTAGCAGCGAAACAGCAAATGCTGTATGCGCCGAAGGCATGTGTCCGTGAGTGAAAGCATAGCGAATATCCCAACCATGCTTCATGCTGTAGAGAACAAATTTTATTCCCTGCACAATGATACCGACAAATATCGGAATTAAGAACACGGCGTAAGGGGCAATATTTTTCATTTGTTTTGCGTATTATTGTTTAATGCTTACATTATAGCATAAAATGCATTGTTTCTCTTGGAATAAAATAAGTGAAGCATGGATTTGCATGAATTAATTTGAACAAGGAGCGTTTTTTATGTATAATAAATAAAGGTAATTTAAATTATCTGCGGATCGCAGTAAAATCGTTTACGGCGCTTGAGCGGAAAAAAATATGTTCATAGGAATAATTGTGGTAGGCGTTTTAGCGCTATTGTTTATTGGAATGTACAATGGATTGGTAACCTCAAAAAATCGTGTTGATGAGGCATGGAGCGACATCGATGTTCAGCTAAAAAGGAGGTATGATTTGATTCCTAATCTTATAAATACTGTAAAGGGGTACGCTACGCATGAAAAAAATTTACTGGAGGAAATAACAGCTGCCAGAACAGCTGCAATGGGCGCGCAGTCTCCTGGTCAAAAGGAGCAGGCAGAAAACATGCTCAGTGGAACATTGAAATCATTGTTTGCAGTCAGTGAAAATTATCCAGATTTGAAAGCTAATCAGAATTTTTTAGAGCTTCAAAGAGAACTTGCTGACACTGAGGATAAGATTCAATCATCCAGGCGCTTTTATAATGGAAATGTTAGGGACTTCAATACTAAAATTGAAACTTTTCCAACAAATATTTTCGCCAAGATGTTAAATTTTACAAAAAGAGCTTTTTTTGCTGCTGATGAAGTCGAAAAAGAGAATGTAAACGTGCAATTCTAAGCTCCTATCTCATGCTTGAACACAATGAGTCAAAAACTGGTGTAAATATCATTACTGCGGCGGTTATTACGTTAACCGGGCTGATTGTTTTAGCTGTAACATATTCCGTCTATATTTTTATAGATCTTACACATGTCTCAACTGCTGCCAATGTGCATGTTACGAAGAATTTGTTTTTGGCTGGTAAGCGAGCGCAAGGAAAACTGTATAGCAATGAAAGCAAGGGAATATCTGACTGGGTTGTTTATAGTGATAAAAATATTGGGTTTGAATTAAAATATCCAAATGAATTTAGGTTCCAAGACAGTGCTGATTGCGGGCATTTGTTGATTATAAAAAAATTTAACAAAGTTTCTGGAAATGGCAGTGATTCTCTTTCCATGGCTATTTATTTGGATATAAGGGATATTCCAGACAATCAATCCTTAAGGCAGACACTGGAAAAGGCTGGAGTAGCTTGGAATGAGTCATGGAGACAGCAAGAGTTTGGTGGTAGGGCAGGAATTAGAACTGGAGAAAGAACTGATAGTTCTGGTGTAATAAAAGATACAGTGTATTGGCAATTTAATGGCAAAGTTTTTTCTTTGGAGGGGGATTTTTATAATATGAAATCGGCTGAGAATGAAAAAATATTTGATGAAATTTTATCTGAATTCAAATTTATTATCTAGCGAAGTCGAGAGCAAATTGAAAAGTACTCTTTTCAATTTACCTGCCCACTGCCGATCTATCGGTAGGTAGGGCAGACAGGTCTTAGAGGCTTATTCGCGCTTGTCCTGAAGCATTAATCCTTTTATTTGATAGCTATGGCAACACTATATACACAAGCTGACAAAAATAGACGCCTGACCTGGGTTTATATTGCGGGTTTTTTGATTTTCGTTATTGGTATTGGATATTTTTTCTCTCAAATCATGGGCAATCGAGTCATTTTATATGGTGCTGTGCTTTTTTCAACGATTATGAGCTTCGGTTCATATTGGTGGAGTGATAAGATTGTTCTGAAGATGAGTGATGCGAGTGAGGTGACTCGCGAAAATGCTAAGGAGTTATACCAGCTTGTGGAAAACCTGTGCATAACTGCTGGATTACCCTTACCTAAGATCTATATCATCCAAGATAGCGCACCAAACGCTTTTGCAACTGGTCGCGATCCGGAGCATGGCGTCATTTGTGTAACAACTGGAATTTTAGAAAAATTGGAAAAAATAGAACTTGAGGGTGTTTTAGCTCATGAGCTTTCACATATTGGTAACAGGGATATTCTGCTTTCAACGGTGGTGGTTATCTTAGTGGGATTCATTGCCTTATTGGCTGATTGGTTTCAGCACTGGGCATTCTGGGGAAGATCCGATGATGACGGAGACAACTCAAATCCATTGTTTATCGTTTTGGGTATCGTGTTGTCTTTGCTAGCACCACTGGCTGCAATGTTGATCCAGTTGGCAATTTCAAGAAAGCGTGAATATCTTGCAGATGCTTCCGCTGCATTGCTTACAAGGCATCCAGAAGGCCTTGCCAGCGCACTTGAAAAGATATCAGGAGACCAAGAGCCACTTGAAGTTGCAAATCGCGCCACCGCGCATTTGTATATAGCTAACCCTTTTAAGGGAAAGAATATTGCTAAACTTTTTTCAACTCATCCACCGATTGAGGAGCGTGTTGCAAGATTAAGGGGAGTAGATACAAACTAGCTTTTAGCTTCGTTAGCTTTTAGCTTTTCAGGAAAATCCATTGCATAAAAGCCAACGACCATAGTCAATGGCTTTATGTTTGGATATTTAGAAGTTTGAAGTTAAAATAGCCTAAGAAGCTAAAAGCTAATGCCTAAAAAGCTGTTAATGCTATGCAATGGAAAACACCAAAAAATACCGACAAATATCAATGGACTGCGCATGTGAGTGAAAAGATGCATTATTATGGACTCAGTGAACAGAAAGTTTTGGGCGTAATCCGCAATCCCCAAAGAATTGAAACAGGTATTGTGGAAAATACGGTGGCGGTGATGATTCCTGTTGGTAACACTCAAAAAATATTGAAACCTAGATGGGGCAGACCCGCGCCAGTCTTCGCTTCCGCTAAAGCTTCAACGAAACAACTTTCTTCTGAAAGGGAAAGCTCCTCTTCCTCTAAAGCTCCGGCGGACACATGGAATCAGGAAATATGGGTAATGTATCAGCTTCGAGGGAAAGGACCGTTTGCAGCTAAAAATGACATGATTTCAGCAAAAGATGAAGAAGCAATGCAAAAGCTGGAAGCTCAATATACTAAGTTTGGTACGAGCGAGCAAGCTAAAAAGCTAATGAAGCTAATGCCTAAGAAACTAATCATCATTTCTGCTTGGCGATATCCAGGCGTAAGTCCTAAAAATAATCCTATTCCTGAAGAAATTTTGAGAGAAATTGAAGAAACAATTCATATTTAATTCAACATCGCGATGCGATATTTTTTTATAATACTCAAGGTGAGCCTCTACGGCTCACCTTTGTTTTTCTTGCAATTTTTTAACATGTCTATAACTAACATTTATGATATAATTAAAATAAATAAAACTTAGCATTAAAATAAAAAGTTCTTATGGAGAAAAAACAAATTATCTTGATAATTATTATTGGTGTCGTCTTATTGCTAGGAGTATCTGCGGCAACTTATTTTTATTTTGATGTGCATGAAGCTTCACTATCAAATGCAATAAACAATGGAAGCGGTGGCGATGTTGCAATGGAAAAACCATTGTACAATGGAAAGGTTGAATCAACCCCAGCAGGTGATTCTTATAGTGACGAGCGCGGAACTTGGCAGCGATCAGGGGCGGGTACGACATTTGAGAGTGGTGGGGATGGAAATGTGAAAAAATGGAGTGTTAATAGTGGAACCAGATCGATCGATGGTATTGACGGAGAGTGGGAAATGACGGATTCCGTCGTTTCCTATGATGGTCCGTATGGATCCTATAGTGATACTGGCTCTACAGTTTCTTTTGATTCAGGAAATATTCATCTCGAATCAACAGGAAGTGTTACTTCTGTGGAAAATTCAAGTGGAAGCAGTACTGAAACAGATTCTGTAAAATCTTCAACAGGAATCAAGGGCTCTTTTACGCAAACAGACTCAATAAAATCTTACAGCAATAGTGAAGATGATTGGGCAGACATTGATGAATAAGATTCAATAATCTAACTATTCAAAATTACTTCAATAATCTATGAAAAAAGCAATTTTTATAAGCACAGCAATATTTGGGTCATTTGGTTTATATTTTTCGGTTGTTTTTTTATCTCCAGTAAATGTAAAAGATGACAGTCTAAGTAGCATTGTTCCTTTTGTAAGTGCGAGCGAAAATACTTGTAAAATGGAATTTGATAATCTTTTGCAGAGCGTTAAGAGAGACTTTTCCAATTGTTCCGTGAATCCATTGCAAGAAACAACCGCAAAGACACAGGAAAAACCAAAGAAAAAAAATAACATGGTTTTAATTTTCGATTCTTCTGGATCGATGGCTCCGAAAATCGGTGGAATTTCAAAACTAGATCAGGCAAAATCTGCGGCGAGGAAATTTTTGCAAGATATGGATGCAAAAGATTTGAATTTAAGTATTGTGGCATATGGACACAAGGGTTCAAATAGCACCAGGGACAAGGCTATTTCTTGTAGTGGAATCGAAGAAGTTTATTATATGGGATCAATTAATGCTAAAGTTGCACAAGCAAAATTGGATATCTTCAAACCAACTGGTTGGACTCCGATAGCGGATTCCCTTAAGAAAGCAGAAACTATTTTGAACAAATATCCTAAAGAGCAGAATAATAATTCGATACTCCTGCTTTCTGATGGAGAAGAAACATGTGGAGGCGATCCTATTGAAACAGCTCGGAGATTGAAAGAATCCGGACTTAATGTGCATGTAAATGTTATTGGATTTGATGTGGTTGGTATGGAAGAAAAGCAGCTTCAAGCGATTGCGAATGCTGGAGGTGGGGAATATTTTAGTGCGAAAAAACAAGAAGATATTGAGAAAGCATTTCAAAAACACGAAGACCTCATCGCAAAATTTGATAATGATATTTCAATGACAAAGCAAACACTTGGAGATATCACAAAAATAGGTAATACTTTTGCTAGTTGCCTTTTGAATCTGGAAGAAGAAAAAGCAAATCTTATTTTAGATATGTATGCACAAAAGAAAATTTCTACAAAATGCCAAAATTTTGTAGAACGAGAATATCAAAAGCGATATGAAAATACATATGAACAACTCAAGAAACCTTTTCATGAAGCAATGCGAAAGGTTCAACAAAATGAAGTTATGCGCTAGATGTGGATTGTTAAATATCAATAAATTTGATATAATTCCAATATAAATAAGATTATAAATTTGAAATCAGATGCTAAAAAAGACGACATTATTTTTCATGGGGATAATCTGGTTTTTGATGCCAGCCTTGGCTCTGGCTGGTAATTCTCAAGTCAAAACTGCCGGTGCGATTACAGGCGGTATATTCATTCTTTTTTTTCTGATTGTTGTTGCTGTTGTTGCTACCACCATTTTTTGGATCTTGATGCTGGTGCATGCCGCTACCAAAGAAGTTGAAAACAAAGCGCTATGGCTCATTATCATAGTTTTCCTAGGCTTTATAGGAGCTATTGTGTATTATTTCGCCATAAAGCGCCCAATGGATGAAGCCATAAATTCTACTGCGCAGGCTAAATAATTTAATTTTTAAGAATAAAAAAATGAGAAAAATTATTGCTTGCTCGTTTGTATTATTGGCATCAGTTTTATTATCCGGCTGTTCGCTTCAGGATTTTGCTGATTCAAAGGTTAAAATTGATGAAAGTGGAATCGATATTCAAAGCGATAAAGGTTCTGTGAAGATAGATGAAAAGGGAATTGATGCAGGATTAAATGGTGGACAAAAATCGAGCAGAGAAAAAGATCCAGCTTCTTCGACAAATGAAAAGTATACGGCACCAATTGATGTTTCGATGCTAGATGGCGACACAACCAAGGTCGATGCTGATGGAACGATAAATGTAAAAACGGGAAACACTGAAATCAAAACAAATCCTAATGGCTCTGTAACTATAGATGGCGTAACTTATTAATAAATAAATTTAATACAATGGAAGAAAATACACAAAATCAGCAAGAACAACAAAACGTTAATGCCACTCCAGACGGTCAAAACGATGATGTTCAAAAAAACAAGCCAATCGCAATCATCGGGTATATTTTGCCGTTCTTATTTTTTGTGCCGCTCATAAGTGAAGCAAAAAACAGTAAGTTTGCAATGTTTCATGCTAATCAACAACTGATTTTACTGATAGCTGCCGTAGCGGTTAATGTGGTTGGCACGTTAATTCCCATTTTAGGCTGGTTCATAATCCTGCCGTTTGGGACTATCTTCCTTTTTGTTATCGCAATTTTAGGCATAATTAATGCAGCCAAGGGAGAAATGAAGAAATTACCGCTAATTGGAGATTTTCAAATTTTGAAATAACTCTCCGGTAAATAGAAAACAGGCTCCTTTCTTTAGGTTGCCTGTTTTTGATTAATGTGGCAGTATTATTAGAGGATTCCTATTAAATTAACGTTAATATTATGAAAAAAACAAAGATCGTAGCAACATTAGGATTAGTTTCTGATAGTCGTGAGGTGCTGAAAAAACTGATTGAAAACGGCATGAATGTGGCACGTTTGAATTTTTCTCACGGTTCTCATGAATGGCATGGCAACATCATTAAGCTTATCAGAGAGCTGTCTGCTGAAATGAATGTTACGGTTGGAATTTTGGCTGATCTTCAGGGTCCTAGAATTCGCACGGTGGTAGATCAACCTGTTCAGATGATGCCAGGGGAAAGAATTCTTGTTAGTGATGTTTTTTATGCGCCAGATTTGAATTTCCCACTCAAGGATGAAAAATTTGCTCAAGATAAAAGATTTTCACTTGATGTGGAAAAAATTATTGACGATGTGGAAATTGGAAATGAAATTCTCATCGAAGACGGACTGATGAAAGTCGTGGTAATAGAAAAGATTGACGGAGTACTCGTTACCGAGGTTATGGATGGAGGAACAGTGAAAAACCACAAGGGAGTGAACATCCCTGATGCGAAACTCAAAATCAGCCCAATTACGGAAAAGGATGAAAAAGACTTAGCTTTCGTTTTGGGAATGGACGTGGATTTTGTTGCGATGTCATTTGTGAGCAGCGGCGAAAACATTGAGGACCTAAGAGGAAAAATGAAAACTATCCTGAGACGCGAAGACAGTCTTCCTCAAATTATTGCTAAAATTGAACGCAAGGAAGCCATTAAAAATCTCGATGATATCATTGAACACACTGATGCCGTCATGGTAGCCAGAGGCGACCTAGGGATTGAAATTGAGGGAACGATGGTTGCGATTTTGCAAAAAGAAATCGTTAAAAAAAGTTTGCAAGCAATGAAACCGGTTATCGTGGCAACGCAAATGCTTGATTCTATGATTGAAAATCCGCGTCCAACCCGCGCAGAAGTGAGCGACGTAACCAATGCAGTTGTTGATCATGCCGATGCAGTCATGCTTTCAGGAGAATCCGCAAGCGGAAAATATCCGGTTGAAAGTGTTCGCACAATGCGCGAAATTATTGAAAACACTGAAAAATCATCCTTTGACGATGTAACTCATTTGTTGGAATTGAATGGAGATGACGATTTTAAAAAACTCGTGAAGAGCGCTTTTGATTTAGCGAAGACAAGCAGTGCTAAAGCAATCGTGCTGGCAAGTTCTTCCGGTTTCACAGCAAGACTGATGTCGCATTTCCGCAGCGAAAAACCGCTGTTTGTAGTTACGAACAATAAAAAAACATTCAACCAATTAGCTTTGGTTTGGGGAGCGCAAGGTTTTTATACTGAAGAAAAAGAATTATTCAGCGCAATTGAAAAAATGATTGAACATAGAAAAGAAAGTAGCGAGCTGCAAACCGGTGATACGGTAATTATGGTTCTTGGTAGTATTCCCGCAGGACCTAGGATGCAGATGGTTGGCGTTAAGATGGTTTAGAAATTACAATTGCATGGCCTTTGGCCATGTTTGGAGAGGTCGCATAGTGGTCGAGTGCACCACCTTGGAAAGGTGGCATACTGTCAAAGGTATCGGAGGTTCGAATCCTCTCCTCTCCGCCTTCGCCTCGCTATAGCTCGGCTTCGGCGTGACGCAGTCCGCCTAAGACGAGCGAAAGCGGGATTCACTACGCTGAAGCATGACTACGGCGTAACAAAGTCTGCCAGTGGTTATGTGAAAGCTAAATTTAATTATGTATTACGTCTATAGTTTGAAGTGCAAAGATGGTTTTTATATTGGATGCACGGACAATCTTAAAGAAAGATTTGAAAGACATCAAAAAGGATATGTTACGGCGACGAAGAATCGTTTGCCTATCAATTTGAATTTTTATTTTGCAATAGATGATAAATATAAGGCATTTGAGTTTGAGAAATATTTAAAATCAGGATCGGGCAGAGCCTTCACTCTAAAACATTTTTATTTAAAATGAATTACGTATTAAATGTAATTGAATATATTTTTCTGGAACATTTAGATGCAACATCTTTTGTTTTAAGCATTCTTTCTATTCTTATTGGATACTGGTTCTGGAAAAATCCTTTATCGACTGAAATAATTAAAAAAAGATGCTTTACGGATAAGAATGGTGATATTAGATTTATATCAGGTATTAATCACAAGGGCTGGATTGTTAAAAGATTTGATACGGAATTGTCCAATAAACTTGATGATGCAAATATTAAAACGGGTCCAATTGAAGAGTATGCCAGTAGGAAAAACAATAAGAAAGTCAAAAGTCCGCCATCAACATTTGAGGAATTAGAAAAATTAAACTACAGTGAAGACTTATGAAAACAGTTTTAATTACCGGAGCTAGTCGTGGAATTGGAAAGGCAACTGCGGAAAAATTTTTGACAGAAGGTTGGAAAGTAATTGGAACCTCAACAAGTGGAAAGGCAGATTTTCAACATGAGAATTTGCAGATTTTGAAACTAGACTTAGGCAAGGAGGAGAGTATTAAAAATGTTGCAGATGAAATAATTTCCAAAGGAGAAAAAATTGATGTTCTTGTTAATAATGCAGGCGTTTCTCTGGATCCTTTTGATGTTGGCGTGAACTTGGAAAAGGTTCGCAAAACATTTGAAGTCAATCTTTTCGGGCTCATCGATTTCACGGAAAAACTTTTGTCTGTAATCAAAGAAAATGGACACGTAATAAATATGGATTCCCGTTACGGTTCATTTGCTATGCCGATCGACGATGACACATCAATTGGTTATCGCATGAGTAAGGCTGCCTTGAATATGTACACACGCTTTCTGGCTTTTCGTCTTAAAGCAAGAAGTATTTGTGTTTCCTCTCTTCATCCCGGTTGGACAAATACTGATATGGGTAATGATGCCGCTACTGAAACAGAGAGGCCAGACACTGAACCAGAAGAAGCTGCTGGCGACATCTTTAAGCTTGCAACTAGCAATGTTGAAACAGGACAGTTTTGGTTTAAGGGAGAAAAAATGGATTGGTAGTATTGGCATGCGCAATTCTTCTCAAGTTAGTGAAGATTGAAAGGTCGTTACTTTCCGCAATCGAGCACCTTGAATTTAGGACGGGATACTTTATGGTTCTTGTGAATAAACAAATAAGTTGCAGAAATACATCAAATAAGAAAATCTCAATAAATATTATAACACTGGACAAAATCAAAATTTCATGATATACTTATATTATTGAAAAAGACGGGTGAAAGCTCGTCTTTTTGCGTCTAAATAAATAAAACAAAAACATGGAAAAAATACCAACAGACTATAATTCAGAAAATCCAGCAAAAAAATACCAGGACCCGATATTTGAAAAGAGGATGAATCGGAGGGAAATCCTGAAAGGACTTGCGTACACTACGGCGGGAGCTCTTGTTGCGGCTTCAGGGTTAAGGGCGGTAAATATTTATAATGACAATAAAAAGGAACAAAAAAATAGTTCAGAGGCGATAGAAACTGAAATCAGAAAGCAAATCGATGAGCTTAATGGCGATGTTAAATTTCTTGAAGATAATATGGATTCTCAATACTATATTGATCGATATGAACCCGGCGAGGGAGCCGTGCAGGGCGCGTTGATTATTGAAGATGATGCGGACAGTTTGCGGAAAAGAATTACCGAATATCGCGAAAAGGTAAACTTTTTTACTGAAAAAAGTAATCAAAAGGATTTTGCTGCAATAATGCCGGATGAGCTTTCAAAAATGAGCATCGATATTTTTCGTGACAGACATAAATTAATGACTTGGATGAAAAGAAAATAAGGATTTTTGGATTTTTAAAACATTTCCTTTCTGACGGGGCCATTTGGCCTCGTCTTTGCTTTTTTGCGCAATTTTGTATAGCATGTAGATATGAACAATAACGTTGAAGAAATAAAATCGCGGCTCAATATCGTGGATATTGTAGGCGAATACGTGCGGCTTACAAAGGGAGGGGCAAACTGGAAAGGCTTGTGTCCTTTTCATGGCGAAAAAAGTCCTTCATTCATGGTTAATGAAGAGAAACAGATTTTTCATTGTTTCGGCTGTACGAAAGGTGGGGATGTTTTTACTTTTGTGCAGGAAATTGAAAGTTTGGAATTTCGCGAAGTGCTGAAGATTTTGGCTGAAAAGGCTGGCGTACAGCTGCAAGAATATAAGGGTGGGCAACCGCAGGATAATAAAAAAAGAATAACCGAGGCCTTGGAATTGGCAACAAAATTTTATCAAGATCAGCTTGAAAACAGCGCTGCGCGTGAGCTAATTTCTAAGTATTTACATGATAGAGGCCTAAATGACGAAAGTATTGCGAGATTTCGCTTGGGATATGCGCCGGCAGGATGGGACAACATTATCAAGCATCTTACGGAAAAAGGATTTTCAACCGCGGAAATCGAAAAAACTGGACTGTTAGTTGTGAAAGACCAGCAAAATGCTGGCCAGCAAGCATCAAGCAGATATTACGACCGCTTTCGCGATAGAATCATGTTTCCAATTTGCGACCCCATGGGTGCAGTTGTGGGATATAGTGCTCGCGTGGCTCCTGGTCAGGATGAATCGCAGGCAAAATACATCAATTCTCCGGAATCGCTAGTTTATCATAAGAGTAAAGCGCTTTATGGAATCAATCTGGCAAAAAGCGAAATTAAAAGAAAAAATTACGTACTTTTGGTAGAGGGAAATATGGACGTTATTGCTTCTGCACAGGCAGGTTTTGGCAATGCGGTTGCGGTTTCCGGTACAGCCCTTACTTCTGATCAATTAACTTTGCTTAAGCGTTATACGGAAAATATTGCTATGCTTTTTGATATGGATAGTGCAGGGCAACAAGCCGCTGAAAAAAGTGCTGATTTGTGCTTCCAGATGGGAATTAATGTTAAAATCGTGGTGCTTAGCGATGGAAAAGATGCCGCTGATGTAGTTGCAAAAGACCCAAATTTGCTAGTGGAAGCGGTGAGAAATTCCGTGGCGGCAATGGAATATTTCTTTAATAATGCGCTTTCTAAGCACGATAGGCATAGTGCGGAGGGAAAACGCAATATTGCTAAGGAGGTTTTGGCTCATGTGGTTAATCTTGAAAGTCAGATTGAAAAAGCTCATTGGATAAAGAAAATCGCCCATGAAGTTGATGTGGAAGAAAAAGTAATCAATGACGTACTAAAAAATATTGCGCCTCAAGCAACGCAAATTCGTCAGCAAAATCCGATTGTTGAGGAAGAAAGTTCTTTTCAGCGTCGTTCGGATATAATTAGAGATTCGCTGGTTGGCGCAATCATGAGCAGTGCTAAAGTTTGGAAAGAGATTTCTGAGACTAGGCTTGCCGAAGATTGGGTTGGTGCTGATAAATTGATTGAGTTCATTTTGACAAAGGGGATTGAGGTTGATTTCTCTTTTGATGCACTTTTGGCTTCAGTAAGCGACACAAGGGCAGCTGAGAAGCTCAGGAAAATTTATTTTGAAACCAAATACAGGTTTACGCAAGATGGGGTAATTGAATATGGAGCTGAAGATTTGCGTCAATTGACACTCGGATTTATCGCGCAATACGTCAAGGAATTGCAAAAAGAAAGACTTCATAGTATCATAAAGGAAATTGAGGCAGCTGAACAAAAAGGGGATAAAGAGACCCTCGCCAAATTAATGAGCGAGTTCACAAAGCTTTCTCAGGAAATGAGATGATAACAAAGACTGGTAACCGCCGGTTTTTGGTGTTTGTGTGCGAATGGCAGCATGTTTGCCGAGCGGACACAAACAAAAAAGGCATCTCTTTTCTTGTTTTATGCAAGAACTACGTTTTTTAATTTGTGTATCTTTCGAATGATTTAATTTGTTCGAAAACAAGTCTCTTATGAAAAAAGTGCAAAAAAAGGTGGCCAAAAAAATAGTTCCAGCAAAGAAGGTGGCAAAAGCTGCAATAAAAAAAGTTGCAAAAATTTCACCGAAAAAAGTTGCTGTTGCTGCAAAGAAAACTGTAAGTAAAGTTAATGTAAAAAAAATCGTGCCAAATAAAAATGCTAAAGCAGTTAAAAAAAACGTAGCAAAGAAGCCTGAAGTGAAAAAACCTGAACCTGCTGCTAAAAAGATTGAACAAAAAGCTCACACTCCAAAGCAGGCGCCTCTTAAGCATGGCGATCAGAAAAAACCAGCTCCTAAAGCTGTTAAGAAAGAAGAAGTTTCTGAAAAAGTTGATATTATCGGTGAATTGATTGCGCGTGGAAAACAAAGAGGCTTCGTCACAGAAGATGAGATCATCCACCTTTTGCCAGAAATTGAAGAAGAGATAGAGGAGCTTGAAAATCTTTATGAAAGATTGGAGACAGCGGGTGTTAAGGTTGTCATCTCAGATGATATGCTTAAGATAGATTCTGACAAGGAAGCCGAAGCTTTCGAGAAGAGCAAAAAGGAAAAAAATGCCGACATGCTTTTAAGTGAGGGAATCGAAGACAGTTCTTCCGACTTAGTGCAGATGTATCTTCGTGAAATTGGTCGCGTGCCGCTTTTGAAATCTGAGGAGGAAGTAAAGCTAGCAAAGGCCAATGAAAAAGGAGACCTTGCTGCTAAGCAAAAATTGACTGAAGCAAACCTACGTTTGGTTGTAAGTATCGCAAAAAAATATGTGGGACGCTCTCATAATCTTTCCTTGCTAGATTTGATTCAGGAGGGAAACATCGGACTTTTTCGCGCAGTAGAAAAATTTGATTACCGCAAAGGTTACAAATTCTCAACTTATGCAACTTGGTGGATTCGCCAAGCAATTACGCGAGCCTTGGCTGACCAATCAAGAACAATTCGTATTCCTGTGCATATGGTGGAAACGATTAACAAGTATACGCAGATTACTAGAAGATTAGTTCAGGAACTCGGACGCGAACCTTTGCCAGAAGAAATTGCAGCTGAAATGAATTTAGAAGTCGACAAAATTCGTCATATTCAAAAAATTTCACAGGAAACGGTTTCCTTAGAAACGTCTGTGGGAGACAGCGACGACGACAGTGTACTTGGAGACTTCATTGAAGACACGGAGACCGTTATGCCTCACCAGGTTGCTTCACGCAAGCTTTTAAAGAACCATGTGGGCGAAGTTTTGACTGATCTTACTCCTCGCGAACAGAAAATTCTGAAAATTCGTTTTGGATTGGAAGATGGCGTTACTCACACCTTGGAAGAAGTTGGAAAAGAATTTGGGGTTACACGCGAACGTATTCGTCAGATTGAGGCGAAAGCACTTGAAAAAATCAGACAACACAAAGGTATCAGCAAATTGAAAGATTATTAAACTGGTTTCCATATCTTTATATCTTGCAAATGCGTCTCGCAAGGGACGCATTTGCAATTCTTTCTCTCATTTGCAAACTCTTGCCAGGCTGAAAAACATTTGTTATACTGATTTTGTTATCAAAAATTTAATATATTCCGGCGTAGCGCAGCGGTAGCGCAGTTGACTGTTAATCAATTGGTCGTAGGTTCGAATCCTACCGCCGGAGCACAATAGGATGAAGAGATGCGAAAGCGTCTCTTTTTCCTTTTATGGAGCCACTTTCAGCGAGTTCGAAAGTACTATTTATCCTAGGCATCCATTCTGACATGAATTCAAACCCTAAGGTGTAGTTTGGCCTGATTTTATCGGCATTTAATGTAAGGTTCGAAAAAATATGACTTAAGAGTAGTCTTTTTTCTTCAGTGCTTGCTTCTGGGCATTTGTAGATTTCAGATGCCTTTAGTGCGAGTTCATGAATAGCAAGTCCAGCTTCATAATAGGCAGCACGAGACTCTCCTAATTTTTTGAGAGCTATCACTGCATCTTCTTTTTCTTTTGCAGATTCATCCATCATCTTTTGACAGAGTTCCATAGACATCTTTCCATCAAGCTTGTCCCTGTAGGCATTTTCATAGCGTTTGTCAGCGGTTTGAATGGTTCTTGTAAATTCATTTCTTCTTAGTGTATTGTGTTCTATCTCGTCGTCGTGACTTTCTCTCAATGCCTTCTCGAGAATCTTGAGCACACGCTCATTCTTTGGGGCTACATTGTCAAATAGAGGAAAGAGTTGATCTTCTACCTTCTCTTGCCTGAGATAGGTCCTCTGGCTACATTTTTTGTAATGATTGCAATGGCCATACCAGTGCCCTTTTTGGGTTTCCCAAGTAATTAACCCACCACATTCGTCGCACTGAATTTTTGCCTTGAATACGGGCAGATGCTTTTTAAAGCTAGGGTTGGCTCTTTTGCGACTCATTATTCCTTGAACTGCGTCAAATAAGTCTTTGGATATGAGCGGTTCATGCTTACCTGGACTCTGCACTCCATTCCAAGTAATGATGCCATAATAATAAGGATCGCTGAGTAGTTGATGTATTCTACTTATGACAATTTTTCCACCAGCAACACTACGAAGTCCCTCTTTAGTTATTGTCTCAGTGATTGCCTTAAGGGAATAATTCCCTGTAGCGTAAAGCTCAAATGTTCGCGCCATAAGTGGACCCATAACTTCATCAATAACATGACTCTTGCGACCCTTTTCTCCAATAGTTTTATAACCAGCCTTGGCTCTTTGAGGAAATTCACCTTGAGCTATTTTTTCTTTTTGACCTTTCTTTACCTCTTCAGAAAGATTATCGATATAAAATCTCGCAATTGCAACTTTCATATTCCAAACAAGACTTTCATGAGCCTTTGTGTTTTTGTTTAATATAAATGATTCTTTTACAAAATGTATTTCGCGTTCAGTGTTCTCAGTAATCCAATCACTTATTATGCCGGCATCTTTTGGGCTACGAGTAAGCCTATCTATTTTTTCACAAAGTATCGTTAATACATTGTTTTTTGAAGCATAATCAAGCATTTCATTGAAAGTTTTTCGTATTTGTTTTCCACTTGCTGATTCAGATATTTTGAAAATCTTCTTAATAGCAATCTCGTTTTTTTGTCCGTAGGCTTCCAATAGTGTCACTTGAGCATCTAACGAATACCCAGCATCTTCTTGTTCCTTGGATGAAACGCGGGCATAGATCACCGCTTTGTTGTTTTTGTTGGCATTTTCCATATGATTTTGATTTTATAAAGACGCTAAAGGGACGGTTCTGACTTACCCAACTAACCACGAGGATTGTCGGCAGAACCGCCCCTTTAGGGCGACAATATAAAGTCGTGGTATTTATAATTGGGTAAGTATCTACATTATACATTTTCTGCAGCAAAATAAAAGCCAAAAAGTAAACCAAAGTAAACAGATGATGGTTAACTTTCTCTTTTGTGACCTTGAATTTCTCTAAGTATCCTGTGAGCTTGTTGTTTTGCTGTTTTTGGGCTAAATCCCGCCAGCACCGCTGCTCTAGTAGCGTTTCCCCTTGAACTAATAAATCCATAAAGAAAAGAGAGTCTTTTCATTGATGGGGCATTAAACATAGGTAGTTGCTTTAATGAGCTATCATTCATTATCTCATCTGCTATATAATGAAATAATAGTCCGTGAGGCTTATGAAAAATTAAATCTCTTATAAATAGCGCTTCTTGCAATGTAAATTTAGGTGAAGGATTTCGTTTTTTATAATTCACGTTATCTGAAAGAAGATTAAGTATATTTATAAGTTCCTCGGTAGCAATAATGGCGCGTTTTTTCCTCATTTTTTTTATTTTCATTAGTGGTTTTTTATTGTACATATTGATCGATAACCTCATCTAATAATTTTGAAATAGTTATCTCTTGAAGTTTTGCTATCTCTTTTAATTTTTCATATCTGGTTTTTTCAATTCGTTCTTGTTGAGTGATCCTTTTTGGTTTTAATCTTTTCGAAAGGATTTTAAGTGCATTTTTATTGGCTTTCTTAGCTATTTTTTCCTGTTGAGTGAAATCAATCATATTTTTGTTACCAATTACTATTTAGAACTGCTTTTGAGGCATCATATAACTCTTTATGACTTATAGAGAGAATAGAGTATTAAGTCAGTTGTGCGGGCGCACAAATTTTTGTCTGAGAATACTTTACCCAAGTTAATTATTGATGGACAAATGACGCACCCCGTTGAGAATCAGTCACTCAGAGCGGGGGTTTGGATTTATCCACCAATAATGTTTGCAGCCGGTTTTTTATTCCAGGGGATTCGCTGACCGCCCCTGCTCTATAATTTGTAAATGTTAGGCTTAAAAAGCCTGAGTTAATTCTTTTCAGGAATCACTTCAGGATTTTCAATAGTAGTCATTCTCCGGTATTCAATTTTTGCAAGCAAGTCAAAATAAGCAACAAGATCGCTCATGATTTTGCGCGCATCGCTGATTGTTATTTCTCGTCCGTATTCCTCAGCCACAATCTGCTGAAACTCAATTATTGTTTCTTCTTTAATCATAAAATCGCATTAGGATATTCCTAATGCGATTATCGATCTTTATGAAGTTTTAATATAATACACGCAAGTTTAACTTACGTGAATTATGAAAAGGAGGCTTCTTTTAGGGCCTTTTTGAATCTCGCAATGTATGTTCCGACCTTCTGATAATCACCGACCCATCCCATTTTCTTGGAAATTTCTTTGTAAGTCAGTTCTTGTTTGTACCTGAGATCATAAACTTTTTTATAGTTATTGAACTCTTTGTAAGTTTTGAATCTTTTAAATCCAGTAGGTTTTATGCTGTAGCTTTTTGTATTTTTTGAATCAAGCACTAATACGTCATTGTTTGGAAAAGATATTTTGCCTGTATTCTTTTTCAGGTATCCAAGTATATTTCTGTGCTTTTCAATGTTTTTCCATTCCTTTGCTACTTGTTCTAGCGTAGTATCAGAATAAATTTCTATTTTTAATCTAAGTAGGCCACCATCATTTTCAGTTCGATAATCTAATTGAGATGGGATAATAGGGTCTATATTGTCGTTATTTAAAAATGTGAAGTATTCAATTGCATTTTTCCACCTCGGGTGGATATTAAACTTTACTAATATGTTTAAAATTGATGAGTCGTACTGTATCTTTATTTTTTCATTTTCACAAACTTTTTTAAGATATTTGATGCAGTTTTCTTCACTTGTAAATCCTTGAGGCGGTATGCTGAAGGTTTCTCTTAAGTTATTGACTTCATCTATGAATTTGTCATTTGCAATTAAAAACAAAAATTTTTCCTTGTTGACTGTAAACTTATTGATTTTTGGTCGAATTGAATAGGGATCTTGAAATAAATCAAACTTCCATTGTTCAAAACAACCAGCATCTCTATATTTAATTTTTGTTAACATTTTCATAGTATAAAGTGTAGCTCTATATTGTAAATCTTTCAATTATTTATAATCTATGATAATCTGTAGTTACAATTAAATGCCTAAACTTCACGGATTCCCGCGGAGCATGGCAAAAAATACCGACTAAAGTATATCAAGCTCTCCATCCAGAGCACTTTAGTCGGTCGTGCGTCGAAAGGCGTGCGGGTGTCCGCAAGGACATCGCTGGTGGGGAGCTTTATGTTTTCCACCAAAAAAAATCCGACTAAAGAAATGAAAAAAAGAATAAACTTATCTCGCATAGTATTTTTCGCTATGGCTTCTTTCGAAGTCATGTTTACAACCTTTTAAGGTTGTTTTTTTGTCGTTAATTATTTTTACTTAATAAAATTATTATGAAAAATGCAATCAAAAGAATCTTTCAAGGAAGGCTCGCGCGAAAACACTATTTCTTAGCTCACATTTATATCCTTTTTCCAATTGCATTTATTGGTGGAGTCATGGGTTCATTATTAGGTCTTAATAGTTTCGAAATGGGTATTTTCATTGGTTCGGTGCTTTTTCCAATTATTATAATACCGGTTACAGTTAGAAGACTTCATGATTTAGGCTTAAGCGGATGGGTTTTACCTATATTTTTCCTTGTCCCTTACCTTGGAAATAATTTTTCACTTCAAATCTTAGTAGGACTACTTTTTTCAGGATATTTATTTTTTTATCAAGGCAAACAGGACGCTAATAAGTATGGCAAACCAGCACAAAAGGACAGAAAATTCTGGGATGCAGTTTTAAATAGAAACATTGCTAATGTTAATTGATATGAAAGCACTAAATACGTTCAAATACATAATTGCAATAATCGCTATAATTTTTATTTTTTTCAGTTGGAAAATATCGCTATTATTATTTGTAATTGCATCCATCGCACACGCTTTTCCATTGGGTCCATACATGCTTTTAAATACGCTGGCAGGTTATTCATTGATTGGTGGCATACTTTATTTGTTTGTGAGCTGGAAAATAGGCGCGGTGCTAATTATATGCTCAATCTTGATTGTAAAGTTCAGGGCTTGGACTAATAGTGTGAATGTTGATTACTACAAGAAGTAAATAAAACGATAATAAGATACGAAATATGCCAAAATTTTTAGCAACAACCTGTCCTCACTGCAAGGGAGAATTTGAAAAGAAAGTCCTGGATCTTATTTGTGGCGGAGTTAAATACTCATCCGATGAGTACAATGTGAGTTCAGAGGGTACATACACGCGCAAGACGCCTCATCTTCAGAGATGCCCCTTGTGCGACCACTTGATGAACGAGGAAGACTGGAAGCAGGTGAAACAACGATATAGATACGAGGATGATCCTAAGCCGATTCAAACCAAGTGGCAAAACTTTAAATGGTGGAGTAAACGCTTTTTACCGTGATTTTTCTTCTAATAAGGAGTTGATTGAAGTGATATTTGACATTATACGCATTCAATGCGTATAATGTAGAAATGAAATACAACATCGGAAAACTTATAAAAACAGAAAGAAAAAAGCATGGATGGGACCAGGCTGAATTGGTTCGTCGCCTGGGTGGGTCGATACGTCAGCAGGCTATCAGCGGTTGGGAGCGTGGTGCTTCTCGACCTACTCGCGAAACCATTCATCTTTTAAGTAGAGAATTTGAAATTGAAGAAAAAATCCTTTTAGAGAAAGCTGGGTACATAAGTGGAGTGGAAAGGATTCCCAGAAAACCAGTTAGACCACTGCTTACTACACTTCCAATTGCTGATCTTACTCCTTATCAATTCGAACAATTTTCAGCGGATTTAGCTTCTTATTTGAACCCGGAAAAAGGTGTTTCAATTGCTCGCTATGGGTCCACTGGCCATAAGCAGGAAGGTGCTGATATTATAGTTACAAAAAGCGGTCGCAAGAAAGCTATTTATCAATGCAAGAGAGTTAACCAATTTGGACCAGCCGCAATAAAAAAAGCAGTTGATGATACAAATCTCGTTGCAGAAAATTATTATTTGCTTCTTACGCGGGTAGCCACTCCTCAAGCTCGCGAGGAAATCCAAAAATATGAAAAATGGATACTTTGGGATATTGAAGATATTTCACAACGAGTTCGTGAATTGCCAGTAGATAAAGCTCTTCGCTTAGTTGAAACATATTTCCCAGGTGGTTGGAGGGAACAATTTCTTGGTATTGATGATTCCGGACCGTGGACTTCTGTTGAGGATTTTTATCGTCGTTTTAATGGTGACCAAATCTTTTCACATACATGGGGGCTGGTTGGTCAAGAAAAAATTATTGATGAAATCAAACTTTTTTATGCGGATGCTCAGCAAAAATTAGGTGTTATATCAGGGAGAGGAGGCAGCGGAAAGACTCGTCTTTTGCGCGAGTTAGCGAAAATAGCTCAAGAGGATTTTGAATACAATGTTCGTTTTTTAGGTAATGGTCAAAAACCAACTTTAAAAAATTATGAGTTATTGCGGGATATTTCTAAACTTTTAATTATAGTAGATGATGCTCATGAGCGTTCAGATATTGCTCAAATCATTGATGGTATCCATGGAGCACAACCTGAAGCAAAAATTATTTTAGCACTACGTCCATATGGCTTTTCTCAACTATCTTCCGATTTGCGCCGTATAGGTGTGCATCCCTCTGAATTTCCAAGCTGGGAAATTCAGGAAATAAAATTTCAAGATGCAGAAAAATTAACAAAAGAAGTGCTAGGTGACAAGGCTGACTCTAGAATAGTTTCACGTATAGCTCATATGACAAAAGATTGCCCATTGTTGACGGTTGTTGGTGCTGGCTTATTTAAGCGCGGTGAATTAGATGTTCTACAGTTGGAATCTGACGATCAAATAAAAGAAGAAATCTTATCCAGATTTAGAGATACATTTATTGAAAGTTCAAGCCAAGGAGATTCAACCATATTAAATACCGTGCTAAATACCATTTCCGCGCTGCAACCTTTTCCGCTTAATGATCCTGATTTTCGCAAAACATTGGAAAAACTGTCCAATAAACATTGGGATGAGTTGATACCATATATTCGAAGATTAGAAGAAAAGGGAATTTTATTAAAAAGAGGTAATGTAGTCAGAATCGTTCCGGATTTATTAGGAGATGTTATATTAGCTGAAGCGTGTTTTGATAACAGTGGAAGTACCGGTTACATAGAAAGGCTTTTTGCTGATTTGTCTGATATTCCTTTGCAGCATCTCATTATAAATACTGCCCGAGTTGACTGGCAGGTAAATACATCCAAGAGAGGACAATCTCTTGTTGGATTTCTTTGGCCTAAAATTATTTCTGAATTTGAATCATCGGACTGGGGTGGTCGCTTAGTAATAATGAAGCTTTTGAAAAAAGTTGCTTTTTTTCAGCCAGAACAAACGCTATCTCTTGTAAATATAGCAATGACAGAAATTTCCGAAGATTCTGATGAAAAAACACGAGATGATATTTTTTCTTTGAATAATGAGCATGTTATGCACGCTATTCCAGAAGTATTGAAACAAGTTGCTTATAATTTCGATTTTTTGAAAGAAGCTGCTGATTTACTTTGGGAGCTCGCCAGAAAAGATGATAGAAGAACAAATTCTTATCCAGATCATCCTATTCGTATTCTTCAGGATTTGGCTTCTTATTCACCATGGAAACCAGCTTATTTCAATGAGAAATTAGCAGATATTGCAATAAACTGGCTAAACGAAGAAAAAAAATCAATCCATTCTCCATTTGATATTCTTGAAACATTGCTTGCTACTGAAAGTTCAGAAACTTTATCTGAAGGACCTACGCTTACATTTAGGCCTTTTGCAGTAAGATTAGAGGCTGTACAGAAGATTAGAGATTCTATTTTGCAGGTGGCTTTTTTGCAGGCAAACACAAAAGAAATTGGAAAAGCAGCTCGAGCAGTGGATGCTATAAGTAAGGGAATAAGTTACCCCATGGGCATGTTTAATAGGATTCCTTCTGAGGCGGAGCGTTCTCATTGGACTCCTTATTTTGTAAAAACTATTTCAGAGCTTGGAGAGCTTGCAAGGATGCCAGAATTAGATCCTACTATTGCACTTGAAATACGCAAGGCTTTGCAATGGCACAGGATGTATTCTAAAACAGAAACAAAAAATGCTGCCCTGGAAGCGCTCAAAGGTATGCCAGAAGGAATTGAGCACCAAATGGCTTTAGCGCTCCACTCTGGCTGGGGAGATTTAGTTTTTGAAAGAATCCGTGATTTCAAATTAAGAGATGAGCGAAGAGAAGCTTGGTATGAGGAGTTAGCTGAAAATCTAGGTCGCACTTATTCTGATCAAGAAATTGCAGATCTGTTGGAAAGTCGTCTAAATGCACAAAAAGAAGTATCGGATAGTCAATCGCATCCAGGTCCTTTCATGTGGGCGCTAGTAAAAGAAAACCCTTCTATTGGGGAAATTATCTGTGAGAAAGTTATGGAGAATAATGACTCAGTTTTTCTAGCTGTTCTTCCTATAGTGCTTTCGCAGATGATGGAAAATGATTCAGCGAAAAATATACTTGTAATCCGTAAGCTTGTTGCAACTGAAAATCTCTCTGTAATTCGTTCGGTCGTTCATGCTTTTGGATGGAATCGTGGTGGGCGAGACGAACTAAATGAGGAAGAATTTGATATTTTATGTGTATTGGCCAAACATTCAGATCAGCATATTCGAAGTTCTTTGATAAGAGTTGTTCATTATATTTCTTCTAAGCATCTTGATAAAGCAATAAAACTTGTTTCTCTTATTGAATTTGGAGATTCTTTACAGGTGGCAAGTGAAGTATTTTCCATTTTCGGAAAGCATGGCGTTATGAAGCTAGAGGACTTGGGTTCGGATGAAATTGAAAAAATATGGCAGCAATTAAAAATAGTTTCCTCCATTGATGATCATTCCATTATGGAGTTCCTATTCGAGGCATCAGAAAAAAATCCAGATAAAGTGTTAGAATTGCTCAAGGGACGGATTGAATATGGAGAAATGCATCCAGAAATTAAAGATTTTAATGAACTGCCGTTTCATTGGGATGGCAATTTTCGATTTCGTGAACATCCAAGCTTTAAACAGTTACTTAGAGAAATTCGTGATTGGATGGCCGAGAAGCCAGATTCTTGGGGGAGGATGATGGAAGGTGCAAAACTATTTCAAAATGTATCTGGAGAATTTGATGACATTGTTATTGGTGTACTTGAAGAAGTTTTATATTCTGGAACAGATGGTCAACTAGAAGCTGTCAGCTACATATTGCGTGAAGCGCCAAAAAATTTGATATTGGATAATCCTGCTTTTGTAGAAAGAGTGTTGGAGATAGCTAATAATCGAGGAGAGGAGAAGTTGAGAAACATCAGTTTCAGTCTTATATCCGCTGTAGAGAATGGCGTAAGGAGTGGAACACTAGGAGAGCCTTTTCAGGCAGATGTTGAGCAAAAAGAAAAAGCATTAAGGATTGCGGAGTCCCTTGTCTCTGGTACTTTGGTGGAAAAATTTTACCGAACACTTGCAGAATCAGCCGAGAGAAACATGAATTGGCATGCCGAAAGTAATGAGAAAATGCAGGACTCTCGCGAATGGTAATAATCAATTTTTTAGAAGTTAAAAAAATATAAAATGAATGGATACAAAATTTTAGCAATAGACGAAACTGGTAAAGCAAGTTTAACGCATAAATCAAAAAATTTTATACTTTCAGGAATAATTATCCCGGAAAGCTTTAAGCCGCAGTTGAAAAAAATGATGTGCAAATTAAAAATAAAACATTTCAATGATGAAGATCTGGTGTTTCATTGTAGAGATATGCTTCGAAAAAAAGGACCATTTGCTTGTTTAAGAGGAGATAAAAATAAAGAAATGCTTTTTTGGTCTGATTTTATAAGTATCCTAAATTCAGATAAAATTTCGTTGGCCTTCGTTATTACTGATAAGGAAAATGCAAAAAAATTAAATTGGAATGAAATAGCGATACTAAGAAAAGCTTATAAAAAGATGCTTGAGCAATTTGTTGTGCAACATTTAAACCATAAAACAAACGGAAAAATAATAGTCGAATCTGATTCATCGCAAGACAAATTTTTGATTGAAGCCAATGCGAGGTTGCAGAGTGCGGGCATTCCTTCGGAAGGAATTAGTGGTTCAGATTATCGTGCTAAAATTACGTCATTAAGTTTAGTTAATAAACTAAATTTCGATGACGATATACAAATAGCAGATAGCTTAGCACTGATGGCGGATACGGTTTATGAAATGAAGATTGGCCGTCATTCAAGGCGTGTTAATAAAGTTCAGCTCATGATGAAAAGACTCATAGAAAGAAAAATGAAAAATAAATTAGGTATTTTTGAGATTCTTTCATAACAAAAGAGTCGGCCATGGCTATCCGCGCTTTACCGACTCTTATATAATATACTACGCTTTTTTTGAAAAAAAATAACAAAAAAATCGGCCATGGCTATCCGCGCATATACCGACTTCTTATACCTGATCCTACACCTTTTAGAAAAAAATGTCAAGTTTATAAAATTTGGCCTTAAAAAGGCAATTTCTTTGCGAAGAATGAATACTTTTTTAAAAATGTTTGTAAAATCGAAGTTAACTCCTCGAAAACTTGGAATTTCAATTTTGCTTGACATTTTTGCCAAAAAATGCTATCATTTCTTGATTATTTCATATAATCACCCCTGTCATTTTTACAACAGAATAATTGTGTTTTTTAGTTTTTTAACCGAAGTCAAATAACCCACAGAGGAGGAAGTCGCAATGAAAAAGAGTCAGGTTAATGTTTTTGATAAAGGAACGCCGGATTACGTGATAGCTCACGCAGTCAGGCAGCAGAAAAGAGGACGTCGCCCTTCAATGGCCTTTCTTGGTGAAAGGAATCCGGAGAAGGCTTTGGCTCTAGCAAAACGTTTCAAGGGCTGCAACATGGTAGTTTCCCAGGATGGTGAAAAGCAATGGAAGGTTACGTTTAACGGAGCCATCGCTGCACAGATCCACATGGACTACCAGAACCAGGCTGACAAGGTTGTTCTCATGAACGACGACAAGCGCTGCCAGCGGTTCGTCAAAGAGCTCGTCCTCTCGCATGCAGTACAGTTCGTTATGCAGCGGGGACCGATGCCGGCAGCACTTCTAAGGGTTGTTCCTGAACGCGCGCTGGAAGAATATACCTGCGAAAACCTGATAAGCTTTGGCAAGATTCCCAGTAGTATTTTCGCGATGAGCGACAAAACCCTGGGCTCATATCTTTCCCAGTTCGTCACCGTTGTTGAAGGAAAGTATTCCAGCCCCGAACAAATGCTCACCTGCCTGTTGATGGAAATCTACGAGAAGAAAGGTATCCTTCTGGGTATCCGGGACGCTCAGTGGTCACGCATGGACGATGGTCATATCGTCGCTACGTTCGAAATAAAAAGCGAACAAACCTTCAAGGTGTGGAATGGTAACGACGCAAGCAACATGTTTCATTTCGTCGCACCTTACCACCCGTCGAGGAACGGCAAGAAAAGCGTCTGCCTGATCAACGGCAGCACCGATTATTACATCAGGGGAAGCGAGGCCGGAATCAGAAGAGTGCTTTCTCCTGAAGAATCGAGACCTGTGAAGGAAGGATTGTTTCTTTCTTCTACCTGGTCAAAAATCAACCATCCGTTCTACGCCGAGGGTAAGACCTTGGGCATCGAGTTTTCGGCCGTGCTCTGCATGTCGAAAACCGGCTACCAGACGCTCTACGAGTTACTGCTTGCAGCAATGAATCAGGACAATCTGTTTGTAGCGGTCAGTGGAGGGTTTGGCTCTCCTTACGATTATGCACAGAACGTCCTGAGTCGCAAAGGCATCCGTTCGCCTGCAGGCAAACAAGGGGCTCACGAAGTTCGTGGCTCCGAAGAGGACTGCGTCTGGGAACACGAGGTTCTCAAGTCGGAAGGCGTTCTGGACAAAAGTGTCGCTCCGGACTGGTTTTACCACGAAGGGTGGCTCAAGATTTTCGAAGGAGAAGAAAAGAAGTTCAACTAAATATCAACTTCAAATGGAGGTATAGGAACATGACAAGCACACAGAAGGTTTTCGTCCCCGAAGAGCACTTCCGGGAAGTTCCCGACAGTTTTTCGGGAGAATCCAACATCGTTAGTGTCGAGTCCCGAGTTTGCTCCAACGGCATCATCCTTGATAACCTCAAGGAAGTCGAGTGCGCACTCAGGATCCACAACGGGGAAATGCTTCTTACTCCGGTGTCTAGCACGTTTACCAATATGGATCTGATCGGCAATATGTTCAAGTCGGCCGGCCCCATGGGAGCAGGACTCGCAGCTATGGCCAGTCAAACGCTGATGAAAGGCAAGGACTTTGTCGGCACGATGATGGCGGAAGCGAGATGTAACCTTGCCACTACTGGCAAATACCATCGCAGTTACGACTACGACGCCATGGGAACGAATTTCCTGAAAACCTCGGTAACTGTTGCCAGGGTGGAAAGCAAGTTCGTTCTTAATATCAGTGGCTCCCGGGTCGAAACAGATCTGAGTGTACTCCTTGGGAAAAGGGTTGCACTTTCGAGCGCGGTTATCTACGCAAATCTGAGTGTTGTCGACGAATGGTGGTATAATCTGAACCTGAAAAAGGTTCTCGGCGACATTGGCTATCTTGATCCCGATTTCGAGCCTACCTGGCCGCAACTTGCGCAGGTTCTGGCCTCTGAAGGTCACCAATTCCGGTTACCGATTCTGAAGGATGGTGTTCCTCTCGATCTCTTGATCAGCGTGGATTATTCCAGCTATCGGTACCCTTCGGAAGAAGACAAGCGGGCAAGTAAGGACCTGACCAGAGCAATCGGCAGTAACGTTGCCGGCGCCACCTGGAACGCCTATCGCCACCAACGCGAGGAAGCAACCAATGAAGACAGAAAGCTTCAGATAACTGTTGCACATCACGGCAGGGGCTATGGTTCCTCGCCGGTAATCGATCCCGCGTTCACTGATGCTTTGGCAACAGTGGCAAGGGAGATCGAAGAAAAGCTCATCAAGAAAGTAGTCGCTTAATCTTACGTCGTTGAATCAACGAAGCACCAATAAAAGACCCACAAGCATAATTGCGCTTGTGGGTCTTTTCAATTTCTAATAACAGATTGAAGTCAATTCCCTTATTTGCCTTACTGCAATATCGGGATCTGGAAACATCCTTTCCCATTCCAAAGTTCGGAACGTGCGTACCCAAGCGAGCAAGCTCAAAAAATACACCATTTATTGGTGTATTTTTGCTTTACCTTAACTATAATGGTAGTTCTGAAATAGCACTTTTCAATTCTTTGCTCTTAGTTATCTTGTATGAAAATATGATATACTATAATCAATGATAAATCTTAAAGGATAAGTATTATATGAAAATGAAGCCTTGGCAAATCAATTCGTTACTTATATTGGGATATGTTGGCATTGTGTATCTTATGCCAAAAGAATATAAGCAAATAGTCGGATATGTAATTACTATCCCAAGTGCAATTTGGGTATTTTTTGATGCTAAAAAACTTGATATTAAAAAATACAAAGCTAGCAATATAGGAACTGCCTCACCATTCTGGGTTGCATTTTTCGTTGCCTTTTTTTGGATACTTGCAATGCCCATATACATTAGCTGGAGACAAAAAATTATTAATGGAAAATGTCCTTTAAAAGAAGAAATAGTGGCAAGTTCTCAAAAAAAATCTAAAAAATCCTGGACTTCGTTTTTTATTACATTATTAGCAGTAATTGTTGTGGTAGTTTCAGTTATATTTTATATAAATTATTACTATTCTAAATAAGCTGTTTGCATAAATAAAGGCAGTGATTGCATATCCAATTCAATCTTTGTTAGGTTTAAACTTCTGAACACATCAGCTATTGAGAGCACTTGACAAAAATATAGCATTATGCTATATTTTTTTGTTAGTTAAAAAATAGTAGTTCATATCATCACAGAATTATCAAGAGGAGGTTCGTCATGGAACACAATTTTCCTGCAAATGCATTAGGCTTAAAACGAGGTTCCATCATAGTTAGCGCTCATCCGCAAGTTGAAGAACAGCTTGGGGTGAAAGTTGGAGATTCGCTGCCAATTGGCTTCGATGGCACCTATGTTTGCTGTGCTGGATTCACCTGGTCAATCGAACAACTTGTGAAGGAGATTAGATATGGGTTATGGACCATCAACAACAAATGCGTAGACTTATCTTCAGAAGAAGCTCGACATGAGTTCCGTTCAATTGTCGAGAGAACTGCAGAGTAAGAAAAGGTAAAAAAATTTATAGAGCTGCATGGCATCGTCCATTAGAAAAGCTAAATCCGCACGCTTAAGCAGGGTGCGGTTTTTTTTATCCCAATTAAATTTAAATTCTTCAAATGCTTTTTGAAAGCTTACCCCACTCAATAGTTCTAAGTTTATTTATCAGAGGGCTCATAATAGGGAGGATGCTAACTTCGGCCTCTTTTTTCTGTCTATATCTAAATCTAATGTAAGCTGGACAAGATCTTTAAAATCTGCTACAATTGATGTATAGTAAAGACGGGTAATGCCGTCTTTTTATTTATTTAAGTCAATGATAAACAAACAAAATGGAAAACGAAACAGTAGTAGCAAGCGAACTGAGTAATCAACCTGTCCAAAGCCAAAGTCCAGTTGTTGTGGAAAAGAAGCACGACTTGGCATGGGTTATTGTGCATATTTGGGTTAAGGGTTTAATTGTTTCTTTTCCTGCATCTATCATTTTGATGATAATTTCAGGAATTGTGGTGGTAAGTATGGGATTTGATATGACAGTACTTGCACAGAGAGCGGCAACCGACCCAGAATTTGCGAAACAATTCACAATGATAAATCAATTATTTGGCTTTATTTTAATTCCCGTATCTTATTTTGGTCTTAAATGGGGTTGCAAAACAGCACTTCAAAAAACATCTATTGATGAAAAAGATTTTGGAAAAATTGGTTATTGGGTTGGTATTATCCCGATACTGTTTTCAATTCTGAACAGAGATTTAATGCTCGCTGCTTTGATATTTGGTATTTTCCTAACACCAAAACTCGTTAAAAAATGGCTTACACAATTTAACCAAGTAGCATAATTATGGTTCAAATAATCCTCAGTTACTTAGTTCTCGGCATTCTATCTTTTAATTTGGTGAAAGTGCTGAGGAAATACCTCTTGGATTTAGGCGAAAAGGCACAAAAAATAGGTGTTACAATTTTTATAATTGCAATCGCCTTTTTGCTTATCGTGTTCAAAATTTCTTACGCCAGAGATGCTATCGTTATTCTTCAATTTTTTGTTTTCCTTTATGATGCATACAGAGGGGAATTATATAAAAAACCAGAGAAAAACTTTTATGATCTCACTTTCAATGAGAAATTTTATATGACCGCCTATAATTTGGTTTTTGTAAGTAGTTGCTTTATATACGCTCTCTATACATTTCCCTCGCGTCTTTCTGAGGATATGCAACCACTTGGTAATATAATAGTTATTTTTGTTATCGTATACTTGAGTTTTATAGATAAGAGAAAAAAAGGTAAATCCCTGATGTTTTACGGAAACAAGAAGAAAACAGTTTCAATTTAATATTGCAAAGTGAAACTATTGAAAAATAAAGT
Source organism: uncultured Bdellovibrionales bacterium (assembly GCA_964609855.1). Lineage (GTDB taxonomy): Bacteria > Patescibacteriota > Minisyncoccia > Moranbacterales > GWC2-37-73 > GWC2-37-8. The sequence goes on from CAZSTB010000001.1 coordinate 86,515, forward strand.
CAATTCTTCCGTGAATTTAAGCGATTTCAGTTCCGAATATAGCTGGTTGGGGGGGGCAAATAAAAAGGGCTTAATAAAGCCTTTTTTGTTATCTAGAATGAATTTCGAACTTTGGTAATTTGATCAATAGCGTGTGAAATATGTATTGACAAACTTTGATAAATCCGCTATGCTCTAAAGTCTTGGATGTCAGCGAGAATGTATTGTTTGTAGAGCATTATTTATGGCTATAATAGCGCAAATAATGTTCTGGAAATAATTTCAGAGCAGTAAACTTGAAAACTTAATCTTTACAAACGGAGGAGGTGAAAATCTATGTACGCAGCACTGGAGTTGGTGTTTCTTTTTTTGGCTGTACTGTTCATCGTGACGCAAATGCTTATGCCGGCTTTAACTGGCGGGCAATACTTCTGGATTTTCCGAAAGGAACAGAAGGCGATTAAGAGCAAGGAGGCTGAGCTTTCCGCACTGAGGGAACGTGAAAAGGCAATTGATCTTGACTCGGCCATCGCTGCAGGAAAAGCAAGGCTTAGGCAGAAAGCAGAAAGCGTAGGCCAGATGAAAGAAGCCATCACAGAGGAAGAAAAAGGCAAGATCCCTGAAGAAGAGAAATAACTTTCCGCCTAGGCGGACATCAAGGAGGAGGACACGATGGAAAGATTCGACGCAGATGATGCAATTGACAAGGCGACAGAACTGGGAAGGGCAGTGAAGCAGAAACTTCCGGGCAAACGAGGCATGACTATCAGCCTCGTTTGTCTGGCACTGTTGTTCGTGCTCTTTGCGATCAAGGGCAAGATCTATTACGATCTGGCTCAAAACGAGATACTGTTCATCAAGGAAATGGGGTCCGGCAAGGTCTACATCCACAAGAATGCAGGCTGGAAGTGGGTCCGTTTCGGTGAGCCGACCATGATTAAGAAGAGCTATACGTTCTGGTTCTCCAATAAGGCTGACCAGGGCAAGAAGAATGACGAGAGTATCAAAGCGCGCTTCAATGATAACGGCCACGGGAACATCTCCGGATCCATCCGGATAAACTCGCCACTGAACGATAAGCAGCTGTTGGATATATACTCTCAGTTTAAGACCCAGGAAGCCATCGAGCACGAGATCATCAGAACGACGCTCGAGAAGGCGGTTTATTTCGCCGGCCCACTGATGTCGTCCACTGAGAGCGCTTCCACCAAGAGGAACATGCTTCTTAGCTATATCGAAGATCAGGCCCAAAGTGGGATCTACAAAACTGTATCGGAGGAAGTGAAGGTTAAAGATACTCTGACTGGCGCCGATAAGACCATGACTCAGGTAAGACTGCTTACCGATGAAAAGAAGCCTAATGGCATTGCCAGACACGAGCAATCGCTCCTGGCGAAGTTTGGCTTCACATCATCAAACCTGAGCATCAATGAAATTGTCTACGACGATGAAGTTGAGGCCCAGATCAAGGCCCAGCGGGAATCGATCATGTCGGTACAGACTTCCATTGCCGCGGCGAAGAAAGCCGAGCAAGACACGATCACCACTGAAGAAAAAGGAAAGGCTACAGCAGCTAAAGCCAAGTGGGCACAGGAAACGCTCAAGGCTACGGCGGTCACCAAGGCTGAGCAGGATCGCGAGGTGGCCCGTATCGACAAGGAAGCAGCTGAGTTTACCAAGCAAAAGCTGATCTTGGAAGGTCAGGGTGAAGCCGAAAAGCGACGTCTGATCATGGCAGCTGACGGAGCCCTGGACAAGAAGCTCAAGACATATGAGAACGTCATGGGTCGCGCTGTCCAGGAATTCGCCAAGCAGAAATGGGTGCCTGAAATCGTGATGGGTGGGGGATATAGTGGCAGCGCAGGCGCAGGCACTCCACTTTACGACATGATGAACATGATGTCCCTGTCGGCTATGAAAAGCATTGGCCTTGACATGGGCATCCCCATCGGCAAAAGCACCAAGAAGTAAGCACGAAGTATTTTCACAACCGAAAAGGGCTGGCCGAGAAGTTTCGGCCAGCCTCTTTTAACAAAAGGAGGCAATCTGATGAAATTGCGAAAACTGATTTTGTTTTGTCTGGCTCTGCTTGTTTTTGCAGGGTGCAGGTCTGATATCATCGAAAAAGTCGCAACTGGCGCGGCTCTTAGCGAAGATGATAAAAAAGAGTACGCTGAGTATACTAAGGATGCCAAAAGCAAGGCAGACTTTGACACAGCAGTCGCTGAATACAAGAAAAAGATCGCCGAAAATAGTTATTCGCCGCCCACTGAAGAACAAAAAAAACTCGGAGTCAGGGAGTATCATGGCCAAGAATTGAAGATTTCACCGGTAGTGACAGATCAGATCGGTTTTATCGAAGGTTCCAGGGTTAAGACGCCCGACGGTGAAGGATACTTCGTCGGAATCGATAAGGACGGCGACGGATGGTTTCACCTTGATGGCAAAACATCCCTGCATTATTACAAAGGCGGGAAAGATGAATACATCAAGAAAGGATTCATGCTCATCGCATCTCCAGCAGAGCAGCAAGAATTGGTACTTATCGCGGAAAAGAGTGCAGAAGAACAAAATGCTCTTCCTTTGGTTCCAGCGGCACCGGCAGTCAAGCCCAATCCCGCAGCTCCGAAGATCGCGAAAGCCGCTTCGGCAACTTCGGTCGTTGCAGATCTGCAGGTAGGCGAGATTGAAAAACTCCCACCGATCCCACCGATCCCGCCATTAAAAGAGAAGTGATTTAAAACCTAATAGAGGCTGGCTGAAGCATCAGCCAGCCTCTAATCATATCTTGCATTGATGCGAAAGGAGGATGGTCATGGCACATTCAACAAAGAGAGAGGCTCTGATGGAGATCGTAAATCTCATCGTTCAGAATTCTGGCAAAAGAGCATCGCTTGCCTTCCAGGAGGAAGATACGATGACTGAGAAAGTCGAGGATGCTGCACACTTCATCAAGGTCGACGGAAAGAGGATTGGCCGTGACATTGGGATGTACGGCTTCATGGGTGATGGCCCAGTTGGCTGGGAAAGAACACTGGCCATGTTCCTGGAAGAAATTCTCTTTCCAGTTAAAGGTCTCGGCCTCACTGAAAGCTACAATGCTGCCGCCGAGAAATTAAAGGAGCTCGGCCATGAGGTCTATTCCACCGACCTTCATGCAGAGTGGGATGGGCTGTTCTAAGATTCGGCATCGCACCGGATCAACTAACGGCTATGAGTTTATACAGAAATGTATATCTCATGGCCGTTTTATTTTTTATAAAAAGCTCTATCTAAAATCAGGGCTCTTTAACTATGAAAGAATTTCGAACTTGGCGCAAACAACAAAAAGAGGCTTATTTAAGCCTCTTTTTGTTGTTTAGTCTTGACTTCTTTTAAAATTCATATTAATCTCCATTATCATTGTTATTTTAAAATTTAATCACGAACTGGCAGTTAAATAATTGAAATTGTTGATTATTCAACTGTCAGTTTGTGCAAAATAGAAACTGAACGTCAAATGCGAGGAGGTGTGTGATGAGTGAAACGTGCTTGGTGAGAAAGTGGAGGGAAATATCAAGACAAGTAGTGTTCACTGCCAAACGATTTTCAATCTTAAGCATTGATTTCTTAAGACCAGGCAATGAGAAATATCCAGAGGTATTTATTAAGAAAGAGCCTGATTCTGTGGGAATTTTTGCCATTACAAAAGATCAACAAGTCGTGATGGTGAAACATTACAGAGCTGGGCCAGGGGAAATAGTGCTTGAACTTCCAGCAGGCGACGTGGACAACGGAGAAAGCCCAGTGGAGGCTGCATTAAGGGAATTGCTTGAAGAAACGGGATTTCAAGGGGAAAAAGCAGTTATAACAGGATCAACATATCGGGACGCATATTCCACTGGAATTTTTTTCTCAGTCGTTGTGACTGATTGCGTCTTTGAGAGAATTCCAGTGGAACAACAAAGGCATAAAAATCTGCGTAAGATAATTCTTGTCCCGCTAGAGGAATTTCCTGGAATATTGGAAAGTTGCACGATGACAAATTCCGAGGCTGGATTCAGGGGTTTATATTTTCTAAAATAACTCTCAAAGGAGAATGACATGAAAAATTCGAAAGACACTGTAGGTATAAGCGAACGCACTGATTGGGATAGAATGATAAATGAAGTAGATGCTCTCCGGAGAAGACTTCGGGAAAAACCCCAAGAATTAAGAATCGGATATTCCATAACACCTGGTGGCATACTCAATGCTTATTGTGAAGGTGATATTTTATTTGAACAAGCAGTTGCAGAACTGACCAAATTGACTCCTGGAACGGCCATGAAAAAAGTGATCATAACAAGAGGTATTCCTGGTTCAGGGAAAACGACTGAGTTGGAAAAGAATTATCCCGCAGCTTTCGTTTGTTCGGCAGTAAACTTTCACACTGACCACCTTGGAAACTACAAGTTTTATCCGAATGGCGTCAGAGAAGCGCACACTTATTGCCAGAATGCTTTTCGGGCAGCGCTTCAAAACAACCTCCCGCTCATTGCAGTAGACAATACCCACATTAAGACGTGGGAATTTGCTAACTATATCGAACAGGCTGAAGATTACGGCTACGAAGTGGTTGTTATCCGCATGAAGTTCGATGACATCGCCGCCGCATTCGAAAGGAACATTCACAGAGTTCCACTTGAAGTAATTGCTCGGATGCACAGCATGATGGAAGATTATGCTGGTGAAATTTTTGTCTAGCCGATGACATTATAAAAAGGTAAAGGAGGATTTGAAAGATGCTAACTATAAAAACATGGTGTTTGCCGAACGGTCTTTCGGAGAAAGAATTAAACGATCTGCATAACGCAATGGTAGCTGCAGTCATCTCCATCCCAAAGACTGGGGTTAAGAATGAGAGTATGATGCTCAATCTTTTTCCTTCAGACATGATGAGCTATGGTCTGGGAAATGAAATCAGTATTGAGATCACAAAAGTTCCTGTATCCTGTGATCGGCACATCCTAAATAAGCTCGCACGAGCTGTTGGCGTGGTCGTCAGAAAGGCTTTCCCAAACGCGAGAGTAGAATGCGAAGCTTTGCCATTTAACACTGCCGCTGGCTTTTTCTCAGCCATAAGCGAACAGCAGCAATTCGAGGAAGAGTGTGCGGCGGGATTTCATAAATAGTTCTGTCTGCACAACAAGCAGTAAGAAGAAAAAGAGAGTCGTTGGCAAATGCCCGCGGCTCTTTTCATATCCAAATTTGATATTCTGAGTCTTTATTGTAATTTAAAAAGTATAAGGTTTGTTTAGCGGGGAGAGATAAACGTTTAAAGGAGGCTTGTTTTGGCCTCTCTTTGCTCTCTCTTTGCTGTTTGCTATTGACTTAAACTTAATAATATGCTATTATTATAAGTTGTATCTTAACAAAATAAACTGGCTATCAAGAAATTAAATTGTTGATTTTTTGATAGTCAGTTTATAGATTAGTTCAATCCAAACACTCGCACACAAAAGGAGCACGTCATGAAACAAACTACAATATGTCAAACTTGTTTTCAGGATGTAGAAGTGCAAGATCCCATAGCTTCTATACCGGTTCCCATGAATCACATGGACAATGACGGCCAGTATTGCACTGGCTCCGGCTGCATGGGACTTACTCAAGATGAGTTTCAAAGACAGGCACAAGCGCATTTCGATGAGGAAAGCCATAAGTACATGGTGCAGATGGGTGGCATTGATTACGAACTCGAATGGTATTTCCGTCGTTTTGCCATGTCGCCTGAACCGATGGCAATGATGTGGCAACAGGCGCAGCAGCTGAGCAGCTACAAAAAAATTCTTCTTCTTGAGCATTTGGTAGCAAAGAGGGAGGTTTTCGAAAAGCACCTGCCTGCTAGCTTTGCTGGTTTCATTGACGGTATCAAAAAACTCCTTTCAGGAATAGACAAAAGGGGCTTCTGGTGTGGGGACGAAGACTGCACTTATCCCGAAAGAAAGAAGCTGGATAAGGGTCGAATGGCGAGAAACGGGATAATGGCATATCTAACAACCCAATCCTATTTTTCCAATGGTGTTAATCCCGTCATGCATTTTGATGGTAGGTTTGAATACTATCCCGAAGAAAGCGCAGCAAGATGCGTGACGCGAGACTCAGATTTTGCTTGTCCGCCTAACGCAGAATATGAAATCGATAAAATTGGCAACGGAGAAATTGTTGTCAAAATTTTCGTAAAAGAAATGCCTGGAAGTCCCGTATTGGAATGGATTTTTCCTTCCGCTAAAAATGCAACTGATGAAACTTACAAGGAATTTATAGCTGACTTATAATAGTCGCTATAATTTTTTGTGTAAGAACTGCAATTAACCGCACGCTTGAACAAGGTGCGGTTTTTTTATTCACAATTAAATTTAAATTCATCAAATGTTTTTTGAAACTCACTGCATTCAAAAGTTCTAAGTTTGTTCAGCAGAGGGAGCAAATGTAAAAAGAGGCTTATCTTAGCCTTTTTTTGCTGTTTGGACTTGACTTGTTATGTGATTTGTGCTAGGCTTTCATGTTGGTGTTCATTGAAATTAAATCACGAACTGGCAGTTGAATAATTAAAATTATTGATTATTAAACTGTTGGTTCGTGTAATTCGAATATAACGCAGCTCAACAAGGAGGAATACACAATGGATGAGATGATTAAGCAACTATTGAGAACAACTGATCGCTTTGGCGATCTGATGCCCTGCTTAGTGGGCACACCCACAGCCGAAGAAGCAAAGCGTCTTGGTCTCGTGGAAGACTACGAGCATGAAAGTGTCAGGGGACACTATCAGCGCTTAACCGCCGAGGGAATGCGACAGAAAAACCATGTCGATGTTTTTGCCAAGGTCCCTGAATTTTTAGCTGCTTTCAATAACATTCTTAAGAATGGTTACTTTGAAGACATCGAATTCAAGGCCAGAACAGACCATAAGGGAAATGTAAGCTTCTGCTTAATTTCAATTAGCGGTTTTATACCTAGTGAGGAGAAATATAACGCTAAGGGGTGTGGAGCAATCATCGACCCTGACGCAATCATTGGTCAGTGTCGCAAGCTGTGCGAGCAGAACGAGGTTAAAAACTTAACGACCAAAGTTGAGACGGAAGATTGGCCACTCTGGGATGAGGAAGGCGAACATATCATCGGTAGTAAGGGCCAGAAGACGAAAATCATCTTAACTATCTTATTCGTGACATGACACTGAAGTTAAAACCCACCAAGCAGAAAACGGATGACTCATCTGAACTGCTAGGTGGGTTTTCTGTTTTTTATATCCAATTCATATCAAAATCTTTTAATAAATCTTGAACTTGCTCCCAGTTAAAAGTTCCAAGTTTGTTCAGTATGGGAGCCAAATAATAAAACACCCAATAAAAATGGGTGTTTTATTATCTTGTTTCGTATGGTTTGAATGAGAAGTTTATGCTCGGTAGCGAAGCAGACGGATGAATCCTGCCGTTGGAGCAGAACGTCAAGAAGACACCCCTTTTCATAACAGGGTTGTCTTCTTGATGATGAAGTTTTTTTTAAATCTCCTCTTCTATTTTTGAATGGTTATGCTTGCACGTCGAAATAGTAAAGCTGATCCGATCCATAATGCCACGAAGAAAGTATTTACGCCAAACACCTGGATTAAGCCTAAGTTAAACGGAGGTCTCCAGATTATCATCGCAATTATTGGAACCAAGGCTTGAGCTAGCGCAGTTGCAAAAAGTGCGTGAGACATACCACTGGCCTCAAGGCGCGCAACAGAAACTCCGATAAGTCCGATTGCTAACACACCAAAATACATCAAGTTGGCAGGATTATTTTCGTTTCCAATAAGTCCGACTGCAAGGTTGACCCACATAAGTAGGAGTCCCGTTGCAACTGCACTGCCGGCAGCAATTCGATAGGAAGTGCTGCTTGGTTTTCTCACAATTAGTTCATATATTACACCACTGCCGAAGATTAAAACTCCTGCGATAATGAAATCGCTCAGCGACCAGGACCATTTTCCCAGTAACGGTATTAGCAGTAATGAAGCTGTTATTATTACATGGCGGACGATATTTTTATTTTGCATACAATAAAGTGATTATTAATTAACGTAATAGCGCGCACAAATAACTTAACTACGGATTAAAGTTTTTTCATTTTTTTATTGCTTATTATTTCTTTGAATATTCAGCCAGCATCTGATCGGTTAATTTTTCCACCGGCGCTTTGTCGTCGGTTAGCATCGGTTGTTTGCTATTATGCAAAATTTGCTCTGTGTGATTTTCATAGGCAAATGATATTTTCTCCAGGGTGGCCTGTGATTCTGTTAGTTTGATTTGGTTAAAATCAAGCGGTCGATTTGCTGCTGTCAAAATATAATTCATACTGCCTTCTTTGGTGTTTGTGAGATACGCATGGGTAAATACGGAAGACAGTGTATTGGTGATGGTCCGCAGTAACTTTGAATTAGAATCAATGGAGCTGATATTGAGAGCTAAAATTCCATCGTGCGAAAGATTGCTATTTGTCAGCTGCCAAAATTCTTTTGTTGCCAGTGTCCACGGGATGTAAAACTCCTGTGCATATGCGTCAACTATAATTAAATCGTATGCCTTTTCATTTTCTTGTAAGAATATTCTGCCATCGGAGTTGATGATATTTACCGCAGCATTTTCAATGGCGAAATATTTTTTTGCAACATTAATAATTTCTGGATCAATTTCTACTCCATCAATTGTGACATTTTCTCCATAAAAATGTCTTAATTGGGTTGCTACGGTTCCTCCGCTTAAACCCACTATTAATATCTTCTTCGAATCTTTCGAATCAATTAAATTAGGCAGGACATTGAAATAATCGAAGTAATAGCCTGTTAAAATGGAATTTTTATTGTAAATGGATTGAACGCCGCGACCCTCATTTATTGAAAGAAAATTTGTGCCGAATAAATCTCGTCTTACTTTAATAAATTGATATGCGGATTCGTTTTCAAAAATGCTATCGCGCGACTTAAGGGCTGTTACATTTTTTGAAAGTAAGATAACTATTAAAACAGCAGCCAAAGCGAAGAAGAAAAACTTTCTTTTTTTAAATCCGAAAATCCCGATGCATATAAGTGACAAGGCAAAAATATTAATAGTTATTTTTGTTCCGAAGTTTGGGATAAAATATAATGTTGGCAGAAATGTCCCAAGGATGCTTCCAATGGTTGAGGTGGCTGATACAAGACCAATTGAGGTGCCTGGCTGAGTTTTTTTCTGCAAAAGGTATAAACGCATGATAAAGGGACTCGTCATTCCTAAGATTAAAATTGGAAAAAAAAATAATATTATAGTAAAAATTAGAGATGACAAGAAAACGGTTTCATAAGGTGATTGGAATAAAAAAGCTTTTGATGAGGTTGCAGTAATGAGGGGAGATGTAATAATGGGAACAAGTAGAAAAAGAAATCCCGCAAAAAACAGTAGCTTTAATAGTACATTGAAGTGAGGCATTCTATCGGCCAATTTGCCGCCAAAAAAATAGCCTGCAGATAGCGCGAGCATTATAACGCCAATAATGTTTGTCCATACAAAAACAGAAGTGCCGAAATAGGGGGCAAGTAACCTGGAGGCGGATATTTCCGCCGCCATTATTGAAAAGCCGGAAATAAATGAGATTCCTAATAAAATCGTGGATTTATTTTTGCATAAATAATTCATAAGTTAATTGTAGCAAGATTTGAGAACTTGCGTAAGAATGCGTAATTTAAATATATTGACTGTTTGGTAATTAAAGCGTATATTCAAAAATCGCATGACATGTTCGTTAAAAATCATTTCCCGATAAAAGGAGGCTTTCATGGAGAATCAAGCAATAGCTGAATGTCCGGCGCCTAGCATACTGAAGCGCTTAGGTGAAATTTTAATGAGCCAGCTTGATGCAAATCTAATGGACGCAGCAAACATGGTTCATTTGGAACAACAGCTATATGCGATGTGTGACAGTGGAGAGTTGGACACAGAAAGCATGGATTATTGCGAGCACCTTTTGGGAAGAATTTATTATTATCAGAGGAAGGACAGGCATTGAATTAAGCAAGTTGAAATTATTAGCCCACCAGCAGAAATTATCTGCGTATTGGTGGGTTTTTTTCTTTTTTCTTTTTTCTTTTCTACTGCGAAAGTTTTTCAATATATTCTGGTATTAGTTTAATATTAATACTTAATCTAAAATATATGAAAATGAATCCCGTCGTTCACTTTGAACTGCCGTATGAGGATAGGGAACGTATGGCTGATTTTTATGCCAAAGCCTTTGGTTGGAAATCTCAAATGCTTGGTCCTGAGATGGGCGATTATGTTGTCACTATGACGTCTGAGGAGGGAGCGAATGGAAGACCGAAAGAAGTCGGTATGATAAATGGAGGTTTCTATAAGAAACCGCAAGACGAATTAGGTAGGCATCCTTCGATCGTAATCGCAGTTGATGATGTAGGGGAATCAATGAAGAAAATCGAGAATGCAGGGGGAAAAATTTTGGGAAAACCGGAGAATATTCCAGGCGTAGGTATATTTGTGAGCATAATCGATAGCGAGGGCAACAGAGTTAGTATCCTGGAACCGCTAAAAAACATGTAGGTAAAAACGCTGAAACTTAAAAAATCACGAAACTATTTTTGTGATTTTTTTGTATTATAAAAGATAAATAATTAACGATAATCCTTATGCAAAAAATCCAAAAAATAACTCCATTTTTGTGGTTTGACAGTAAGGCTGAAGAAGCAGCTGAGTTCTATACAACTATTTTTTCTGAAATCAGTGAAGATTCCAAGATTTTAAACACTACTTATTACGATGAAGCAGGAGCTGAGGTTTCGGAAATGCCTCAAGGTTCAGTTATGACGGTTTCATTTAAGCTTGCCGGTCAGCATTTCGTGGCGCTTAATGGTGGAACATATTTCAAATTTTCAGGTGCCATATCTTTTGTGATAAATTGTGAGACCCAAGCGGAAGTAGATTATTTTTGGGAAAAATTATCTGAGGGTGGCGAAAGCGGTCAGTGCGGCTGGATAAACAGGGATAAGTTTGGAGTTACCTGGCAAGTCGTTCCGGTTGTTATGGAAAAATTTTTAAGCGATCCGGATAAGGAAAAGGCGGGCAGAGCGATGAGGGCTATGTTAAAAATGAATAAACTTATAATTGCAGATTTGGAAGAAGCCTATAATGGAAAATAGTAGTTTTTATAGGCTGATTGCGCAATAATTTTTTTAATTTGTTTAACGCTGTTTTTGCAGTTTACTGTTCATTGAAATTTGAATGAGGATGCTAGCTGCTTTCGTATTAAAAAAGCAGGCATTTTTAGGGAAATAAATATGAAAAAAATTTCAAGATACGTTTTTCAATCATCCATGGGAATTATTTTCGGTTATTTTGGCTTGCTGGCTATAATAAATCCAACGCTGGAAGCAGCTAAGTGGCTTTCGCAGACAAGTGTTTTACTGATTGAATACGTAATTACTACAAGTGTTTTCATGATTATTTTGGGTTTCTTGCAATTGGGCGTAGCCACTTTGCTCATATCAGATAAATATACGAAAGTCGCCCTATTGATTGCAGCTTGCTTACTGTTTGGTATAATCGTGAATCTTGGCTTTAATGAAATTTCTTTGAGAGATTTTTCTTTGCTTGCTGGAATTGGATATCTTTACTTTTCAATGGAGCAAGAAAATGAACTAGTTGCGGATCTTAAAAGCAAATTTATAAGAAATGGAAATAATTGAAAAAGTATGAAAAAAATATTGATAACTATCGCAGTCGTCGGAATAATCTTAACAGGAGGAGTTGTTTTATATGCGGATAAAGTTTCAAATGAAAAACAGCTCAATGTTCAGGGTAATAAATTTGAAGCCCCAGGTGATGTGAAAATCTTTAAAATAAGTGCATCAAATTTCAAGTATGATGCAGCAGAAATACGTGTTAAAAAAGGCGACAAGGTCAGAATCGATTTGAATGTAGCTCAAGGGTTTCACGACCTAGTAGTTCAGCAGTATGCTGTCGCCACGCAAAAAGTCCAAAGCCCAGGAAACACTAGTGTAGAATTTGTCGCCGATAAGGAGGGAAAATTTGAATATTATTGTTCCGTGGGAACGCATAGGCAGATGGGTATGGTCGGAGTGCTGATTGTGGAATAGGGAAGCTCCAATCGAGCTAAAATAGATTTTTATAAAGAGGCCTAGAGCCTCTTTATTTAAAAAAGAAAAGGTTTGACCGAAAATCAATCTCATTGATTTGCTGTAAAGGTAATGGAAATAGTGCGTAGTTTAAAAATGTATTATTTGTGTAATCCATTAACTGAAAATCTTATGAATAAATATGTCGATGGTTTTATTTTGTCAGTTCCTAAAAAAAATCTTGACGCTTATCGGACCATGGCTGAAAAGGCGGGGGAAGTGTGGAAAAAACACGGCGCTCTCGAATATGTCGAGTGTGTAGGTGAAGACCTTGATCCCAAGATGAATGGAGCAAAATTCTTGAAATTTCCAGAGCTTGCTAAGTCTGCTGATGATGAGGTGGTAATTTTTTCCTACATAGTCTTTCAATCAAGAGAGCATCGAGATGAAGTTAATGCCAAGGTCATGAATGATCCTTTTATGAATGAGAATGAATATAAGGATAAGCCGATGCCTTTTGATATGAATAAGATGGCATATGGAGGTTTCGAATCTATCGTCAGTCTTTAGTTGATAAAATAATATTTATATAAAAAGACGATTTGATTCGTCTTTTTATGAATTTCGGGTTGCGACTCTCCCGTTGTTAAGCAATAGAAAAGTTTTCTGAAAAAATTCATTCTTGACAATTTATAAAAAATATTGTATTCTTAACATCTTGTTGATTAGCGGAGATTTTTGCTATATCGAAAAGATGCTTATTTATAAAGCTTTACTTCTATTTGCGATTCTTTTTTGCTAAGCTCTAGCGGTAAAATTCGATAGATTTTTGAGTTTGAAAAATGTATGAAAAAAAATCCCCTTATCATAAAAAATGCTGTTTTAAAGATGGGCGGCACGATTGAAGAATTTATCCCTGAGAGGGGTTGTTTTTATATTAATGTTTTCGGAAAGCGTATTTTATTGGAAAGAAAAATTTCAATCACCAGGCAATCCTTTGTGAGCGGGCAATTGACGAGATGCAAAGATATTACGAATGAATTGCTGCGCATAAATCATTTGCCAACGCCTGAAACAAGATGCTTTTACAAGAAAACGCATATAACAGCTGAATCTGAAAAAAAACTTGCCTCACTTAATTACCCGATAATCCTTAAGGATGCTCAGGGTTCAAACAGTCGTGGAATCTTCCCGCTTATTGGAAATGTTTCCGATGCCCTGATTGTACTCGAAGAGGAACTTCCGCATTATCGCAGCATGATTGCTCAAGAGATGGTCTTCGGTAAAGAATATCGTGTTTTAATTTTGGATGAAAAAGTTATTGGAGCACTTGAAATGATTCCTCCGTATGCAGTCGGCGATGGTGTTTCGACGATTCGCAATATTATTCAAGAGAAGCAGCATTCAACTGAAAGGCGAACTGAATATGATGAAAAACTCGAGCAAATTTTGCATGAACAAAACTTCACTTTGGAAAGTGTGATGATGAAAAACGAAATTGCTTATATCAAAAAAAGTTCTTGTCTTGCTGAGGGCGGGGAAACGCGAGACGTAACAATGCTAATCCATCCTGAGATAGAAAAAATCTGTGTTGCGGCTTCTAAAGTGGTGGGAAAATATTTAGTGGGAATCGATGTCATGTGCGAGGATATTTCCAAAAACCCAAATGAACAAGATTTCAATATAATTGAAATAAACGGGAAGCCTGATTTATATATACATTATAGTCCGACGCACGGAGAAACTAGGAATGTTGTTGAAGATATTGTGAAATTTATGGTAAAGGTGGCTTAGAACTTATTCTTTGCATGGTTATGGTCATGCTGATGGTCGATACTGTGTCCATGAACATTTCCTTTGACATGTTCCTTAATTTCAATTGTTGCTAATTCTTGAATATTCTTGATGGACTGTCTAAAGTCCATACCCATTGAATTGGCTGCATTTCTTATGGTTTCATTGGTGATGTTTTCTTTTTTACCATGCGCATCATTGGGTTTTTTGCAGCCGCAGTTGTAACACATGAATTTAATCTTTAAGGCTTACGGGATTACTACAGGTAATTGTTTGATATCTTACAAACTGGACAAGAATCAGATTTCGTGCTATACTTAAATAGTTGTAAAAGACGGGTGAAAGCCCGTCTTTTTTTGTTTAATAATTAATAACTTCAGAAAGCCATCGTAATTTGGCTTACTGGAAATAAAACAAAAATGAAACTAAGAGAAAAAGTGGCTATCGTAACTGGAGCATCTTCTGGTATCGGTTTGGCAATCGCAAATACTTATGCAAAAGAAGGGGCTAAGGTTGTATTTTCTGATGTGAATGAGGAAGTTGGGAAAAAAGCTGCAGAAGCTATTGGGGAAAATGCAGCCTTTTTTAAGTGTGACGTTTCAGATTCCAAACAAGTCGAAGCGCTCGTGAATTTTGCAATTGAAAAATTTGGCTCATTGGATATCATGGTCAATAACGCCGGTATCGGCGGACTAGGAGGCGTTTCCGATGCAACTAATGAGGCATGGGATAAAACGATCGGAATAAATTTAAGCGGAGTTTTTTATGGCTCTAGAGCTGCTTCAAGCTATATGAAAGAGAAAGGAATTAAGGGTTCAATTATAAATATGACTTCGATTTTAGGCACAGTCGGAATGGAGGGCGCAATAGCATACTGCGCAGCAAAAGGGGGTGTAACGAATCTTACGCATGCTGGAGCTCTTGATATGGCGAAGGCTGGGATCAGAATAAATGCGATTGCTCCAGGATTTATTGAAACCGCTATGACTAAAGATTTCCTTGCTTCCGAGTTCGGAGCATTTGTTACCGGTAATACGCCGATGGGATATGTCGGCAAGCCGGAAGATATTGCAAATGCTGCACTTTATCTGGCAAGCGATGAATCTTCTTACGTGACTGGAGAAATTTTACATGTTGATGGAGGTTGGCGTGCAAGATAAATATTTTTCAGAAAATAATAACAAAAAACAAAACGCTCCTCGGAGTGTTTTTGTTTAGCTTGAATTTCTCGCCATAAATTGCTATTTACTGTAAGATGAAGTTGATAAAATCTTTATTTTAAAAAACGCTTAATTGCATATGGAAATAATGAATTTTTTGCTGCATGTGGATGTGCATCTTGGCGCCATGATTGAAAATTTTGGTTCTTTTAGTTATGGAATTTTATTTTTGATTGTCTTTGCGGAGACAGGATTTGTTTTGGCACCATTTTTACCAGGCGATTCTCTGCTGTTTACTGTGGGTATGTTTTCTTCCATGGGAAGTATAAAAATTCAAATTATTTTTTTCATTATTTGGCTGGCTTCTTTTCTGGGCGACAATGTTAATTATTGGGTTGGTTATCACTTTGGAAAAAAACTTGTTAGTCATCCAAGAATTCCACTTAATCAACAGCACATTGATCGCACTGAAGAATTTTTTAAAAACCATGGGAAAAAAGCGATCATTATCTCAAGATTTTTACCGATAATCAGGACATTTGCTCCTTTTGTGGCGGGTGTAAGCAGGATTGAATATAAGAAATTTTTGCTCTTAAGTCTGATTGGGGGATTCTGTTGGGTTACCACTTTTATTTTTCTTGGATATTTTTTCGGCAACATGAAATTTGTGCGAGACAATTTTTCAGCGGTGATTATTTTTACGGTATTGATTTCTTTTTTGCCTGCGACCTGGAAAATTATCAAAACAAAAATGTTGACTAAGAACTTATAGCAGTCACAAAATATATCCTCTTTGACAAAAAAGATGGATGATAATACTATTCTAGTATAAATTAGAATAGTTTTTCATGGAATCAAAATGTTGCGAACAAAAATCGAATAGAAAATGTCTAGATAAGCTGCAGCTATTCTTGCAGACTATTGCTGACCCTAGCCGACTAAAAATTCTTTGCGCTTTACAGGCTGGACCAATGTGCGTATGCGAAATATTTCCAGCGGTTGGAATTTCTGACAAACTGGCATCGCATCACCTTAAGCAATTGAAAAATGCTGGGCTGTTGATTGAGAAGCGGGAGGGGAATTTTATTTATTATCGTTTAGACAGAAATGCCCTTAAGGATAATAAGAAAATATTTAATCAGGTAATCAAGTAAGATGAAAATGAATATTAAAATTTTAGGCACTGGTTGTGCTAATTGCCAACAGCTCGAGCAAAATGCCAGAGAAGCTTTTATGCAGTTAGAAATGGAAGTAAAATTTGAAAAGGTAACTGAGATTCAAGAAATAATGAGTTATGGAATAATGAGCACGCCGGCATTGGTTATTGATGAAAACGTCTTATTTGCAGGCATGGTGCCAAGTATTTCAGATCTTAAGGAAAAAATAATTCAATATAAAAAATAGTTATGCATACACATAGTCATAATGGTAAGCAAATCGGTTGGGTTATTTTATTTAATATGATTATCGTCGTTGCTGAATACGTCGGGGGATTTCTTTCAGGCAGTCTTTCACTTATATCCGATGCTGGACATAATTTTTCCGATGTCCTTTCGCTTATCGTGAGTTATTTCGGAGAAAGATTTTCTCACAGTAAGGCAACCAAGAGACATTCTTTTGGTTTTAAGCGTATTGAAGTTGTTGCTGCGTTTGTAAATGCCGCTTCTCTTTGCGGAATTGGAATTGTCATAATCGCTGAAGCGCTTAATAGAGCATCATTAAATCAAGATATATCTTTAAAAATTATGCTGCCCGTGGCAATTATCGGATTACTGGGAAACGTCTTTTCAGTTGCTCTGCTTAGCAAGGAAAAGGGCAAAAATCTCAACATGAAAGCGGCATATTTGCATTTGGTTTACGATGCGCTATCCTCAGTGCTTGTTATCATTGCTGCGATAATAATATTTTTTACAAATCTCACTATTATTGATGTGGTCATGAGCATTGCGATTGCACTCATGATGTTTTGGAGTGGATTCGGTATCCTTAGAAAGGCATTACATATATTTATGCAGGGAGTTCCGGAGAATATTGACTTTGCAAGTGTCAATAATGATATCATTGCTTTGAGAGGTATAAAAAGTGTTCATGATTTGCATATTTGGTCCGTAAATTCGGAAGATATTTTTCTTTCTTGTCATGCTTGTCTGAGTGAAAGCAAAAATGAAAAAGGCCTGAACGAAATAATAAAAAATGCAAATGAGATTCTTAGGGAAAAATATGGCATTACTCATAGTGCTATTCAATTCGAATATACTGGAATATGCGAAGAGGGAGAAGCATGTTGTGAAAAATAATCATAATTAAAAAATAAAAATGAATATATTTTATCTAGTGCAACTTTTTGCCGACTGGCTGACATACGCGGTTTTTCGAATTGCTCCCGAAACATTGTTAGCTAATGCGGTCAATTTTTTTATTTTTGATACGCTTAAAATAATCTTGCTTTTGTTTGTGATAATTTTTACCGTATCAATTATCCGCTCCTTTTTGCCTCCGGAAAAAATCAGAAACATTCTTTCACATGAAAAGAGGTATATTGGCAATATCCTGGCCTCATTGCTCGGAATAATTACGCCATTTTGTTCCTGCAGTGCTGTACCGCTTTTCCTTGGTTTTGTGCAAGCGGGAGTGCCCCTAGGAACAACATTTTCCTTTTTGGTTGCTTCGCCGATGATCAATGAAGTCGCTCTTGTTTTGCTTTTGGGCATGTTTGGATGGAAGATTGCATCCGTTTATATTTTTAGTGGTCTCTTGATTGCAATTTTTTCGGGCATGATTATAGAAAAAATGGATGTAAAAAATTTAGTCGAAGCGTTTGTTTTCAGTGGTAACGGAAAAAATCTTAATCTTCCTGAACTTACTTGGAAAGAAAGGATTAAATATTCCAAGACATATACATTGGAAATAGTCCGCAAAGTTTGGCCTTATGTTGTTATCGGAGTAGGAATTGGAGCTTGGATTCATGGCTACGTGCCCGCTGATTTTTTAGCTCAATATGCCGGCGCGGATAAATGGTATGCAGTTCCTTTGGCGGTATTGCTTGGCGTGCCACTTTATTCCAATGCGGCAGGCGTGATTCCGTTGGTCGGGGTGCTCACAGAAAAAGGGGTAGCAATGGGAACGGCACTGGCTTTTATGATGGCAGTAACAGCGCTTTCTTTTCCGGAATTCATGATCTTGAAAAAAGTTATGAAAACAAAATTGATTATTATTTTTGCTGGCATCGTAGCCTTGGGAATAGTTTTTACCGGATATTTGTTTAATTTTATTATCAAGTGAAGTCGAGTGAAACGAAAATTAATTTTCATTTCCCTGCCTACCGGCAGGCAGGCGAGCGAGCGCAGATATCAAAAGGTTTCCTCGCGGCTCTGTCCACCTCGGCAAAGCCTCGGGCGAGACGGGCTGCGTGAGTCCAAAGGGTCCAGGGCTCTGCCCTGGGCATAATCCTTTTATTTTTTAAATAATTTTTTATGAAATCAGCCCTAAATAAAACTTTAAAAAATATCCAAACCGCACTGCCAATTTTGATCGGTATTTTGTTGTTACTTAATTTGCTGCAGCTTACTTTTAAAGACTATTATGCAAATATTTTTACCGGAAATTTGTTTCTTGATCCTTTGATCGGGGCGATTGCGGGCAGTGTTTCTTTTGGTATTCCGGTTGCTAGCTATGTGACAGGAGGGGAGTTGATCAAGCAGGGAGTGACGCTGCTTGCGGTGACGGCTTTTATTTTTTCTTGGACAACTGTTGGAATCCCGATGATTCCCCTGGAAAGTCAGAATTTGGGAAAGCGCTTTGCCATTTTTCGTAATGGTTTAAACTTTATTTTTTCAATTGTAATTGCTATTTGTACGGTGGTCATTCTTAAATTCTTATAGTTATGTTTAAAAAAATTCCAACCAGAATTAAATTTCTTATCAGTGTTTGTATCCTGTATTTCGTGACTTATTTTTTCGCGCCAAATTTGGCTCATACGGCTTTTTTGAATTTTCTTGAATCGCTTGCTAAAGTCTTGCCGATTTTAGGCTTGGTGTTTTTTATTATGTTTTTGGGCTATGTTTACTTGAAGCCGCAACTGATAAAAAAGCATTTGGGTAGCGATTCCGGTTTGAAGGGTTGGGCATTTGCTTTGTTGGGGTCGGTAATATTTTCCGGTCCTCAATATGTGATATTCCCACTGCTGAAAGAATTAAAGGAACATGGCATGAAAAATTCCTTGATCGCGGTGTTTCTAAACAACAGGAATGTGCAGCCTGCATTTCTGCCAGTAATGGCATATTATTTTGGTTTGCCGTTTACGGTTGTTTTTTCTATTTTGGTGCTACTTTATGCTTTGTTGTCCGGGGTTTTGATTGGGTATTTTGTGAAGGAATAAATTTTTTAGAAATAAATATATTATTGTTTGTTTTTGTGTTTGCGATAGGTGCTAGTCGTAATTAGGTAGCATGAAAAAAACCACCAGCGGTCAAAGCTGGTGGTTTTTTGTTATTAAGCGAAGCTTGCCATTAGTGTCATTACCTTTTATTTGTCGGAATTTTCCCATTTGGCGCCTTCAAATGTTTGATAAAGCAGAGGAAAAATAACTAAGGTTAAAACAGTTGAAACTGAAAGCCCGAAGATAATTGCCCAAGCAAGACCCTCCCAAACGGGATCTGCGATAATCGTTAATGATCCTAGGATGGCTGTCAGTGAGGTAAGTAGAATCGGTAGCAAGCGTACTCGTCCCGCTTCCATAAGGGCATCAGTAAGAGGCATTTTGCGTTCCTTTAATTCATCAAGATAAGCGAGATATATAATCGCATTTTTCACTACGATGCCGGCAAGTGCGATAACCCCAATCATGGACGTCGCATTGAAGTAGGTGCCTTTAATCGCTCCCAAAAACGCAAAACCAACAAGTACCCCAATCATGGCAAGGGGGATAGTAGCCATGATCAAAACGGGAATCAGGAGTGAGCGCAGTTGCACTACTAAAACAAAATATATCAGCAGGAGTGCAACACCCATCGCAATTCCCAAGTCGCGGAAAATTTCCAATGTTAATTTCCATTCCCCATCAATGCGGACACTCACTTGTTCTCCTGCGCTATTAGTATAGGTGACTCCAAGTGGCGACCAGCTTGTGATTTTTCCTGTGCCGTCGCTCAAATGATAATTGAAAAGCTTAGGGAAAAGATCAAAAACTGCATACATCACACTGCGCGGTCCCATTTCTCCGCTAACATAAGTGACTTGTTGACGATTGTCGCTAGCAATTTCCGTTTGCTTGCTAAGCGGCTTTTCAATCAACAGTTCGGAAATTGGTATCATCTTTCCACTGGCACTTCTGGTAGTCAGCTGGGAAAGATCATTTGAATTTTCACGACTTGAAGCGTCAACTCTGAGAAATACGAATTGTTCTTCAGCTTGAAGCTTGGAATTCTCAGAATTTTCTGCATAGCGAGAAACATTGATTCCTGAAATTGCAGTGTGCAGGGTTTCAATTACGGCTGCAGGCGCAACTCCCAATCTGCCAGCTTTCTCAATGTCAACCTGGTATTGTTTTTCAAAGGATCTTTGGGCTGCTGTGGTTTTTAAATCAACGATCCCAGGTATATTGGAGGCGATAAGATTTAAGTCCTGAGCTGTTTTATCAAGTAGTTCCTGATTGTTTCCTTGAATTTTGAGAAAAAAGGTTGAGCGCACCGGTGGTCCCGGAGGATCCTCAACTAAAGTTATTTTAGCATCAGGCTGATTTGCTAAGACTTTTTCAGCTAAATCTTCGCGCAATGCGATGGCAATTTGCTCGGAAGTTTCTTTGCGCTGCGAATTCGCAATAAGATTAATTTTCAGCGTTGCTTGGTTTTCTTGCATGCGCATGAAACTCCCTTTGAAAAGTCCGTTAAAGTCTGAAATAGGTGCGGTGCCGATAAAGCTTTCCGTACTCAAAACCACTTCCGAAGCAAGGGCTGCTTGCTCAAGCTGCAAGGAAACAGCTTGAGTTTTAGTGAAGCTTGTTGAGCTTGGCATGTCCAGATAAAGATAAAACTGTTGTTTGTCTGCTTTTGGCAGCATGCGAAACTGCACAATCTTAAACAGTGGTAGCAGTAGCGAGAGAAAAAGCAAAATCGCAGCCCCGGTCAAGACAATATTTTTCTTTTGCTTACTTGCAGTAAGATCGCCGATTAATTTTGCGTAGCGATCTTCAATGCGATGAATTGTTTTTACAAAAATGTTTTCATGTTCTTCGCTTTTGTGAGTGGCAAAGATTCCAGTGAGGGCGGGATTTATTGTAAAGGCAATAAAAAGGGATACAAGAAGCGTCACGGAAACGAAAAAAGGAATAGGGCTCATATAGGGTCCCATCATACCACCAACAAAAGCCATAGGAATAAATGCCAATAGAATTGTGATTGTGGACATGAAAACGCCCATACCGACTTCATCCACCGCCTGAATAATCAGCGCCGCCTTATGTTTTCCAGGATTGTTTTTGATTGTTCTGTGCACATTTTCAATAATGACAATCGCATCATCAACCAAAAGTCCCAAGGCTAAAATCAAGGCAAAAAGCGTGATACGATTAACTGTTTGTCCTGCAAGCAGTCCGATGCCGAAAGAGGTGAGCAGTGTAAGGGGAATAGAGATAGCTACAATAAGCGAATTTCTCAGACCCAGGAAAGCCATCAGAATTACCACGACGATTAAAATTGATAAGACAAGATGTTTTGTGAGTGTTGATATTTCTTCATGGGCTGTTTCTCCATCATCCCGCAGCACGGAAAAGGTGAGAGCGGAAAATCTAGGTTGTTTTTCAACCTCTGCTAATTTTTCTCGTACGGCCTCTGTCACGGAACTGATATTAGCGCCTTTGATTTTAGCGATTGTCACGTAAGCAACATCTTTAGCTGGGGAATTTTTTTCCGTAAAGCGAACTTTACTGGTTATTTCGCCCGGAGAAAATTCAATTTTTGCAATGTCTCCCAACTTCAAGGGTTTGTCTTGATTTGGAATAATTACAATGTTCGAGGCTTCTTCACTGGATGAAATGCTGCCATTGATTCTCAAGGTTTCTTTTTCATTTTCCTTTTTCAATGATTCGGTCGTATAGATTCCATTTGTGACACTAAGCGCTCCAATCACATCTGAAACACTCACACCCAGTTGGGACATTTTTTCGCTGTCGAGTTGTACTTGGAGATTATTTTTTTGGCCTCCGATAATTTCAATTTTAGAAGTTCCTTCCACGAGTTTCAGCTCGTCCGCAAGTTCAAAACCTAGTGCTCGCAGGGCCTGAGGAGAATGAGTTGCTGAAGTTAGTGCGATGCTGATAATTGGAACATCATCAGGATCCATGGTCACGATAGCCGGTTCATTTGCGCCAAGTGGCTTTTGATAAATGTTATCGCGTAATTTTTGCGAGAGTGAAATCTTAGCGTTTTCAGCCGGAGTGCCGACTTTAAATTGCACCATGACCACGCTTTGACCTCCATCGAAAGAATGAGAGATGAGTTGATCAATATTCGGCAGTTCACTGACAACATCTTCCATTGGGCTGGTGATGAGTTGTTGAACTTGATCGGCGGTAGCTCCAGGAAAAGCGGTTGTGATAGTGAAAGCCGGAGCTACAATTTCAGGATTGTAAGCTTTGGGAATCAGAATGAAACTACCAATTCCCCAAACAATAATGAAGAGGATAGTTAAAATATTCAACTCTCGATTCTTTACGAATAATTTGGCCATTTTTCCCGCTAAGCCTAATTTTTTTATTGGTTCTGGATGATTGAGATTAATTTGTTTCATAAGGTGTTGTTGCGATGCCATCTATAAGATACTGCTGGCCCTCGATTACAATTTTTTGATTAAGATTTAAGCCTTCCAAGACATCAAGGAGACCGTTAACTTCTTTTCCGACTTTCACTGCTTGCTGTCTGGCAATATTATTTTCATCAAGAACAAAAACCAATTGATCTCCGCCGCGCGAAATAATCGCATTTTTGGGAATGGCAATATTCGGATTTTCTCCGGGAAGTATTATCTGACCTTTAATAAAATCACCTAAAGCAATAGCTTGATTTTGAACTTCAAACTGGATGCGAACAAGTGTTTTTAGACTTGCTTGATCTGCAGCGGAAGCAACTGTGGTCACTGAGCCTGAAATAGGAAGGCCGCTGGGAGTTTGAAAAATAGCTACGGCACCATTCGTGATCTTGCGTCCATCGGTTGCATTAACATAAGTTTCAACCTCTAGTTTATTTTGAGTATGCATACTAATTAGAGGCGCGGAGAAATTTGCAAAGCCACCTTCGCGAGCGTGAATTGCAGTGATGACCCCGGAAAAGGGTGCAGAAAGTGTGAAATTATCTTTACCACTTCGCGCCATCGATAGAGCTCCTTCGGCTGCGGCGATTTGTGTTTTTACTCCTTGGATCTGCAAGTCGCGACCACGCTTGGCGCTTTTTACCGCTTCTTCAGTAGCGCTATCGCTTCCTGATTCTTTTGTTTGCTCAACTAATTGATCATAATAGTTTTCGGTTTCGGTAAGGGTTTTTTTGAGTGCGGCTATGTTGGTATTTGCGGCAGCGATTTGCGCATCAGATTGATTGGCCTCGATAATTGCCAACACCTCTCCTTTTTTTACCTGAGCTCCTTCCTGTTTGAAAATGTTTAAGATTTTTCCGCTGGCGGCCGGTGCAATGTCTGCACGGTTTTCTCCGCGGACAAAGCCGGAAATTTCCAATGTTGAAAATTGTTCAGCTTGTTTGGTGAAGGTTGTCTTCACTATGGGAAGTGGCTGCGCTGTTTTTTTTGCTGCGCTTGTTTGGTTTGTGTAAATTGCGATAATAATTATGAGTACCATAATTCCTAAAAAGGAATAGGTGGCTTTCGGGGAAATCTTCTTCATTGTTTTTTTAAATTTAAAATAGTTAACTGCTGACAAATAAGCCTTTCAGCTATTACCTTGACATCATACCCCAGGGGGGTATATAATGTCAAGTAGGTTTAATTTTTAAGGTGATTGAAAACAAATGATTTCAAGCTACGTTATAATATTAAATGCAATCTTAATAATTATTAGTAAATAAAAAAATGAAAAATGAGGGATTTATCGAGCGAGGTATTCAACTCTCGCTGAGCGCCGCATTATTAAATGTTGCCTTTTTTTGGTTGGGGGGTTATTGGGCGATCCTGGTCGGGCTACTAGCATCAGTCATAGGAATTTTTGCCCTCATTGGTTTTTGCCCGCTATATCTGATATTGGGAATAAAGAGAGAGCAGACAAGGGAAAAGCTACTGCGAAAAAAAATCATTGTTGCGATTTTATTTTTCATGATACTTGTAGGTGGGGCTTATGCTAGCAACTTCTTCACGAAGAAGCTGTTTATCGCAGATTTTAATGCGATGAACACCTTTTACAAACAAACTTTATTTGAAACCGGACAGGAGAAGAAAGCGGAGTCCCTGGTTAACTACATGGCACTGCGAGAAGCTTATGCGAAATTCGCTCAGAAATATGCTGTGCGCAAACCTTATGTTATCCGCGGCGATGCTAGCCTTGATAAGGATTTAATTTTAATAAGTTCGCTTATTGAAAATGTGGAAAAAGATATTAAGGAGGGGGATTTAAAAAAGGCTCATTTGGAGTTGGAAAAAGTGAGACCAATTACACAGGAAATTTTTAAGCGCAATGGTTTTTCAATGTTGGCAATTTCCTTGGTTGATTTCCACAATTCAATGGAGAAGGTTTTAGAAGAGGCGGAGCAGAAAAATGCAGTCGGTGTCATTGCTACATATGCCGAGGCAAATAGTAAACTGCTTGCGGTGGAAGCAGAAAACAACGACCAAGAAATCCAAATCATTCGAAAAAAGCTGGAAGTTGTTTTACAGTCAGCCAAAGAGGGAAAAATTGACGAACTTCCTGGGCAAGCGGCTGAATTAAAAAGCAGTTTTGTTAAAGTTTATTTAAAAAGAGGTTAAGCGATAAAACAAATATGAAAAAATTTTTAAAACCAAGAAAAATTTCACAAGTCATCGTGCTGGGAATTGTTTTATTTTTGACGATCAGTCATATGCGTTATGGCATTGAAAAGGCTGCCTCAATTGATGCTTATTGTCCCTTTGGGGCGATAGAGGGGTTTTTGACTTATTTGACTACGGGAGAATATTTAAAAAGAATCTACACGAGTGTATTTATTTTGATGGGTATCGTGCTGGCACTTACATTTGTTTTTGGTCGGGTATTTTGTTCTCATCTTTGTCCCTTGGGGGCATTGCAGGAATGGATGCGCAGTTTTGGCAGGAAATTGGGAATCAGGAAGGACTTGGAATTGCCGAGGAATATTGATAAATATGCCCGATATTTGAAATATGCGGTATTGGTTTTGGTAATATATTTTTCTTATGTAACTGGAGATTTGATTTTTCGCGGCTATGATCCATTCAATGCGCTGATGCACTTGGGTGAAGAATTTGAAGAGAAAATTGCGGGTTATTCAATTTTGACTGTGATTGTTTTTGCTTCTGTTTTTTCCAAGAATTGGTGGTGTCGCTATTTTTGCCCTTTCGGCGCAGCGATGGGCATAATCAGAAAATTCAGCCCTTTTAAGATTTCAAGAAATGAGCAGAGTTGTATAAGTTGTCATAAGTGCGACGAGGTTTGCCCGGCAGGACTTGATATTAGTAATGTAAAGGAGGTTAATTCTGCTGATTGCATTAGTTGCTTGGGCTGCGTAAAAAATTGTCCAAAGAGCAGTCTGAAAGCTACAACCTTTGGACGTGAAATTTCCAAACAAACTTTCAGTTGGCTTATTTTAATGGCATTTTTCCTACCTTTGGGAATTTTCATGCTGACTCCACTTTGGCAAACCAAAGTCGCATCAAACATAATTACAAGTGCTGGAAAATTAGATACCGCTAATCTGCGTGGAAGCAATACTTTGCAATATGTGCTTGATGAAACAAAAATTCCTTTTACAGTTTTTCAAGAAAAACTCAACTTGCCAAGCGATATCGACAAAACTTTAAAGCTCAAGGAGATTGGACCAAAATATGGGATAAAAAATTCAACAGGAGCATTTATTGAAACGGAAGATTTTAGAGCTGTGATTGAGAGTTTTGAATAGTTGCAAGTACCAAGAAATTAAAATACAGCTTCTGAAGCTGTATTTTTTTATGAAAACAAATCGAGATCAATACGTATTATTTGTGTTATGATGAAAATATGAAAGAAAATGAACGGCGCACAGATGCCGACCTAATTGAACTTTCTAAGCAGAATCCGGAAATGTTCGGTTTTTTAATGGAGCGCTATCAGTTGCAGCTTTTTCATTATATTCGCAGAATCGGACAATTTGCCCAGGAAGACGTGGAAGATCTTCTACAAGAGGTGTTCATTAAGATATATCAGAAACTTAATGAATATGAAGAAAATTTGAAATTTTCCAGTTGGGCTTATCGCATTGCGCATAATCATGTTATCGATCATTTCCGCAAAACAAATGCGCGCCCAAAAACAAATGCATTGGACGAAGAAGAATGGGGAAAGCTCATTGCTGCAAGTGTTCAGATGGAGAAAGCTGTCATGGATAAAGATTGTGCTCAAAAAGTAAAACGAGTCATTGCTCAATTGCCAATTAAGTATAAAGAGGTCTTAGTGCTAAGGTTTATTGAAGAAAAGGAATATGAAGAGATTATGGATATTTTGAGAAAACCCAAGGGAACTGTAGCCACCTTGATTTCTCGGGGAAAAAAGGTGCTTCTTGAAAAACTGAAAGAGGAAAAGATTAATTGCTTTTAAGCTTATGAAAAATATTACAAAAGACACCATTGCAAGAATCAAAAAACAAGGCATTGTGCCAGAGTCGCAATGGAAATTTTTAGTGAAAAAATATGGTATCTGGCTCATCTTTTTTGCGGCCATACTTTTTGGTGCCGTTTCTTTTTCAATAACCCTTGATATGCTTTTGCAGCTAGATTGGGATCTGCACCGCTTTGTGCATCAAAGCGGCATTTGGTATTCATTATCACTCCTGCCTTATATCTGGATAGTGCTACTGGTCATTTTTCTTGTATTTTCTTTCTTAGACCTCAGAAAAACCCAAACAGGTTACAGATACAGTTTATTTAAAATGTCGCTGCTTTCTCTGGGAGGAGTAATTTTTATTGGAACTATTTTTTTACTGATTGGATGGGGATTCAAAATCAACACTATGGTTGCCCGGGGAGTGCCATATTATGGAAAGCATATGATGACTAGGGAACTACAATGGATGCAAGTAGATAAAGGGCTGCTATCAGGAACGATTATGTCTGTTGCTGACAAAAGTTTGGAAATTGAAGATTTGGCTGGCAAAAAATGGATTATCATTTTAGATGAGAGTACGATCATCAGACCGTTGGCTATCATTGAACAAGGTAAGATGATCAAGGTTATTGGAACTAAAAAAGACAAGGATAATTTTCAGGCGATGGAAATCCGTCCGTGGGATGGAAAGGGTATGATGAATAATGTTGGCAGGCAAAGAGGGGGTATGATGAATACTGCGGTAGACAAAGATATGCGGATGAGAAGATGAAGTCGTTTGCAAACTTTTTTACTCATATCCGTTTTATATATTGCTAGCATTAATAAATTAACAAAGAAAACATGATTAAAAAAGGAATTATCTTAGGTGCGGCAAGCATCGCAATTGTTGGCGCAGGAGTATATAGCTTTAGCGCTTTAGCGGCTCCACAGCAAGGACAATTTGGTCCGAATTATACTGCTGAGCGTCATGAAGCAATGACGAAAGCTTTTGAAAACAATGACTATAATGCCTGGAAAGCGCAGATGGGTTCTCGCGGAGCAACTCAAAAGGTTACTGAGCAGAACTTCGAACAATTTTCTCAGATGCATAAATTGATGCTGGAAGGGAAAACAGATGAAGCTGCTAAAATAAGGCAAGAACTCGGCATGGGAAATAATCGCGGAGGCAAGGGAATGATGACTGGGCAGCGTGGTCAAAATATGGGAGGAAGTTTCTCCGATAAAAATGGAGATGGTGTTTGCGACAGAATGCAAAAATAAAAGGTATTAACACCGGGCTCGACTTCGTTCGACAATAAATTCAAATTTACTTGTCAAAAAAAATCGCCAATTTGGCGATTTTTTTTGATTGTGAGATACAATAGCATGCTTGTTTGTATATATATTTGAGAATATCACCAACACCAGAGAAAATTAAAGCCGAACAGTTAACTTTTCATTGGCTGCCTTGGCTTAAATAATATATGAAAGGATTTAATGCAAACATTGAAAAGCAGTCAATGGAAAATGAAAATTTCCGCAAGGTTTTGTATACGGGAAAATATAGTCAATTGGTTTTAATGAGGCTGGCTCCCGGTGAAGATATTGGTATGGAGATTCATCAGGAAAACGATCAATTTTTTAGGATAGAGGCAGGCAAAGGAAGATGTATTGTGGATGACAATGAATATGGACTTCTTGACGGCAGTGCGATAATTGTTCCCGCTGGCGCAAAACACAATATTATAAACATCTCAGACAGTGAAGAATTGAAAATGTATACCATTTATTCTCCGGCTCATCATAAAGATGCGATTACCCGCAAAACAAAAAAAGAAGCTGAAGAAAATGAAGCGGAATTTGATGGAGTGACAACGGAATAACTTTAACTTTATATAGTATGAAATCTCCTAGGAAGCTTATAGTGAAAGAAAGAATAGCAATAATTTCCAGACAAATAGGCCTGCTGTTATTTCTACAGGTAAAAAAAAGGAGAACAATACTTTCTGTCCCGCTTACTTTACTAGATAAAAAAATAATCAGAGCTCTGTTTTTTCTTATTTCACTGATCGCGGGAATTTTACTTTGGCATATTGATGAGGTAAAGCCGATAGTCCTAGCTGGAAATGCACAGTCAATATCTTATGAGGGCGGTTCCAAACCTGAAATAAGCTTAACTGTAGAAAAACCAAAAAATCCTAAAACTGCAATAAGCTTAAAAAAAACCGCAATAGGTGTGCCTGGTCCGATATTGAGCGAAACCAGAATCGTTAATGGTAGAAATGTTTGCATAAAGAATAATGATAAGCCCAGAAAAAGCAAAAAGACCAATAAAATTCATGTAGATAGTGAATGTTGCCTGGATCCCGATGAAATTCCGAATTCGCTTTGTTACTATGCACCGGAAAAATATGGAAAACTGTTGAGTAAATATTTAAAGAAAAGATAGCTTAAATAGGGGGATATTATGCGAAAGTTTTTTAGGATGTTTTTAAGTCTTAAAATTTAATTAAAGAAAGTTATTTTTTTCTTGACTATTAAGGGAGAGTGGTTTATTATACCCCCAGGGGGTATAATAATTAAAAAATAATAAAAAATATGAGTAAAGCATTGGAACTTACGGCGACAAATTTTGAGCAGGAGGTAATAAATTCCGAAGTCCCTGTTTTGGTAGATTTTTGGGCTCCTTGGTGTGGACCGTGTCAACTCATGGGGCCAGTACTGGATGCGATTTCGGAGGAATTTTCTGGCCGGGTCAAAGTCTCAAAATTAAACGTGGAAGATCCTGATAACCAGCAAATAGCCGCTAAATACAATATTCGAAGTATTCCGAATATGAAATTATTCAAAGAGGGTAAAGTCGTGCATGACATTGTGGGCGCCCATCCAAAAGATAGCCTGAAGAAAGAAATTGAAGCGAAATTATAAAGAGAAAATTGACTCAATAAAATGATTGAAAAGCACCCGTGATAAGCAGGTGCTTTTCAGTTGAATAAAAGCAGGAATATTTTTGTAGTAATATTTGAAGAATAAATTTTATTTAAAGAAGTTATGCTGGACAGTGACCAGTAAAATTTCAAGCAGAATTATGTGGACATTATTTGCAATCTTGTTGGTTTTGTGGCTACTTGGCATAATCGGTTCGTACACCTTTGGCGGATTAATTCATATTTTGCTTGTGGTGGCGGTGATTATTTTGATTATACAATTGATTCAGGGAAGAAGAGTGTTATAGTTAAGAGGGTTTGCAATGTATTTAAGCGGACCGCGTATTACTAAGTAATCGGATAATGTCTGAGCTAGCTCCGGCAATTATCTTTTTGCTGTTTAGTAATTTTCTATCATATTAAAAAATTGAATTTTAAAAGGATACATTTTTATATATTCTTGATGATATTTCTGGCAGGGATACTTGCAGCGGAACTTTTTTTGGTGATCAAGCTCGAAGATTCGCCAAAAAATATTGAAATAACTGTCGAGTCAGATGCTTTAGAAGTGGAACCTTCCTTAAAAATTGAGAATCCACAAATAAATAAAACCAGGCCACTACCTGCGCCGGTTTCTATGGAGAGGGTCAAAGCGCAAGGCTGCATCGCAGACGGCTTACTGTCGGAATACGGTCATGACAACGAGCAATTCATCCAGCTAATAAACCGTTCGCAGTGCTATTATTTGCATAGAGCGATAGAAACCTGGCTGAGTCCTCCTGATTTTGATACGGCCAGCCATGTGATGG
This sequence comes from uncultured Bdellovibrionales bacterium, assembly GCA_964609855.1. Classification (GTDB taxonomy): domain Bacteria; phylum Patescibacteriota; class Minisyncoccia; order Moranbacterales; family GWC2-37-73; genus GWC2-37-8. The sequence continues at coordinate 117,084 of CAZSTB010000001.1, forward strand.
ATCAAATTACCAAAAAAGATGTTGTTTACGGAATGTTTATTGCAGAAGCGATAAGTACCAGAGCAGAGTACTTTGATGGAAATGCAAACAATTCTTTCGATTTTAAAAAAATGTGTCGCCAGGGAAGTGAAAATGTCTGGGGAGAGGGTAGTTGTAAACCCAATTTCTCCAGTGGCGAATACCGTCGCTATTTGGAGTATATCACCAAAAGAGCGATAGATATGGGAGTGCAGAGTTTTACGTTCGGACAGATCTATATGCAGGAAAGCGCAGAAAAAGATTATGCTCCGAAAATTGTGGCTGATATGCGTAAATATGCCAAAGAAAAAGGCGTGGATATAATTATCGGCGCTCAGACCGGGCACATTACTGACCCTAAATACTTGAAACTTTTTGATTATATTGAAGGTGGTGTTGGTATCGATGGAGAGGGCAATATTGAAGACGGACCATGTCTTAGTAGCAGAGGTTCATGTTGGGCGCTACTTTGGCACGATAAATATGCTAAAAGTGCTAAAAATGTGCTGCTGCATCTTGATTGGAGCGGAATTCCGAGTGACGACCTTGATATTTTTGCACGTATGAATTCAGAAAAGCGAGCTGAAACGCTAGAAAAACTTTATCAAAAATTTGATCAACCCAAAACAGGATTTTTGATGCCTTTTATGGGCGTCCTTTATAAAGATAATGGTGGCTGTTATGGATCCAAAAAGAGATTTTACTCACCAGATAATACTTATTCTTGCAAAGATGAAGATGTTATTAATGCTATTTTAAAAAAATAAAATCTGAAAAGCATTATTTCCAGCTGGCGCTTTAATAGTCCTAAATTTATTAATCATGTATACTTAGGCTATAAGTATTTATTCAAAAACTATATGTCAAAAACACATGATGATTTAAAAGCGGCTTTTGCAGGAGAATCCCAGGCAAATCGAAAATATTTGGCGTTTGCGCAGGCTGCTGAAAAAGAAAATAAGCCAAATTTGGCAAAATTATTCAGAGCCGTGGCGGAAGGCGAAACTATCCATGCTATTAAGCACTTTACAACTTTGGGTGAAGTTAAATCATCACTGGAAAATGTCAAAGCGGCCCTGGCTGGCGAAACATATGAAATTGAAACCATGTATCCGGAATTTATCAAGGATGCTCAAGCTGAGGGTGAAAAAGCTGCAGAGATAAGCTTCACGGGAGCTAATGAAGTTGAAAAAATTCACCAAGGACAATTCGGCGCCGCGCTTAAGGAAGTGGAGGCTGGCAATGACATCCCAGCGCAGAAGTACTATGTTTGTCAGATTTGTGGACAATTAGAGTTAGGCGAAGCACCGGATAATTGTCCTGTCTGTAAAGCGCCAAAAGCAAAATTTGTACAAATGTAATTATTATTGCACCAAAAAATCCTTTGGGGTTTTGATAAAATAATAGATAAAAAGACGGGTGAAAGCTCGTTTTTTTTATTAATTTTATCCCAAATGAGCTTGGAGTATTTTGGCTTAGGCAACCCCTTTCCTTTTTTGAAGATATGGGTTATGATAGTAACTCAGTAAAAAATAATGAAGCTAAAAGTTAAAAAGCTCGAAGCTAAAGTAAAAACATGGCAAATAATGACGTAGCAGTGAGATTTAATAAGGTTACTTTTGAATACAGCTCTGACAAGCCTATTTTGGATGAAGCTTCTTTTTCATTGCGTAGAGGAACGAAGATTACATTGATGGGTCAAAATGGAGCAGGAAAAAGTACGATTTTTAATCTCATCACTGGCGCATTAAAACCTGATGAAGGTTCGATTCATGTAGATGAAAGGCTTAAGATCGCCTATGCTAAACAAGTGATTCCACGCGAAGACCTTGATTTGACTGTTAAAGAATTTTTTGAGAAATGCTTCGACGAAAAGATTTATAATATCGACCCAAAGATCGATTCTGCTCTGGACGTCGTGAACTTAAAAGCTCCGCATGACAAACTTATCCGCGCTTTTTCCGGCGGGCAACAAGCTAGATTACTTTTGGCTTCAGCCTTGATTCAAAATCCCGACCTGCTTATCTTGGATGAGCCTACGAATAATTTGGATAAAGCTGGAATCGCGCATTTAACCGAATTTTTAATCGGTTATCAAAATACTTGTATTGTGATTTCGCATGATGCTGACTTCTTGAATTCTTTTACGGACGGAGTTTTGTACCTGGATGTTTTTACGCGAAAAGTTGATCAATATCTAGGCGATTATTATGTGGTGGTTGCTGAAATCGCTGCGCGCATCGAAAAAGAAAAAATGAAAAATGCGCAATATGAAAAAGAAATTATTGCCAACAAGGAAAAGGCGAACTTTTTTGCGAATAAAGGAGGAAAAATGCGTCTTGTGGCGCGCCGCATGCGTGATAAAGCCGAAGAAATGGAAGCTGCAAAGGTTGATGTGCGAAGAGAAGACCAGTCAATTAGAGGCTTTACGATTCCCACACAAGACGACCTTGTCGGTGATATCATTAAAATCTCTGCTTTAACAGTGGTTATTAATCATCATCCATACCCGAAAGAGGTTAATGTTTCCCTGAAGAAAAATCAGCATCTGCTGCTGGCTGGGCCTAACGGAATCGGAAAAAGTACCCTATTGGAATCTATGGCAACCGGAAAAGCTGAGGGCGCAAAAATTTCTGAAAGTGTCCGGGTGGGATATTACCGTCAGGATTTTTCTACACTGAATTTTGAAGATACTGTATATGAATCTTTGGCTGGAGTAATGAACAGGACAGATGAGGAGAAATTACGTTCGGTGGCGTCAGGATTTTTGATTGATCGCAAAATGATCAATTCGAAAATCGGCGTACTTTCTGAAGGACAAAAGGGCTTGGTTGCTTTTGCGCGCTTAGTGCTGCAAGAACCGGGACTACTGATTTTAGATGAACCCACTAATCACATAAACTTCCGCCATCTGCCGATTATTGCTCAGGCCTTGAGTAAATATGAAGGAGCGATGATATTGGTTTCCCATGTTGCGGAATTCGTGGAGCAAATTCGCATTGATGAAATCTTGGACTTGGAAAAATAATTTTTCAGCTCTCATCTTTCGACAAAGTGAAAGTGAAATTAAAAAACTGCAGATTTTGGGGAAATAAGAAAATTTATTGACCCTATTGACAAAATCTCTGAAAGTGCTATTATTAAAGGGCAAAAGTAGGACCTTCGCAATAGAGTAGTCGAGCTTGTTTTAAAGCGCAGCCCACCCAACCCATGCATTTAACCAAACTTAGAAAATCTCACATGTCACAAGGAACAATCAAAAGATTGACTGATCGTGGATTCGGATTCATTGCCCAAGAGGGTTCTGATAAGGATCTTTTCTTCCATGCCAAAGAACTGCAAAACGCAGAATTCAATGAAATGAAAGAAGGCGACCGTGTTGAATTCGAAGTTAGCGAAAGCCCGAAAGGACCTTGCGCTATCAACGTTTCACGCATCTAATTATACTTCGTATAGTTTAGAGATCTCAAAAACCCTCTTCGGAGGGTTTTTGTTTTGTTTTGATTGCAATTTATTGAAAATATGTATACAATTGGCAATCATGATATGATACCTATATTAAGCTGAATCTGAATAAAAATATGGAATTTAAACAATTGGGTTGGGAAAAATATCGCGAAGCAGTGAAACTTGAAAGGGATTTCACTGAAAATGAAGTCGCGCGCGTTGCTATTGAGAACCGTGGCGGTTATTTGCTGTATTCGGTATTTGGGGAGCTGATAGGAATTGTTCAGGGAAAATTTATGCGAAGCGCGGTGAAAGAATCTGATTATCCTAAGGTGGGTGATTGGGTATTAATGGAAAAGCTGCCAAGCGAACAAAAGGCTATCATTAAAGAAATATTACCGAGAATCACTAAGGTAAGCCGCAGGCGTGTGGCAAAAGATCGCAGTGCCAGCGATGATAAACAAGAGGAACAAATAATCGCGACCAATGTCGACATCGTCTTCATTGTGCAGGGACTTGATGGCGACTTTAATGTTCCTAGGCTCGAGAGATATATTACCATGACAAAAGAAGGTGGTTGCAGGCCGATAGTCCTGTTGAATAAATGCGATGCAGTGACAGATGGCGAAGAAAAAATGCAGCAGCTGCGTTTGTCACAAGAAAGCGTGGAGGCTTTTTTGGTAAGTGCAGTATCGGGCTATGGAATCGATCAGCTTCGAAAATTCATCGAGCCAGGAACCTCGGTAGTTTTCGTAGGTTCTTCGGGTGTCGGAAAATCAACGCTATTGAACGCATTGGTGGGGATTGATTTGCAAAAGACACAAGAAGTACGAATCGATGACAGCAGAGGGAGGCACACGACAACCAAGAGAGAATTATTTCTGTTGCCCCAGGGTGGAATACTTATAGACACACCCGGCATGAGGGAGTTGGCACTGTGGGCGACACAGGACGCTGTGGTTGAGACTTTTCAGGACATGGAGCAACTCGCTGCTAACTGTAAATTTAATGACTGCGACCACACGGTCAGTAATGGCTGCGCGATTTTGGCGGCCATTGAAAGTGGGGAAGTTTCCGAGGATAGATATCAGAGCTTCATAAAATTGCATGGAAATGTTTCATCCGGAGATGGAAAAAGTAAAAAAAATGCTGCACTGGAAATGCGAACTTTGAAAAAGCAGATGCGCAAAGACGTTAATCGTTTCACGAAAAAGAAAAAATGAACAAGAATAATTTAAGGGTCCTATTGAAGAAGCTTAACCGCCAAAATAAGAAAAAATTACTTGTGTTCAATGCTCCGAGAGAATTCCTATCAGTTTTGTGGGATATCGGACATGAGATAGAAGTGATTAGGTCATTGGGGAAAAATGAAAAAGTTGCCCTGGTGCTGACTTTTGTACGACAGGCAAAAGAAATTGAAAAATATGGTTCTCTAATAAATGATAGTGCGGAGACAGATGCAGTCATTTGGTTTGCTTTCCCAAAGAAGACCTCCAAGACTTACAAATCCAATATTGACGGAGAAAATGGTTGGGATGGATTGATTACTATGGGCTTTGAAAAAGCCGGAAGCATTTCCGTTGATAATGATTGGTCAGCGCTTCGCTTTAAAAAACTTCAAAAACGGCAATAAGCCGTTTTTTTTATTTGTAATGAAAATTCTCAGACGGCGTATTAATGTATGTGATTTTCTAATGCAAGCAATATGGAAAAAATAATCAGGTCTGAGGATGAATGGCGAAAAATTCTTACACCCGAGCAGTTTCATGTTATGCGAGAAAAGGGCACGGAAATGGCATATTCATGCGCATGGAACGAGGATAAACTTGAAAATGGAATTTTTCATTGTGCGGCTTGCGACTTGCCTCTGTTTTCAAGCGTCACGAAATTCGCATCAGGAACTGGCTGGCCTAGTTATTTTGCACCGCTTGAAAAAGAAAATATTGAAGAAAAAGAAGATTGGTCTTTGGGAGTTTTGCGCACTGAAGTCAGCTGCGCCCGTTGCGGCTCGCATTTGGGGCATGTTTTTGAAGATGCCGCCGATACGCCGACAGGAAAAAGATATTGCATAAATTCCGTGGCGTTGAATTTTAAGTTTGAAAAGAATAATGAACAATGATAATCAAAAGAAAATTGAAAATTTTACGTTAGGCGGCGGGTGCTTTTGGTGCCTGCAGGCTATTTTTGAGCAGGTTCAAGGGGTAGAAAAAGTTATAGCGGGTTACAGTGGAGGAGTGGTTGCTAATCCAAATTATGAAGAGGTTTCCAGTGGCAAAACTGGATATGCTGAGGTTGTAAGGATTTATTATGATGCACAAAGCATTTCCTTGGAGGATATTTTAAACATTTTTTTCAGTATTCATGACCCCACAACACTCAATAGGCAAGGTGCGGACGTTGGAACTCAGTATCGCTCAATAATTTTATATGAAAATAAATTGGAGCATGATACGGCTGAGAAAGTAATGCTAAAATTAATTAATGAAAAAATTTTTGACGGCATGATTGTGACTGAACTTGCAGCGTTAGAAAATTTCTATCCAGCTGAAGAATATCATCAGCATTATTTTGAAAAAAACCCGACTGCGGCCTATTGCCAGTTAGTTGTTGCTCCAAAGGTTGCAAAATTCAGAAATGAATATCAAAAATTATTCAAGAAAAATTCCCTATGAAAAAGAAATATTTATTTTTTCTTTTTGGTATTTTGTTTTTGAGCTTTTTCATTATTTTTTACAGGAATTATTCTCCAGTAGCGCAGCAAATTCAAGAAAGCAAGCAAAGTCCAGCCGCGAAAAAAATAGAAAGTCAAGTGAATGAGAATAATCTAGCGGTGCCTGGTCAGAATAAATCAGATGAATTTAAAATGCCTCTTGAAAAGACTTCGGAAAGAGTCACAAAGAAAGAATTCGGAAAATATGTAACGCCCGAAAATTCTCCAGTCAGTCCGGAAAGATTCTCCGGATACCACACTGGTGTGGATTTCGAAATATTTCCCGGGGAAGAAAACGTTGAAATAAAAGTCTCTGCCATGTGCTCGGGAAAGTTGTTGGAGAAAAGATATGCTAGCGGATATGGCGGCGCGCTAGTTCAGTCTTGCCGGCTTAATAATGAGGACGTGACTGTAATTTATGGACATCTGGAGCTTGCCAGCATAGATAAAAAAATTGGTGACGATTTAAATGCTGGAGATCTTTTAGGAATTCTGGGCGATGGAAATAGCCAAGAAACAGATGGCGAACGTAAGCATTTACATCTTGGTATTCACAAAGGAAAAGATATAAATCTTTTGGGTTATGCAAAAAATCAAACTCAACTTTCGCAGTGGCACGATCCTTGTAAATGGGTTTGTGATTGAGTTTAAAGATAAAATTTCATAAACATTACTGCAAAATTATTAATCCATACTCATTAACATACGATAAAACCTTGACTTTTTCATTTTTATCCTGTATACTACTATGGTGCTAAAAAATAAAATAGTGATATTTTGCTGGGCCCGCAACAAATTTGAGTGGGCAAATAAATATTTTATCTAATCAATAAGATATTTTTTTATTGTCGAACGAAGTCGAGCGAAACGAAAATAAACTTTTCGTTTCCGAGCGAGTGATGACATCAAATAGGTTTAACCTGCCTGCCGGCAGGCAGGTACCTCGATGCTTGCGAGGGTTCGGGGCTTGCCCCAGGGTTAATACCTTTTATTTTCAAGCGACGCAAGTTGAAGTGATGAAATATTTCATCACTACTGATCAGTGCGGGGACGCATGAGCTTGAACAGCCTACTTTCCAGGGTGAGGAGAGTGAAAAATATTCTACTGTTATTTTTAGGCCGAAACAAAACACCAATCGTTTACAAATAGCATTTATAAGTAAGCGAGCCATCATTAATATAGGACTTACGCGTTTATCATCAAATCTTTCGTTTTTTACGTCGGGTGGGATGGATTAGGATAATGAATGCGTGCGCCTTGAAAAAAATATGTCAAAATTTGAATTGCTTAAAAAGCTGGAATATTTAATCGCGTTTCAATCTAATTGTTTGCAGAGTGGGAACTGGGATGAATTCGACAAGATTGAAGATAGTATTAAGAAATTAGAAGTAAATATCCTTAAATCTATCGAATAAGAAATTTTGCTTTTCACTTGCGCCCTTTTCTTGAAGTGCAATATGCACATTTGCAGCCCATAGGTTTTATATAGGTATAAAAATACTCTTTGCCGTAATCATAACCAAGTTGTTCTCCAACCTCGATATTTCTCAGTGCAAAAATCAGTATCTGCTTTCTGCGAATTTGAACTTCACAGTTGGGCTGACATGAGTGATTGATGTAACGGCTCAAATTTTCGCGACCCTTGCCGTCAATGGCCCATTTGGAATCTATTTGGAATAAGTATTTTCCGCCTCTTAGCTCAGCTTCCTCGGTTGAAATCAGGTCGCCGGTATATTCAGAAACAAGTTTTCCTTGAGTGATTTTTTCTTTAGCAAAAAGTCCTAAACCGCTTGCAGAACGGCTTACTTGCATTAAATTCGAATTTGTTAGTATGTATTTTGCCATGATAGTTTATACAAACAACGCTCGAAAATTATTTTAGATTTAGATGGTCAAGATTGAATTTAGGTGCTAAAATATTTTCAAGTAATATTTAACGGCAGTTGCTTGAAAGTTGTTTTCCTAGCATGCATAAAAAATAATGAAAATTGAAACTGAAGATGGTAAAAAAATTGAAGCTATTTTTAGGGTGCTAGAAATGCCTCAGAAAGAAATAGTTGAGCATATGGACAGGATCGGGGAAGCGTTGCTTATGGATGTTGTCGCTGAGGCCTTTGCGCAGAAAGATTTTTCTCCCGAGGAGGAACTCGCTAGCAAGGATGATTTAGCTAAATTCTTGTTGGAAAATTGCAGTGAGCAGGAAATAAAAGAATTTACCGCAATTGTTTTGCATGATGTGGTGGTTGAGTATTTTTCAAAAATGCTAAAAGAACTTCCGGATGAGAAAAGGGAAGAAATTGAAAGCATCTTAAACTCCATTGAATAAGTTATCGAAAACTGATTCGGAACTGGTTGCTGATTATTTGGCGGGGGAAGAAGCTGTACTGGAGGAACTCGTTGAAAAATATCTCAAGCCACTTTATAATTTCGTCTACCAGCTTACGCATGATTCTGGTGCGGCTGAAGATATCGTGCAGGATGTATTTGTGAAAATGTGGAAAAATCTGGATTCTTTCGATAGAGAAAAAAAATTCTCAACTTGGATTTTTGCGATAGCTAAGAATGCGGCATTGGATTGGTTGAAAAAGAAAAGAAGTTTTAGTTTTTCTTTTTTCTCGAGTGAGGCTGAAGCCAATGGGCTTGATGAAATTGAAGATGATTCCGCTTGGCATGGAAATGATCTATTAGAATTAATCGATAATAGAAAGGATATAGAGAAATTACTGTCAACCATTTCTTCAGAAGCAAAGACAATTTTACTGCTTCATCAGGTGCATGGTTTTTCTTTGATGGAGGTTTCGCAAATCATGGGGCAATCTTCAAACACAACTAAAAGTAAGTATCGTAGAGCTATTTTGAATTTACGGAAGTTGGTAGGTGGCACTGCGCTGAAGACCTCGAAATAAAAAGATCAATCCCCTCGGATTGGTTTTTTATCGTCCAATGAAGTAAATGAAGTGGGTCCTAATCTTTTATTGCACCCAGACTGACAATTAATTCGTATTATAAATATATGGAAAACAACTTGAATAAAATTTTTGCCCAAACGGAGCCTCCAAAACATTTGAAAGCTGCAGTTTTAAGGCAAATTAAGCTTGCTCAGACAAGAAAACTTCAGCGTGAGAAGCGTCTTTTTATGTTTGGTTTTTGCGCCAATGCGGCAATTTTTGCTTCTGCTATATTTATTTTTGGAAAACAATTGTTAGTTTCTGATTTTTGGAGCATTGCCTTGTTGGCTTTTACTGATTTCACTACAGTGGCTAGCTACTGGCAATCACTCGGAATGTCGCTGCTGGAAACATTTCCGGCAATTTCGGTTGTAGGAATCTTGTTTCCGATATTCTTATTCCTATTCTTAGTGAGACAGTATGTTAATCAACATTTGAATAAGTTTACTCTAAAATTTTTATATTAATATGATGAAAAATATTGATCAAGTAGTTACTTCAAAATACTTTAAATTTATTTTATTTGGTCTGGGAGCAATAATTCTCTTGATAGCAGTCTTTTCCGCTGGGGTTAGGGTTGGTTTCAGGAAAGCCAGTTTTTCGAATGAATTTGGAGAAAATTATGAAAGAAATTTCATGGGTGGACCAAGAGGTCAAATGATGGAAGGCCGGGGAAAATCCAATGGGCCAATGGGCGCATTCAGGGAATTTGAAGGGAGAGGCTTTCGTAATGCGCACGGAGTTGCTGGAAACATAATTTCAGTAAATGATGAAGTAATCATCATAAAAGATGGTGATAATAAAGAAAACACCGTAAGTATTACTGAAAAGACCCTAATTAAATCGCGCGGTGGCGATTTGGAAAAAAGCAGTCTCGAAAACGGTCAGCGTCTGGTTGTCGTGGGGAAGCCTGACAAAATGGGAACTATTGTGGCTGAGCTAATTAGGGTGTTTGAATAGATTTAATAAAAAATTTAAAATAAAAGTTGCTATGAAAAAATGGAAGATTTTTGCCATCGTTGCATTATTAGGAGTCGTGATATATTACTGGTATAGTCAGAAAAATGATATTGCTAAGGCCATTCAATATAAAACAACTGTTGCGGAAAAGAGCAGTTTGACGACTTCAGTTTCTGCGAGCGGAAATGTCGTGGTTGACCAATTGGCAACTGTTGATCCTACAATCACGGGAACAGTTGCAGATTTGGCGGTAAATGTTGGAGAAAATGTAAAAAGGGGGGCTCGGCTCTTTACTATTATCAATGACGATCTTTCAGTAAGTAACAACAAATCAGTAGCATCTTTGCAGCAAGCTGAAAATTCAGTAGCCTCGGCGAAGCTTCAGGTGAAGCAGGCAAAAGAAGATTATGACCAGGCTAAAGATAATGACCAAAGCAGTTCCGACCAACGAAGGATACTTAAGGATAAAATTGCAATTGCTGAAAGAGGCGTACTTGCGGCAGAAAAAAATTATGCAGCCTCTTTGGCGGACTACAAAAACCAACTTTCAGATGGCGCCAAAAGAACTGTCACCGCACCAATTGATGGAACAGTCAGTGCGATCAATATAAAAAACGGAGATGATCTGAGCCGTCTTGCATCGAGTAGTAGCTCCAATAGTGCTCCGATTATTATCGGAGATTTGAAAACTTTGAAAGCGCAGGTGGCGGTCAATGAAGTCGATATTTCTGATGTGGAAATAGGACAGAAAGTTATGTTAACTTTCAGCGCCATCGACGGACTTTCTCTGACAGGAAAAGTTGAAAAGATGGACGCGCTCGGAACGCTTTCGCAAGGAGTTGTGACATATAATGTGACAGTGGGTTTTGATGAGATTGACTCCCGAATAAAACCGCAGATGAGTGTTTCTGCTAAAATCATTACCGAGGTGAAGCAAAATATTGTGGTCGTGCCTAACGGCGCACTTAAAACCCAAGGTAATGCTATATATATTGAAGTTTTAAATATCCAAAAGCAGCCAGAGAAGCGAACCATAGAAATCGGCGCTGCCAATAATACGGAAACCGAAATAGTCAGTGGCATCGATATTGGAGATGCTGTGATTACGCAGACCATTGATCCCAATATTAAGACAACTACTGCTTCCAGCGGCTCTAGTAGTGGTGTTAGAATTCCAGGGCTGGGCGGAGGAGTAAGATAATTTCAATAATATAGCATATACAAAAGACAAACTAAACTTATTGTTTTTTTTGAATATTGACTATTGAATATTGACAATGATTGAATGCAAAAATATAACTAAAATTTATCGAAGCGGAGACGTGGAAACGGTGGCGCTCAAGGACATATCTTTTTCAATTGAGAAAGGTGAGTTTGTCGCAATTATCGGACCTTCAGGATCTGGAAAATCGACGCTGATGCATATTTTGGGCGCTCTCGATACGCCGACTTCAGGAACTTATTTGCTGGATGGATTGAAAGTGTCATCGCTCGATGACGATAAGTTGTCACAACTCAGAAGAGATAAAATCGGTTTCGTCTTTCAGTCTTTCAATCTCTTGCCACGGACTACGGTGATGAGAAATGTCATGTTGCCACTTCTGTATAGTGACACGACATTAAAGGAGAGAGAAGCGCGCGCCAGGTTATGTTTGAAATATGCGGGCATGGAAGAGAATAAATTTTTTAATCTTTCCAATCAGCTTTCTGGTGGGCAGATGCAACGTGTGGCTATTGCTCGTTCGCTAATAAATAATCCTGCGATCATTTTGGCTGATGAACCGACTGGAAATTTGGACACTAAAACTAGCAACATCGTCATGGAAGCCTTTCAAGAATTGAATAAAAAAGGTCACACCATTATATTAATCACACATGAACCGGAAATCGCCGCATTTGCGGACCGGATTATCACAATTCGTGATGGATTGATTGAGAGCGATAAAATAATGAAAGATAAATCGTAAAAGTTAGAAATATGATCTTAGATGATTTATTGAAAGAAACCTTTTGGTCTCTTTCTGCAAACAAAGTTCGCAGCGGACTTACTATTTTGGGAATCGTTATCGGAATTGCTTCCGTGATTACAATGGTTTCTATCGGACAAGGCGCTCAAAATTCCATTCAAAGTAGTATTCAGGCAATCGGGTCAAACCTTATTATTATCAGACCAGGGGCTCAGCGAAGCGGCGGAGTGAGTGGCGGGAGCGGAAGCGGGGAAACACTTACAGTTGAAGATGCAAATGCTATCAAAAATGTCGTTGAAAATGTTGTCGCAGTTGCTCCTGAGGATTCAAAACGTGCTCAAGTTACTGCCAAGGGTACAAACACAAACACTCAAATAGTTGGGACAGTAGCTGATTACGCGATTGTGCGGAGTATCGCAATGGAGTCAGGAATTTTTATCACTGAACAGGCGGTTAAGGGATTTTCCAAAGTTGCAGTACTGGGCTCAACGACGCGAAATGATTTGTTTGGAATAAATTCTGATCCAGTCGGCAAGATTATTCGCATTAAAAATGTAGATTTCGAGGTTATTGGAGTTACTGTTGCTAAGGGTGGCAGTGGTTTTACAAATCCTGATGACAGCATCTACATCCCAATTTCCAGCTCGCAGCATTTTATTACTGGAAATACTTTCGTGTCTTCAATCAGCGCCGCGGCATCAGATCAAGGTTCAATGACTGCGGTGCAGGAAAGTATTTCACAGCTGCTCTTGTCGCGCCATGGTTTTTCGGATCCTAAGCAAGCAGATTTCAATCTCATGAATCAAGCCGACATAATCGCCACAGCCTCAAGCATCACGGGGACGTTTACGATTTTACTCTCCTCAATTGCTGGAATTTCACTACTGGTCGGAGGCATCGGAATCATGAATATGATGTTGACTACAGTGACGGAGCGAACCAGGGAGATTGGCTTGAGAAAAGCTGTGGGTATCAGGAAGATTTATATTAATTTGCAATTTTTATCCGAAGCAGTGGCACTGACGTTTCTTGGAGGACTGATAGGTGTTCTACTTGGATGGGGCGCTTCGCTGGCCGTGGCTAAATTTGCAAATATGGCGACTCAAATTTCATCCTCTTCGATCCTTTTGGCTTTCGGTGTGTCTGCTGGAGTCGGAATCATCTTCGGATTCTATCCTGCGCGCCGTGCTGCAAATTTAAGTCCCATGGAGGCGTTAAGATATGAGTAAATAATTTCTAAGGTATATAAATTTCGTAAAATTATAAGGTTAAGCGGTGACTTTACGAAAATAATAATAATTTAAAATTTTAAAATTAAAAACATTATGCAAAAGAGAAATATCGCAATCGGAGTAATTGTTTCATTGGTGCTTGTCGGTTTAAGTTTTTACGGCGGCATGCGATATCAAAATGCTAAGGATGGAAAATTGCAGATTGTACCATCTGATAAATATTCCGGTAGCGACATTGGTGGGGGCGCCAATGTGAGGCAACGCATGTCAGGAAGTCAAAGTGGGCAAAGAACTTCGGGGATGCGACCTGGCGGAAATGGGGAAGATTTTGTCGGTGGGGAGATAATTTCAAAAGATGAAAATGGAATGACTTTGAAAGCTAAAGATGGTAGCTCAAAAATAATTTTTTTCACTTCCTCTACAACTATTGATAAATCCGTAAATGTGCAAAGTGCGGAGCTGGAAATTGGCCAGCAGATTTCTGCCAATGGGAAAATTAGTCCCGATGGAAGTATGACAGCTCAAAATATTATAATCAGACCAAATTTAAAATAAGGTTTAGCTTGTTATATTATATTTCTGTATTCATTGTCGTATCTGACTGAAGTGGGAGAGAAGGCATTGTGTGTAGACGTTTGAAGTGAGGGCAGTTTAAGTTTGTGCGGCTTGTCGAGTAGTGAACATGCATAGTTAAGAAAAAGACCCTTGAGGGTCTTTTTACTTAAGGGAATTTTTATTTTTTTAAGTAGTATTATAGTTAGTTGTAAGTTAAGCTATTAAAATTTGAAAAAAATATGTACGGTTATGATTATCCGAATATGTGCGGAGTAATTGGAGGATTCGGCTTTGGGTGGATCTTTATGCTAATCTTTTGGGGCATAATTATTTGGGCAATTGTCGCGCTGGTGCAATATGCCACAGGCAGCGATTCGCATTGGAGTAAAAAAGAAAAAGAAGATGAGGCCGTGAGAATTTTAAAGGAGCGATATGCGCGCGGTGAGATAAATAAGGAAGAATACGAAGAGCGCAAGAGCTTGCTTGACAGACGATAACTCCAAGATATTGGCAGTATAATATTATGCAATGTGGTTTAAAGAAAAAAAGTAAGCTCACTTTTGCTGAGACTATATCCGTTGTAAAGAAAAGGTTGGCGGAAGAAGGTTTTCAGATAATTACGGAAAATAATGTGCGAGCAATCTTGAAAGATACGCTCGATATTGAATTTGAAAGTTACGTGCTGCTGGGAATTTTTAATCCATCACTTTCACACAGGGTTTTGCTCTCTCAAAAAGATGCGGGCGTATTTTTGCCGCTGCAAATTGCTATTTATGAAGAATTCGGACATATTTGGATTTGCAGTGAATCTGCCAATGACTCCATGGGCGCTGCAACTAATCCATTATTAGCGCAAATTGCCGGAGAGATGGATATTTTAATCGGGCGAGCGATAAATCGCATTTAGTTTTGTGTTCCCGAAAGATATGCTAGATTATATATAGTCATAACGAGACATGAAAAATATGGTTCCAAAATGGTTTATGTGGTTTTTGATATTAATAGGTTCTGCGGCGGGAGCTTATGCGCCAATGATTTGGGGTGTTGGTGGGTTCTCTTTTTCTTCGGTTATTTTTTCAGGGATAGGTGGATTTTTAGGCATTTGGATAGCGCTAAAGATAGGCAACTCCTTGTAAGGTAGTTATCACAAAAATGAAAAAACAAGCACTTCTTCAAAATGCACCCTTAGCTGATCGCATGCGACCTCAAACTCTTGAGGAATTTTTCGGTCAGGAGGAATTAGTCGGGGAGGGATCATTTTTAAGGAGTGCGATTGAAAATGACCGCGTGCCGTCGATGATTCTTTGGGGTCCTCCCGGTAGCGGTAAAACAACTTTAGCATCAATCATCGCAGGAGAAACAAAATCAGAATTTATCCAAATCAGCGCAGTAACCAGTGGAATAAAAGAACTTCGAAAGGTTATTGCTCAGGCTCAGGAAAATGAATGGCAGAAAAAGAAGACAATTTTATTTGTAGACGAAATCCACCGCTGGAATAAATCCCAGCAGGATGCACTTTTACCTCATGTGGAACACGGTTTGGTGACTTTGATCGGAGCAACTACCGAGAATCCGAGCTTCGAAGTCAACAGCGCGCTTGTTTCGCGGACGCGCGTACTGGTTTTGAAAAAACTTGAAAGTGAAAATATTGCAAAAATAATTACGCATGCTCTAAATGACAAGGAAAAAGGTTTGGGAAAAATGCAGATTGAAATTGAGGAGGAGATGATCAAGGAAATTTCTCTGCTTGCCAATGGAGATGCGCGCATGGCGCTCAATACTGTGGAGCTTGCAGCAAATCAGAGCAAAAAAATCACTCGCGAAGTCATCAAGCAAGTTATTCAGAAATCCCATCTCTATTACGACAAAGGCGGGGAAGAACATTACAATATTATTTCAGCGCTGCATAAATCAATGCGCGGCGGGGACGAAAACGCAGCACTTTATTGGTTGGCCCGCATGCTTGAAGGTGGAGAGCAACCGACCTATATTGCAAGAAGACTACTGCGATTTGCATCAGAAGATGTCGGGATGGCTGACAGCTTCGCTTTGGTTTTAGCTAATAACGTGTTTGATGCTTGTCATAAAATCGGATATCCGGAATGCAGCGTCCATCTCGCTCAGCTCGTGGTCTATCTTTCGAAAGCTCCAAAAAGTGTGAAAACATATTTTGCTTACAATAAGGCCAAGAAAGATGTGGAGGAATATGGCAATCTCCCTGTTCCGATGCACATCAGAAATGCCCCAACTAAATTAATGGAAAAATTAGGCTATGGTAAGGGTTATAAATATACGCCCGTTGAAGACAGTGGGGGGCAGGAATATTTGCCAAAGGAAATAAAGAATAGAAAATATTTGTGATATTAATAACACCATGAAAAGAAACTCAATAAGATTTTTTCAGTTCATTATCGTGCTTATCGGAGTTGGAGCACTTTTCTTTCTGCTTTGGGAACCACAGATAGAAGGGAGAAACACGTATGCCACACAGTTCGAAATATATTTCAAAGATCCTTTCTTGGCTTATGTGTATTTTGCATCCATTCCGTTTTTTATCTTGCTTTTTCAAGCATTCAAGGTTTTGGGAGGCGGTGGAAAAAGTTCGCAAGATGCGGTGAATGCTTTGCGGAGGATAAAATACTGTGCAATATCTATGATCGGTTTCGTCGCAATAGGAGAAGTGTTCATTATGCTTAATAATAGCGACGATCGAGCAGGCGGAGTTTTCATGGGCATTCTCGTCACTTTATTTTCGATTGTAATAGCTGTTACCGCGGAGATGTTCGAAAAAAAATATCGCAAATAAGCTACTGCTCATTTACCGTTAAGCTTTACCATCATCAAGCTTGCTAAAATTGTGAGTAATGTTCCAAAACCAGCAACTGCCATTATCAAAATCACTGGCCAGGCAAGGGTTGTGGTGAAATATGCAAAACCCACAAATAGCGCAACCCATGCTCCGGTGCACCATGGACAATCCAAGAGATCATGCATGGATAATTTCAGACCACCGGTGGCTCCAGCGAATTGATCTCTTACGAAATCCAAAACCAGATCGTGCACCAAAAGTCTGGTTATCCTAAATGTTGCCAAGGTCAGCATGAAAAAATCAAACGTCGGAATGGAATGTGGAATCTTTCCATTGAAGCTGAGCGCCGTTAGCATCAGTAAAAAGATTGCTCCGTAAATAAGAGAAGTTATGAAATGCCAGAAATGCTGGTCTTTTTTGTTGCGCTCGTCCATAATTGTAATCGTTATCATTTAAGAGTAATACGTAGCAAGCGAAAAATAAATTCCAACAATATTAAACCCCATTTTGCAGATGGGGTTTAATTAATTTCAACCTAATTCCTAATTCCTAAATCCTGATGCCTAAAAATTAGAACCTTTCGTTTTCATCTATAAATGTCATATATAAGGTGGGAACAATGAAGAGGGTGAAAAAGGATGAAATGGAAAGACCGAAAATGACCGCGCTTCCCAGGGCTGTCCAGGTTTCATTGGAAAGTGTAATCGGAATGATGCCGGCAATTGTCACAATAGAAGTGATAAAAATAGCTTCGAGTCTGGATTTTCCAGCGTCGATGATAGCTTCATTGAAAAGAATGCCAGTTTTGATATTGAGATTTATTTTGTCGATCAGGATGATAGCATTTTTAACCACGATTCCAAAGAGAGCAAGGATTCCTATGAGCCCTGGGAAGCTCAAAGTTACCCCCAGAAGAGCCATTCCTAGGAAAACACCAATAAGGGCCAGTGGCAAAGTTACGAGCACTATGATGGCTTTTTTGAACGAATTGAACTGTATCACAAGCGTTGAAATAATCAGGAGTGCTGCAATAGCCATGGCTCTGATAATAGAGAGAACTGACTCGGCATTCTGTTCATTTTCACCTCCAAAACTGATGACATATCCTTCAGGTAAAGAATAATTCTTGTGCATTTGGTCTTGGAATTTTTTGACAACTTCATTTGAATTAGTCGTACCGCTTACATCTGCTGTCAAAAGAACCGTCCTTTTCTGATCGATTCTGGAAATGGAATCGACCGCAGGCGTGAGCTTGATTTGCGCCACATCCTTGATGAAAACAGGTTGCTTTTTATTATTAAGTATCTGAAGATTGGCGATGGCATCAAGCGTTGGAATGTTGTCACTTCCGAAGCGTGCCAGTACATCGATATCTTTGTTGTCGCGAATGACTGTGGTCACTGTAGTTCCAGAAATTGCAGTGCGCAAAATTGAGCCGACTGCAGTTGCATTAAGATCATACATTTCCATTTTAAAATTATCCAAGGCAAATGTATATTCAGCTGGAGCATCTTTGAGGGAAATGTCGGAATTGATTGTGCCTTCAACTGCATCAATGATCGGTTTGAGATCGTTAGCGATCTTGTCCAAGGTCTGTAGATTTTCGCCGCTTATCTGAGCTTGAAAGGCGCTGCCTGATGGCGGTCCTCCGCGGGGAGCGGAAACTGTAATAGTTGCATCTTGAATGTCAGAAAGTGCGCTTCTTATTTCATTTGCGATGTCGTAAGCTTTGACGGAGCGATTTTCAGTGGCTGTAAGCTTGATCGTGATAGCGGCAGTATTTGATTTGTTTGCGCCACCTCCGCCCATGCCTCCATTCGAGCCTGCATTACCGACGATAGTTGAAAAGTTTTCTATATTTTCAATTTTCAGTAATCTGTTTTCAATTTCATTTGTGATTTTGTCGGTCTTATCCAAACTTAGTCCGACAGGACCGCGCAAGCTCACATAGAGCACATCTCCATCAGCAGCAGGGAAAAATTCCGACTTCACTACGCCAGTTATCGGCAGCGCAACTGCAAAAAGGAAGAGTGCGAGCGTTGAAAAAAGTGTAACCAGTCTTCTTTTTTTGGTACTCGTTGTCATTCTTAAATATTTTTCATAGACAGGTAGAATCTGATCAAAATGAATAATTCCGTGAATGAGCTTGCTAGCCAGTGTCGCGTCCTTTCGGTTTCCTTGAACAAGCAATTTTTGTTTGATAAGTTCATCGCTGTCCCATTCCTTTTCAGCTAAAGTGAAATTAGATTCCAACGTTATTTTGCCATTTGTGAAATACCAGAAAATCATCCAAGTAGTTATGGCGAAAGAAAAAGCTGCAAAAATATAACCGAGCGTTGAGTGTGCGGTTACTGATGATAAGCCTACCAGAAGAGTGGAGAATAGAATAAGCCAAAAGAATTTTTTGGTAAGTCTGATTCTTTCAAGCACAGCAGCCAGTGGATGATTGATCATTAAGGCGATTAACAGTGATGATACCAGTGTGACGGAAACAGTGATGGGAATTGATTTAATGAATTGTCCCATCATGCCCGAAGCCATTAAGAGTGGCAAGAATGCCCAGACCGTTGCGAACGTTGTGGAAACTAAAACTACTTTGAAATCATTAAGCACAAGTAACACTGCTTCTTCCGGCGTATATTTCCCAGTTTTCATATACTGCTTGGTGGCGCTAACCACCACGATCGCGTCATCAACCAAAAGTCCAAGTGAAAGAAGTAGTGCAAAAATTGAAAGAAAATTTAGCGACGTTCCCGTGGCCTGCATTACTCCAAACGTCACAAAGAAAACCAGGGGGATTGCAATTCCGGCCACGAAAGCTTCTTTTAGTCCGACGATTAAAAATAATATTCCAACCACCAAAATCAATGTCAACATGAAATCATGCGTCAATTGATCGAAATCTTTTCTAATTCTATCTGCTTGATTTACAGTGTCGTCATAGGCGATACCAGCTGGGAAAGTTTTGATCATCTCATCCATTTTCAGGTGAGCGCTGTCGACGCTGTCGATAATCGAGCCGCCTGTTCTCTTGACGATTTGTAGGGTCACTGCGTTTTCTGGTGCATTTCCCGCAATAGAGAGACGGGAGTATAGAGTTTTTTCAATTGATTTTTCCTGCACTGCAGCAATATCTTTCAAAAAAACAACAGCACCTTGTTCGCTGTGAGTAATGGGAATTTCGCCTAATGTTTTGGCGTCGTAAAATCTTCCATCAGTTCTCACTGGGTAATTGAATTCACTCCCCTTGAAATTGCCGGCAGGAATTGCACGGTTGGCGAGTGCGATTGCGCTATTTGCTTGATCTGCTGAAATATTGAAAAGTGTTAATTTTTGCGGGTCATAAGCTACTTCGAATTCACTTTGGTCTCCTCCTGAAATATTCACCTCGCGAATTCCGGGAATTTTTTCAAGCTCATCTTGCATTTTTTCGGCATACGTCCTCAATGTAAAACCATCATAGGGACCGACCAGTGCAAAGGTCACGATCGGCGTATCATCCAAAGAAATTTCGCGCACCTCGGGTTCATTTGCATCAGCTGGCAGATCTTGTTTGATGGCTGGCAGCTTGTCTCGCAATTTTCTTACGGAATCTTCGACATCCTGATCGGCTTCAAATTCAACGACGACTGTCGAAAAAGAGTTGGCAGAAGTAGAGGTTAATTTTTTGATACCAGTTATGCCGGAAACATTGGTCTCAATTTTTTTGGTCACCAATTCTTCCACATCAGAAGGAGAAGCGCCCGGATAAGCTGCGCTCACAATGGCTGTAGGAATTTTTACTTCAGGATTAGATTCAAGTGGGAGTTGTAGGAAAGAGTATATGCCCCAGCCTGAAATTAAAATGATGAGCAGAACTACTACTCTAAAGTTTGAGACGAAAAAATTCAGCCAAGTATTTCTTAGTTCAGGTCTGAATTCAAGTTTTTCCAAATATGCGCCGTCACTCGAGGTGGCATGATTATTATTTTGAGTTTCCATAAAGGTATCTTTAGTTATTCAGCTTGAGTTATCAGTAAGCTTTTGAAAATTACTTTTTTAGCTCCACGGTTTCTCCGTCGCGAATTAATTTGTTTCCATCGACAATGATCTGAGTTTGATTAGGGATCGCCGCTGAAACCTCAGCCAATTCGCCGCTTACATGCACCACGTCAACAAGAATTTTTTTAGCAACATTATTTTCTAAAACAAAAATATAACTTTCATTTTGACCTATGCCGATTGCGGACAGAGGTAGGAGGAGATTTTCAGGTTTTTCAACTGTCGCAATACTTTCAATGGTAACGGTAGCGATTGTTCCTGCTAGAAGAGGGGAGTCGGTAGTATTTTTCGGATAGGCTTCAATCAAAAAACGTTTCGTTATCGGGTCTGCAGCAGAAGCAATATTTCTTACCACTAAAGAATAAGCATTTCCATTGGCAGCAACGGCTGAAACTTCCTGTCCACGTGTAATTTTCTCTTTTTCAGTTTGATCGACATAGAACTTTACTTTCACATTGAATGATTTGCTGATACTGGCAATCAGTTGTCCGGCGGAAACAGAATCCCCAATAGAAACGGCCTTGTTAGTGATGACACCAGAGATAGGACTAGTTATTAAGCGGTTATCCACATTTCCCTCAAGTCCCAAGGCTGCATTTTCAAATTGTAATTTGGCAATATCTTTCTGCGCCTTGGCGCTATCTTTCTGCGAGTTAGTAGCTTCGCTGGAATCTTTCAGGTTATCGTACAAATCTTTTGCTAATTCATAAGATTCCTTAGCCTGCTTGGCGGCAATTTCTGATTGCTGAACTTGCAGGCTTTTTAAACCCTGATCTCCAACTGCGATGTTTCCTGTGTCATCAATTTTTGCCAGAATAGAACCGGCCCTTACTGAATCTCCGATATTTGAGGGTGCGAAAGTGATAGTCCCGGAAGACTTGGCGGTAATTTTTATTTCCTGGTCGCCAACAATGCTGGCAGGATACTTTCTTGTCTGCGAAAACGTTTTTGTGTCAGAGGCAAGTTTTGCGGAGACTTTTGTGATTTTCTTTTCTGGTTGACTGGAATCTGTGGCGGCTTTTTGAGGTAGTCGCATCGCGATTATAAAGAGAGCTGCGATTGCTAGTGTAGATGCGATGATTTTTTTCTTGTTCATAATTTCTTTACTGTAATTTATATTATTTGGCATCGATTTAAAATCTAAATAGTTTTTCCAGTTCGCTTTCGCTGTTGTCCATGATGTCGTTAAGTTTTTGCATGAACGCTTCATGCTGGGTTATTTCGTTTTTGCTTAATTTTTTCTCAACCGAAATTTTGGCCTTGGTCATGACTTTACGCATTTCTTTTAATTTCTTCTGACCTTGGTCTGTAAGCAGCACTTTTACTTTACGTTTGTCTTTTTTGTCGGTTGCATAATCCCTCGTTATTAATCCTTCTTTTTCTAGAAAACTTAGCCGTTGGCTGATATTAGACTTGGTGGAATTGCTCAGCTCGATTATTTGACTTGGAGTCAATGATTTGTGATGAGAAAGCATACCCAAGATTTTCACGCTAGTTGAAGATAGCCCCATTGGGATAAAGATATATTTGTTGGCCATTGCTTCAATGCGATGCGCCAAACACACTATTGAGTGCAGGCTCGAATCGTTATGCATATTTGAGTGATTGTTAGATTGTTAACGTCTACATAGTTTATCAATAAACCATCTTTTGTCAAGGCACTAATCATTTAAACAGCTAATCATTCAAGCATTTAAACAAATAAACATGTAAACATGTAAACACTTAATCATTTAAACATGTAAACATTCAAACATTCAAACATTCAAACATTCAAACAATATGAATCGCTGTTTAAATGTTTACATGTTTAAATGATCATATGAAATGGTTGACTTTTTCCAAATTTGGGTGTATAATAGATATAGTTGAATAGATAGAGTAAAAACGGGTGAAAGCCCGTTTTTGCTTATTTTTCAAATTAATTTTAGCTTAACAAAGCCATTTAACCTTAAAAAGAGTTCGAAAGCGGGTGGTTAAATAGGTCAAAACAAATGCGTAAAAAAGTAACAGCAAAAAAATCAAAAGCTTCAGTTAAGCCTAAAAAGGCTAAGACTATGCAAATGGTGAAAACTCAAAAAATCGCCAAGAAAGTTAAACCTGCCAAGAAAGCTGTAGCAATAAGGAAAATTCGTAAGACTACGAAAGCGCTTTTCGCTTTAGGTAATTTAAATTCCTCGCATGCTAGAATTTTAATTTTATTGATCCTGATTATTTTTACTTTAACTTTCATGGTTGCATGGAGAATGCAAACTGATGATAATGATAATCTAAAAAATGCACAGATAAAGGTTGCCCAGGTTAAGCAGCAAACTCCCCTTGAAAAAGAAATTGCTGATATGGTGCAAGGTTATCCGATTGAAAAAATGATGCCATATATTTTGAAACAGGAGCCGAAGACCGCGATGTTTCTGGTGGCTATCGCTAAGAAAGAAAGTGCATGGGGAAAAAGGAAGCCGGTTTTAAATGGCGAAGATTGTTTCAATTATTGGGGCTTTCGTCTGAAAGCTGAACGAATGGGCTCAGGAGGTCATACTTGTTTTGACTCTCCAAAGCAAGCTGTTGAGAAAGTAGCTGAACGTATTGATCAGTTAGTCAAAGAAGAGGAAATCGATACGCCGTCTGACATGATCGTTTGGAAATGCGGTTATGGTTGTCAGGATAAACCCAAGACTATCAGTGAAAAAAAATGGATTAATGATGTGGATTTCTATTACAGTGCGATGAATGAATATCTGTAAAGATTCAATAGTGATATTTTCAAAAAAGGACTCCGGTCCTTTTTTGCTTCTTTTCATTGTTTACATTTCTTTTTATCCATGTTATTGTCTTTTATTCTTTGAAAATTAAAAAACGATAAAGGGAGGAGAGCAGTATGAGTGATATTACGCTTCTTGTGAATTTTTATCCGACTACCAGATGCAATGTGGGTTGTTCGCACTGCATTGATGATGCATGCATGAAAAACCCGATTGATCTTCCGATTGAATATGTTCACTTGCTAAACAAGCAGCTCGAGAAGCATCAATACTATGCCCAATATTGCGCCACAGGGAATGGAGAACCATTGCTTCATCCGAAATTCAACGCGTTGATTGATTCGTTGTTTTCTTATCGCAGAAATAAGGGCATGACTTTACTCACTGCTGGTTATAACAATAAGGAATTGGAAAAACGTGATAATTTCAGAAGGCTCCTGCAAAAGGATTATATCAGAAGAATTCAGCCACATTTGAGTTTCAATTTGTACTCGGATTTTCCTGAGCGGTGGGATGCTGTTTTGCCAGACATTATGAACTGTGAAAGGGATTTCAGTGTTCTTGCAAATATTTGTTACAGTGTCAGTAATCGGCTGGAAACGTTGAAAAGTTTTGATGATATATTCCGACGATATGCACTGAACAGTGGATATGGCGAAAATCTGAGAGCATTAATTTGTGGAGGAGGGAGTCAATTTTGTCTTCGAGCTGAGCCTTTAGTGGATAGCCATGGCTTCCCATATCATGAAAGACAAATGCTTTTGCCTCAAAACTTCATCTACTTTCTGTCTGGAAAGCATGGAAGACGCTTTTTCGGAGTGCGACGTGCGCATATTGCCAAACAAGGAAGAGCGGCGCAATTGAGGGAGATTATTGCAGGAAAAGATTATTGCCCAGATTTCTTGAGTGAATTTAATCTCGAGCTTCATCTTAATCCGGACGGATTTTGGTATGCCAATCACACTTGTCCTAAAATTCCGCAATTGTGCCTGGGTCATATCGAAAAAGATGATATTGACGTGATAGTGCGTAGAAAGTTTTTCTTTTGGAGATTTATAAATAGCGCACTTATCTTGGAACGTAGGAATTATGATCCAATGGAGCCTTGCGCCGCATGCCTCATGCTATGCAATGAGCATGACGTTATGAGTGTTATCAGCGAAATTGCTGAATAGTTTCGATGCCGACTTGAAAAAGTCGGCATTTTTTTATAAAAAACAAAACTTAAAGGACTTTTTACAATTTTTAATTTATGCTATGATGGAAAAACGTTGCGGAGCAACACGGAAAGTAATAAATAAAACTAATAATAAAATTATGCAAAACATCCAAGACGTTTTCAATCATATTCGTGAGATGAAAAAAGAACAAAAAGATTTGCGCGATATGTATAAGGATGCGCTTGTGCAAGCCGATGAATATGAGGAAATTGTAGAAAAAATTACAGTTTTGCGTGAAAAGAAAAAAGAGATTGAAGCTCGTATCCAAGCTCAATTAGGAAGAGCTTACGAAAAACTGGAGGACTTGAAGCGTGAAGTTGATACCGAAAAAGAAATGATGAATGATATCGCAATCTCAACTTTGATGAAAGGGGAGACTGTTTTGGTGAAAGATGAATTTGATAACGACTATGAACCCAACTGGAAAGTGGCTTTTAAAAAAGCTAACGGTGGAACTACGGTTTAGTTTATATCCAAAAAAGCTCTTAAAAAATCTCGCATTTATGCGGGATTTTTTTGTTGCCTAAAGAATAAGCAAAAAATCAAATTGTAATATTCGGTAGCTGAAAAGCTGATAACAATAAATATGAAGATATGAAAAATAATAATCGAGTAGCTTTAATCGGTAGCGGTTTCGTCGGTGAAGCGGCTGGCAGGGGCTTTCATGAAAAGGGAAATGACGTTTTCTTTTTCGATATAAATAAATTCGTAATAGCTGCTTTGCAACAAGCGGGATTTAAAGCCGACCATATTAGTAGGCTTGACGACACTTCTAGTTTTTTTGATTTTTTATTATTAAGTTTGCCGACTCCCACCATCGGCGGACACACCTCCCTCGAGTTTTTAAAAGTCGCTTTAACGGATGTGGGAAAATATTTAAAAGGTGCAAGCAACTATCCGGTTATTGTGGTTAGAAGCACTGTTCCACCTGGCACAACTGAGGATTTGGTTATTTCTATTTTAGAAAAAAAATCCGGAAAAAAAATAGGCAGAGATTTCGGTGTTTGTATGAATCCGGAATTTCTCAGGGAGGCAACAGCAAAAGAGGATTTTGCGAGACCATGGATAATCGTAATCGGAAGTAATGATGAAAGATCGCGCACACGTTTGCATGACTTGTATGCGCCTTTTAAGAGTCCGATTGTTCACATGTCCATTAAAGAAGCGGAAATGACAAAATATGTGCACAACCTTTTAAATGCCACCAAGATCTCTTTCTTCAACGAAATGAGGGCAGTGAATGAGATGATGGGAATCGATTCGGAACTTGAATTCAAAACAGTTGTAAAGAGCGCGGAAGCGATTTGGAATCCCGAATACGGAACAAAAGATTTCGGACCTTTCGGAGGTTCATGTCTGCCGAAGGATACGAGCGGATTTTTTAGCTGGGTGAAAGATAGACACAAGATGGAACTCCCGGTTTTAAAGGGAACGATAGAAACTAATGAGTGGATGAAAAAAAACAAGACAGTTGAAGCTGAAAAAGGTGTTAAAAATTACCCTAAAATGCTTGGCGTTTTAAAAATCAAAAAACTGCATAAGAAAAAAATTAATATTTAAAGGTATGTACGAAGATTTTTTAAGATATTTGAATATTGTATGGTTTTTTGTGCCTTTGGGCGTAGTGGGAATTTGGAGGTGGTCAATCTGGCTCACAAAAAAGTTGGTAGCGGCATTTTATCGGATGCCATCGGGAGAAATTCTCAAAGCCACCTTGGCGATAATAACGCCGGTTTATAATGAAAATCCACAAATATTCAAATGCGCCTTGAATTCCTGGAAAATGAATGGATCGCCTGATGAGATTATTGCCGTAATAGATTTTACAGATGAGGCATGCATTGAAGTGTTTAAAAGTTTTGCAAGAAAAAATCTTAGCGCAAAACTTATCGTCACGAAACTGCCGGGCAAAAGACAAGCATTAGCGGATGGCATTAGAAATGCAAGCAGCGAATTTGTGGCGCTTGTTGATAGTGACACGCTCTGGATTGATCCAATCAGGGATAAACTGCTGGCGCCTTTTTCGGATAATTTAGTTGGTGGAGTTTCGCCGCGGCAAGATATTTATCAGCCCAATAGTTTGGCGAGAAAATTATTCCAACTGAATTTATATAATCGGTATTTCGTTGAGATGCCTTTTTTGGGAGCGGTTGGCGATGCCCTGACTTGCTTGTCTGGCAGAACTGCTGTTTATAGGAAGTCTGCGGTCGAAGATGTGCTTGACCGACTGGTTGAAGAAAAATTTTTAGGTACGCCGTCGGTAAGCGGCGACGATAAGACATTGACGAGATTGATTCAGCAGGCCGGATGGAAAGCGAAATACTTACGCGAAGCAGTGGTTTATACGCCGGGATTTAAGCGTCTTACTCCTTTTCTGCAGCAGATTATTCGTTGGAGTCGAAACAGTTGGCGTAGCGATCTGCAAACCGTCTTTGACGGCTGGGTCTGGAAAAACCATAAAGTTCTCGGTTTGTATATGCTCGATAGGTTCCTGCAACCGTTTACATTGCTTTTGTCGCCGGTTTATTTGGTAGTGGCCCTAAGCTCTGGATATTGGAGATTCGCAGTTATTCTTATTATCTGGTGGCTGTTTAGCAGATCGATAAAAGTTTTTGGTCATTTGAAAAAGCATCCAAGAGATATCTTAATCATTACACAGTATGTGATATTCACATTTGTTTCAGCGCTGATAAAAATTTATGCCTTGATAACTATCATGCAGCAAGGGTGGATTACTCGTTGGGACAAGAGCCGCATGCGAAAAATATCACTGCCGCTTCAATCATTCGCTTATGCGTTCACAGCTTTAATTATCTTTGCTTATGTGGGCATGATTTTTACATATAGAAATGAATCAAATCAAACTCAAAATTTTGATAATATCGCAATTAAAAGCGTCATTGCGACCGGTCCGAGAGAACTTTCCAATTCTCGGCTAGTTGCCATGAAGCAGGATATATTAGCGGGAAGCGTAAATGATTCCAACGGAATTTACGCCGTAAAGTCAGGTGATTTTTTGCTGCTCTTGAAAAACAAGTTCAATCTAGCTTCCATTGATTTTTTGAAAACTGCAGATAATGAACCAATTGTGAATCCTAATAATATTTCCGTCGGACAAAAAATCGCCATCCCGTCGAAAGAAATGCGAAATATTTTAAATGCGGATGAGCTTCGCAAAAAGTCATATCGCCCTGCGATAATATTTTATGACAGCGGCTTGGATACGATATTTATTAAAGGCAGCGGAAGTGTGGTTACACCAACCATAATCAATAAGGCGCTTGGACGAAATTCTTCACTGCAAAAAACAAGCGATGGGGAATGGCTTTTGAAATCCAATCTTTACATAGGAAAAAATGTTACCTTGGTAATTGATAAACAGGATACGAAATATTTAAAATTAAAAAGTGACAATGAAAAATTTATCTGGATTCGTTCGCAAAATGGAAACATTCTGATTTCAGATACGAAAGTAACATCTTGGAATGAAAAAACTCAGCAACCAGATGACGAGCATATTGATGGTAGAAGTTACATAACGGCTAAATCCAGCGGACGAATGGATATAACTAATTCTGAAATCGGACATTTGGGATATGTGGGTCTGCCGAAAAGAGGAGGACCGTTTGGCGGCTCATATGGGTTGTCTTGGAAAATAACCAGCGGAAAATTCAAGGACAATTTACTGACAGGTTCAGTCATGAACAGTTCGATTCATGATAATTATTTCGGAATCTACTCTTTCGGCGCAACTGGGATTCTAATAAAAAATAACGATGTATTTCATAATGTGGAATACGGAATCGACCCACATGATGATTCCAATAATTTTTTGATTACAGAAAATAGGACATACGAAAATGGAAATCATGGCATTATTCTTTCCAAGCGGTGTGTTAATAACGAAATTACAAATAATATTTCTTATAATAACAAGCTGCACGGAATAATGCTTGATCGGGATTCTAATAATAATTATGTGATTGGGAATGAGGTTTATGGAAATATTGACGGGATAACTGTTTTCGAATCCGAACGAAATTTCATATTTGAGAATAAAATTGCTGATAACAAGCAAGGCATTCGACTCAATGGTGGTTCGGAATTTAACTATATCGAAAAAAATAATATTAGGAATAATGAAACGGGCATGCATGTGTATGGCGGCTCGAATAATAACGTAGCACTTAATAACAGTATTGTATCGAATAAAATAGGCTTATCTATTCAAAATTCGAACGGGAATATTTTTTATGGCAACTTTAAGCCGCATGACAATGAAAAAGATGGACACATAAATGTTGAATTAATCAGAAATGAAATTAAATTATAAAAAAATTATAATATTTTTGATGCTTATACTCTTGGCAACATTTTTTCTGTCAAAGTTTTTTAGAAATGGTGAAGGCGCGGAAGCAACTATACTTGTAGATGACACGGATGATGTTAAAGGTCTAGGTTATTCAGGTCAACAAAAAATCGTGCAAGATTCTAACGGAAATTTCTTCGTAACCTACAGAAAAAAATATCAGGGCAGGTATGAAATATTTGTTGCTAGAATATATTTGAAAGACCAAAATTGGAAAGTATCAGGTACAGAAAAACCGGTAGCATTGGTAGGGTCAAAAGCTGATCAGCGTGTGCCTTCAATCAATATTGGTACCGACGGAGTCTTGTATGTGGTTTGGTACGGAAGCGATGCGAATGAAAAAAACCAGGTAAATAATCGACAGATAAAGTTTGTAAAGTCTGCTGATAGAGGAAATACCTGGTCGTCAGCAAAAAACATTTCCCATGTTGACGGCTATGAGAGCAGTCAAGCTTATTGGCAGGAACATCCGTATATTTTAGTCGGCAAGAATAATAATTTATATGTAACTTGGGAAGGAAAGGACCGCGAAAATTCCAATCAACAAATAAAATTTTCAAAGTCAACTGATGGAGGTGAATCGTGGTCAGACTGGAAAAATATTTCTCCGGCAAAAGATAATACGCAATCGCGACCAACGCTCGTAATTGATAGCAGTAAAAGATTACATTTATTTTTCTACTCTTCCCAATTAAATCAGCAAGATAACCAACAAATTAATTATTCCTGGTCTGATGATGGAGGCGATTCCTGGAGCCCATTTGTGGCTCTTTCCCCAGAGGATGTTGATGCGCGGCATGTAACTGCAGCAGGGATATCTGACAGCGTGCATATTGCTTGGCGGCAATGGGATTTAAAAGGAGAAGCTAGAATAATGTATAAAAAACTAAGTAAGGGAAATTGGCAAGCTGCAGAGATAGTTAGTAATGATGGAGAAAATCAATTTTTCCCTTCGATATCTGCAGGTAGTGTTGGAAATGTAGTTATTGGTTGGATGGAAACAGAAGATTCATTCAGTTTGCCTAGGGAGGATCCTGATAGTGGAAAAATATACGCAGCAGTTTTACGCGGAAATTCATTCGGCAAGCGAATAAAAATTGCAACTGATGGAGAAAATTTATACGCCAATTTCCCTCAGAATAATGAAAATAAGCATTTTACACCTTTAATTTTTGAGTCGGCAGCTTCTTCTGCTGGCGGATATAGCATAATTTTTAAATACTTAAAATTGTAGCCTTAAAGCTTTGCAAAAATGCGCATTAGTTGGTATAGTGTTCAGATATGAAAAAGAATTTTTGGGAAAATTTAAAGCGACCCTTTTTTGTGCTGGCGCCAATGGCTGACGTGACTGATTTTGCGCAGCGTCAGATGTTGGCTAAGTATGGGAAGCCTGATGTGACTTATACCGAATTTGTCAGCGCTGACGGGCTGGCAAATGAAAAGGGCAGAGAAGTTTTAATCAAAGATCTTCGCTTCAAGAAAAACGAGCATCCGATTGTAGCTCAAATTTTTGGCGCCAGGCCTGAGAATATCAAAATATCGGCGCGTATCATTGCAGAGCTGGGTTTCGACGGAGTAGAAATAAACATGGGATGTCCGGACAAGAACGTTATTAAACAAGGCGCCGGAGCGGCGCTGATGAAAAATCCAGAGCTTGCGCGGGAACTTATCAGAGCAGCTAAAGAAGGCGCAGGAGAAATTCCCGTTTCAGTGAAAACTCGTATAGGCTTCAACAAAAATGAAATTGAAACTTGGCTACCGGAACTTTTAGCGGAAAAGCCCGCGGTCATCACTATTCATGGTCGCACCAAAAAAGAGATGTCCGAAGTTGATGCTCATTGGGATGTGATTGCCAGAGCTGTCCAAATCGCTCAAGGCAGCGGAGTTTTAGTGATAGGGAACGGCGATGTGAAAAATCTGGATGATGGGAGAAAAAAAGCTGAGCAGTCAGGAGTCGATGGGATTATGGTTGGACGCGCAATCTTTGGTGATCCTTGGTTTTTCAATACTGGTTTTGAAATTGAAAATATTCCGCTTGAAGAAAGATTCGCGGCGATGGTTGAGCACACGAAACTTTTTGAAAAAGAAATTTCTAATCTTAACATCAAAGGCTTTCATGTGATGAAAAAACATTTCAAAGCCTATGTCAGCGGTTTCGATGGTGCCAAAGAATTGAGAGCAAAATTAATGGAAACTGAAAATAGCTCACAGGTGAAAAAAATTATTGCCGAGTACTTTAAGGGTTTTACCGACTAGTTTTTTCTTCCCTATGTTAGATATGCTATAATTAAGGAGTCATATTTGTAATATAATATTATGGATGAAAAAGAGTACCAACTTGAGATAGTGTCGCAACTGGAAAAAAATGAAGTTGCGTTGAGTGAGCTTTACGCACTATACCAAAGTAAGTTTCCGACTCGCAGAGAATTCTGGCAAGGCTTAGTTGATGATGAGCAAAGTCATGCGCAGTGGATCAGGACGCTTAAGAGAAAAATCGAAGAAGGTGAAGTCAATATTAAAGAGCATCGCTTCAATATAGACATAATTAATGATTTCAATAAGGAGGTTAAACAAAAGGAGCTTGAAATCAATCAAAATAATATTCCCTTGATTGAGGCGCTTGCAAACGCAGTAAAATTTGAACAAACCCTGATTGAAAGACGATTTTTTGAAGTATTTAAAGATGATTCACCTGAATTGGAAATGCTTTTGCTGGCACTGGAATATTCCACAAAAAATCATTTTGCAGCAATTCAAAAAGCCTATAATGCGGAAAATATCTAAGTACTTTTTTGAAAAAAATATGCGAACAATTACACATTGGCTTTTATCAGCAATTGCGATAATGATTACGGCTTATTTTTTGCCGGGAATTATTGTTGAGGGATTTCTCACTGCGCTTGTTGTGGCGGTGGTTTTGGGATTCTTTAATGTGATCATCAAGCCCATTTTGATAGTGCTGACTTTGCCGATAAATATTCTTACGCTAGGTTTATTTACATTTGTAATTAACGCTGGACTGGTCAAGCTCACCAGCAATCTTGTGGATGGATTCGCTGTGACATCATTTTGGTGGGCGCTGCTTTTCAGTTTGATACTTTCTTTAGTGAGTGGAATCTTGAACCGCTTTGAGCCAAGTGGAAAAAACTAAATTCCAAAAAATCAAAAGGGCGCCGAATGTTTCGGTGCCCCATTTTTTTTTCACTCTTTGAAATTGAGCGTTTTGTAGACATGTTTCAGAAGCTTCTCTCTCCAGTTGATCTGGCAAGGATTGGAAAAAAGCAGTTCAAGCGCGGTTTCCATCATGGAAAAGTAGTGAAAATAATCCTCATGCGCGGCGGTTTCTTTGCTGTGAATTATCGCGTAGCGAATTACGATGTGTGCCTGACGCTCTCTTTCACATACATTTTTGTGAGAAATTTTTTCAGTCTGAATGTGACCAATTTTTTCAAAGCAATCAGCTGAAACATATTCAATGGCTTGACGAACGCCGTCGATGGCGACATTGTCATTTTCTAAAATCGATTCTGCAAGATACTTTGCGATTCTGAGTATTATCAATGAGCGCATTTTTGAGGTCAGCGGCTTTTTCATGCTTAAAAAATGTGACTGTATCTCGCTGATAAGTCTTATTGCTAGCTTGTCCTTTTGCATGGTTCCCTCCTTTTTAAAGTGCGATAGATTTTTTAACCTATTTTTCCTTATCTAACTCGTTTAAAATATTTTTAACTTTCTGGAGTTCATCCCAGTTGTGGATGGAAATCGGAATTGCTTTCTTGTTGATTTTTTTAGCTTCTTTTAATTTTTCTTTTAAAATTTCCGGGGTAACGGTGTCTGAACGTGAGACTAGAATATATTCCGGTTTTTCTAACAATGTTGGATTGAAAGCGCCAAGCTCAGCGCGAATAGTTTTGTAATCAGCGGTAATGTCTTCACTGTCAGCGGCCAAGAAATGAAAAATAATCTTTGTTCGCTCGACGTGTTTCAAGAATTTGATTCCCAAGCCTTTGCCGTCGGACGCACCTTCAATCAATCCAGGAATGTCAGCTAGGATAAGACTGTAATAAACGCCGAGATTAGGTTCAAGGGTGGTAAATTGATAGTTGGCAACTTTT
This sequence comes from uncultured Bdellovibrionales bacterium, assembly GCA_964609855.1. GTDB lineage: Bacteria > Patescibacteriota > Minisyncoccia > Moranbacterales > GWC2-37-73 > GWC2-37-8. The sequence continues at coordinate 150,235 of CAZSTB010000001.1, forward strand.
ACGTTGGCGTTGGTAAGTTCATTTAGCAGCGAAGATTTACCAAGATTTGGAAGTCCGACAAAGCCGATATCCGCTATCATTTTCAGTTCAAGTCGAAGTTCAAATGCCTGTCCCGGTTTACCTTCCTCGAATTCTTTCGGAGTTGTATTTTTCGAACCACGGAACTGAAAGTTTCCGCGACCTCCGCGTCCTCCTTTGGCAATCAAAATTTCCTCTCCAACTTTGGTGATTTCTTGAGATTCTCCAGTAGTAAGATTGTTGATCACTGTCCCAACGGGAATTTTGATGATTTCATCTTTTGCATCAGGACCATCACAAAATTGGCCTTTGCCCTCGCGCCCGTTTTCAGCATTAACTTGTTTTCTGAAACGAAATTGATTGAGGGCATTAAGATCGGAGACGCCTTTAAAGATAACGCTTCCTCCTCGTCCGCCACTTCCGCCAGCTGGTCCAAGACTCATCAGGTTCTTGTTGAAAGCCACGCAGCCCTTGCCTCCGTTTCCAGCTGAAACTTCAATTTTAATATCATCTATGAGCATAAATTTGTATATCGTATTTAGTATATTGTATCTTGTATGGAACACGCATATATTTCCAATAACGCAGTATAGCCTAATATGTAAAAAATATCAAGCCTACGAGTATATGTCACTTAATTGATTAAATATACATTAAATATACATTAATCTCTTGCTATTTCTAATATAATGTGTCATTATGTAATTTATGAAAAAATTAATCGAAGAACAATTTGACGTGGTAGTGATTGGGGCTGGGCCAGCTGGAATGATGGCTGCCTTTAGAGCTGCACAAAAAGGAGCGCGCGTTGCCTTGGTTGATAAGAAAGAAGAGCCTGGAAAAAAGCTTTTAATGGCAGGTGGGGGGCGCTGCAATCTAACGCAGGATGAAAATGATTTAATGGAACTGGCTTTAAAATATGGCAAGCATGGAAGATTTTTGCTTAGCTCTTTTAAGGCATTCAGGCCTAGTGCAGTGCGGGAATTTTTTGCAGGTCGCGGAGTGCCAACAAAGGTTGAAAAAAATGGACGCGTGTTTCCTGAAAGTGATAAAGCTGAAGATGTGCTGAGAGCTTTAATCCAAGGAATGAAAGAAAACGGCATCACTTTTTTATACAAAGCACATGTTACAGATTTGGTCGTTGAGGAGGGAAAAATTGTTAAAATAGTCCTCAAGAAACGCGAACTTTTTCCACGAAATGTGATTATCGCCACTGGCGGGAAATCTTATCCAGCCACCGGTTCAACGGGGGAAGGATATGATTGGGCTAAGGAGTTGGGTCATAACATTATTAATACCCAGCCAGCACTCGTGCCAATCCAAGTTAGGGAAGATTGGGTAGGGGAGCTTCAAGGCGTAAGCGTAGGAAGCGCTAAACTTTCTGTTTTTCAAAATAACAAAAAACAATTTTCAGATAGCGGAGATTTGATGTTCGCGCATTTTGGACTAAGCGGTCCTTTGGCCTTGAATATGAGCAGGCAAATAAGCAAGATTGCGGAAGACAGCGACATTAAATTGTTGCTTGATCTTAAGCCATACCTGACACCTGAGCAGCTTGACGAAATTGTGCGTGCAGACTTTGAACGCAATGCTGATAAGAAGCTGGCAAATTGCTTGGCTGATGTCTTTTCGCCAAAACTTTTAGATTTTCTCTTGCGCTATTCCGGTCTTGATTTAGAAAAGCATGCCGCTAAAATTAGTCGCAAAGAAAGACATATCCTTGTAAACTTATTCAAAAATTTGGAAATGAATTTTGAAAGTCTGTTTGGCTTTGAGCGCGCGATGGTTACGAGCGGCGGAGTTGATATCAAAGAGATTGAATCAAAAACTATGCGTTCAAAAATCGTAAATAATCTTTTTTTTGCCGGGGAAATCATCGATGTTGATGGCCCGACTGGCGGATTTAATCTCCAGCTTTGTTGGAGCACTGGATTTTTAGCTGGAGATAATGCAGCTAAGAATTCGAAATTTAGAATTTGAAATAAGATTTAAATTCCAAGATATTTAAAGTCTTGAAGAATTTAAGCATTGAAATTGAAAAATAAAACATAAAGAAAGAATGTTCCGCAATACGCGGTTTTTTGGTTTGTGCTTCAATATTATTGTGCTATATTAAAGTTGATGAAATTAAATCAATAAGGATAAAATATTTTGCGTAAAGATTTATGAAAAATACTGTTTGGTTGAAAATTTTCATGTTTATGTTCTTGATAATACCATTTTTATCTCATGCTGGAAGTTGTAAGAAACCAAGTAGATCTTCTGATTGGGGAGCCTGTTCTGATAACTTCAAAAAAGCCGAAGATTTTTGTGATTCCAAAAATGCGCAATATAATCTCAGTGAATGTGACAAATGCTGTGGATACTTTGAAAATGTTTCTTGTGGAAAACCAAGTGAGTGTAAGATTTTAAAAAATCCTCCAAAAACAACAGTTTCCATTCCGATTGTCAATGAGTCCAACGCAGTTGAAAATACATCTTCTGGCGAAGTAAGGCAAGAAATTCAATTAGAAAAGCAAAAAATTGAAGAAGATCAAAGGAGACAGGAGGAGTTGAAAAAAATTGAAGAAGAAAAACGATTGCAAGGGGAAAAAAATATCGCGGCTAAGCAAAAAATTGAAAATATAAAAGTTGAGATAGATAATTTGATTAAGGAGCAAGATAGTACGATATTATTCGTGGAAAGCAGATCTGAAATAAAAAGATTTTTTCTTGGCGAGGATTATAAAAATATTGGTCAATTGAGAAGTGCATTGGTTAAAAATGACGCGCAAATAAGAAAACTCCAGCTATTATTACAGGAATCGCAATTTGAAGAAATAACAGTTGTTGTTCAGCAAGAATTGGAACAACTTTTGAATCAACAGTCAAAAATGAGTGAAACAATCGAGAGAAATAAAAGCACTTTTAGTTTGCTTGGTTGGTTTGTGAAAATATTAAGCAATTAGTTTTGTGCCTGATAAATTGAATGAAGTAATTAACAGGTGCTGATGGGTTTATGCTCATAAGGATTGTAAATAAAAAAATTTTTTCTATTTTTATAATAACTACACTCATAATAGTGGGTTGTATTATCTTTGGCTTGTATTCTTTATTTTTAAATTTTCAAAATGATTCAAAATTAAATATTCAAAATTCTTTTTCTGCAACCGAAACTAATTCTTCTCAAAATAATCAAGAAAGTGTGAAACAAGGAGACTTACTGCAAGAACCTGCTAAAGGTCAGTCTGAAAGTGTAACTGAGGATTTGACGGAAAAGGACGAAACCGTTATTGAGGTAATTGAATATGTTAACCAAAAATATGGATATGCGGTGTATTTTCCTAGAAAATGGCACATTAATACTGATTCTTCCGAGAATCCTTTTCGAGAAATTGATCTGAATGAGAAGGAAAAATTCATGGTGAGTGGCCAAACTTTCTGGTCAAATTACCAAGATATAAATAAATTTACACCGTCGGACAAACCTGATGATTTTCGCCTGCTTAGTCTTGCTGTTTATAAAAAAGATTCTTTGAAAGCTATTGAGGAATTCGCATCAGCGGCTGGATTTTATATCGAAGGCGATACGCAAAAAATACCTTTTTCAGCAAAGGATGCATCGGGGATTGAATTTTTGACACCTGGAATGTCAAAGGAAAATCCAAAAATACATATCATTTTTCAAAGGGAGGATATTTTCTATGTATTCACGCTAGCATTTACAAATTCCGATCCCGAAGTGATATCTGATATGGAAAGGATAGCAAAAGGATTAAAATTGATGTGATCGTATCAATATTAATTTCTTGTATTTTTTGATTAAAGTATTATAATTGAATCAATAATAAATTTAATAAAATAAAAAATGAAAACAACAAAGAAATTGCTTGTTGTCGTATCAGTCTTGACTGTTTTAGTAGGCATTTCTGGAACGGCTTCTGCAAAAAGTTCTTGGGAAGACTTCTTTACGAGGGATGAGGCGAAAACCATTAAAAATATGGTTAAGGAGAGTATTATTCATGAATTTGAAAATCCTGATGGTGATTGGAAGAAGTTGATATCATCTAAAATGATTAAGAATGGTGCAATTGACGCAGAAAAAGTTGGGGATGAAATTGTAAAACAAAAAATATTTTCAGCTACTGCACCAAATAGCGCTGCTGGTGCAGATTTCTCTGTTTGTGATTCTGTGGACACGGATGAATGTTCATATTATGATGATGTAACAATTCCTGAAATAGATGTATCTAAAGCAGTTGATGCTTATGTTATATATGAAGTTGATGACGCAAATTGGAAATCGGATACTGGATTTGGTGTTACGTATCAATTTATGAATAATATAAAGATTCGCAGCGGTCATGTCTATGTTCCTTATGGACATGGAGATAACGGTGTTTATGATGGAACTTTTACAGACTATAGGGTTATCGTGAACTACTAATACAGAAAATCATTCAAAAAGAAGCCTAAAATAAAGGCTTCTTTTTGTTTTGATTGAAATTTTTGTTTTTAACCCAAAAGTTTCAATACATTGCGTTCATAGCAGTTCTGGTTGACTATTTGGTGAAAATACTATATGCTAGAATCAATTGTAAGTGTCTTACTGGTTTTGCCTTTTTGTGGCTAAAATTAAGAGAGGAGGTCGCCTTACAAAGTAATAAGTTCACAAATGCAAAACTATGGCAACAAAACTCTATGTAGGTGGTCTTCCTTATTCAACTTCGGAAGATGCAATGCGAGATCTTTTTGCTCAAGCAGGAAGCGTTACCTCAGCAACGATCATCATGGATAAAATGACTGGTCGCAGCAAAGGTTTCGGATTCGTTGAAATGTCTTCTGACGAAGAAGCACAAGCAGCAATCGAAATGTTTGACAAAAAAGAGTACGAAGGACGTACTTTGACTGTAAATGAAGCTCGTCCAATGGAAGCTCGTCCTCCAAGACGTGATTTCAATGGTGGTGGTAACCGCGGTGGTTACGGAAGCCGAAACAACTACTAGTTAATAGTCGTTGAGTCAACAAAAAAAGAGGCAGTGATGCCTCTTTTTTTGTTGTGTAATTTTTTTATTCCCGTAGAAGTGGAAATCCATTTACTGTATTTTGAATCATATTTGTATGCTTGTTATAAGGTCTGATTGGGATATCTTTCTTTCGGACAAGATAACGATAATGCGGGCTTAACCTTGCTTGGGTGTTTTATGCTGCTGAATATTGAAATTGCAAATACAAATAGACCCACATCCAGCAGGGTGCTATAATGACAACATGAAATGATGTTAATGATTTATTTTTGCTGGTTTATGTCTGAGAATGAAACAACTGAAAAATATAAAAAAGCCTGGGAAAAATTTCAGGAAAAGATGGCCTCATTGAAAAAGAGACGCCATGAAATTTTGGCGCGCATTTCTGAGAAGTTGGATAGGCAACATATCGAAAAACTAAGAAAAAAATTAGAAGATCATGTATAAAGAACCATCATCAATTGAAACTACAGAAAGACAAGAGGCTCATGAAAAGCATGAAGCTCCGCGAAGCGTTGAAAAATCTGCTGCGGAAATTGGTGAGCAAATGATAGAGCAAGCAGGAAAAGAAGTTGCTGATTTTCAACAAGAAGGAATTGCTGAACTTGCTCTAGTCGAGGCACGGGCTGAGAAAGAGGGGCTTTCTATTGATGGCGCAGACAAAGAAGAATTGCAAGGACTAGGCAAAGAAGTAATTATTGCAAAAGAAGAATTGGTTGCTGAAATTATGCCTCCATTAATTCCTAATATACCGCCTCCATTACCACAAGAATATCTGCAGAGGTTTTTAGTAACTCCACCTCCATTACCTAATACGCCCCCGCCACTTCCAGCGGAATATTTAAGCACTATACTGCCGTATTTACCAAGTACGCCTCCGCCTTTGCCTGAGGAGTATTTGCGTAGCACCCCACCTCCATTGCCAAATATGCCACCACCCTTGCCAGAAATGTCAACAAAAATTCAACAAGAAGAAGAAAAAAGCTCCACCATGAAAGAACGAGTCATTGAAAATCCTGAATTGTTGAGCGAAAAAGAAGCTTCAAAAAAATTACTTTCAGAAGAACGTATAAAACTTGCACAAGAAATTCGCGAACAAAGAAACGCTCAAGGCAGCAGGCTTTCTAGAATGAAAAATGTTCTTGAAACTGGACAAGAAAAATTAGAAGGAGAACAAGGCGACAAACAATTTGGAAGACTTTCGCAGTTGCAAAGCGCTGAAGCTAATTTGATGGCGGAAAGAATTTCTTCTGAAGAATTGAGCGAGCAAGATGCTGGTACAGAGAAAGAAAACATGAATCAGCTTATTGAAAATAGTGAAAAATTAAAATCAGTAAAGGAAAAAATAAAAGAGCATTACGAAAAGGCTGGTGAGATTTCAAGAGAAAGATTTGAAACCATTCAAAAAAGTGTAGAACAAACGGCTTTGAGAAATGGAGTATTTTTTGTGCATACAATACAGGAAAGTTCTCTTAAAAGACATAATGAACTCTCGAATGTTGCAAGTGAGGCAACATATGAAGATGATACCGACATTCTTCTTTCGCTGGAGCCAACGATATCTGCATCATCAATTTTTTCAGGAAAGTCAGAAGAAGGAAAAGTAAGTGGATTATGGAGTGATACAGGCGGATTTATATTGGGTGGCGGCGATATTCAATATGCGGACAGAAATGATGCTGATTCTGTAAGTGAAGGAATAAAAAAACGAACGATAGTTGGTGGTCCCAATAAGCAATCGATTGAAGATATTGATAAAGTAGTTTCAAAACGTGGAGAAATGGAATCCATGATTAAGGAGCGTGATGGTGTGAAAATGCAAGAGCAGGGTTCTGTTTATAATGAATTTATAATAAATAATCCTAAGGTTTTTGGATATTATCAGCCAGTTGGAATTGAGGAAGACGAGCTTTTTGCAGACGGTAAGTATTATGCTGGGGATATAAGTACCAAAACTGACTACGAAGAATTGACTTATATAAAAAGCAGACTTGAAAAATTTAAAACAAGACCCGATCTTGTTTCTTCATTCACCATGGAAACTCCAGAACTGTATCAAGAAAAATTATCAGCGTTTCAAGCAAAGATAGCTCGTTTTAAAGAAAGATTTGAAAAAATGGCTGCGCGAGGTAATTCTCTGTATATAATGACACCAGACAAGAGCATGCATGAATATAATGGAGTAAATGAGGATGGTTCTGTAAACATGGGAAAACAATTGACACCAGAGGAAGTTGCTACTGGGCGCGCAGGTTTGTCAACTGAAAAGCGTAAAGAGCTTGGCGAAAAAGTTCTTGAGAAAAAAGTGTTTAAGAAGCAAGAAACCGCTGAAGAAGCAAGACAAATTATAAATAATTTATAATCAAATTTTTGAAGATAGCTAATAGCATTATTCTTGCAGTGTTCTTCCCGGTTATGTTTTCATGCTTCTGTTTTATTTTCCCCTCACCACAAAGTTAACAATGATTAATCTATTGGAAACAAGAGGTTTGCTGATTATGCTCGGTGGTTTTCTATGGGCAGTTGTATTTGGATTGCTATCATTCAAAAAAGAATATTTTTTAGCGATCAGCTTCATAGGATGGGGAATATCTTTTGTCGGCAATGATATTGACAGTCGACAAACAGTCGATGTCAATGAGAATCTTTGTAGCGAGCCAAGAAATGACTTGGGGCACGGAAAATAGTGAGGGCACAATTACATGCAAGACTGGCGCCAATGCGGGAGTTTATCCCAGTATTTGTAATTAAATACTTATAGCTGTGAAGCAGAATTAATTGGTTAATGAATAGAATTAAAAATAAAAACAGGCATTGGACAAGAGTCAAAAAACATGCTACAATTAATGTATGCTTGATATGCGGGATTTTTCCCGGAAAAATAAGTAAAGACGGGTGAAGCCCGTCTTTTTTGTGGTAAATATTTAAATTTGGTAGTTTAAAAGGCTTAAATTTATGGAAGAAATCTATAAAACTAAAAAAATATTAAGTGCGGTTGCCAAAAACACCAGTCTGGGGCGCTTTTTAGGCACTGAAAAAAGCAAGAATGCAGTTTTAGGGGTAATGAATAAGCAGCATATAACAGTGGACCCTGGCAAACTTTCAGGTAGCAAGAAAGCTGCTTTTTTGAGAGCGGTATCGGATACGCACGTGTTTGGCGCTACCGCTAAGAAAGCTTTCGGCAGCGTTTACGGAAAAAATAAGGAGCAGGCTGAAAAGCAGCCTGCGGCAGCGGGAAATTCCAGGCAGGAAATTTATGATAAAATTATGAGTAAGAAAAATGGCTTTATGGAAAGAAAAGCTCTTGCTGAAAATAAAACTTCCAGTGGACCGGCTCGCGAAAAATCAAAAGTTTTGGATTTCCGAGTTAGTGGAATGAATATCAGAGAAGCTGACGGATTACTTGCGAAAGCGCAGGATAATCGGCATCCAATATATGACACCGGACATGGCATGGGAGCAGGAAATGAAAAAGAGGATAGGATTGCTCGTCTGAAAAATATTCAGTCCTGAGAATAAAAGGGGCCATACCTTTTTGATGTCATTACTCGCTCGGAAATGGAAACATGCCTTACATATTTCTGCGTTCACTCGGAAAAGAAAAAAAGTATAGTTTCTGTTTGAAAATTAATTTCCATTTCGCTCACTTCGCTCGACAATAAAAATAGGAACCCGCGCTTTGCATCGGATTCCTAAAATTCAATTGTGATTCCCATTTTTTCCAGTACCTTTTTTGTTTGGGGGTCGGAAGCTATCTTCCAACTCGCCGTCGTGACAAGTTTTTCCAGAGAAGGAAATTTTTTTCGTAAGCTGGGGTTGTCGTATACCAGATTACTAAGGTCGGTTACGAAAGCGTTTAAACTTTCAATTATGCCGTTTCTTTGACTTTCACTGGATTGGTCAAAAATTTTGCATAGCCTGAAAATTTCGGCTGCTAGGTGAAAGGCGTTCTCTTTGAAACCTTGAAGTTTCTTTGGCGAAATTCTTTGACTGGTGGGATATCTGTATTTGATTGTCAATGTTCTCCTCCTTTTTTGGTAGATATAACTTTCCGGATATTTTAGTATAAAATTAGCGACTTGTCAACATAAGCATTGCTTCCAGTTGTAATAATATTATAAATGCGCTAGGATAGTGATTATGAATATCATCAAAACAGCACAATTTGTAAAGGGAATCGTAGGCTCTGATTCCATTTTAAAAGAGAAAATTCCCCAAATTGCTTTTGTGGGGCGCTCTAATGTGGGAAAATCCAGTGTAATCAATGCGCTTACGGGAACAAAAGGATTAGCGATCTCTTCTTCAACTCCAGGGCGCACCTTGCAGCTGAATTTCTTCTTGGTTAACGAAAAAGCATATTTCGTCGATCTTCCCGGTTATGGCTATGCTAAGACTTCGCTTAAACAGGCGGAAAAAATGCGTAGGATGATCATGTGGTATCTTGAGCAAAACGAGCATCGTCCGGATATGGTCGTGCTTATTATCGATGGAAATGTCGGTCCTAAAAAATTCGATACGGAAATGATGGAATTGCTGACTGAAAATGGCTATAAAGTTGTTGTAGTAGCCAATAAGATGGATAAAGTGAAGGCAAGCGAAATGGTCAAGAAAAAAAGAATGATCGTGGAGCTTTTGGACAGTGAAAATATCGTTTATTTTTCCACAAAAACAAAAGCAGGAAAAGAAGAGCTGCTAGAAAAGATCTTAGGATAAGAAAACTCAATTAGTGAAAACTCCAATCTTCAGGTTGGAGTTTTTTGTTTGTCTTAAGAAAGTTATTGCCCGGCGCCGCTTTTTTTACCTTGAAATACTGAAAAAACCGGTCTGTATTAATTTTAGGAATAACCCAGAGTCAGTTAAAAAAATTCTAATTATGAAAAGATGGAGTGAAATCGCGTTGGATTTTATCCAAGCCGCTCAAGGCGGGGTGAATTTGGTTATTAAGCAGCAAAGAAAAAAGTTTCTAAAAAAGCTCATCGCACTGGCTGTAATTTTTTTGGGAGCTATATTGCTGCTTAGCGGCATCGCAGGTTTTTTGGGCGAGATGCTGAACGGTAAAAATTGGTCTGGATATTTGCTGGTGGGAATATTGCTGATAATAAGCGGATTTTTCGTCTCAAAACTTAAAGATTAAATAATTTTAAAAATATGAACAAGGAAAAAATGAAAAAAGAATTAGTAAAGATGCTGGATCAATTGGAAGATGATGCCGGCGAGCTTAAGGATTCGGTTCAGGAGAGTTTGCAGGAGGCTAGGGAAAAAGCGCAGGAAGCTCGAGATAAAGCCAACCGCTATGTCAGGGAAAATCCAGAAAAATCAGTGCTGGCTGCAGTCGGACTAGGCCTTTTTGTAGGCATTGTTTTGACGATGATGAAGAAGCACAAGTGCGACAGATGATAGGGCGGTTAAAGCAAATCAGAGGTTAAATTTCGAATGTTTTATGAGTAAAATGAAAAAATGCGATTGTCCTTTTAAATAAGGGGATATTTCTTGACAATGTTCTTATTTCCTGCTATATTTGTATGGCTTTGGAAGTCTTACTGCCTGGCGGCAGTTTTTTTAATTTAGTTCGCAAAGTTGGCAGTGTTCGTCAGGTTCATCAAGTGCATATTTTATTTGCTTGATAAACTTGAAGAACTTGAAAACTTTAACTCAAAAACCTATGGAAATCAGAAACATTGCAATCATCGCCCATGTGGATCATGGCAAAACAACTTTGACTGACGCAATCATGCGCCAGACTGGAATGGTGGAAGAGGGAATAAGTATGGATAATAACGCGCTTGAACAAGAACGCGGGATTACGATTTACGCTAAAAATACTTCTATCTTTTATCGTGACACTAAAATTAACATCGTAGACACTCCTGGTCATGCCGACTTCGGCTCTGAAGTGGAGCGCGTGCTTCGTTCAATCGACAGCGTGCTTTTGATTGTGGATGCACAAGAAGGACCGATGCCTCAGACACGTTTTGTTTTGAAAAAATCTTTAGAGCTTGGCTTGAAACCGATCGTGGTGATCAATAAAATCGACAAGCCTGCTGCTGATCCAGATTTGGTTCAGGAGCAAGTGTACGAGCTTTTCATGGATTTGGGAGCAACTGACGAACAACTTGATTTCACAACCATGTATGCAATCGGACGCGAAGGAATTGCAAAAGAGCATCTTTCTGATGAATCTTCAAACCTCGAGCCGCTTTTGGATATGATTTTGCTAAAAGTAAAGCCTGCCAAGGCTGATGCGACTGCTGAACTTCGTATGCAACCTTTCAATCTTGGGTATGACAATTTCTTAGGACGCTTGGCTGTTGGTCGCATTCATGAGGGAACTATCAAGATGGGAGCAACCTACCTTTTGAAAAAGACTGACGGAACTTCTGAGAAGTCTCGTGTGACCAAACTTTATACTTTCCGCGGAACTGTGAGGGAAGAAGTTCAAGAAGCTTATGCGGGAGATATTGTGATGGTTGCTGGTTTTCCAAAGATTGATATTGGAGAAACTATTTGTGAAAACGAAGCGCAGGAAGCTTTGCCTGCTATCACAATTGACGAACCTACTATATCACTTCAATTCATGGTTAATGATTCTCCATTTTGCGGACGTGAAGGAAAATTTGTGACTTCAAAACAAATTAAAGAACGATTGGAGAAAGAATTGGAAGTAAACGTTGGACTTAATGTTGATTTTTCTACTTCTGAATACTTCACGGTTTATGGTCGCGGAGAACTTCACATTGCGGTGCTTTTGGAAAATATGCGTCGCGAAGGTTTTGAAATGCAAGTTTCGCAGCCACACGTTATTATTAAAGACATTGACGGTGTGAAATCGGAACCATTTGAAGAAGCTACAATCGATGTTCCTTCTGAACTTGCTGGATCTGTAATCGAAAGCATGGGAAAGCGTAAGGGTTTGATGACCGATATGCATGTGCACGGAAGCCAGACCAGACTCTTGTTTGAAGTTCCGACTCGTGGAATTTTAGGATTCCGAGGACAATTCGTGGTTGACACTAAAGGAGAGGGAATTTTCTCATCACGTGTGATTGGCTTTAAGCCTTACGTTGGAGAAATTAAAAGACGTTCTGTTGGATCAATGATTTCTAATGGAACCGGAAAAGCTCTTGGATTCTCACTTGCAAATCTTCAAGACCGCGGCGTGCTATATATTGCTGCTGCTACGGAAGTTTATGAGGGGCAGGTTATTGGTAATGTTACTAAGGGAGAAGAAATGACAGTAAATCCTTTGAAAGGTAAGCAACTTACTAATATGCGCTCTTCAGGAACTGACGATGCGATTCATCTTGTTCCTCCATACACAATTTCAATCGAAAGAGGTTTGGAAGTTATTAATGATGATGAATATCTTGAAGTTACGCCAGAATCAGTACGTCTACGAAAACAATACCTGAAAGAAGGAGACCGAACTAAAGCCGGAAGAAAACCTAAAAAATAGTATTGCTATAAAAACAGACGATAAAAAATCCCGATGAAAATCGGGATTTTTTTTATCTTAGTTAAGGCATTTTACATTAAACGCGGTGGGACTTCAGTTTATCTGTTGGAAATATTTCTGATGGTTTTTGCGCTGATAACGCCATCTGAGGTTGTTCCAAAAACTTTTACCCTGTCACCAATTTTAATGTCCGACAGTGTAATATTATTCCAAGCCCCATCAAGTAGGCGAGTTTCGGCAGAAATACGCGCACTGAAATGCTTAGATTTATTTTCAATGGTTATAAAATTTTCAGAAATTACGCTGACGGTTCCAATAGCAAAGCCGCGGGTATGCGAAATTCTTTCACTTTTTAAATTTTTTACCCTCACTATGCGTTCTTGATGGGAGCGCTGAATGCGGGCTGTGGTATCATTTCCAGCATTTGCCCTAAGCGTGAAGCTGGAAGCTCCAATGGCGAATGCTAAACCTGAAATGGCTAAAGCCTTGCGTACATTTTTTTTCATATTTTTATCTTTGTAAAATGGAAAAGTTAGAAGTAAAATTCAAGAGGAAACTCTATGTTCGATTTTAAGTTTCTAGTTTTCTTTTGCACGCAGAAAATTAAAATTTTATCCGCACAAGAATTTATACGCGTCCGCTTTCAATTGTTTTCATTTTTTATGCTCGATTTGATACGGGGGAGATAACAAAGTATTGATTATTTGGCTACTATCAGCTAGAATATTGTATGTGTACAGATTATCTTTTTTTTGAAAAAGTGTATGGAATTTAAAGAAGCTTATGCAAAAATAAAATTGTGGCAGATTGCATTTATTGTTGTGGCATTAATGTTGATTTGCGGACTGTATTTTTTTGGACTTGATCCCTCAAAAAAAATGTTGGAAAGGCGAAATGCTCAGCGGCGCAACGACGTGACGAATATTTTAAATGCTGTTTACAGATACAATGAAGACCATAAGGATGCTAACCTCGAAGGCCTTACCGAAGTTCCGAAAATAATTTGTCGCACTGCGGCGAAATCTTGCGATGGCATGGTTGATATTTCACCTGTGATCGCTAATGAAAAATATCTTCTGTCCGAGGTTCCTATTGATGTAAATGAAAAAGCTGGAAATGCTTCCGGTTATCTTATTTATAAATCAAAAAAAGGCAGAATTAGTGTAGAAGCGGTAAACGCTGAGAATGCGAAAATAATTTTGAGCAAGTAAAAAGTAAAGAAAAATTAGTGTTTGATTTAAATTTTCACGACATGGCTTTCATCGCTGGTTCCATTAAAGGTGGTTCTTATTTTGCTATATTTCTGCTTTCAATATTTATCAGCTACGTAATACCCTTGCCTGAAGTAGTGCTACTTCTTTTGATTGGGCATATCTTAAGAACTACGGGGATAAACCCGCAAATTACAATTCTTGCCTGCACTGCGGGAATAATATTAGGAGACAACATTCTTTACCGCTTAAGTTTTTTTGGCAATAAATACGTAGAAAGATTCAAGCACAAAATGCGTAAACACGCACTTATTAGATACGAGAATTTGGTTGAGGATAATATTGGTAAGACAATTTACTTTTTAAGATTCGTTACTGGCGTGCGATTTTTTGGGCCGGTTATTTCAGGAACTTTGGGAATTTCATGGAAAAAGTTCTTCTTTTATAACGCTATTGCCACAATTATCCATAGCATGTTCTTCCTGTTGTTAGGATATTATTACCGAGGCGGCATTGTAATACTTATTACGGAAGTGGAAATTGTTCGAAATATCCTATTATTTTCTTCAGCTGTAATAGTTGGTGGGCTTATTGGTATCTTTTCTAAGCAGAATAAGATATCTAATAAATAGTTGAAGGTGATTTGATTAAAAATATTTTTTTACGCTGACAAAATCTTCAGCGATTGCCGGGTGGCAGACAAATTCAATTGTTCCAGCTGGAAGATTATCCAGAAAATTGTCCATATCTCTGATCCAGTCAATACTGACAAGCGATTTACTTGAAACATTTGAAGAAGCGGAGAATTTCTTTTTATTTAATATTCTCAGGAGGTGTAAAATCTTGGATATCAGTGATGTACTGATGCTGATCCCACTTTCACCGATGCGGATGTATGGAATGGAATATTGCTCCGCTATTTTAAGGGCAAGCTTGAAAAATGGCGGAAAGAAGTGCACATGCTCATGGGAATTAATGCCGTCAGGATTTCTACCCACTAGCTTATTGAACATTTCAATTTGCTCGCACCAGTCACGTTGAACTTTACTGGTGGAAAATTTTCTGGAGACATAGCTCCATAAAAAGGTGAGACCCCTTACAAGGACATTTTTTGGCAAAGCGGTCTGCGCTGGAAATTCATGCTTGATATCCAGATGGATATCTAACTTAACCCCACTTTTCAATAACTGGTCGAGCTCGTTTGGTGTGATATTTCCATGCACCATTACCCCAACCCTATCAATTTTTCCTAGTGAAATAAGATGCAGAATATTCCTATTGGCGCGAGAGCTGAGTCCAAAATCATCTGCTGTTACGATTAAGCGCTGTCTGTCCATTCTGTAAAATTCCATAACTTTTGAAGAATTCATTATGTATGATATTATAATCTTAACAAATTAACCAAGAAACACAAACATATGGCTCTTAGATCTACTTCAAAAGCTACAATGCAACTTAAGAACTATAATGTGCATTTTTTCTTCGTGCTTCTGGTGGGAATCAGCCTGGCATCTTTTTTCATTTTCAAGCCTTTCTTGATTGCGATTTTGCTCGCTGCAATTTTTGCCGTAATTTTTCAGCGTCCCTATGAAATGTTTCTTAAGGTTACTGGTGATAGAAAAAAAATCAGCGCATTTTTAACATCGTTGGTAGGGATAATTCTATTCATCGGCTTGTTTTTTTCCATTCTGGGGCTCATTGCAAATGAAGCGTCAAATTTCTACCGAGATATTGCATCTGAGGGAAACATTTATCAGAAATATATTGATCCGCTTGTTGCCAATATAAACAACAATAAGCTGTTGAAATCTTTGGGTATCGATAATTTGATAAACAAAGAATCAATAAATAATTCACTCAGTCAGTTGGGTCAAAGTTCTTTGGCTATCCTGCAGAAAACTTACCAGGGTGTGGCACATTTCCTTTTCCTTTCAGTTGTAATGTTTTTCACTTTATATTACTTTCTTGCTGGGGGGCGCGATCTTGTAAGGAAGATAATGTATCTAAGTCCATTAAAAGATGAATACGAAAGAATTCTGATTGAAAGATTCATCTCAATAAGTAGGGCTACGATAAAAGGTACATTGGTTGTTGGTATTGTGCAGGGAACAATTGGTGGATTGACTCTTGCCCTGGTGGGTGTGCCATCAGCCGTTGTGTGGGGAATTGTTATGGTTTTCTTATCGCTTATTCCGATGGTTGGTACTAGCATTGTTTGGTTTCCTGCTGGCATCATGATGCTGCTACTGGGTAATATTTGGCAAGGAGTCGTTATTTTAGCAGTCGGCTTTGGAATCATTTCAATTATTGATAATTTCCTAAGGCCGGAATTGGTTGGTAAGGATACTCAAATGCATCCCCTGATCGTATTTTTTGCAACGCTTGGTGGAATCAGTCTCTTTGGCTTTCTCGGATTTATTATAGGGCCAATCGTAGTGGCTTTATTTTTGGCGCTTTGGGATATTTATGCAATAGAATTTAAGGGACAACTTAAGAAATACAATGCATAGTTGATGATGTTGATTGATTATTACCAAAATATTCCCCGATATCTTGATCCGATCGCTTTTGCGGTCGGTTCTTTTTCTGTACGTTGGTACGCATTATCATACATGGTTGGTTTCCTTGTGGTTTATTTGGTTTTGCTAAGGAGAATTGAGAGAGGTGAGTTTGCGCATTTAATTAAAGTTTCAAATTTAAAATTTAAAATTAAAAATGAGATAGTCGGAAATGCGACTAAGGATATTTTAAGTGATTTCTTTTTGCTAGCTTTCTTTGCCGCATTAATTGGTGGGCGCTTAGGGTACGTGATTTTTTATAATTTTTCTTTTTACGCAAGCAATCCTTTGGCGATAATTTCACCATATGTGGGCGGAGAATATGTCGGAATTTACGGGATGAGTTACCATGGCGCCTTGTTGGCAATAATAATTTCAAGTTGGTTTTTTTTACGGGCCAAGAAAATCCCTTTTTTACCCTGGGCAGATTTTGTTTCATTGGCAATTCCGTTGGGATATTTCTTTGGAAGGATAGGAAATTTTTTAAATGGAGAACTGTATGGAAAAATCACGACATCGCAATGGGGAATGTATTTCTCCACTAATGAATTAAGACACCCGTCCCAATTATATGAGGCAATCCTGGAAGGGTTATTGCTTTTTATCCTTTTGCGAGGTTGTGAAAAAAGGAAAATGCCAAGTGGGAGTATTTTCTCTCTATATTTTATTGCATATGGAACAATGAGAATCGTAGTTGAATTTTTCAGGGAGCCTGATTCGCAAGTAGGTCTACTATTCAACATTTTAACTTTAGGACAATTATTATCGATACTTATGATAATTATGGGCATCATTTCCATTTCCAGAATATTTGTTTTTAAAAAAGAATAAAATATGTTATACTTTTAAAAGCAAATCGCATATAAAGTTTTAAAAAAATATGAACAAAAAAATATTCAGTTCAATTTTAATAGTTGCTGTTTTTATTATTGTTGTGTTTATGGTTCGAGAAGATCAGCAGCCTGAAAATGAAGCTGCGACAATTCTTCTAGCGAAAGGCGGGGAGGCAAATTCAGACATTCATTATTTTTATGGACAGGAATGCTCGCACAGTAAAAATGTTGAAAAATTCATTAGTGAAAATAAGGTAGAGGAAAAAATTTTTATTACGAAAAAAGAGGTCTGGCATAATACTGAAAATGAATCTGATATGCAGATAAAAGCCATGGGTTGTGGACTTAGCAGTGATAAGGTTGGGGTTCCGTTTCTATTTGCAAGAGGTAAGTGTTATGTTGGTGAAATAGAGGTTAAAAAATTCCTTCAAATGGAAATTGGCTTGTAAATGCCATGAGGCACAAGACTATAAGAATTAAGGGTTTTAAATGAAACAAAAACAAAAATCATTAGATATAAGCAAGGCTAGGGTGGTCCAGGATGAATCAAATTATGATGCTCGATCTGTTAAATCGGTACTTTTTTCGCGAGGAAAAAAGACCGAAACATTTTTCACGGAAGATTCTCGTTTATATGTGACTCCTCGCGAACAAATATTGATTAGAAAAGGAATAAATCTTGATAGAGGTACTAGGCAATGGGATAGTCTTAGTTCGCGGATTGTTTCTCGTTTCGTTTATCAAAAACCAATGGGAACAAGTATTCTCCTTAGGCACTTGGAAAATCGTTATTCGATTCTCAATGCTTCAATTGATGAAGCTTCGCAGGGATTTGCTGATTATTTCTCCGTTGTACGACTTTGGAATCTTTCAATAGTCGGCTCAATTTTATTTGGTATGGTGACGATGACCTTCATATATCGTTATCTGGGACAAGGTGCAGCAGCTGACCAGCTCAATGCTCCTGAGGTTTCACAGGAACTTATTCAGGCAGAAAAGGTTTTAGGAGCAGATGTCAGTAGTAATGACGCAGTAGAATTTACCAAGCAGATAATGCAAATACAGGAGGAAAATGATCAGAAAAAATTTGAAAAAGAATTAAAAGAAATGGTTAAAGGTCACCCGATTGAAAAGATGGTTCCTTATATTATCAAAAAGGATCGCATAACAGCAGCCTTCATTGTGGCAATTGCTAGAAAAGAGAGTAATTGGGGCAAGCGTCGACCAGTGCTGAATGGTCAGGATTGCTATAATTATTGGGGTTATCGCGGTCAGAGAAAATTAATGGGTTCAGGTGGACATACGTGTTTTAATAGTCCTCAAGATGCAGTCGATACTATTGCCAAAAGACTCGACACTTTGATCAAGAAAGATGGTCGCAATACACCCTCAGAAATGGTCATTTGGAAATGCGGCTCAAACTGTTCTGTAACCGGTGGTCAGGCTGCGGCTAATAAGTGGATCAGTGATGTTGAAGGAATTTTTGAGCAATTAAATATTGATTAAATAAGCCCGAAAACTACCTAGCTTCTTAAAAAGCCCATTTTTATGGGCTTTTTAAATTATGGTTAAAAAATACCCGCATTATTGCTGAAATAAATCTAAACTGGCTATGTATAAACTGTGGATAAGTAGCTTGACCCGGGAGGCTGTTGTTGGTAGCATTGAATCTGTGTCTCTGGTGGGAAAACTGCCTAAGGACAGAATAAAATTTTAAACTTAAACTATGAGTGACCCTTTACCCTTGGGGAAAACGTACAAATTAAAGACCCTTAAATTAATTAAACGATTTATGGGCGCCCTAAGAAATCTCAATTTTCTATCTGTAGCGGTCGTAGTGATAATTTTTGGCTTAATGCTGCGCATTAATGACGTACAGTCAGCTGCCAGGGCTAAGGCTGAGCAGGATCTGCCTGATAAGAAAATTGAAGAAATGGTCAATAAAAGTGCTTTATTTCAAGAAAGCTACCTATTTGACAGCTCTGCTGAAACTATTGAGCAACTAAATGAGAATAATAAGACCGTTTTAAAACGGGATATTGTAAAAGATGGCTCAAATGAGCTATTTTCCAAGAAATTACAGGAAATTGTGGGTGATGCGCCTATCTCTGAAATGGTGCCATTTATCTCAAAAAGAGACGAAAAAGTTGCGGCTTTTTTGGTGGGCATTGCTAAAAAGGAGAGTAGCTGGGGACAACACGCACCTAGTCAAAACGGTAGAAATTGTCATAACTATTGGGGATATAAAGGTTCAGGCAGTTTGGGAACAGGAATGGGATATGCTTGTTTTGCAAGTGCTGAGGAGGCTGTAGAAGTTGTAGGAAATAGAATTGAGGTTTTGATAAATAAGAAAAGAGACACTCCATCTCGCATGGTCGATACCTGGAAATGTGGTACAACCTGTAAAGGTGATCCGGGAGCTCCAAGTTGGGTAGCAACTGTTGCGCTATATTTTGAAAAAATTACAAGTTAGATAGCGGCGGCGATTTTACGCCAGTTCTCGAAAAGTCCTGCAGATGCAGGGCTTTTTTTGTTTGGCTACAATTTTCGGCTCTCTGTCATTTTGTGTGCAATTCCTGTGTCATTCCGAGCGAAGTGAGTCGACCAAGGGGAGATGAGCGCAGTTGAGGAATCTGAGTTAAATAATTTTTAAAATCTGGCATTGAATGCGGATCCCTGCGCCATCGCTAAAGCTAAAGGCGGCACGCGGTCGGCTACATTTCTCCGCTATCGCGTCGTCATTTTGCTCGGGATGACAAATAACAAATAGTTATGGTGCAAATTGTTGTTCTTTTCTTTTGCTAAGGTGTGATTTGAACTTAGCCACCACTCTGGTTAATATAGAGTCCATTTTTCTTTAAAAGAAGATTTTAGTGTATAATGAAGTTAATATAATTCTTAATTTTAAATTTAAATTTTTTTTAAGTAATTTTTAATGATAAAGGGTAATTTGCAGAATTTAAAAAGCTCAGGAACTTGCACTTGAATATTTACATCTTATTTCATTTCAAATTTAAAAATTTAAAAATTTAAAATTTAATCAGTAATGTCTTGGATTTTTTTAGCTACAACTTCATACTTCTTTGGGGCATTAACGATTATCTTGGATAAGTATCTTTTACGTTCGGAAAAAATTTCCTCCCCCCCTATTTATGCCTTTTATGTTGGTCTAGCTGGGATGGGCGTGCTTGCATTTTCACCGCTAGCTTTTTTTTATCCTCAATTTGCATTGAAAATCATTTCTGGATATGAATTTTTGCTGGCGCTTGTCTCAGGTATCTTATTTTTGGCATCTATAACCGCGATGTATTTTGCGATTAAAAAATCTGAAGCCAGTAGGGTCACGCCTGTTGTTTATTCAATTATCCCCCTGGTAACCCTCTCATTGTCTTGGATTATGGGTACGGAGATTTTTTCCGGGCAAAATATTTTCGGTATCGCACTTCTGATCGCAGGTGGCTTGCTTGTTTCTTTTGACTTGCCGCTTAAGCTAAAAAAGAAAAAATTCTTTGCAGGTTTTTATCTTTCTATTTTTTCTGGAATTCTAATGGGAATCTCGCTTCTTACGCTCAAGGAGATTTATCTACACCAAAGTTTTTTTAATGGTTTTGTCTGGTCACGTGGCGGAGCTTTGATTGGGTCCTTATTATTACTTCTGCACCCCTTGTGGCGCAAGGGGATAAGCAAGAGTTTTACTCACGCGCATAAAAATAAGCAAGAAAATCTTAAAACTGGAGGATTATTCGCTCTCAATAAACTCTTGGGCGGTTCAAGCTCGGCCTTGATAAATCTTGCAATTGGTGCTGGCAGCGTCACACTGATTAGCTCCCTGATATCGATTCAATATGTTTTTGTTTTAATCATCGCAATTTTAGCAGGAAGACGGCTGCCACATATTTTTGAAGAAAGAATGCATTTTTGGGATTGGGCACAGAAAGTCATGGCCATTTTTATTATAGCAGTCGGCATGTTCTACATTTTTAAATAAATGTACTCTAAATCTAAATCTAAATCTAAAATAATTATGGATCCAAGTAAAAAGCTGGCTGATTTTGGAAAAAAAACCATGCAAATCCTACTATACATTTTCGGAAGCCTTTTAGTGCTGGTGATTATTTTTTTTATCTGGATTAATTTACCAGTAAGCGCTAGAAAAGAGAATGTCAAAGTCGGTGTTACCTTCTCGAATATTTATGCTGAGCAAATCGGACTTGATTGGCGTCAGGTATATCTTGCTATGCTTAGTGAGCTTAATATTAAGGATATCAGACTTCCGGTTTATTGGGATCGAGTGGAGACGGGTCCTGGCCAGTATGATTTTACAGATTTGGATTGGCAACTGCAGCAAGCTCAAGCGCATGGAGCAAGGGTGATTCTAGTTATTGGCGAAAAAGTTCCAAGATGGCCGGAATGCTATGTTCCTAAATGGGTAGGAGTCGATGAAAAAGATCTTACTGGAAAATTATTGGCCTTTGAAGTTGAAGTGATAAACAGGTATAAGGATGGACATCCGGAGATAATTCATTGGCAGGTTGAAAACGAGCCATTTTTAGGATTTGGAATCTGCGGTGAAGTTGATCCGGCAAGACTTGATGCTGAAATTGCTCAAACGCGCAGACTTGATTCATCTCGTTCTATAATAGTTACTGATAGTGGGGAACTTAGTCTTTGGATAAAGGCAGCTTCGCGAGCTGACATCTTTGGTACTACTATGTATCGCGAAGTTTACAGCGCGGAAATGGGTCACTGGCGTTATCCTATTGGGCCAAATTTTTTCAAGGCCAAACAGTTGTTGATTAGAATTTTTGCAAAACAAAAAAATGCGATTGTAATTGAACTTCAAGGTGAGCCATGGGTAAAGGGATGGACTGTGGATGCACCTGTTGATGTTCAGCTTGCTTCAATGAACTCTTCCATTCTTATGGATAATGTGGAATTTGCCAAAAAAACAGGAATGGACGAAATCTATGTTTGGGGCGTCGAGTGGTGGTATTGGATGAAAACAAATCAAAATAACGCGACACTTTGGGAGACTGCAAAGAGTTTTAATGAAAAATAAAATCCCTGTAAATTTCGACCAAATCGGCAAGACAAATACGAAATGCAAGCATACATTCCTCATAGAAATAAAAAGCACTCGTGGCGGACAGCAATCTTTGTTGTTTTTATGGTGCTTATTTCTGCGGCGGTGACATATTCCGTGAAAGCATATTCTCAAAATCTTAAAACCGTGGCGACACTTGAAAAGTCATTAGTTGATGAATTCACTTCTGGTTTAGTTTTGAATTTTTCAATTCCCGTTAATCAAGCTAGCGTTGAAAAAAAATTGACTTTAATGCCCACACAAAAAATCATTATGCGGTGGGAGAATAGCAGTCGGCTTATAATTTTGCCTGTAGAGAGTTGGAGAAATCAAGTAGAATACAGAATAAATCTGGAGGGGGAGAATATCTTTTTTCAAAGTTTTACGCAAGAATTAAATTTTAAGACACGCTCTTTTCCAATGATCCAGGAAACTTTCCCGCAAGACGGCCAAAGAGACGTTTCGGTAGATATCGAGCAACCTATAAAAATAAAGTTCAATGCTTCTCTGGAAGATTTCAATGTGAATTTTAAGGTAAATCCTCGCACTTCATTGACTTGGCAATTAAATGAAGAAAAAACCGAGGTGAGCTTATTGGCTACTGATGACTTTTCTTGGGACACGCAATATTCAATAGCTGTAATGATCAAGCATAAAAAGCAGACAGATAATGAATATGTGAAAACGAAGCAAATAACTTTCCGCACGGCGAAAAAGCCTCAACTTGAAGCTTGGGAGTCTAATCCCTTGCTTCGAGTAGAGCAGGCAAAGAAGTTTGCAGTCGCAAGAATTAAAGCTGGAAAATATATTGATATTGATCTAGTTCATCAAGTGATGGTAATTTTTGAAGATGGAAAAGCGCTCGATTCCTTTATGATTTCTTCGGGAAAAAAAGGGATGGAAACTCCACAAGGTGAATTTTCAATTCAAAACAAGCACCCTCGTGCATGGTCCAGGAAGTATGCTCTTTTTATGCCTAATTGGATGGCGATAGTTCCCTCTGGGGAATATGGTATCCATGAACTTCCAGAGTGGCCAGGCGGGTATAAGGAGGGCGCAGATCATCTTGGCAAGCCAGTCTCGCATGGTTGTGTGCGACTTGGTGAGGATAGTGCTGAAAAAGTATATGCCTGGACTGAAACTGGAACACCGGTCGTGATTCACTAATGGATATATTTTTGCTATAATGAAAGAAGAATGTAGACTTTTTCTATGGGCGTCATTGTTTTTGCTGAAAAGCAAATTTGGGAGATAGGAATTTTCATTGCATTTTTCTTCACTAAAAATAAAATATAAAAATGAAAAATTTTAAAAAGAATAGTTTTGTTTTTTTTGGCATTATTTTTTTTACAGCTGCAAGCGTATTTATTGCTACGAATCTTCTTGCGCAAACCCAAGCTGGAATTGATTTTGATACTACAGCTTCTGCTTCGGTTTGCGGTAGTGCTAATGGCGGTGCGTTTAGTGAGCCTCCAAAGGCTGAAACATTATGTTTGAACGGAACAGCTAAGCCTGATATTCCAGGCTTTGCTAATAATCAATGGCTTTGGTATTGTTCAAATGCGATTGCAACGGTTAAATGCGGAGCAAGCTTTTTAATCCCAGCTTCCAAGCAAATAATCAATGGTGCCTGCGGCTTAAATAGTAGTGATGCTGTGAGGATAGCGCCAAGTGGCGCAGCTCTTTGTGCTGCCGGAACCAGTGGCGAGGTAAAAACTACTTCAGAAGGTTGGAGCTGGTTTTGTTTGGGCGCGAACGGTGGAGATAATGCACAGTGTCAGATAAAGAAAAGTGTAACGATTACGCAGGTTGTTACAAACGGAGAGTGCGGAGCTTCAAATGGTAAAACTTTTTCAACGGCTCCTGCGAGTGGACTTTGTTTGAGAGGAGCTGCTACGAATGTTTTAAATATAGGTGATAAATGGAATTGGAAATGCGAGGGAATAAATGGAGGTGCGGTTGCAAATTGTGCCGCTGGTAAGACAGCTTCCATAACATCATCTACGACAAATCCAAGTACTGCAACTTCCAAGACGGAAACCACGCCTACATATCAATCAGGCTCCTTTACGCAAAGTAGTCCAGTTGTGGAAGAAAAAAATATCTCCGAAGAGCAAGTTTCCGCGTCTACATCCAATGTTGTCAAAGAAGATGTTGGAGAAGTTATTTGTGGCGCAGCAAACGGCTGGTCATTTGAAAATGTTCCATCCGACAACACTTTTTGCATGAATGGATTCATGACTGATTTTAAAACGCTTAGTAATGGCTGGGCATGGAAATGTACAGTTTCTGGTAAAGAAGTTCAATGTGGGGCAGGAAAAACGGCACAGTTGCAGAATTTTTCAAGGGAGATTTCAGTTCAGCAGCAGCAAGTCAGTCAAAAAATAATATTAGAAAGTTTGGAAAAAGTTCAGCCTGCGGTACCTGAAGTGCGCGATGGAAAATCTTTTGAAAGTCCTAAGCAAGCAGGGGAGATTGATTGGGAACTTAAAGTGGAGCATGTCGGGATGGTGGAGCAGGCGGGCGCTAAGAAAGTTGCGCTTGTTGGAAAGGCGCAGCCGGAAACTTTCATCACTATTTTTGTGTATAGCGAAGATCCTGTAGTGATCACTGTTAAAGCAGATAAGGATGGAAACTGGCATTACGCTCTAGATAAAGAGTTAGCGGATGGGGAACATGAGGTTTATGTTGCGGTTACCGATGAGGAGGGAAAAGTAATGAAGAAAAGTGAACCGCTTGCATTTGTTAAGACGGCACAAGCAGCTACTGCCATTGCTAGCGAGAGAATTGGTAATATCGAAAATAATAAATCACCATTGCAACGAGCTGGACAAAGTTTTTTAGCGGTAGGAGTTGTCATTATAATGGTGTTTTTCGCACTAGCTCTGACATTGATTGGCGTTTTAACTCATAAGCATAACGGAGATGAAGAAATTTCTTAAAAGAGGCATTGAATTTGTTAGCAAGAATCCCACCATTATATCTTCACTGATACTTATTTTTGTTGTTGTTTCCGCAATTTTTTTGAATTCTTTTTTTACATTAAACAAATTTCAGGAAAATTTAGATACAACTCTTAGGACAAAAGCAGTTTTAGCTGAGAATGTTTTAGGAATTGCGGCCGATAAATATTTTTCAGATATCAAAAATAATGCGCCTGAGCTGGAAACAAAAATAAATGCCATTCGTCAACAAAGTTCTGAAGTTTCAGAAATAACGATTTATGTTTTTAATGATGAGAAAAAAGATTTTGTGCCGCTTATCTCTACTGAACATAATGAAAACAATCCAACTTCTTCTGAGACGGATTTGGTTGCGCAAAATGCGCGCAAATTTGCAGGATCAGTGAATGACGCTTTTGCATATGTGAGTAATTTCGAAGGAGAGCGTTTTTGGAATGTAGTTAAGGCGCTGCGGTTGCCTGACGGGAATGTTGCAGGAATTTTATCAATGAAATTTTCTTTAGCTAAATCGGATGAATTAGTAAGAGAAACGATCCTGCGGGTTTATGCACTTTCGGTTGGCGCTGTAATTGTGGTACTACTTTTGATGTTGAATCATATCAGACTTTTTACTTTTGAAATTAAAGCAAAAAAACTGGAAGAGATTGATAAAATGAAAGATGATTTCATTTCTATGGCTTCCCATGAGCTTAAAAGTCCGTTAACGGCAATCAGCGGATATACGGATTTACTTGTGGATACAATTTCCTGTGAATCCGAAAAAGCAGTTGCACTGCAGCAACGGAAATATTTAGATAACATAAATATTTCCGTAGATAGGCTTAAGACATTGGTGGAAGATTTATTGGTGGTTTCCAGAATCGAACAAAATAGGTTGCCTGTTGAATGTGTGAACATGAACGCTACAAATATTGCTGGACAAATTATTGATGAAATGAAAGTTACCTCAGATCAGAAAGGGCTATTGCTTAAAAAATCTCTATCCGAGGTTTCGAATGTCTTGGCTGACCCTGAACGAGTTAAACAGATCATGGTAAACCTACTTAGTAATGCGATAAAATACACTGAAAAAGGTACAGTGGAAATTATTTCAAAGGAGGATGCGGAAGCGGTTTATATAACCGTCGCTGACACAGGCATGGGTATTTCGGCAGAAAATATGCAACAGCTTTTTTCCAAGTTCTATCGCGTGAAAAACTCCCAGACAATGCAAATTTCCGGAACTGGACTTGGTCTTTGGATTGCGCGTGAAATTGCCCAAAAGATGGGCGGAAATCTTACTGTGGAGAGTATTGAAGGCGTGGGGTCGCATTTCACCCTTAAATTGAAAAAAAATTAAACGCGATACGAAACTACGAATTCATTCGAATATGACGAATGGAATGCAAGAATCTAAATTTGTAGATTCGCAATAATTTGTAGATTCGAATCGGTTAGATATTTATGAATAAACAACAAAAAATAGCAATCTTTGATATTGATGGAACAATTTTTCGCAAAAATCTACAGTTTGAACTGATTAATGAAATGTCATGGATGGATATTTTTCCGCGCAAAGTCAGAGACCAAATCGTCACCTTATACACGAACTGGATTGAGCATAAGGGTACATATGAGCAATATAGGGCAGGGCTGGTGGATTTATATGAGAAATATATTTGCGGTTGTAGGCTTACTGATGTGCAGCGAGCCAGTAAGGCTGTTGTTTCCTTTCATCAAGATAGGACTTATGTTTTTGCAGAAAAGATTATTTCCAAGCTTAGAAAAGAGGGCTATCATTTGATTGCGATTTCTGGTTCGCCGATTGAAATTGTACGCGAATATGACGTTAAGCATCTTAAATTCGATGCTGTCTTTGGCAGCGTATACGACATCGATGCCAAAGGAAAGTATACCGGCAAGACTGATTACGAACCAGTGCAGCATAAGGGCGCTCTTGTAAAGCAATATGTTTACGAGCATGATTTAACGCTTGAAGACTCTTACGGCATGGGTGATACTGAATCTGATGCTAGTTTTTTGGAGCTTGTGGCTAATCCGATTGCTTTCAATCCTAACGAGAATCTTAGAGCAATTGCAGAAGCCAAGGGATGGAGAATAGTTGTGGAAAAGAAAGATGTCATTTATGATATGACTAGCTGCGTATTAATATGAAAATAATGCAATAATATGACACTCAACGAATTCCTTGAAAAGAAAATTATTAAAAGATTCCTTTGGCTTTGGTTGCCAATCCATGCATTTCGGCGTCTCACTAAGGAGATTAAGAATAAATGAGTCAGGTTTAAGTTGCAATAAGTTTATTGGCATGCGTGAGAATCTTACGCGAAAATATTGGTAGTTATCATTGTTTCTTACCGTTGATGATTTTATCCTTAGATTGGATCACTAAATTTATTGCACTGGAGGCTTTAAAAAACTTGGCAGAACTTCTAATATTAGCTAGTTGCTAAGATTATCCTGAGAAAAAAAGAATATACAACAATCCTATTACTTGTGGGTCATATTGCTTATTGAGAGTCATGGAATTTTAAAAAAATTCTGAAATATGCTATAATCTAAAAAGTTAGTTTGGCTTAAGATTATAAGTGAAAAATATGTTAGGCAAAATAAAAAATTTCTTCAAAGACCATTATCACATCCTTTTCAAATCTGCAGCAGTCAATCACTTGCGTATTCAGGAAATCTTGAAAAGCCCTGATGGGACATATAATCTGACTGTAAAGTTCGGATCATATTCCGAGCTTAAAAAATATCAGCGAAAAATGAGAAGGCTCACGATCAGTCTTTCTTCAGCAGTGGCGATGGTTGTCGTGGCTCTTGTTGTTGCGCCCTATGTCATGAATCCAAACAGATCAAGCGCTTCAAATTTTTTGTGGACGCAGAATTCCTGGACCACACAATCTAACGCTGCCAAAACTTATCCTTCTAATGGAGGGGTTGAATATGTTTCAAAAACTACCAACATTGATTTGACTGGCGGAAAAATAGCCATGGCAACTCCAACCGTGGCGAGTACGGGTGATTCGAGTTATTCAACTGCACCGGACGGATTTTATCTGGATGGCAGCGCCCGCGTTTTGAAAAAAGTTCAAGGTGCGACATGTGGAGGTGTTGGAGAATGTAAATCAGGACTTTGCACAAATGGAACTTGTTGCAATGATGCTTGCTGCGGAGTTTCTTCCATTACGGATAATCGCGATACTAATAATCCGACTTATGAAACTGTCGCACTTGGAACACAATGTTGGCTGAAAAGAAATTTGAATGTAGGAACGATGATAGGTTCGAAATTAGCTGACAATGTGACCTATCAAAATCAAGCAAACAACTCCATTGTTGAAAAATATTGCTTTAATTATGTCAAACAAGGGGATGCAACTCAAATAGCTACGGGAAACAGTAATTGCGCATCGTACGGAGGACTTTATCAATGGCCCGAGGCAAACGCTTTGTCTGCCAGTTGCATTTCGACAAGTTGCGCTGTGCCAAGTCCGAATCAGGGGATCTGTCCCGCTGGTTGGCATGTTCCGACGGATGCGGAAATTAAAACTTTGGAAATGCATTTTGGTATGTCTCAGACAGATGCTGATGGAACTGGTTGGCGAGGAACGGTGTCTGCCTCATTTAGGACTGGGCTTAATATTTTATCTGCAGCTGGGTATTTCAGCCAGTCAAGCATGGCTTTTTCTAATAATGGTGGTACGAATACAGGGTTAGCAACCGCTACTGAAAATAGCACAACTACTGCATGGTATCGCGAGCTTAATAGCTCTCTTGCCGGTATACAACGTGGTATTCCATCAAAAATATCAGCGTATCCATTAAGGTGTGTCAAGAATTAGAGTAATAAGAATAAAAAATATGTCTAAAAAAATAAAAAACATTTTATCTCTTTCTGTCCTGGTCTTTGTCGTCGGTTTTGTTGGCGCATTTTTGGGAAAAAGTTTTGAAAAAACCAAACTTGGTCAAAAACTGGAAAAAACCTTTGGCATCAAAAGTGAAAACAAATCCGTTGAGACTGCTCAGGCCACAAGTTGCATCGAGCAAGCACAAGAAGAAGACAACAGCGTGATGTTTGTGGGGTGCAATGGGATATTTTAGGGGAAATTTCTAATTTTCAATTTTCAATTTCTAAACAATTTCCAATTCATAAATTTTCAATTGCATGAATTATGATTTAGAAAATAGAACAAGAAAATTCAGTAAAGAAATTATTGGATTCTTAAAGCGTTTGAAGAAAGATGATATCAATAAAAGTATGGTTTCTCAGCTAGTAAGGTCTGCAACTAGTGTGGGAGCTAACTATTGCGAGGCAAATGGTGCAAGCTCCAAGAAAGACTTCAAAAACAAAATATTTATCTGCAGAAAAGAAATTCAGGAAACTAAATACTGGCTTGAACTCATAGCTGAATCGAATGATGAAGAAAAGGAAAATCTGAAAATTCTTTGGAAAGAAGCTCATGAGCTGACATTAATTTTTAATAAGATATCCTCAACCCTAAATAGTGAATTGAAAAATTGAAAATTGATCTATTGTTTGAAAATTGAAAATTAGAAATTGAAAATTAACAAACAGGTTCTCCCTGTTTTTTTATATAAAGTTCCCTTATAATGAGTCTATGCTCAAGATAAACAATCTCCACGTGAAATACAGAGGCGCAAATACTCCCTCCATCCAGGATGTTTCTTTTGAGGTGGAGAAGGGGGATCGAGTTGCAATTTTGGGGCCGTCGGGATGCGGGAAGAGCACGACGTTGAATGCTATCGCGGGACTTTTGGATGAAAAAAATGTTGAAATTAAGGGAGAAATAAAATGGAATGATATGGAAAAAACTGAGCTCGGCTCCGGAGAGCCCCCTGTTATCCGTATGGTTTTTCAAGAAGCCACACTGCTTCCCTGGAGGACGGTTGAGAAAAATATCGCTTTCGGTTTGGAAATCAAGAAACTGCCAAAAAATGAAATCAAAAGCAGGGTAGCAGAAATGCTCAGAGTCGTAGGGCTTTTGGAAAATGCTAAGAGTTATCCGCATGAGCTTTCGGTCGGCATGCAGCAACGGGTGAATTTTGCTCGCGCCCTCGTTTGTGAACCGGAGCTGCTTTTGATGGATGAACCATTTTCCGCGTTGGATGTGGAAACCAAGAAAAAACTGCAAGAAGAATTTTCAAGAATCATCAATGAAAAGAAAATGACAACGATTTTCGTGACTCACAATATCCAAGAAGCGCTTTCCATGTCGGACAATGTCATAACTTTTTCCGCCGCTCCAGCTGTAGTTGAAAACATTTTTGCCAGTACAGCTATTTTTGGGGGTGATGAGTGTGTTATAAATTTTGAACAATATGAAGGATAAATTAATTGAATTTTTTAGTAGGTATGTGCACAGCATACTATCCCTAGCTTTTTTTATGTTGGCGTGGCAGGCGCTCATACCATTTTTTGAAAAAGAGCTTTTTTTTAGTACTCCACTGAATATCTTGCATGAAGGGTTTGAACTTATTGTGTCTGGTTATTTAGCCCCACATCTGATGTTTAGCTTGGGGATGCTGCTGGTTGGTTTTTTGGCGGCACTTATTCTAGGTATAATCTCAGGTATTATTCTTGGTTTGCACACATGGCTACGTAGCTTTTTAAATCCATATGTGTATCTCCTGAATACTACTCCACTTATCGCAATCATGCCGCTGCTTATCATATGGTTTGGGATAGGAATTTCTTCCAAAATTTTTATAGTATTTCTTATGGCTTTTGTGCCTATCTTGATCAGTACTATTGAGGGTGTTAAGAATGTTGACGCGTCCAGGATTTCCATGGCTCGTTCTTTTGGGGCTGGAACGTTTGAGATAATAAAATCTGTTATGTTTTTAGATGCGCTGCCATTTATTATTTCGGGAGCTAGAATTGCGATTGGTCGGTCATTGATCGGGCTGGTTTTGTCGGAAGCATTTGGTAGTGGAAAGGGTATAGGATATCTCGTTTCTTTTTATGGAATAACGTTTCAGACAAGTAGGCTTATGTTTATGGTGTTTTTATTTTTTTTCTTAGCATTTGTTGCAAATATGACAGTTTTTGCTTTGGAGAAAAAGATGTTAAGATATAGAAATTAATTTCAATCAAACTTTCTCATGAAAAAGATAATCTTAATTGTAGTTTTCTTTGTTACTATAAGCTCCGGAATATTTTTTTTGATTTATAATCAAAAGGAAAAGAAGAATAGTGTGAAAGTTTCAGATAATAAACTTACGATGGTGATTCCCAGGAGTGTGCAAGAGGCAAATTTTTTGTTTGATTTTGCTAATGATAATGGATATTTTGAAAAAGAGGCTCTTCAAGTTGAGCGAGTATATGCAGAACAAAATACTTTTCAAATGTTTATTGCCGGGGGAGCGGACGTGTATTCCGCAGGGGCAAACAGCGCTGTCATTGCTTATATGAATGGTCAAGAACCTCGAATAATTGCAAGACTAGTGGGGCTTTATAGCACGTATGCCTTAGGAAGGTTTCCTAAGGACGAAATATCTTCAGTGAAACGCGTAGGCGTTGCAAGTCAGACAAGCGAACTTGTTCCTCAGGCCAAGGATATGCTTGCTCAGATGGGAGCCGATTTGAATTTGATTGAGATGATTTCTTTTCCAGATGATAGCCCACGCTTTGCAGCTTTCGAAAGAGGCGATTTGGATTTTGTGGTTCTTAATTCGCCGAGTCTTATGGAAAAGATTGATATTAATAAATATCACTTTTTTAAATATGAAGATTTTGAGCAATCTCTTCCTTATGATAAATTCCTGATAACCACTGACGCAGCTATACAGGAAAAGGAATCGCAATTGCAAAAACTTGTCTTTGCTTACCGCAAAGCTCTCCTCTATATAGATGGGCATCCCGAGGAAGTTCGCAGATATCTGATTGAAAAGCATAGCTTTTCAGAAGATAAGGCTAAAAAGTATTACGGTTCGTTTGAATTGGCACACCAAGAGAAAAATGTCATACCGGAAATAAACAAGTTGTCTCCCTTGATGGAGCAGGTTTCTGCGGACATTAAATTTAAGGAGAAAAGGGCATTGAGTGGCATTATCTATGAAGAATTTGCCAAGAAAGAAATGGCTTTGTGAAAATAATTTGTTCAGCTTGTGATATAAGATAGCCAACTTTTTTGGTTATTTTATATGTGAAATGATGTTCTTGCTTTTAGCTCCCAATGGCCAAGTGTCTACGAAAGTTATTTCAAGCGGTAGGAAGATATTTTTCGAAATAAAATCTGACAAGGTCATTTTTCCGGAGAGTTGAAGGGAGTTGCTGATCTTTTCTTTAAGAATTTGTAATAGGAGCTCATCTTTTTTTGAGTTTTCGAATTCTTTTTTCAATTTAAGGTGTAGCTCTAATTGTGGGTAAGGTTTTCCATTGATGGATTTTTCTATGATATGTAATTGGAACCGAGGCTCTGCGACATCAGTTATTTTTGCTATTGCTTTCGCAACCAATTCTGAATATATGATCGCGCCATGTGTTTTTAATGCATCAAATCCCATTCTCCCTTCGATTGAGAAAAAGATATCATTTCCGCATGGACATAGTTTTCGATTTAGAGAGCCGGCATCACTCAGCTTGTAGCGGATTAAGGGAAAAGGTTTTTTCTTAAGGTCGGTGTGAATCATTTCCCCAACTTCTTTGAATGGGGTGAGATTACCTTCTTCATCAACTATTTCAATAAGCTCCACTTGTTTGTCTATATGAAAAATACCAGGCCCTTCATTCTTGGTTAAATTTTGACATCTGAAATGGCGTGATCCTCCGCCTATTTCAGAATTTCCGTAGCGGATATGGAAAAATGCATTCGGAAAAATTTTCTTGAAATATTCAAACTGCAATGTGGAGCAGAATTCACTTCCTATTGAGATCCATTTTATGGTAGAAAAATCAAATTTGTTAGACAGAAGTTCTTCAATTAATAAATTGAGGATGGTCGGAGTCGCCATAATCCCATTGATTCTGAGCTGGTTTATTATCTTCGCCATTACTTTCAGATTATGGACATCTCCAGGCAAAAACATGGTCGGAGTAGATGGATAAGCAAACATTCTTCTGAACGGTCCAGCTGTTGGCTGCAACAAAGCCATGACTTTTGTTACCCCATACTCCTTAAATGTTTCTGGACTATACATGTCATTAGGACTTGGAGTGTAATCATAGCGTTGTCTCGGTATTAGCGTCGGAGTTGGATGATTGGTAGTTCCGCTGGAAAATGAATAACTGGCAACTTGCTCAATTGGAATAAATATTCTGTCCTCTATCGGAGTAGACAGTATTTCTTCCTTGGTAAGAATCGGAATTTTTCTAAATTCCTCTAATGAATTAATTGGTAGATTTATGCGATTTCCATATTTTTTGCGATAAAAATCGCTGTACTCATTTTCAATGGCAAATTTAAGAACC
>CAZSTB010000002.1:0-89091 GCA_964609855.1 uncultured Bdellovibrionales bacterium
CCTTTTGCTTGACTTTCTCTTATCTTAACTCTTGTAGTTTTAATATACCAACACCGAATATGAGGTTCAAAAAATTTGCACATTTATATTAACAATGAGCGCAAATTTTTGCCCTTTTTCTCTATTGATATATAATAAGAAAGCGGGCAAAAACTTCTCATATTCGGATACGTTGTGCGAAATGCACGTTTTCCTTTTGGGCTAACGCCCTGGCTCAAAAAAAGAATCCGATTTTGTTTTTCATTTATTTTAAAGAGGGGTAAAAGGGACTTTCTCCTCTACGCTACGAAGTTTATTTGATATTTTAAATAGCTCGGGAAAAGGTGTTTAGACTTGACAAAAAGGTTAGACTCAGCTTTAATTACTTGAATTCCTATTCGTATGAATAGGTCGTCTCCAGTGAGGGATAAGAGGCTTTGGCCTAAATCGCTATTTGAAAAAGGGAGGTGCTGTATGGCAAGGGAAGAATTTTCTATCGTTGGTGGGCCTTCAAAGTTTGATCTGTCTGTTTCGCTTCTCTATGGCGAGTCCACAAACCGTGTGCCAATTAAGTTCATTCTTGAAAAAAAAGAGTGGCCGACTTGCGTGCACAGCGCCGTGATTACGGGAATCCAAGAAAAAAACCGTCAGGCTGATATCTGGACAATCGAGATGAGGTTGAGTGAGATATCGCATGACGGAGAGATTGACCACGAAACAACAGTTCGAGCAGTGGCCAAATACTCTACCCGAACCAGAAAGGGAGTTCTTCACAAAAACGACTGGAATCAATTGGACCATTTCCGCACCCTCTTCATAAAAATGCAAGATGTTGGGGAATGCGAAATTGACGTGACAAAAGTTGTTAAACGCTGGAAATTCACATGGTTAATTTCTCAATGGGGCGAGGACGAATTCATGTTTTGCGATGGCAAATTCAAGGCTATTATCTCAAAATCCCAAGCCATGGAAATTGTTAACACACTCAATTTGATGGAGTTGCCCAGTCCCATCTTCAATAGCGGTACGTCATGGAAAAAAATTGTGTAAGGCAGTAAACCGCCTTTCCGTAAATAAAAAAGCCGAGCCACCCCGGTCAATGGGTGGCATTTTTATTTGCCACTACCATAAATACCTCGTATAATTACAAATAAGGAGTCTTTATTTTTGGAAATTCACTCAGATTTTTGCATCGTCTGTAACGATGCTATTATTAGAATAAGATAGTTTTTTATTCTAGTCATTAAAGTTTGTATACATGTGTTGACACAATGTATACAAACTAGTATACTTTGTATACATTATAAAATAGATGTAAACAAACTATATCACCGATATAATCATCATTCGCTCGGAAATGTCTTTTGCTAAAGCCATTTCACTCACTCATATCGATTATGAAAAACATCAAAATTGGGCTTAATATAGCCCAAAAAGAGGGATTTAAAGCTTTTACTCCTGAACCTTTTCCACCAAGAGAAGGCTTTAATTTTGATCCAAAAATCTTAAAAAAGAACGATGAGGCTACTCGACTTTTGGGTAAGCTGGATGGTATTACTAAGCTTTTGCCTGACTCTGACTTCTTTCTTTTGATGTATCTACGCAAAGATGCGGCATCTTCAAGCCAAATTGAGGGAACAAGGGCAACCATGATAGATGCTATTGCAGCAGAAGTTAAAATTGATACAAATATACCAGATGATGTTGATGATATTTTGCATTACATCAAGGCTCTTAATTATGGAATGAAACGAATATCTGATGATAATTTTCCCATGGCACTTCGCTTTATACGCGAATTGCATAGACAATTAATGCATAAGGCGCGAGCAACTCATTTTTCCGACCCAGGAGAATTTCGAAAGAGTCAAAATTGGATTGGCGGTACTCGTCCAGATAATGCCCGTTTTGTTCCGCCAGCTGTTGCGGATATGCAAAATGCATTAAGTGATTTGGAAAAATTTATTCATTCCGAGGACACCATGCCAACCGTAATTAAGGCAGGACTCATTCATGCGCAATTTGAAACAATCCATCCATTTTTAGATGGGAATGGAAGAACTGGCAGGATGTTAATTACTTTTTATCTGTGGAAAGAAGGTTATCTCGAAAAACCAGTTCTATTTTTGTCTTCATTTTTTAAGAAGCATCAAAAACTTTATTACGAAAAACTTTTTGGTTATCATAATGGAAATATTTTTGATTGGATAGATTTTTTTCTTGATGGTGTTATTGAAATTGCAAATGAAGCCATAGATATTGTGGGAAAAATTACCGTACTGCGTCAACAAGATACAATGAAAGTTCAAAAATTGGGCAAGCGTGCATCAGAAAGTGCAACTATTGTTTTATTAAAATTATATGGTCAGCCAATTGTGAATATTAATGTTATTCAAAATTGGACTGGGTTTACGCGTGCTGGAGCACAAACCGTAATTGATAGATTTATTGAAATGAAAATATTAATGCCGAAAGATAAGGATAAAAAATACGGACAATCATATATTTACAAAGAATACGTAGATATTTTCAGTAAGAATGAATAATAAGGAATCTTTCTTTTTGGGAATTCACCCCTAACCCCTCTTCCCAAAAACAAAGACGGAATTGACCAACGGAAATGCCCTTGTGGTACAATTAATTCATTACAGAAATGCTATTCCTCTACTGAGGAATGAAAAGAAAAAACAAACGGAATATCAGGTTACATGATAAGCAAAAAATATTTTTAAAAAAATTAAAAGCAAAGATATGATTGAAAACGAAATCCCAGAATTTTCAAAAGATGAGCGTGCGCAACAAAGAGCTGAAAGAGATAGGCAGGAACAAATTAAGCATGGAACACGCTTGGACACCGAGAAGGAAGTTTTAGAAGGAACTGGTCAAATTAATGTGCAAAATTTATTACAAGCCATAAGAGACAAAAACGAGACTGAGAAGATTAAAATTTTAAAACAAGTTGGCAGCGATTTGCACATTATAATGAAAGTTCCCTTCTTTGCCTTCAATTGAGGATATTGGCGGTGGCGAATACAAAATACTTTGCCTAACTGGAACCGCTGGCCAGCGTGGCATTCTTAGAATTGAAGGCAATAATGTAAAATTAAATTTTCCCGATCTTGATGATACGCAATTTGGCTCTAAGCCAACAATGAAAAAGGCAGTTGAGTTATATTTTGGTTTAGCGGAAAATGAGGATAATTCGTTTTCAATAGATGTTGGACAAGTTGAATAATTTTTTTAAAAATATTTTTTGCTTATCACTCCACCCAAATTTTATTTATTCTTTTCTTGATAATTTTTAATAAGGTAGAATAAATAAAACTTCTGATATTCCGAGACGTTGATCTGAAATAAATTTTTCTTTACTATGAAAATTTTTCAGGCAATCTTTTTTGAAAATAATGAATAAAATTTTACTTTTTCTATCTATTTATAGAGGGGGATAATAGGATATTTTCTTTTGCTCCACATTTCCTCAAAAGAAAATTCATTTTTTGTAATTAATTTATTGAATAAAGAATATGGGAACGCTCATCTTGGTCGCAATTTTAATTGGAATACCACTTGGTCTTTTGCTGGAAGCACTTTTCTTGTACTTTACAATAAAAATTTTCAAAATTGAAAATGCAACATACAAAACGGCTCTTATTGTATCGGCTTATTTTTTATTAATGATTGCTATGACTGCTTTTATTATTGGATTTATATTATATCCTTTAGGAATAAAATTTCCCGGTAATATAGTAGGTGCTATCGTGGGATTCTTTATTTCCAATTTTTTATACAAAAATTATTACCAAACAGATATAAAGAAAAATATTAAAATTTACATTACTAAACTGCTTTTGTCGGGAGTTGTGTCACTTGTTATTGCGATTGTTGTAGTTGTTCCAGCTAGAATATTTATAGTGCAACCATTCTTTATGTCTGGCGCCTCAATGGAGCCAAATTTAACAGATGGTGACTACGTGTTAATTAATGAATTTAATAAAGATTATAAGCGAGGAGATATTGTTGTTTTTAAATATCCAAAAGATGAAAAACAATTCTTTTTGAAAAGAATAATTGGATTGCCAGGCGAAAAAGTTGAAGTTAAACAAGGTATTGTTTCTGTGAATGGCAGGGTGTTAGATGAAAGCTCATATTTAAAAAGTGATGTGGTAACAAAAGGAGAGGTAAGTTTAACATTAGGAAGTGATGAATATTTTGTTATGGGTGATAATCGCGGTTTCAGTGGTGACTCAAGAGTATGGGGAGCAGTTAAAAAGAGTTTGATTGTCGGTAAATACTGGACTACACTTTACAAAAAATAAAAGGAGTTTTTGAACTTAGGTATTTACCTCTGGCCCTCTGCTCGAATTCAAAAAAGGAAAAAGAAAAAAATTAATAATTAAACAAAAGATTTGCCAGAAAAATGGAAGAAAATTTACAGCCAACAGTAAAGAATATCTGGCTCAAAATTCTCACATCAAGTATGATAAGTTAAGAAATATATAAATTCTTCGTCCTAATTCCTTTCCGCTTCTCTGCAGCAAACTTCCGATATTCTGAACTCTGTGCGAAATGTAATTTTTAAAATTTATTAATATAATCAAAAACGTTATGGAACAAGAAACAAATGCATCCGCACAACAACCCGTGCAACAGCCGTTAGTTCAGCAGGTTCAAGTATTGTCTTCGAGAAATAGAAAGATCGGCCTCCGTTTAATCATAGGACCTTTCGTCGGCGTTATAGTTGCATTGATCGGAGTTGTTATTATTCAGGCAACTTCTGCTTTGCTGGGAGTTAATCCGGATGTTTCTTCAATAGGAAGTATTATTGCAGATTTAATCAAATGGCTTCTTATGCTGGTTGGTGTGGTGTCTGTAATAGGTTTTATTGTCGGTATTCCCATTGGTATTATTTTTCTTTGTAAAAGAGAACTTGTTGACGGAGCGGATTACGACGAAAGATCTGGTAACAAGGAGGCCTCAGTTGTGCCTGAAGAAATCAAGGGTTGGAATTGGGGTGCTGCTGGACTGACTTGGATTTGGGGTGCATCTCAAGGTGTTTGGATTTCCTTGCTTGCACTTATTCCGCTTGTAAATATTGTGATGTGGATTATTCTCGGCTTGAAAGGAAATGAATGGGCATGGAAATCCCAAAAGTGGGAAAGTGTAGATGCATTTGTTTCTTATCAGCGGAAGTGGAAGCTCTGGGGTATTGCGTTTTTCGTATTAGCAATGCTAGGCATACTATCGAATTTATTTAGAGGTTAATAAGTCTAAAAGATTATATTTGCAGAGCAAAAAATATCTGGCTCAAAATTCTCACATCAAGTATAATAAGTTAAGGAATAAATAAACTCTTCGCTCTAATTCGTCTCCGTCTCTCCTCAGTAAATTTCCGATATTATTGATTATAACGAAATGTTTAGAATCCTTTTAATAAGTTCCAGAATTTTTCGGCGGAATGTAAAATGAAATTCAATAATATTTTTAAAATAATTTATGCAAAATAAAAAAGGAAATGTTGCCGTGATTACAGTTATTATCGTGATTGTCGCAATAACCGCAGGGGTTATTGGATGGATGTTTGCTAAAATATCTCAAGCACCTGTTCAAAAAATGGTTGAGAATCAATCAGTATCCCCAGATTCAACAACCCAGCAGTTTCGAGATGCGACACCGATACAACAAGACACGATTGTAAGGTCGCAGCAGAATGATACTACTAATAGTAATAGTTCGGAAATCGTAAATTCATATTTGCAAAAATGTTTAGAGGATGATTGTGGCTTGTTTATAAAAGAAACAAACAAAATTGTTAAGGTGGTAATGAATGACAATGGTCAATCCTTAGTTATCTTGAATTCTGATGGAAGTAATGAACAAATCTTAGTTGAAAGAAAATTTGCTGAATTTGATGGAAGAGTCATGGATATTATCGGGTATTCTAACAATGGAAAGTATGTGTATTATTCTCCCGAACAACCTGATGGTTTGGGAGGTGCTTATATTTTTAGCGGTGTCTTTGGTGGAATGAATAAAGTCGATGTAGAAACAAAAAAGGTGACTGCAATTTTAACGACTGAAAATACTGGCGCAATATATAATGTTTCTAAGGATGGTGAATGGGTCGCATACGAAACTTACGCAGGTGGAGATGTTCCTTATTACTATCCGCGATTAAATAAGAAAGCAGTGGATTTTAACGGTTTGATTTTAAAAAATATCAACAATGAGGATGATAGAAAAATAGCACATCGCAAGGGCTATATCAGATTTGGAAATTCCATTTTTTCACCAGATTCATCTAAAGTTGCATACGAAGAAGAAAAAGGTACAAATCCTGATGCGAGACAATACGATGCGATTGTAGAAAATGTAGGTGATGGAAACAGTAGGGCAATTTTTGAAAATTGTTCATTGGCTGCAAGTGAATGGCAAAAAAATACAAGTTCTTGGATTGACGATAGGTATTTATTGATTAGTTGCTCGGATAAAAATTATTATAGGGTAGACACTGCAAATAACAATAAGAAAGAAAAGGTAGAATTAACTCCTGAAATGCGAAAGTGGAATGTATTTAATTAAAAAGGTTAGTGAAATAAAATACGAAATTAAATAAGGTAATTGAAAACAGTTTCCAGGAGTCCCTTGGTCTACGGTGCTAAAAAATATTCTTCCATTTATTATTTCTTCATTAAAAAAAACTTGGCGAACGGTGAGCAGGTAGACAACACTTCACCAGCTGCTCCTGGCGGGCTAAGTGTGATGTAATTATCTGTATTATCTTGTATTATGAAGTAAACAAAAATCCCTGATTGAATCAGGGATTTTTGTTTTTTGAAATCTAGGCGATGCTGATCGGGTCAACGTCGACGATCCAGCCGGTTGAAAGTCCGCCGATTATTTTCACAACCGGATCCGGAAGAGAAGCGGACGGCTCGAAATTTTTAAGCAGGATGTGCATGCGATGTTTGCCTCTGATTTTGCTGACAAGCGGTTTGCTAGGCTCGGTAATTCTCAGGGTTGAAATTTCCGAAATCTCTTTACTCAGCGAGCTGTGAATTTTCTGAATTTCTTTTTCCAATTTTGTTTCGTCAGCTTCCTGAAAAGTCAGCTTCACGATCGATCCGAATGGCGGATAGTGCAAAGATTCACGTTGCTTTGTTTCTCTTTCGAAAAATCCTTGATAGTTGCGGCTTGTGACAAAATCAAAAATCGGCTGATTGGGATTGAAAGTTTGAATGACGACTTGGCCTGGGTATTTGCTGCCAAATCTTCCAGTTCTGCCTGCAATCTGCATGATGTTGGAATATGCTCTTTCGTCTGTCAGATAGTCAGGCGCGGAAAAAAGCGAATCAGCATCGATGATGCCGACCAGGGCGACATTGGGATTGTCCCAACCTTTGGTTATCATCTGGGTTCCAACTAGAATATCAATTTGCCCCCTGGAAAATTGTTTGTAGATTATTTCCTGCATGCCAGGTTTTTTGATGGTAGCGCTGTCTAGGCGTGCTCCGCGTGCCGATGGGAAAAGTTTTTTTATTTCTTTGGCCACTCCTTGCGTGCCGATCCCAATATTTTCAAAAGCAATGCTTCCGCATTTGCACGATGGCACAATGCCGGCTTTGAAATTGCAGTGCAGGCATTTGTATTCTTCATGTTCATCCAAGACCAACGCCCTGTCACATTTTGAACATTTCAGAACTGTCTTGCAGTTTCTGCAGATTGAAAATGTGCTGGAACCTTGATGATTCACAAACAAAATTATCTGCAGTTTGTTTGAAAGCGCATAGCGGATTTCTTCTTGCAGTTTCAAACTGAGCAGGGAATGGTTGGGTTTCTTTTTTCCGTCAAAACTTGTCCATTTTTCTTTGCGCATGTCAATCAGGTGGTAGGTGGTAGGTGGTAGGTGGTAGGTGGAATTCGGGATTGAAAGCTTGGGCAGTTTCAGGAGATTGTATTCGCCAGTTTGCGCCTTGCTGAAACTTTCGATGCGTGGAGTGGCTGTACCCATCACGATCGGACATGAAAAGATCTCAGATAGCATCTCAGCGCCAAGCCTGGCGTCATAGCGAGGATTCATGTCCCATTGCTTATATGACATGTCCTGTTCCTCATCGATGACAATAAGTCCTAGTTTTTTGAACGGCGCAAATATTCCGATTCTGGTTGAGATTATAATCTTAGCCTCTCCTGACCTGATTTTTTCCCAATTGGCAAAAAATTCTCCTTTGCCGAGCTTGCTGTGCAGGACAATAATTTCTTTCTCATTGAAATATTCACCGTAGCGAGCGATGGCTTGCGGAGCCAAGGTGAGTTCTGGTAATAAAATCAAATATTGCGCTTCGGGGCTAGTTTCTTTCAATTTCAAAATTGAATGAAGATATACTTCTGTTTTGCCGGAGGAAGAAGGGCCATACAGTAAAAATTTCCAATTTCCAATTTCCAATTTCCAATCACTTTTTGCTATCGCAAAAACGGCCGATTCTTGTTCTGGTGTTAATTTGATCTCAAGTTTTGCTGGACACTTGATTCCTGACCTGCCTGCCTGTAGGCAGGGTTCTTGATTCTTGATTCTCGCGGTTACTCTCTTGGGCAGGAAATGTTTCAAGACGACGCCTAGGGAAGTCAGATAATGATCTGATATCTGATTAGCCAAAATAATCTGCTCTGGGGTAAGAAAATTTTCTTGAAGAACTTTCGAAATTGTTTTCAGTTTGTATGCTCTTGAATCGGCTTCGTTCAGTTGGCAGGCAAGTG
Source organism: uncultured Bdellovibrionales bacterium (assembly GCA_964609855.1). GTDB lineage: Bacteria > Patescibacteriota > Minisyncoccia > Moranbacterales > GWC2-37-73 > GWC2-37-8. The sequence goes on from CAZSTB010000002.1 coordinate 8,734, forward strand.
CGACGCCTTCTGTTTCACGGTTAAAAAGCGGGATTAGCACCAGTGCCCCAGGCTTGATCTCTTGAGTTGATTCATACGAAAAAAATTGCTGCCTGGTAAGAGGCAGTCTGGCAATGGGAGCAACGTCTATGACAAATGTCTTATTTGAGTCTGGCATTTGTATATTATAGCAGATTGGGGATAAGATATATACTTGACTTTTATGCTAAATAGGCGTATAATATACAAATGGGTTGCAAGGAGGCTGTCTGTAAGGCAAGTCTCTTTTTTTGTTTAAAAAAGCATTGATTTTGTGCTTGTATAATGCTAGAATAAGACAGATATAAATTACTAATAAGATGTCATGCTGAATCTATTTCAGCATCTATAAAAGCTTTAGGTATACTTAGATTCTGAACCCGTCTACTGCCGAGGCAGGTAAATTCAGGATGACAAAACAATGTTATGCAGAAAAAGAAAATATTTGTGGAAATAAATGTGCCAAATTCTTTGAAGAAGCGCTTGGCTCAAATTGTGTCAAAATGGGAGGATTTGCCGGTAAAATGGATGAAAGAAGAAAATTTCCATATAACAGTGGCTTTTGTTGGATATGTTGATGAGAGCATGATTCCTGAAATCTGCGAGAAAGTTGGAGATGCGACTGTCGATTTCGAATCCTTTGATTTGGAGTTTGATAAAATTGAAATCGGTCCAAGTCTGGAGGATCCTCGTATGGTCTGGCTTTCCGGCCAACCTTGTCCGGAACTTGGCTGGCTCAATGAAGCAGTTGAAAAATCTTTAGGCATGAGACCGCAAGCGCACAAAGAATTCAGGCCTCATATTACGCTTGGTAGAATTCGCGCTATAAAATGGGACGAGCTTGAAACAAAACCCGTGATTGATGAGAAAGTTAAGCTTGCAATGACGGTTGATAGCGTTTCAATCATGGAAAGTAAGGGTGGGGGAGCAGAATATGTTTCTTTGGAGGAATTCCCATTAACTTAATAATAGAAACATTGCATACCTGTCATTTCGAGTGAAGCGAAGCGCAATCGAGAAATCTGGGCTCAGATCTTTCGACTTCACTATGTTGCGCTCAAGATGACAATTCATTAAATGAATATTCTAGGTGTTCGAATTGATAATTTTACAAAAAAAGAAATTCTTGCAAAAATAGAAAGTTTTTTAAATGAAGAAAAGTTTCATCAGGTTGCCACGGTGAATCCAGAATTTGTCTTGCAAGCGCAGAGGGACGAAAACTTTAAGGATGTTTTGAACTGCTGCGATTTGAATGTGGCTGACGGAGTCGGAATTTGGTATGCATTCATCAGAAATTTCGGTTTTCTTAGATCAAGAATTGCCGGCGTAGATTTACTTGAAAATATCTTAAAAATCGCGAATGAAAAAGAACTTTCCATTTATCTGGCAATCAATGGAAACGGTCTGAGTAAATTCAGTGAAATAAAAAAAGTTTTAGAGAAAAAATATCCAAATATCAGCATCGCAGGAAAGAATTTCTATGTTTTGAATGAATCATGCAAAATACAAAATACGAGATACCAGATACTAATAAGTAACTTCGGTTCACCGAACCAGGAGAAGTTTCTAAATCTGCAAAAAAATGGTAATATTAGATTAGCTATGGGTGTTGGCGGGAGCTTTGATTTTATGACCGGAAGAGCGAGAAGGGCACCAAAAATATTCAGAATTTTGGGATTGGAATGGTTTTGGAGATTATTTGCTCATCCATCAACTGATAGGAAGTTTATGTTAAGAAGATTGAAAAGAATATTTAATTCGGCGATAATTTTTCCGATAAGAGTATTTTTCAATAAATAGTCATGGCTTTAATAATTGTAATCGCATTCGTAGTTTTAATTCTATTAGTAACGCTAATATCTATGAATCAAAAAACGAAACTTGTCAGAACAATTTATTTATATATTGCAGCTCTGGTCAGTCTGATTTTTGTCGCAGTAGGTACGGGAAATTTGATAAATACCGCCTTGAAATACTATGTTTTTCCAAAGGCTGAAAAGGGCGGATATAGCCGCTGTAATGTGCAACCACCGATTTATGGATTGGAAAAGGGCGGTTATGCAACCATTGCAACTGAAGATCAAAAATTGCAATTGGAAAATATGCTGAGGGATTATGAACAGTGGAAAACTGACAATGCTGGAGATGAATGTTATGTGCAGGAGCGTCAGAATAACATTGTGAATGCGCTTACCATGATGCTCATTGCATTGCCAATATTTGCCATTCACTGGAGGATAATTAAAAAAGAAAAGAAAGAAAATGAATAAAACTATGAACGAAAAAGTACGAGTAAGATTTGCACCATCGCCGACAGGATATCTGCATATTGGAGGACTGAGGACCGCTCTGTATAACTTTTTATATGCCCGTAAGAATGATGGAGTTTTCGCTCTTCGCATTGAGGATACCGACCGCACAAGATATGTGGAAGGTGCAGTTGAGAGTCTGATTAACTCATTGGATTGGGCTGGGTTAAAATTTGATGAAGGAGTTTTTGAAAAATCTCAAATCTCAGATCTCAAATCTAAGGCAGTTAGTGAATCTGCAAATTATCCCGGAGTTTTGGAGGTTGGAGATTTTGGACCATATGTTCAATCTGAGAGATTGGAAATTTACAAAAAATATGCTGAGCAATTAGTAGCTGAAGGAAAAGCGTATTATTGCTTCTGTGAACCTAAGAGGCTTGAAGAAATGCGTGAACAGCAGCAGAAAGAAAAGAAAGCTCCAATGTATGACAGATATTGTCTCACAGATGTTTCAATTGACGAGATTAATAACAAATTGAAAGAAAACTGTCCTGCAACTATACGTTTAAAGGTGCCACGCGATGAAACTATTGTGTTTGAAGATATTGTGAGGGGAAAAGTTTCAATTTCTACCAACACTATCGACGACCAGATTTTGTTGAAATCAGATGGCTTTCCTACTTATCATTTGGCTAATGTCGTTGATGATCACTTAATGAAAATATCTCAAGTCATAAGGGGCGATGAATGGCTTCCAAGTACACCGAAACACATCTTGCTTTATCGCGCATTTGGATGGGAAATGCCACAATTCGCGCATTTGCCATTGCTTTTGAATCTTGATCGTTCAAAACTTTCAAAACGACAAGGTGATGTAGCCGTTGAAGATTATATTAAAAAAGGATATTTGAAAGAAGCTATTATAAATTTTGTCGCGATGCTTGGCTGGAATCCCGGTGAAGGCTCAACACAAGAAATTTATTCGATGGAGCAGCTTATTGAAAAATTTGAATTAACCAAAGTTCACAAGGCTGGCGCTGTTTTCGATATCAAGAAATTGGATTGGATCAACTCCCAATATATCAAGAAACTTTCAGTGGAAGAACTTTTGGAAAAAGCTAAGCCATTTTTTGAGCAAAAAGAATTTTTCATCAAAGCTTCAGCTGAAAAGAAATTGGATGAATATCTGAAAAAGATTTTGTCAGTTGAAAAGGAGAGATTGGCCAAATTTTCCGACGTGGGAGATGAGAACACATTCTTCTTTGATGATATCAAAGTTGAGAAGGATATGTTGAGATGGAAAACCAATGCGGATGAGCAAACAGTGGAGTCACTTAAGCAATCGCAAACGGTTCTGAATTCAATTGATGAGAACGAGTGGACACTTGCAAACATCGAAGCAAAACTTTTGGAAGCAGCAGGGGATAAACGAGGCGATTTGCTTTGGCCTCTCAGGGTTGCACTAACTGCCGCGCAAAAGTCACCATCGCCATTTGAAGTAAGTTGGGTTTTGGGGAAAACCGAAAGCTTGAATCGCATAGAGCAAGCTCTTAGTCTAATGTAAAAAAACCGTTTGATGAATACAAAAATAAAACTAAATAAATATCAACTTTATCTAAGTATCGTGCTTGTTTTGAGCGCGCTTTTTGCGCAGATTATGGTAAGCAATGCTGAGGATGAAAGTATTACCCAACTAACTGAGGCTGAAGCAGAAAAAGAAAAAGAAACTCAAGAAAAAATCGAGGAGCTGCAAAAAAGAGCTGAGATTTATCGCGAAATTATTGATATAAAGAAAAAGCAAGGAGAAAGCCTAAATAATCAGCTGTCCATTACTGATTCTAATCTGCAACAGGTTCAAACTAAAATCGAAGAAAGTAAGGAGAAAATAAATGATTACAATTCTCAAATTATGAGAATTGGTTCACAAATAAGAGAAAAGGAAGCAATAATCGCATCTCAACGAAAATTACTCACTAATCTTATCCAATCATATTATCAATTGAATCAGACTAGCCTAGCTGCTGTATACCTCTCTGGTGATAATATTGCCTCTTTCATGGTCACAAAAGACCGAGTTTCTCAAGCTGGCGATAGCATAAAGGAGATTGTTGATTCAATTCATAAAATGAAAAATGATTTAGAAATTCAAAGTGAAGAAGTAGCTAAAAAGAAAGGCGAAATAGTTTTGGAACATGAGAAATTAAAAGATGAAAGTGGTGACCTGGAAGCTGTGAAGCGTAAGCGCGAAGCACTTATTTCGCAGACAAAGGGTGAAGAAGCTCGCTACACACTTTTGCTTAAGAGAGTTGAAGATCAAAAACAAGAATTGCTGGATATTGATCAGTATTATGCTACAAGTGGAATTTCCGCCGACGATTATCCAAAGCCATCGAGTTCTTCAAATGCTTCTCTTGGCTGGTACTATTCTCAGCGTGACCCGCGATGGGCGGATACGACAATCGGAAATACTCGCACCCTGATGAAGAGTTATGGCTGCGCAGTTGCAGCAGTTGCGATGGTCTCCACTTATCATAACAGTCCGGTAACACCGAAAGTCTTAGCAAGTCAGCCAATCTATTCGTCCGATCTTATTCGTTGGGATTTGGGAAGTTGGGATTCAAAAATCACCTTAACTAGTTCTAACTCCCATGGTAATATCAATTGGTCAGTAATCGATGCTCAACTGGCAAAGAAGAATCCAGTTATTGTGTATATTAAGAAAACCAATGGTACTGGTGGTCATTATGTTGTCATTCATACTAAAGAAAAAACGGGGAAGTATGTCGTGCATGATCCATACTTTGGACCTAATATTTACCTGGATACCTCAAAAGCACTGGTTGGCTCAATTGGATCTAATAGTCCAGTGATAGTTGATCAGATGATTATATATAACTAAAGAGCATCTTGGTGTATTTCTTGAGTGGAATAGGAATTAGTCTTTTGACTGATTCCCTTTTTTTATTTAAATAAAAGGGTTGTGCGACACTGAACTAAAAACATATAATTTCCGAGGCGGGTAATGTTAGAGGTTAAACCGAGTGAGTAAAAAATAATTTAAAAATGAAGAAACTGTGCCATTAAATATATCCATTTGATATTCAATAAAATTTTCAATTTAAATATTTTTTAATAATTTCAAAAAATATTTATAATTATTTTTTTAATTTAATTTTATTATTTTTTTTATTCGAACATTAGTAGTTTTAAAATTTCAAATAGCATTATTATTATGCTTAGTTTATTTTTGATTACTTAATATCTTTAGTTAAAAGATATCACTAAGATGGCATAATTCATCAAAATTTTGCTTGTTCGCATCGGCTTCAAAAATAACTCTAAAATGAGTTGCTTGGGGTATATATGGATGTATACCTACAAGTGTTCAAATTCAACACAGGTCAATTTTGAGCCTCGCTTTTGGACGAAAAAAGTAGGCATAGGAGTATGCCTCAGATAGAGCTTTATTTTATTTTTAATTTCAAAAAGATGTGCAGTGGGACCTACTTAACGCAAAAGAAAGTTTTTAGGATTTCCTGGTAAAGAGGTGGTTGAAAGGCTGATACAAAGTGGATGCGAAGATGTTGCAAATACGATAAAAAAGCCACATCTGGATATATGAACATTAGTTGATAATTAAGGGTGAGTGGATGCGCAAATGTGCGGGCTTTAAGTGCTGATAGCGATGTCAAAATTGGGTAAGCCTCAAAAATGTATTAATTGAGGATATTAAGGGCTTAAATAAGGCCTTGTTTTGAGCTCAGTGTCGCAAAAGATATATTGTGCGACACTGATTATACTTTAATTTCCCGCTTCATATACGATATAACTAAGGCTACCATGTATAAACAAGTACTTTAAATTAAGATTAGATACATCGCCAATGCATCCAAGAGTCCTGCAGAGAAAATCTCCCACTATCTTAAATCCAGACTAAACATATTAGTATCTCCTTTTTTGAATCCAAGTGATTCATATAATTTCCTTGCAGCAATTCGCTCCGGCCTACAAGTTAAATAAATATGAGAAAGTTTTTTTTCATCAGCAATGCTAATAAGTTTTTCAAGAAGTTTTCTTCCTAATCCTTTCCCGCGATATTTTTCATCAATGACAATATCTTCAATCCTGCCCACTTCCCCTTTGGATGGCACAATGTAAGTCACTAGAGACCCAAATCCAATAGCACCATTGCCATCGTCGATAACGATACAATTACAGCGCTGGTCACTAATCAAATTCTCAATCTCCAAAATCCCATTAAAATTCGCTATAAGTTGAGAAAAGAGACTCTGAAGTGAAGCCTTATCGCCCACTGCCAACTCTCTGAATCGTACTTGGTTCATAAGATGTTTATTTTAGATAATAAAGAAAACAAAAAGGATTCAATGCTTACTTATTTTTCTGATAATTCTTGATTGCAGCTTTTAAGGCATCAGCAGCTAGATTACTGCAGTGCATTTTCACTGTCGGCAATCCTCCAAGTTCTTCAGCAACCATGTTGTTTGTGATGTTAAGAGCTTCGTCAATCGTTTTTCCTTTCGCGAGGTCAGTTGCCATTGAAGAAGTTGAAATAGCAGCTCCGCATCCCAATGTTTCAAACTTAACATCTTTAATTATCTCCTTGCCCTGTTTGTTTTTTTTAACCTTGATATACATACGCATGATATCTCCACATTTTGGATTTCCGACAGTTCCCATTCCGTCTGGATTCTTCATGCTTCCTTGATTATGCGGCTTAGTAAAGTGATCTAAGACTTTTTTTGAATATTTTTGCATAATTATAATTTATATAAACATGTTAGCATTCAAGCATTTAAACATTGAATGTATTTATGTTCGTATGTTAACATGATAAAATGTTAAAATGATTTATTGGAAATCAGCTAGCACATTGCCTGAAATTTTTCTAAGACGCTTAACAACTTCTTTAAGTTTTTCAATTAAGATGTCCAACTCTTTTTTTGTTGTATATTTTCCCAGTGTAACTCTGAGGCTGCCGTGGGCTTGCTCATGCTTGAGTCCGAGCGAAAGTAATACATGAGAAGGGTCTAATGCGCCAGAGGAGCAGGCAGAGCCTGTGGAGGCAGCGATTCCATCTAAATCTAGTGAAAGTATCAAACCTTCACCCTCAACATCGTCAAAGCGGAAATTAGCGTTATTGGGAGAACGTTTTTCTTGGCTGCCGTTCAAGTATGATTTTGGAATTTCTTTAAGAACCCGCTTAATGAGATAATCCCGCAATTCCTCAATTTCTTTAATTTTTTTAGCGGTCGCAGGAGTCTTTATCAAGTTAATTGCCTCCCCTAAACCGACAATTGCTGGCACGCTATGTGTTCCTGCTCGCAGTCTGTATTCTTGATCTCCGCCATCCTGAACCCTTTTTATAGGAGTGTTTTTCCTGACATACAAAAGGCCGATACCCTTAGGGCCATAAATCTTATGTGCCGACATGGAGAGTAAATCCACGCCTAAGTAATCAACATCGCAATTAAAATAATTTATCGCTTGGGTAGCATCGCTGTGAAAGATGATTTTCGGTTGTTTGTTTTGCAGACGTCCTTCATTGATGACTTTAAGCTCTTTTCCAATCTCTGCAACCGGCTGTAGCGTTCCAATCTCATTATTGACATACATAACACTTACCAAGATAGTGTTAGGTTTAATCGCGGCTTTAATGTCCTTTATTGAAATCAAACCGTTTTTATCTGGAGCAATAAATGTCACTTCGGCAAGACCATCTTTTTCAGCAAATTTGCATGCATCAAGAACACAGTGATGTTCAAATTTTGTTGTAATAATGTGTGGTTTTTCGCCTTCTTTTCTGGAAATTGAATAGAAAGACCTAAGCGAGCCTTTTACAACGAGATTATTACTTTCTGTAGCGCCAGATGTAAAGATGATTTCAGATGGCGATGATCTGAAGAAAAGTGCCGCTTTAGCTCTAGCAGTATCAACAGCTTCCAGCGCATCTTGACCGAATCCATGAACACTCATAGCATTACCGAAATTCTCATTGAAAAACGGTAGCATTATTTCTAAAACTTTTTTATCAACAGGTGTCGTTGCCGCGTAATCGAGGTAAATTTTTTTCATCCTTATAATATTTTTGTCATTCTCGCGAAAGCGGGAATCCAGTTGTAATTTAAATCGCTAGAAATAAATACGGGCTGGATCCCGGATCAAGTCCGGGATGACAATGAAGAAGTTATTATTTTACTAAATCGTTTAATTTAATTTTATTTAAAGTCTTTTTTATCTGAAGTCCTAGTGTAATCCAAACAATACTAGAAGGACACTTGTGTTGACTTGCGCAAAACTTTCCAGCGCATCTCATTGGAGCAATCTCTCCATCAAGAATTTCAATTATTTCATCCACGGAAATTTTCTTCGGCTCTCGCACTAGAACATACCCGCCCATTTTACCCTTTGTACTTTCCACAACATTTCCGTCTCTCAATTTTCCCATCAGACGTTCGAGATATTTTTGCGAAATCGCTTCCTCATTTGCAATCTCACCGATTGATTTCTGATTTGGATAACACTGAGCCAAGTTGGTCATTGCTTTGAGGCCATATTCGGCTTTTGTTGAAAATCGCATATATATTTTGATGGTTGTCATCCTGAACTTGTTTCAGGATCTCGTTCAGGCTTGTTTGCCCCCTTCTGAATTCCAGATCTCTTGTACAGCATGACAATGCTTATTAATCCCTACTTATTTAGTATGCTTTAAATATATCCGATACTTAAATTGCTGTCAACTGTTGCTTGTTTTCTATTAAAATGGTAGTATTTTATGAAGTTGTTTGTTACCACCAACCAAAAGGAGAGTGATCTAATGAAAGGCGATAATGAGGCATTTGAAACCCTAATGCAAGAAATGTTGAACAGAAAGTTCGTTATTTCGCGTGTTGATTCTTTTGTAGATGTATTCACTGCTTACAATAAGAACTACTGGGAAAGAAATACACTTATCATAGTGCAAGTAAGCAGAGAGGGAAACATCCTAGTGCTCTTAAGCGGTACCTCCATCAGGAATCTCAGTCAAAAGCAAATAGATGCAGTGATGTGTGAATATATGGAACATTTCGACCTAAATGATGATGGCCAACTGCTCCATGTCATGCACCTTGATGCCAATGATGCCCCTGATGCACGCGAGATTGATCGCGTAGCCAACATAACCACAAGAGCATACAGCCTTGCGGCAACAAACGGTTAACACATAATACGGTGTTTTCAAAATCAAAAGGTCGGTAGCAATTTGCTCCTGGCCTTTTATCTTGCCCTCCATCCCCTATTTGTTATAATGAATAATAAGTAAAAATAACCTAAAAGCTAGAGGCTAACTACTGAAAGCAAATTTAATCTATGCGAATTTCATATTCAGCGCTCGAATCATTTAAAAATTGCTCCCTGAAATACAAATTTCAAAATATTGATAAGATTAAAGAACCGAAATCCAAGGAAGCAGTTTTTGGAACACTTATTCATGCAACCTTAAAATTCATTCACGCGCCGCAACTTATTCCGCCAAAATTAGAGGAAGCTTTAGATTATTTCTCCAAAAACTGGAACAGTGATGTTTTTGAGGATGAGTTGGAAGACAGAAATGCTTTTGCACAGGGTGTGGCCATTATCCAGGATTATTATAAAAAAAATAACCCGTCAGATTTCACAATCGTGGATCTTGAGAGTCGTTTTCAGATAGAAATTGAGGACAAGGAAAGGCATTCTTCGCATATAATCTCGGGTATTGTCGATCGCATAGATAAAACTGAGGACGGATATGAGATTATCGATTATAAGACTACTAAGAAAATGCCTTCACAGGAAAAAGTGGACGAGGATCTTCAGCTTTCCGTTTATCTGAATGCATTTTTAGCTCGCTATCCCAAAGAAGCTGACAAATTGGATAAAGTTACGGTAAGTCTATATTATCTCAAGCATGGCGTAAAATTGAGCTCTACAAGAACCTTAGCACAATTACAAAATGCCAAACAGCTTTTCTTGGACGTAATTGCGGAAATAGAAAAGGGAGAATTTGTTCCAAATGTTACACCACTGTGTGATTGGTGCGGTTTTCAAAAATTTTGTCCGATGTGGAAGCATAAATTTAAAGATGAACGAAAAATTGATACCGAGGAGGTAAACGCCGCAATCAGCGACTACATCAACTTAAAGTCTGCCATCACATCCACGAAACTGCAGCTCATGCAGCTTCAGGAAAAAATTGCGAAATATATGGAACAAGAGGGTGTAGAACGGGTCTTTTCTGAAGAAGGTATAATTGCGCAAACTTTGCGTAAAACCTATAAGTACGATGAGAAACAATTGAGAGAAATTCTTGAGCCCATAGATAAATGGGAATCTGTCTTGAAAGTTGATGGCATAGCGCTTAAAGGAATTATGGGTGTGCTTTCGCCAGGTGTCAGACAAGATGTTGAAAGAGCAAGAGTTTTAGATAAACAGTCTAAGAGCTTGACTGTAAAGAAAAAATGATTCAGATCAATTGATTCCTTAACAATGCAATATTATCTCAAGGGGGTGTACAATGTCTAAGCGCATCAAAAAAAGAAAATGTAGGAGTATGACGTTTAGAAGGATAAGAACTGGCAAGAAAAGAACAGTAAAGCAACAGGAAATTATTCAAGAAAAAGACTACAGGTTTATTTATCGTAAAAAATATTACTTTAACTACCTTTTATTTCCATTGCTCATTGTTCTTATTTTTGTAGTTTCTGCCAACAAGACTTCATCTGGCTTTTTAACTTCCATGAAGCTTCTGGCACTTTCCGCAATGGGCTTTTCGATTTATATGAATTATCTGAATCGTGTAAGGAAAGATAAGGTTAACAATCTGATAAATTTCGAATTAGCGGCAACGATTACGACTTTTATAAGCTATTTCGGATTAGCCTGTAGCGCCATATTGATTGCCTGTATTATCATTTTTGCGTAACAATTTTTTGAAGATTACTAAAATTAAGAGGTCTGATGATAAAGGTTTAATTTCCATTATTTGACCAAGCTAAATTAGATAAGAAAACTAAGAGGCACTCGCCACTAGTGAGCAACAAAAAAAGCTGATCAACTGATCAGCTTTTTAAAATTTCACATATTTCTCCCAACATTCATACAGAGCCTTGGTGGCTCGCAGATCGCCCACGTTGTAGCGCGCAATATCTAAAAATCTTTGCTCTTTAAAAAGCATTCCTACATCATCTCCGGTAATCCCTTCATTCTTTGGACTCTTAATACCAAATGCTCGCGACCAAAGATGCAGATTCCCTTTTCTTCTCACGCTCCCATAAAAAGTTAATTGATCAAGTAAATCAACATGTCTAGCATTTCGTGGCTGACTGGTGAGATAGCGATTTGCCATCAAATTCTTCGTAGGACGAATACCGCAAATCGCACTTCGCACCGTTAAAAATGGAACATCAAATCCCCGTCCATTAAAGCTAATGAACTCGTCATATTTTTCAACCAGATTCCAGAATTGAACAAGCATTTCTTTTTCACCCAAAACTCGATACTTTATATTGCCCTCATCGAAATTGGTAATATTGCCGTCAGGTGCCTGGAAATAAACGATGCCCTTATCTCTCTCAATATCGTAAACACCAATTGCCACAATTTGTCCTGTAAGCGGAGAAAAACCTAGACCGTTTTTTACTTCTGTTAGGCTCTTTTCATAGTCTTCTTCACCTTCAGATTCTTTTTTTATCCAACGGGTAAGAACATCTTGAGTCGTCTGATCAAGCGTGTCAAAATCTTCCCCAATTGTTTCGATATCAAAAACTATCTTTCCCATAAATTGAATTTTCTTAATTATAGCATATGATAGCTATTGTTTTCATTTTTGTGGTAAAATGTGGATGACTTTTTTGTTCTTACACAAGTGAATCATACAAGGAGATGAATCATGGTAAACCTAATGGAAGATATTAGAATGTGGTACTCATTTTTGAGCAATTCCCCGGTTTCAATCGTAGCAAAAAAATATTTTTTCGATGGCAAGAGCTACGTAGGCGGTGAGATAGTTCGCGCCAGTCACGCAAAAGCTGAACATCATGATAGAAAAATTGAAGAAATTCTTGGTCTTACAGATTTTGATTTATTGCCGCTAGAACAAGCTAATAAGATTCTTGCGGATGATATTCAAGTCATGCTAACTAAGAAGCCTATTAAATATAGGGTTGAAAGCGTTACGCATAAAAACGGTAAAACCGTTTGGAAATCGGTATCAAAGTGGCCAATGATGCACGGAGATTTTCCCTACGGTGTGCTTGGTATTTCCATCGATATCACCGAGCAGGTAGAAACAGAAGAACGTTTAAAACTGCTCAATGTTCAGGTTGAAAAATTACTTTTCACGATCAAAGCACCTCTTGAAAAGTTAGATTTAATCCTAAGGAAATTACGGTGTCAAAAATTTGAATTTGCAAAAAGGATTTCTGAAGCCGTTAATCTTATCAGGGCAATTGAAAAAAAGAATCAGGTTTAACTGCTTTCTTATCATGGAAAACAGCCTTTCAAATGAAAGGCTGTTTTAAAAAGTTTATTTTTTGAATTGGCAACAATGTAAAAGTTTTGTACCGCTAAAAGGGTCCGATGCTCGCCCAGGCTCTTAATACCTTTTTATTTAATCGTCGTACCAATGAATTTCTCTTCGTCTAGATACTTTTTGAAATTATTTAAATTTTTACCATTCAAGATTACCACTTCCATTCCCTCTTGGCCTGCCATCTTTGAAGCTACTGGATCAAAGGGAAGATTTGAACTTGGGTTCCATTCATCACCGACTATTTTTTGAAATTCTGGCCAGGAGATATTTTCAATCTTCTTAGCATCTTCATTAAATCTCGGGTCTTTATCACAGACATAGTCAATATTGGAAAGATTTGCAATTTTAGTTGCGCCAAATTGCTTAGCTAACAAAACCGCAATGTAATCAGTAGAATTTCCTGGTCTATATCCAGCTGCAATCAAGATGGACTCCTTTGCCTTCAGAAAACTTTCCAAGTCGTAAGGATTTTTATTGATTGTTGGATGAGCGTGCTTCTTGAAGATAGTTCGTAAGAAATGTGCATTTAGTCTGGTCGCATGGATTCCTATCCAATCCTTGTCTTCACTATCGATGTTGCCAATCTGCACACCAGCTTCAACATACTTTCTAGCAAGTCTTCCGCCACCAGTAATGATAATGAACCTATAACCGTTTTCGATTTCTTGCTCAATTAGTTGTTTGAAATCCTTAACAAATTGCCAATCAATCTCTTCCGGCACAATAAGCGACCCACCAAGTGAAATGATAACTGTTTTTTTATTCATTGCAGTTTAGGAAAAAATATTACTTTTTCAATTTTAGCATCATCGAAACGATGAATCAATTGAGCGCTAAATTCTATCTGGATAATTAGAGAATATTCCGTCAACTCCTATTTTTTTCATTTTTTCTATATCTTTCAGGTTGTTTACTGTATAAACAAACACCTTAAAGCCACTCTTTCTCATCAAATGAATTTTTTTTATTGAAACTGCGCTAAGTTCCATATTGATAACATAAGCATTCAATTTGCCAGCAATATCCAAAATATTTTCAAGCCTGTATTTTAAAAATCCTTTAATTCTTCTTTTGGCTAAAATTCCGATTCTTATTTCGCTATTTATTTGCCGAAACTTTTCAAGCTCATTCCAATTAAAAGAAGAAACGATGAAATCCTCCACTGACCAATTCTTCTCCGTAATGTATTGCTTGATTATATCAGCAACAGGTTTCACACAATCGCAGCATTTAAGTTCAATATTTACTTTTACGCGCCTATTGATTAAATTCAAAACCTCAGATAAGGTCGGAATTTTTTCGCCCCCACTTACGCTGCATAACTTCAATTCTTTTAGCGAAAAGTCTTTCACTAAACCTCGGCCGTCAGTTGTTCGGTCCACTGAAAAATCATGAATCACTACGACCTCCCCGTCTCTACTCAATTGCACGTCGAACTCAACCATATCAACCTTTAAATCAATGGCCCTGGAAAATGATGCAAGTGTATTTTCTGGCGCATAGCCGCAAGCTCCGCGATGTCCAATCTTAAGCATTTCTATATTTATTGATGTGTTCATCTGCCTGCGCTTTTGTTTCATGCAATTTAGTAATTGTTTGATTTATTTCATCCTTGATTCCGAGAAACATTCCCAAGCCTTTCTGAAGTTCATCCAGACCTTTTTGATATTTTTCTATCACGTCCGTACTCGCATTTTCGCCGACTTGTTTTTCTAGAAGTTCCTGCCCGATTTGCATGTGGTTTTCTATTTCTTCAATTTCTCCATTAATTTTTTTTAAATCTTGCGCCAGTCTTTCATTTATTTCTTCAAAAGTTTTAGGTTGCTCGCTATTGTCCATAATTTTTTTCATTTCTTTAATGCTAAAGTGAACCATTCTTTCCCACGCGAAGTAAATTTGTTCTCATAAACTGTTTTAAATTTCTTGCCAGCTACATTTTTGATATCCTCTGGTAAATAATAATAGAAGACTCGTTTTCCGTATTCATCATCTTTTATCACCTCCCTGTATGCACCATATTTCAGAGAGATATAAATAACCCCACCCTTATTTAATTTCTCGTAGATTTGTTGAAAGATATTCTTAAGAGCTTCTTTATTGAAATGCGAAAGTGATACAAAAGAATAAACTATATCAATTTGCTGCAAGGAAAAAAATTCGAAATCTTCCGCGTCAATAATAATAAAGCTGCCATGAGGTGCAGTTTGGCGTGCAAGTTTAATCATGGAATATGAGCTGTCGATACCTATATACTGATTTGTTCTCTCTAAAATTTCTCTTGCATCCCTACCGTTACCGCAACCGATTTCCAAGACGAAAGGATTGAATTTCCCAACAAAATAAAAAGCTCTATCTATGTCTTCAATGCGAGGACCAACACAATTAAATTCCACAGCCATTAAGTCTGCACTTTTGTCGTAGGTTTCTTGTGTGATCAGCTTTTTGTCCACATCGTTGAAATTAAAATTTCATCTGAAACATTGCTTGATCTGAAACAAATTTATTTTAAAGCTTTTTTGAAAAATATACAAATTAAACTGCATCTCCATTTTCCAAATATGCAACCGTGTTATTCTCTAAAGCAAAAAAGCAATGTGGAATCCTTTTTATTTTTCTTGGGCCGAATAATTTCGAGGCTTCTTCCATAGTCACAAATTTGAAATCAAGCAATTCAGTCTCCTGTAGCCTTATATTGCCAATTTGTTCACTATTCAACATCCCACCAAAAAACACAAACTTCAAATTATCACCTTCAGTAGTTTTACTGTAATCGAGGCACAGCATTTTCTGGATTTCAATATCTAAACCTATTTCCTCTTTTATCTCACGAATCGCGCCATCCTTTGGGGATTCGCCAGATTCAACAGTTCCGCCTGGCAAAAGCCATTCGTCTTTATAGTTTGGTTTCACAACCAACATTTTGTTTTCTTCATTCAAAAACAGCACATCTGCCCCCATCGGCTTTTTCGCTAAACTATTGTAATAATCCTTTTTTGATAATAATTCCATAGATTTTATATATTTTATATATTTTATATATTTAATTCATCTTCTCTGATGCCAGAATTTTTTTTCAACCAAAGCTTCAAGGCATCAATTGTTTTATTCCACTGCTCAAAATAATCAGTAACTGTAATTTTTTTATCATTAATATAGCCGTAATATTCCGTGAACTTCGTATCATTTGACCCCACATTAAACATTTCATCAACCGCTAAATGATTATTTGCAAGCAAGTCTTTTAATTCTGCACCTTTTTTTCCACTTAAGTTACAAAACTGAAGAGGAATGAAACTTTCCTTAACGCTAAGTGGCAAATAAATATTATCTAAGACTTTCCAAATTTTTTCCATTTTTTCTAGATATTGTTTTCCAAATAATAGGTATTTAGTTGCTATTTCGACATGATTAGAATTTCTAATCAATGTAGCATATTCACCTCTTTCGAATGAGATAAATGAGCATTGCTTTTCATCACTTAGCGTAAAACGTAAGCTTTTAATATCGATCAATAGCCCAGCAACTACTTCTAATTGCTTCTCCTTTATTGTTTTTTTTATTCCGTATCGATCAAAAAGTAATAATGCAATGGATAAGGTTAATAGTGTCGAGATGGCAGAAATTGCATTAAGAAATTCTTGCATAAATTATTTTTTATTAATTTTAATTGAATTACTATAATAATTACCTTCACACAATTGCAAACTTGAATTTTCTGCATTCCTTTTTGCACCAGGAGCGCGTTTCAAAATTGCAGCGAGAGAGCGTTAAAAATTTTCTCAGCAAAAACTCCTTGATGACTTTTTTGCGCGAGGAAATTTAGCGAGCAAGCGCAGTAATTTTGCCAGCGCGAACTTCGTGCGAGAGTTTTCTTTCCTCCAGGTTTCTTTTGCGGAAAAAGAAATGTGGAATAAAGCTACTTGCATTTGCTTTCCGTCCTCCCTTGCCCTATCGCCTCTTCGGCGGTTTTGAAACAGACCAAATTTTCAGGTTTCACTCTTTTGGCATAAGAACAGGTTGGTAAATAGAATTTATCCGACGTTCGCGAGCCGACATAGGCGCATTGGGAGGAATTAGGATTTAGGTTGTTGTTCTTAGTTTGGGATGCTTGGTTTGCTGCCGTCTTGCTTTCTGGCGCGCCAGGGGTTTCACCTTGGCCTATTGACCCCTGCTGAGGTGTTTCTAGTGCTTTCTCGATTATAAGGGGCTTTTGCTGCCACTTTTGACCTTGTAGAACGCCAAATTCGTAGGAAATAACTGAAACTAGGCAAAAACCGATAATAAGCACTATTTTGTACTCATATTTCAGGAAAAAACCTTTGATTTTGCGGAAGAATTTATGCATAAACCTAGTATATCAAATTCTACAGTTTTGTCAGTATTTTTTTAAGACTGGATTTCACCCGCTAGAGGATAGGTTTCCGTTAGATTCGTATTAGATCCTGAAACGAGTTCAGGATGACAAAAATGGACTAAGTCGATAAAAGCACGAGTTGACATATTTTCCATTTCTGTTAGAATATTCCTTGTAACCGATGGTTTCCAATAATTCAATTGGATGCACTGCGCAAGTGTATTTTTGCTTAGCCAAGCGAAAACAATTATTATCAAGAAACTTATTTCCCCCGCAGCACTTTCGAAATCTTTCAGTATTTATGGATACTGAATTTTTTGCAGAAATTGAATGCGGACAAATATTTTAAAATTAATTTTGTCTCAGTAGTCACTGACCAGTTCATTTTGAATTTCGGTTGTTGAATATTGATTATTGACTATGGCACATCGTAAAGCCGGTGGGTCTACCCAACTTGGACGAGATTCGATCTCGAAACGACTTGGTGTTAAGATCTTTGGAAATCAGAAAGTAAAAATTGGAAACATCATCATCCGACAACGTGGAACAAAATATCACCCAGGAGCAAATGTTAAACGTTGCAACGACGATACTTTGATGGCCTTGGTAGATGGAACTGTTGTTTTCACTTCTAAGAAAGTCAGGAACTTCACAGGACAATTGGTGACTCGTCGATACGTTGGCGTGACCAAATCTGATACACCTGTTGAAATCAAACCTAAGAAAACCGGAGCTAAGAAAGCTGGAGCAAAACTTAGAGTTAACCTTAAGACTAACGAAGCTGGCAAGAAAAAAGGAGCTTGGAAAGTTGCAAGAAAACCTAATATGCGAAAGACTACTCGAAAGCATTTGGTTGCAAGAGAAGCAAAGAAAGCGAAATAGCTTTTTAGGCATTAGCTTCTTAGCTCATTAGGAATACGGTATAAAAAAGAAACCTCGCAAGGGGTTTCTTTTTTTGACTATCTAAAAGCATTGGTTTAATATAGTAGTAGTACATTATTTTTGAAAAAATGGAGGCTTTCATGGAAAAGATGCTTGTGTTGGCTAGTCTGGTTGCATATGTAGTATCGTTAATGTTTTTCCAATTCATGTACTTCATTACCTGGCTTGAAAAGGAAATAAAACATGCTGATAAAACACATCCCTGTGAGTCCTGGAAAGTCCCGGCAACAGCGCTTTCGCTAATACTTAACTTGTTCAGTGGAGCATTTCTGATATTTTTCGCTTCAATGATTCCCCGGCGAATCATTGGCCTGAATCATTCATGGAGGATTATTGCAATTGTCCTGCTGTGGTTCATTTTGGCTGCCATTATTTCGTGGGTTGCTATAATTATAATGGATAAGGGCAAAATAAAAGCAAGGGAAAGGTGTCAACTCTATCGTGCCATAATTGCCGAAAACGGCTGCAAGAGCGTTACGCTGGCCGAATGGCTAAACATAATCTTTTGACTTACGTATCAAATAAAACCCCGCCCTGATGAGGACGGGGTTTTTCATGCGAGTGAGGATATTTTTATCAGAGTGCTTATTTTAACACAATTGCAAAGCAGGTCATTACCAATTGACTTTGAGGGTAAATTTGTCTAATCTGAGGTTAGCTCTTTAAATCAATTTCCATAGGAGGATAGTCATGAGAGATCTGTCCGTCACGGTGATAATTTTCGTATTCATGACCTATTTTTGCAATGTAATTGCATATCATAATTCGCGTTACAAACTGAATTGGGAATATGATAAGACTA
Organism: uncultured Bdellovibrionales bacterium; assembly: GCA_964609855.1. Taxonomy (GTDB): domain Bacteria; phylum Patescibacteriota; class Minisyncoccia; order Moranbacterales; family GWC2-37-73; genus GWC2-37-8. The sequence goes on from CAZSTB010000002.1 coordinate 27,666, forward strand.
AAGCCGACTTAAAACATCTTTTTCTACTTAATACGATTGCCATTGCGGGCGCATTTGGAGTCTCCTCTGCATTTCTTACGGTCCAGTTATTCCAAGTTTTTTTCCGAACAACAAATTTTTTTCTACTCTTCCCCTTTTTTATCTCACTTTCTTGTTTGATAATGTTCTTTCTTGCGCAAGCAGTAAGGCAAGGCTCAGCAAGTGGTCTAGTTCTTGGCGAAAAAAGATTCGAAATGCGACTAATTGAGTTTTTTCGAATTAATCATCATCTTATACTAAAAAAGGGAGGGGGTCATGGATGAGCTGTTCACTGGTTTGATCTATTTTGTTTTCTTCATTGCTGCATGTTTCGGATGTTACGATTCTGCCTATAATTATTACCGGAAAGTCAGAAAAAATGAGAAATGCGGTTGGTATTCATTCTCATTCAACGCCGGATTAGTGGTTTTTCAATTGCTAGGCCTGCTATTATCGGTAAAATTATCGAAGCTTCTGCTGCCAATACTTGGCACAAGGCATGACTTATTATGGACTATGGTAATGATCGCAATGTTCTTCGTGGCAAGCTCTTTGCTCTTGATTTTCTTTATCCGCAAAGGAAAAAGGAAGGCATTTGAGAATTAGCCAGATTTTTTCAGTAATCAAAAACAACGCCCCATTCCAACGAATGAGGCGTTTTTGTTTTATGCAATTAAATAGCTGTGCTATTTTAAAGCTTTTTCGTTAATTTACTTTTTCTCGCTTCTTTCTTTTGAAGCTTTTACGAATTCATAAAACAAGGGATGAGATTTGAGCGGAGATGATTTGAATTCAGGATGGAACTGCGCTCCAAGGAAGAATGGATGCTCTGATTTAGGAAGTTCTGCGATTTCCATCAGAATTCCATTTGGAGATTTTCCTGAAAACACTAAACCTGCTTTTGAAATACGCTCTACATATTTCGGATTCACTTCGTAGCGATGCCTGTGACGCTCTGAAATCTTGCTTTTTCCATATGCTTTTCCGGCAATAGTTCCCTTTTCCAAAACTGCATCATATGCGCCAAGTCTCATGCTTCCGCCATAATTTTTTTGTTCCAAATGCTTTTTCTGCTCCGGCATAATGTCTACGATCGGATGTTTAGTATCCGCATTGATTTCGGTTGTATGAGCCTCCTGAAGACCCAAGACGTTGCGAGCATATTCAATGACTTGAAGCTGCATACCATAGCAGATTCCAAAATAAGGAATTTTATTTTCTCGACAGAATTGGATGGCTTTAATCTTCCCCTCGATTCCGCGTCCACCAAATCCTCCGGGTACCAAAATTCCATCATATTCGCCAAGCGTTTCTATTTTTTCAGGCTCTTTCTCGAAGACCTCACTGTTGATCCAATCCATTTCAACTTTCGTGCCTATCTTGTAGCTTGCATGCTTGATAGCTTCGATGACGCTTATGTATGCATCTGATAAAACAAAGTCACCTGTCCCGAAATATTTTCCCACGATACCTATTTTCACTTCGCCCTTGAGATTTTTTACTCGATGAATAAGATCTTCCCATTCTTTGAGGTCAGATTTTTTCGGCTTCAGTCTGAGTTTCTTGAGAATGATTTTACTTAGATTATCGCGTTCAAAGTTTGTAATAACTTCATAAACACTTTTGGCATCGGGTGCGCTGATCACACATTCCTCGGCAACTGAACAGAAGTTTGAAATTTTCTCCTTGCGCTTGGCATCCATCGGCATTTCTGATCGAGCCACAATGATGTCAGGTTGCACCCCGGCAGCATTAACCGTTCTCACAGCATGCTGAGTCGGCTTTGTTTTCATTTCTCCAACCATGTTAGGGCATGGAACATAACTCACCATCACTGAAAGCACGTCGTCAGGATTTTTTATTTTCATCATGCGAATTGCTTCCATGAAAAGAATGTTTTCGTATTCTCCAACAGTTCCGCCAATTTCAATAATACTGATTTCCGATTTCGCCTTATTTGAGGCATGCACTATACGGTCTATCACTTCCAGGGGAATATGCGGAACAACCTGAACGCATTTTCCAGCGTATTCTAAGTTTCGTTCGCGATGAATCACGGATTCATAAACACGTCCGGTTGTCATGTAGTTGTCGCGTGAAAGCGTAATATCCATGAAACGTTCATAGTTTCCCATATCTTGATCTGTTTCATCTCCATCATCCAGCACGAAAACCTCCCCATGTTCAGTTGGATTCATTGTTCCAGCATCAACGTTTACATATGGATCTATCTTAAGCGCCGTCACGTTATATCCTCGAGCTTTTAGAATAGCTCCGATTGAAGATGTTGTGATTCCTTTTCCAACACCGCTCATCACTCCGCCCATCACAAAAATGTATTTCCTATTTTCCATATACGTTCATTCAATCCTTTAATCATAAAGCAGCTAAACACTAAGGTTTTTACTCTAATGATCGCATGATTGTATGTTAAATGCTTATATATTTAAATGTGTTTTTATAACAAAAAGTCGCTAAATGCGACCCCTTATTTGCTATTTCAAAAGATACCAATAATATTATTTTCAGTATACACTCTTTTTTATGCTTGTTCAATAACCACCGTAATTGAAGCGCTAATTCCAAATTCAAAATTTATTTTAACTTTTCTTTCACCTAATTCTCTGATGTGGTCCGGCGCAAGGGCTTTTTCTGGAATAGCGAGACCAAGCTTTCTGATTTCCAAGGAAATATCCTTCGGAGTAATTGAGCCGAATAGTTTCTTATCTTTTGCCCTAGCTTTAATAACAATGCGTTTTCCATCCACTGCAGTCGCTAATTTTTGAATTTCTTGCTTTTCAAGTGCTATTTGCATCTTCTTTTTGTCCTGATCTTGTTTCACCTTAGCCATCTCGGCGGGTGTTGCGAGCGTTGCTAATTTGCGCGCCAAAAGAAAATTACGCGCATATCCGTCTGGAACATCCTTTATTTGTCCTCGTTTGGCGACATTTTTCACGTCTTGCAAAAATATTACTTGCATATCCTTATTGTGTTTATGTTAAATTATTTTTGGCCCAATCTGCCACTTCATCCAATATTAGACCCATTATAACTCGTCTTTTGAAGAAAATCAAATAACGCACTTAATCTGTTTTTTTTGACGCAAAAACATATACAAAAATAATGCTTGCGAGGCTAAAGTTTTCATCATTTCCACATCTTCAATGTTGTGGCTTGGAGATTTTTTCTTAATTATAATACATGAAAAAATACCATCAATTGCTTTTGGAGAATTAGTCACGATATATTCATCATTTTGAAAGAAATTTCTTCCACCCATAAACTCCTTGATGGAGAAATTCATAGGAACATCAGGCAGGCTTTTGATTTCTTTTACTATTTCAAGATTCGGAAGACCAATGAAGCGCAGGGTGAACTCGTCGCTTTTCCCAAAAAGCTCGATTGCTCCCATTATGGTATCGTAGATTTCATTTTGCTCTTTCAATGAAAGTTGTGAACTTTCCGGATAACCAAGCGCAATATTTTCCAAAATATCCAGCTTGCGGTTAATCTCGCCAATATAGGAATAAGAATGCGTTAAATCTTTCGTCATCTGGTTTACTTGTCTTTGGATTTTTCCTCTTTCTTTGATATTTCTCTTTAATCGTTTTTCTTGAATCAAAAACAGGATGAACCCCAAAGAACCGAGGATCAAAATTACAAATTCCTGCACCTGCACCAAGCTAAATGTCGCTGTTCCGCTGCGAACAAATGATGGTATAAAAACTATAAACGTAAAGATGATAAGATAAATCCAGTACACGTATATTTTAGCTTAGGTAAATTATAAATGTCGCTTAAATCGTATTTTTAATCAATCTAAAATGTCTTGCGCGTTCCGTTTATTGGTTGGTTATTGTTGCATATAAAACCAACAATGTCAATCTTATTCAATTAAAAACCCGCTCAGTAAGCGGGCATCTAAATTTAGATATTTTTGCAGTCTTTCAGATATTCGCGAAGCTTTTCTCCAATCTCTGGATGCTTAAGTCCCATGTGAATTGTCGCCTTAACAAAATTGAATTTGTCACCAGTATCAAGCCATTCGCCATCCAAAACTCTTCCGTGCATCGGTTTTTTATTGTTGAGCATAATTTCAAATGCATCCGCAAGACGAATTTCTCCGGATTTTCCTTCCGACATCGTTTCCAGAACCTCAAACACTTCCGGTGTAATGATGTATTTACCTACTGCGACCAAGTTTGATGGAGCATCTTCCTGTTTTGGTTTTTCTACCATGCCCTTGATCTCATAAGTATTCTCATCCAATTTTTCGCCGTCTATCACCCCGAAAGCGCTGACCTGATTCATCGGAACCTCGCTAAGCCCGATAACTGGGTCACCATATTTTTCAAAAGTATCCATGAGTTGTTTTGAGGCGGGAATTTTACTGTCATAAAGACAATCTCCAAAAATTACCAAAGCCGGTTCCCCATTCAATAGATGTGCGGCTTGCAAAAGTGCATGCCCATCACCAAGTGGTTTCGGTTGTCGCACATAAGAAAATTTAGCCAAGCCGGAAATTTTTTGAACTGTTTCAAGCAGATCATGCTTATGCTTTTCCACTAAGGTATCTTCAAGTTCATATGAAATATCGAAATGGTCTTCGATAGCTCTTTTTCCGCGACCAGTCACGAATATGATTTCTTCAATTCCGGAAGCCACAGCTTCTTCTACCAAGTATTGAATCACTGGCTTATCAACAATCGGAAGCATTTCTTTAGGTTGCGCTTTAGTAGCTGGTAAAAATCTTGTTCCAAAACCTGCTACTGGTAATATTGCTTTTCTAATTTTTTGCATAAAAAATATTTATTTATATTATAATTCTCCTTGCCACTCCTTTGAAAACCTATTAATAAATTCTTCCATGTACCGATGCCTTTCAGCGGCCATTTCCTTCGCTGATTGCGTATTCATATCATCCTTGAGTTTTAATAATTTCTCATGGAAATGATGGATTGTTGAATTATCAGTAACGGCATCGTCATAAAATCCATTTACATCCACGTTTTGAATCCATAGAGGAATACCATTAGAACCTCCGAAATTAAAAGTTCTAGCTATGCCAATTGCTCCCATAGCATCGATATTGTCAGCATCCTGCACTATTTGGATTTCAATCGCTTGCTTTTGCTTGCCTTCCCTTGTGAAACTACGGTCTTCATGCAACTCAATGCAGCGCAATACAAGTTCAATTTTAGTTGCTGGGAATTTTACCCCCTCAAGAATTTTCCTGGCTGCTGTAAGTGTTTCTTTGGGATAACAGTATTCACCATTTTCTTTCTTCATTACTCTATGTAAATCGTGTAGTAGAACTGCAGCTTCGATAATCTCCATATCACCACCTTCTCTCAATTGCAACTTATTTGCAATATTTCTTGTTCTATCCGCATGGTCAAAACCATGATTTGCCTTGTCTTCAGAAAATATTTGTCTAACTTTTTTTTCCAATTCAGCATTCATATTATTGCAATCTTTTTTTACTTCTAATTTTCAGTTCCTCATTGAACTCAATGATTGCCTGATCCAAAATTGGATGAAAATCACGGCTGATGCCTTTTTCTTTCACAATAATACTTGCCTCCAAAAGCGAGTCTGGCGTTCCAGCATCAAGCCATTCACCTTCGAATAAAGTTACTTCCAATTCTTTCTTTTCCAAATAGGCTCTGTTCACATCAGTAATTTCAATTTCTCCGCGGTCAGAAGGCTTCATGTTTTTCGCAATTTCCACACACTTATTGTCATAAAGATAGAGCCCTGTCACTGCGTAGTCACTTATCCATTCGGTAGGTTTTTCAATGATCTCAATCGCAATATTATTTTCATCAAATTTTACTACCCCGAATCTTTCGGGATCAGAAACTTTTTTGGCAAAAACATGCCCGCCACTTCGGAATTCTTTTATTTGCTTGGCAAAATCATCTTCAAAAATATTATCTCCCAAAATCAAAGCGACGTTATCATCGCCGATATGGTTCTCACCGAGCGTTAAAGCTTCTGCTAAACCCCTAGGGACAGATTGCACCTCAAATGTGACATGGATGCCATGCTTTTTAAGTAAAGAACCCAAGAGATTCAAGAATTGACCGGAATGTTCAGGAGCAACAATCATCAAAATATCTTTTACACCTGCCTTAATCAAAGTATTCAAAGGATAAAAAATCATCTGACGATCATAAACAGGCAGAAGTTGCTTAGAGGTTGTCGCCGTCATTGGAAACAATCTAGTTGCAGTACCTCCAGCTAATACAATTCCTTTCATTTTACGTTTACGAGGTTTACACGTTTGGTCAGTCATAATATTTTTTATTGCAAATTTATGCGGGTTAACAAATCATCTATCGATACAAATCTTAAAGCAGTATTGATTATGATAAAAACAAGTGTACCAATTAATATATCAACTGTATAGTGAGTCACTGGAAAAGCTTCTTCAACAGCAGAAACGAAAACACCGGCCGTTAGCAATGCGAAAAATATTCTTAATTTTCCAGGCTTCCAATCGAGTATTTTTCGAGTTCTTACCAGTATCTGAAATAAAACTTTTTTCATAAACATAATCGTCGCAAAGCGACTCAATAATTTAAAATTTTAAATTTGAAATTTCAAATTCCTTGCTGAATCTCATGCTTTATCTTTTATCACTCACTTATTGTGATAAATATTGAGATTTGATTAATTACACTATCGGGTATATCGGATATTTCTTGCAGAATTTCACAACCTCTTTTCTGATTTCAGCAAGCATTTTTTCATCAGCGTGCGCCAGAATGATTTCGTCAATCCAACCTGCAATCATTTTCACTTCAGCCTCTTTCATTCCCCTGCTTGTAATTGCTTGGACTCCAACTCTGATTCCGCTTGGATCCATTGGAGAGCGAGGGTCATCAGGAATCATATTCTTATTAACTGTAATTCCAGCTTCGTCTAGGGCATGCTCCGCTTCTTTTCCAGTCACTCCTTTGCTTCCCATCACATCAATCAGCACCATGTGGTAGTCAGTTCCGCCGAACATTATTTTATAACCCCTCTTGTTCAATTCTTTTTCCAGCACTTTGGCATTTTTCACAACTTGTTTCGCGTAAGTTTTGAAAGCCGGTTTCAGCGCTTCTGCAAAAGCCACGGCCTTGGCTGCGATATTGTTCATGTGCGGTCCTCCTTGGAAACCAGGAAAGGCAGATTTATCAATCGCCTTGGCAAACTCAGTCTTACACATGATCATGCCTCCGCGCGGACCGCGCAAAGTTTTGTGCGTTGTGGTTGTGACGATATCAAAAAATGGAACCGGATTTTCAATTGCCTTTCCAGCAATGAGTCCTGCGATATGCGCAATGTCAAACATGGAGATAGCTCCCACCTTTTTTGCGATGTCAGTAAATTTCTTGTAATCAATTTTCCTGGTATAAGCAGAAAATCCAGCAAGAAGAAGCTTGGGTTTGTGCTTCAATGCTAATTTCTCAAGTTCAACGTAATCAATCTCTCCATTAACTGCCGATTTGTATCCGATGAAATTATAGATCTGCGCAGAGAGTGTGAGAGGATGACCATGCGTCAAATGTCCGCCATGAGAAAGATCCATTCCTAGGACCGTGTCTCCTGGTTTCAAAACTGCATTGTATGCAATCATGTTGGCTGGCGCTCCAGAATGAGGTTGGACATTCACATGATCGGCTCCGAATATTTTTTTAGCTCTCTCAATCGCCAAATTTTCAAGAGGATCAGTGAACATCTGCCCGCCGTAGTATCTTTTTCCGGGATAGCCTTCGCTATATTTGTTAGTAAAAACACTGCCAAGCGCTTCAAGCACAGCCTTGGAAACATAGTTTTCACTGGCAATAAGCTCCATCCCCTCTTGCTGACGCTTTTCCTCTCCTGAAATAAGATCGTAAACTTTAGAGTCTTGTTTTCTTAGATTTTTCATGAAAATATTCATTATATGAAATTAACTAAAATGTCCAACCGTTCATTGTTGCCATAATAAATAAAAAAGCCACAATTGAAATCACAACATCAAAAGCATCTAGAATGGTCTTATTGTATAATTCTTTTAAAAAAATTAATATATACAAAATCGCAGCTAAAATTCCAGGTATCCATAGCAACGCAGCAAGAAGTTTGATATCTGGACAACGACTACTACCTATTAAAAAATCTGAATAGCAACTGAATTTTTTCGAAATTAAAAGAAGAGAAATTTCAAGAATTATAAATACACCAAGAAACTTCAAATGTGAATTTGTTTTATAATTTATCATTTTTGTTTATTTTTTCAAATATTCCCGGAGTGCCAGCTTATAACTTCGCAGCGGATTTAATTTTGTGTTGATCAAGCTTGAAACGTAAGGTCGGGCTGCTGGACGCGGAAATTCATCGCCAGAAACAGGAATCACTTTCGTCTTAAGCTTGGCCATCTTATACAATTCTACAACTGCTTCATACCAGGTGCAAGCATCAGCATTTGAAACATGGAAAATTCCAAAAGGTTTTCCTGCCTCAACAATTTCCTTGGTTTTTTTAGCTAAATCAGGCGCATAAGTGAAACAGCTAGTTTCTTCATCAACAGCTTTTACTTCGGCATTTTTCTTGCCAACCTCAAGCATTACATCAAAAAAACTCTTCTTGGCGGTTTTAGATTTTGCAGGTTTACCAAAAAGCTTAGAAAGACGAATTATGTAATATTTTTCTCCATTTTTCTGAACAGCCTCCTCGCCCATTAATTTTGTTTTTCCATAGTTTTGCACGGGTTCAGGAACAGCATTTTCATCAAATCCGATCTGTGGCACAAACCCTTCATGCAGTGAGCATGACGAACATGATCCGGCACATCCTGTTGGCTCTGGGATTTCGGGCATTCCTGAAAAAACATAGTCGGTTGAATAATGAACAAATGTAGCATCAAGCTTTTTTGCTATTTTTGCCAAATATCCAGGAGCTTTTCCATTCAGCAATTTCGCTTTAGCAAATTCAGCTTTGTCCTTTTCGCAAAGATCCACCGCATTATATCCTGTAGAATTTATGATAATTTCGGGATTCAATTTTGTTATTTTCTCTTTCAATTGAGCTTCATCTGTGACATCGATATTTTTTCGATCCCAAGCGGTAACCCTGTAATCCTTGTCATTTTTAAATATCTCAACTAATTCTTGTCCAAGCATGCCATGGGAACCTATAATCAATATTTTTTTCATATATAAAGTCCAATTAATTTTTAATTCTTAATTTTAAATTTTGAATCAATTTCTAATTTCTTAATGATTAAATATTTCAAACATTCAGGCATTATAATTTCATTCGAAATTTTAAATTCAAACTTATAATTTTCCTTTTAAGTCTGATAATTATCGCAGATATTGGCAATTTTGTCCAATTGGCCACAGCATTTAGGGAAAATTATATCTCCAGCATTTTTTCCAAATATGCCTTAACTTCTAATTGCCGCGCAAATGAATTTTCTAATTCAAGACTAATATATTCTGGCAAATATTTTTTATATTGCCTCATATAGTCAAGCTCCTCCATGCTTTCAAGCAAATGACTGTCATATTGAAGACCATGTGGGCAAATCTTATCAATAAAGGCTTTTTCCTTTATTGGTGAAACATGACAACATCCGACTGGAAATTTTTTGAGTCGGAAAATTATGGTTTCATCATAGTCTTTACTTTGAAGCCTAGAATTATTTTCCCAATGACTGAAATCAAGACAAAAACCCGCATATTCCCCCAGTTCTTTTTCAGTTGGAATCATAATTAAGTTCTCCACATAAGTCTTCTGGGCATATTCAAGGAATTCTTCTGAAAAATCAAAGCGTGTTCCCATTGGATGGATATTAAAAACAACTGACCTGAACTTTTTTTCAAAATAATCAATTTCATCCATGGTCATATCGTTTCTCAAATGCACATGTGGAATTTCCAAACCTTCAATTTCTTCAAGCAATCTGTAAAGTTCTTTGCGATCTTCAATTCCTAAGAACGTCGGGAAAAGTGCAATCCTTTTGATTCCGAATTTTTTCATTTCTTCCACTTTTCCCCGCCAATTGGAAGCCGGGGTGGTAGTAAGACCCAATAAGATTTCATGTTTTTTATTATCCATATCTATTTAAACAAAGAAAATTTTCCAGTTATTTCTTTTAATTCTTCTGTGGTGCCAAATAAAACAATGCCATAAAAATCCAATTCTTCTGCGGCTAAGTTTGCTGTCGCATTTATTTGCTCTTGCGATGTGCCAAGAGTCATGGTGCTAGTAAAATCAGTGAATGGAATTTTTCTTAAAATTGCCTGTTCTCTAACCGTTTTTATTTTGTTTGAATTATCAGCACGAAGAACAATGAAAGGAAAATGAGAAATATCAGGATGAATGCCATTGCCCTTATCTCTATATTCAAGTAGACACATATCATTCTTGCTTAATTGCCCACCAGCAAGACCCACACTCATGTGCCCAAGAGCATTCATCAGTTGTCCAATTGCTATTTTCTTGTTCAAAATAGCAACGAATCTTTTACTGTTTTCATCTGGTAAAATATGCATCGTTATTACTATTTATTATTTAAATCATGGATCCCCTCCGCGCAGGTATAGCAAGTCAGGGATGATAATTTTTTATTTTGAAAATTTAATCATTGGAAATTGAGATTTGAAAATTCTATGTTTAATATATATTTTTCATTTTTTGCAAATACTATCATGCTCGATAGTGTGATAGTGTTTACTATTTTTTATACTGTTTTTGGTAGTATTCTTGATACTCCCCGCTCTTCACTGCTTTCCACCAAGCCTCATTTTCAACAAACCATTGGACGGTTCTTTTGATGCCTTCTTCGAACGTTATCTGAGGCTCCCAGCCTAGCTCATTCTTGATTTTATCAAAATTGATAGCATAGCGTTTATCATGACCCTTTCGGTCTTCAACATATTCAATCCAACTCTCATCGCGACAAAGAAGCCCTAGAATTGTTTTTACAATTTCAATACCCGGCTTTTCACCATTTCCTCCCACACAATATGTTTCTCCAATTTTCCCCTTATGAATAATTGTGTCAATTGCCCGACAGTGATCTTCAACATGAAGCCAATCCCTAATGGCAGACCCGTCTCCATAAACCGGAATCTTCTTTCCTTCCATTAAATTCGTGATAGCTAGCGGAATCAGTTTTTCCGGAAAATGATATGGTCCATAGTTGTTTGAACAATTTGAAATGGTCACAGGTAGTCCATGAGTGTGGAAGTAGGCCCTCACCAAGTGATCTGAACCGGCCTTAGAGGCGCTATATGGCGATCTGGGATCATACGGCGTAGTCTCATTGAAAGGCTCGTCTTGAGGCGCTAGAGAACCAAAAACCTCATCTGTAGAGACGTGGTGGAAGCGTTTATTTCCTGCCTTCTTGGCCGCTTCGAGCAAGGTGTGCGTTCCCATCACATTTGTGCGCACAAAGGCCGCTGAGTCCAAAATAGAGCGGTCTACGTGCGATTCAGCGGCAAAATGAACGACCACGTCAGATTCTGCCACCAATCCATCCACCAACTGGGCATCGCAAATATCCCCTTTCACAAATTTGTGTCGAGGATTGCTTTCCAATTCCTTCAAATTCTCAAGATTTCCCGCATAAGTCAGCGCATCCAAATTGATGACCTCATAATTAGGATAAGTTTTCAAAATGTGATGAACAAAATTGCTGCCGATAAATCCAGCTCCACCGGTTATTAATAGCTTCATAATTTTCAATTTTCAATGTTCAATTTTCAATGAATTTTCAATGTTCAATTAATAAATGTTTGAAAATTTAAAATTGCTCATTGATTGTAAATTGTGAATTGATAATTGAAAATTTTTAATTTAAAATGGTGACTTAAAATCTCTAAATAATTGCGCTTTCGCATCTTTTTCTGAAAGAATCGGGTTTTCAACTGGCCAATTTATGTTAAGCGTCTGGTCGTTCCAGCTGATAGCATCTTCAGTCTCCGGCGCATAATAATTGTCGCATTTGTATTGAAATTCCGTGTTATCTTCAAGAGTTACAAATCCATGAGCGAATCCTCTTGGCACAAATAACATCTGAAAATTTTCACTAGATAATGTAAAGCCTTCCCATTTTCCATATGTAGGAGAATCTTTACGAATATCAACAATTACATCAAATACCGAACCCTTTGTCACACGCACGAGTTTTGCCTGCGTGAATGGAGCTTTTTGAAAATGCAATCCCCGTAGCACACCTTTCTTGGTAGACATGGAATGATTATCCTGCACCCACTCCTGACAAATTATACCACCATCTGCTAATTTCTTTTTAGAATAAGTCTCCGTAAAGAAGCCTCTTTCATCTCGAAAAACTTTAGGGGTCAGCAAATATGCACCCAATAGTCCTGTTTCTTTTATTTCCATAATGAAGTTCTATTAAAATTCTAAGCTATTTCATGATAACTCATTTTAAAAAAAAGAAAAAGGGATAGACATCAGCGTCTATCCCTTGAGCTGCGCCGAGTTTCAGCGCTAGCTATTCATCATTGTTCCAACCCTCGCTATGATATCGCTGCCGCACAAAGAGTGACATCATATCATCTTGTGGCTGGTGCCTTTGTGAAATGTCCGCTGGTGATTCGGACTTGATTACATCGAGAATCAAAATGATGAGCACTAGCAGATAATAGATAAGATCGCTTTTCTCAATCATGGAAACCTCCTGGAATCATTTCAAAAGACAACAAAATTGTTAGCTGCGCCCGCTACGCAAAAAACATTTATATTATAGAAGAATTTCAAGCAACCGCCAAGTCTCCACCGATTACTTGTTTAAGAAATCGCTCATAACCAAATCCTGATTCAAAAGCGTTGAAAAATCGTTTCGGCTACCATCAGCATTTATTACATGCACAGCAATCGGCACATCATTTAAACCTGCTTGTTTTTGGATCTTAAAGTCGTATTCGGAATTTTTAATATTTCTAGGTAAAGTGTAATTTATTTCAACAGTCTTACTGGAATTTATTGGAACTTTCACGATTGAACTGAAAGACTTTTTACCAAATTCGTTTGCAAACTTTGCGCCGTCAAAATTCTTGGAATCCTTAAGCCAACTTCCCTCTGGCACGTAGACGCGAAGATAGGTCAGATAATCTCTGGTCATCCAATCTTTTTGGCGCGCCGTGTGATTGTAGGTTATTTTTAAATTAGCAGTCGGAATTTCTTTGGAATAATCAGCATTGTATTCAATTGAACGGTTAACGTAATAGTCGCTTTTAAAAGCTCCGAGATTTGCATCCACAGTCATTAGGTAATCATTACTCCACTGGCTATCAACTTGTCCTGCCCACCCGGATTTTTGAACAATATTTTGCAAATATTCATCATTGAAATATAGTTGAATATCTTTTTTATTCAAATCTTGTAAAGTTATTTCTGCTAATTTTATTTTTTCAGACGAGGAAAGCGCAAAAATTCTTTCCTGAATTACTCTCGCCAAATCAGCCATAATGGATTTTCTTTCCCCTCTGTCTATACCCTGATCTTCGAAAGCTTTTTCAACTTGATATTCCAAGGCAATAACCGCATTTTCACTGTCGTAAGTTCCGGGATATCCTTCAACTGTGACCGGTCCGGTAATTTCCAGCATTGAAGAAAGCACGTTTGTAGTTACCCCGATTACACCGTCAAAGCGCTCTTGACCATCGCCCATGTAATAAAATTCTTCAGCTTTTTTTGCATTTACCGCGAAATCAGGAGAAAAGTTTGAATCTCTTAATTTCCAGGATTTTATTCCCAAGGTTTCTTTCATGGGGTATGGTGGAGTAACTGTGTCAGGAATTCTGGCATCAAAATTTGAAAGATCATGCGTCTGCGAAAGTGTGATTTTTCCGTCTTTCATTTTCACGATACCAAAAGCCCCGATAAATCCGCCGCCGGGACGAATTTCCATATTGTTTTGAAAAAGCACTAAAAAGGTTCTTTCAACTCCATCTTCTTTCATGAAATAATCAGCCAATGTAGCGACTGCTCCGAATTCTTTTTTCTGCTGCTCATTAAATGGCAAAAAATTTACCGCATTACTTACAGCATTTCCAATTCCGACTTTTTTCGTCTCCAAAAATAAATACCAACCGGTCAAAAGAATTGCGGAAACAGTCCAAAATGTAATCCAGAATTTTATAGAATATTTTTTAGCCATATTTTTGCTTGTCGTCTTTTAAAAAGTTGTTGCGCGCTAGTCACCTTTGAGTAATTGATTAAGTCTTCTCTTAAGTTCTTCCGGCGTGGGTTCCCTATTTTCATCTTCTTCTGTAATCTGCTCTGTCTCCAGCTCTTCTTTCTTGGATTTTTCTTCCGGTGCAGCTTGAAATGCATAAGCATCTTCATCTTGAATCGGTAGATTTGCGGGAGCCTCGGCGGTGACCCTGTGAGCCTTGGGCATTTCAGGAAAATTAGGATAGGTATATTCTGGCATCTCAAATAATTCCTCCTTGGGTTTTACTTTTTCATTTTCCTCTCGTTCAAGATGCTGCGATGGTTTTTCTATTTCACTTTCAGAATACAACGCAGCTTTTTCTTCCTGGGAATACAAATCCTCCAGACCTTTAATTTTTTTTTCTTTCCTGACTGAAAACAAATTGCCTAAATCAATTTTTGGTTTCTTGGCAAAACTGGAAAAAAGCAACTGAATCGATTTATCCAAAAGAAATGCCAAACCAAAACCAAGTATTGCGCTTATAATGAAAAACCAAAACCATCCGGCCATAACAGCTGAAGAATTTGGCCCCTCAATGATGCGCAAGTCTAAATCATGCTTGATGTCATAGTAATTCGCCATAACCCCAAAAAGTGTTTGGGAGGTTTTTTGCGAAAGAAGTTCAGAATCAATTCTATTTTCGGCTTTAACTGAAAGCTCCATAACAGTTCCACCCTCAGTGTCCCTTGTTTCAATACTCAGGAATTTATTCCAGTTGGCTTTTCGCTCGTCTGGTGATGCTGTCTGCGTAACATCCTTAATTGAGGGATTTTCTGCAAGCAGCCTATCATAAAAATTCAATGTTCCTGCTACATATTCCATATTGGAAATTATCGCCTCTTTTTGCGAAACTGCTAATTGGGATTTTGGAATAACAAGAATAGACACCGTTGAATTATAAAGTTTGGTGTTTTCCAAAAATAATAAGAAGAAAGTTATCGTCAAAACAAAACCAGCTGCTATGATTCGCAGCGGTAAATGCTTAGAAGAGTATTTTTTTTTAAGATCCAAAAAATTCATATTTATTATTTTGATTTGATAATTTCAGCGTAGACATTGATAGTTTTTTGAACGATGGAGTCCCAGCTGTACATGTTATAAATTTTTTCTTTTGCCATTTTACCGAATTTGCCGACCACATCGCTCCTACTTAAAAGATACGCGAGTTTGTCTCGTAAATCAACAACGGATTTGGATTTGAATGAAAATCCATCATCTTCCACAACCTCCATGTTTTCTTTAATATCGCTAACTAGCGGAGTAAGACCGTAACCCATCGCCTCCAGGAGTGCAATAGACATTCCCTCACTCTCAGAAGGCTGCACGAACAAATATGCATGAGAAAATAATTGCTCAAGCGTTTCACCAGTCTGCATACCGGTGAAAATTATGTTTTCACGGCCCTCACTGATCGTGTGCAGATAGCGAACGTAATCTTGCGTATGAAATCCATCGCCAACGATCACTAACTTGAAATTATTAGGAACTTGTGAAGTATCCTCAAGTTGCTTGAATGCCTCAATCAAATAATGAACTCCTTTGTGCTTGATAAGACGTCCGACAGAAAGAATATACTTCTTATCCTTGAGGTTCCATTTCGATATCGCATCGATTTGCTGCGAATAACTGATATCAGCGCCATTAGGAATAACAGTAACTTGAGAATTATATTTCTCTTTGGCGAGAATTTTTAATGATTCACTCACGGCAATAGTCTCATCCGGCACAGTGCAAGTAATGAATTCTCCCAAGCGCAATCCAAGCCTAGCAAATGCGCCCCATTTCTGATGGTAATAATCCTGACAATGAAAAGTCGCGATTATCGGAGTCTTCCAAGTGAACATTTTAGGAATCCAGCTGAGAAGTGAAGGACCGATGCCATGAAAATGAATGATATCGTATCCGCAGAAAAGTGAATGTATTGCTGCAAGAAAAGTATGTGAAATTGCATCCAGATGTTTCGTTCCGATACTTGGAAGATGAATCAGCTGCACACCCTTGTAAGTTTTAAGTTCCTTTTCCGTATAATTGTTGCGAACATAGACAAAAACCGAATGACCGCTATTAGCCATGCGAACCGCCACTTCCTCGACATGCTTTTCGATGCCGCCGGCAAGTGCTGGTATTCCTTTTTGTCCTATGAAAGCAATCTTCATATGCCTAGAAACTCAAATTATATCTTAATCGGCTGGTTTATTTAACGGCTCTAGCTGGAGAAATTGCAGCAAGTTTGTTTGATTCGATTACTGTGTCGTCCTGTACGGTGAAACCTCCCCAGACATTTAAAGCGCCTGCTCTTTGAACACGGGAAATTCCGAAATTTTCATTTCCAATGATTTCTGATTTATTGATGTCGATGCGTCCAGTTTTTCCGTAAGCATTTACCTCCAATCCTTCTCTGCCGTTCTTTTTCATGGAGTTGTTTTTGGTCCAAATTTCGCTTCCATCCAAAGTCAATTTTACACCGCTTCCTCGGTTATCTTTGAAAGAATTATCTTCGAGCCAAGCTTTTGTTCCGGCTGCCAAATCTATTCCGTCATTGTCATTATCAGTGATTTCATTGTCAATCATGACAAGCCTACGTTTTTGTGAATAAATTCCGCTTTTTCCATTTTCAGTGATGGTTGAATCAGTAATACTAACTTTTTCCTTATCAGAGATCTTTCCCTCACCTATTTTTATACCGTCTTTTTCGTTATCTCTTACAATTACTTCAATAATGGAAACCTTAGCATTATCCTTTACCCAGATACCATTTTTTCCATCTTTGATGGTAACCTTGTTGATTTCAGTTTTGTCCTTCATGCTAACGACAACTTTATTTTTATTTCTAGCTTTAATAACAACTTCTTTATCACTAGTTCCGTAAACATTTACTCCGCGTGGAATTTCAATGTTATCGACATATTCACCTTTAGCGATATGCACATCAGTTCTGCTGTTTGCATGAGCAAGCGCTTCAGAAATAGTATGATATGGATTAGAAGCTGAACCGGTTTCCTTACCTTTTGCGTTTCTGTCTACATAAATGTCATTGCGCGAACCAGCAAAAGACAAAGATGGAAGCACAAAAATTGCCAACATTAAGGCGGAGCCTAAAATCTCCATTTTTTGCTTGTTTAAAAGGTTTTTCATGTTCTTCATTGCTTTAAAATTAGTTATTAGGAGAACTGTATATAATAGCAAACTTATCAGGGTTTGTCAATAGCTATGGAATCAGTCTTGATTTCCTCATTTTTAACTATTGTTTCTGAAAAAATTGCCGCCAAACTATGCGCATATCTTTCTGGTGCATATTTATCAAGGCGAGCCTTAATCTCTTGTTCGATAAACACTTTTTCGCCGCTTGCAATCTGTTTCACATAAGCTGAAAACTCTTTTTTGGATTTAGCGATAAACCCGCTTATCCCATGCTCAATTATTTCCCCGTATGCTCCGCTATCAAATGAAACGAAAGGCTTTCCAGCGCTGATAGCTTCCAATGCGACGAGTCCGAAAGTTTCCGGAAGCATTGAGCCGGATACAACACACATACTGCTTCGCATATATTGCGCTAATTCATCCGCGCCGACAAATCCCAGATAAACGATATTCGGATGCATTGTCATTGCAAAGCCAGGCTCCATTTCACCAGCCAAATAAAGCTTCATACCATCAATCTTAGTAAATATTTCAATTAAAATATCTACGCCTTTTTCTTTTGAAATCTTACCCGCATAAAGTGCGAATTTATCAGCGACTGAAAAAGAAACTTTTCTGGAAAGATTACCACGACTCCTCGGCATAAAATGTGGAAGCATCAGAATTTTTTCTGAGGAAATCCCCCAGTCAACTAAAACTCTTTTCGTAAATTCGCTAGGCGCAATATAGCAATCAATATTTTTTTCGTAAGTTCCAAGCCAACTATGCCAATACATTTCCGCCATTGCTAAGAAGCTTTTGGCATAAGAATTTTTAACGCATTTATCCAGAAAACACTGATAATATCTTCTGTTGGCACAGCGCCGATAAGGACTTCCGTTTAAGCGCAAAGAATGATTAGGATTGATAAGCTTGAAATCATGAACAGTCATAACCACAGGAATGCCGCGTTTTTTTATTTCAAACAGAATTGTCGGATCTAGCTGATGATAGATATTATGGATATGGACGATATCCGGCGCAAATTCATCAAGTATCGCTTTTATTTTTTTGTGAGCTTCGAAAGAATAAAACATACGCAATACTCCTTTCATTTTCTCCAAGAATGTAAAACTTTCAGAATATCCCACTCGAGAAAGAAAGAACTTGCTCCATTCGGAATACTCATTGTCAGCTTGCATCATAGAAAACTCCGCAACCATGTGTCCATTCTGTTTTAAAAGCGCGCTCACATCCAAAAAGTGCTTATCCGCACCTCTTTTGGCATTATAAAATTTGTTGATTTCTAAAATTCGCATACAGACAATTTTTCAATATTAATTCACAATTTTTTAATCTTTAATTAGCCTGGTTTTCTTGCAAGCGCCTCAGTAATCCGAGATTTATCCAGAAAAATATGCTTAACAGATTCGCTTCCAAATAAGGTTGGAACATAAAGGCAATTATCTGCATAAGCAAGATTCCCATTGCCGCGCTGGATGCAATCTGCCAAGTGTCATCGCTAAATTTCTTTTTCAGCAGCGGATAGCCCAGGAAAATAATTGCTGCCGCTAGTGATCCAAGACCCATAATTCCCATTTGAACCAATATCACCAGAAAAGAATTATGGATATTTCTAATTTCCACAAAGTCATGATATTTTCCTATTTCAACAGAAACTAATTTTCCATAGCCAATTCCAATTAGCGGACTGCTTACATATTGCTTGATAGATTGCTGCCAAACTGCGCTGCGCCAGATTATGCTCTCATCGCCGCCAGTATTCGTAATTGAGGTAACACGAGAACTGAACATCCCCACGCTGTTCATTAAAGATTCGTAAGCCTCGGAGCGTGGGAATAAGGTCGCACCATAAAAAATAACGACAAGCAAACAAGTTACGATCAAGATATAATTAGTTGCATATTTTTTTATTCTTTCGCGCTCAGCCTTGGCAAAAATTACGATTAAAAATATCACCGCGAAAAACAAGCTTATCCACAGATGCCTCATCATAGAACCCGCAACGCCCAAGAACCATATCGGAGTCAAAATTAGCAGCCACTTGGAAAATCTATTCCAGCGATAAGCGATGTATACCAAGGATAAGAGCAGCATCATCGCAAGATAAAATCCGTGTGTAAAAGCCAGCGTTCTGACACCCTCGGTTGAAAGCGGAGTGAAATCAGACCAGAGTCCTTTACCTGTAACGATTCCATAAAAAACAAACCAGAGAATTGAAATGGCGCCGGCATATAATGTTGCTGCCAACTCTTTCAGGTGTTTTTGATTGTTAATCAAAATAAAGGTCGCAAAATATAATAGCGCATAATATGCATAGTTCTTACTACTACTGAAAGTTAAAGATGAGTTGCTATGAAAAACTATCGTGCTCAAAAAGAAATAACTCACAGACATGGCAATAAAAACAAATATCGCCAAATCGATTTTTTTAAATTTGAAACTCAGCTTGCGCGCCGCAATTTGAAAAGCAATTCCGGCAAGCAATGCAAAAATGAGCACATCAATCGGATACAGCTTATATTCACTTCGTCCCATCACAATCGGCGCTAAGGTAAAGAATCTTTCAAAAATGAAGGTCAAAAAAATAATCGCATACAGTCCAGCTCTGGGATGCAGAAAAGCTGCAGCTGAGCCTACACTCATAGCAACCAAATAAAGCGGCAAATTGAAACCGAAAAAGTAATTTGCCATCAAAAACATCCCGACAAAAGCCACAATAAATATTGCGGCGATTAGATCTAGTGAAAGTTTTTTAGATTTTTCGTCTTGCATAAAGATATTTTCGAGTTTTTTAAATAGTTTTCGCTTTTTAAATCTCCTGCTTTTAAATTTCCGATATATCTCAATTTAATGGCTGATTTTGCTTTAAATTGGGAATTTATTTGAAATTTAACGTCTCCAAAAATCGACTTTACTATGACCATCTATTATAGCACATCTAAATGAAATTGTAAAGGCCCCACGTTCTCGATGAGAGGTGGGGCCTTTGGTTTTTTAGCGAACATTGGGAGTCGCTACTTCTCCTTAATCCTTATGGCAGTTGGTGCAGACGTTCAGCTTGGCCGACGGGATGTTGAGATGGGCTTTGATATCCTTGATATCCTTGTGCATCTCTTCAACCTGCGGCATCAGTTGACCGTTTTTACGCTTGGACTCTCCGAGTTTGTCATGGAGCGAGCGACCTTTTTTGCTTTCGCCCACGTTCTTGTCGATCCGCTTGACGTGTTTAAGCGTCTTACGGGTCTTTTGTTGTACAGACTTCTCGTCCGGCTCGTCTGACTTATCCGGCTTGCCGAGCGAGTCGAGCGTGATTCTTGCTTTTTGCTGCAAGGTGCGCTCCTCGACAGGCTCTTCAGGAGTCCACATGCCGACGGACCTTACCAGGTACTGGACGCCATTCCTGATCTCGACGATGCAGGGCTGGGTGCAGATGCCGCCTTTCCCATCGGGGCAAGGACCTCTGCGTTTGACGGTCTTTCTCGGGTACGTCGGCGGGGTGACTTTTCTGGGAGCTTCTCTGACGACCGGAGCCTCTCTCACAACAGGAACGTTTCCTACACAAGGGAAGATAACGGGTCTGCCGTCGATGCCGAGCTCATTTGCTGACGGCACATACGGCGCTCCGGGGCCAACGTACAGCAAGTACGTGCCGCCGGATTTTGCAATGCCGGGGTCAGTAATGCTTCTGGCGCATGCCAGGTTCTGACCGACCTGGATATTCCTGTCCGGAAGTCCCAGCCAAAGCGTATCAAACCAGTTTGCATCCTTGGCGAAGTTGACTCCACTCTGACCGCCCCTGATCACTTCCATAGGGACATCCCAGTACTTCGTCAAACCTTCGGTTCTTGCAAACCTGGTCGGCAAGTTGGGGTCGCAACCCTCGCGCAGCTTGTCTGCGCAAAAATTGACGGCTTCATCTTGCCACATGTCTTCGGCGCACTGGTAGCGAACCGAATAGCGGACGAACTCCTGGTTGTTCACCAGGACGGGTTCAGCATTCACCACGGCTCCTTTTGCGAGCCAGAGCGGTTTTGCCTGAGCCGACGTTGACGCTAACATAAGCGCCGCGATTGCCAATAAGATCATCTTTTTCATCTGTGGTCTCCTTTTCAGTGTTCCATCTGGTCGATGGTTTGACTGGAAATTTGGATGCCGGCAGGTTTGGCACTTTGCTTACCCACCGGAGTTTCTTTTTTCTGAATCGTTTTGGCGCGCTTTTCAGCGTACCAAGTGGTGATGTCAGGAGTGGCCTCATAGGCAGCAATGATGCCGCCAAAAGGCCCAAGACCAGTGAACAGATTGGCCGTAAGACCAAGGCTGAACCTGTTCTTGTATTTCACCCTTATCGATGGCGCAAAACCGGTGAAGATGTCTCCGTCTAAGAAACCGATACTCGCACCTGCTCCGGAAATAACCTTGTAATCCTTGTTAAGCTTATGTTCCCAGAATATTCCCGGGCCCACGAAGCTGTCATGGTCAAAGATACTTCCGTCCACCTGCAGCGTCAACCTGTTCTTATGGTTCAGGATATGATCGAACTGCACGTGCGGCGTGAGCATGACGCCATCTTTGCGGTTCATGTCGAACCTCCAGAGAATTCCCATGTCTGCCTCAAACGAGTTGCGCAGACCAAGACCTCTGTAGTATCCGACATGCGGACCAAGAGCATAGTAGCCCCAATCCGCCCCGCTGGGAGCGGCGCCGTAATCACCTCGGAGGCTTGCGCCGATACCGAAGTTTTCTGCCTTCTCATATCTTGTGAACCACTGGAGCCATTTCAGGTTTCCCCAAACGCCCCAGGTGTCGTGTTCGAAGTTCTTCCAGGCTCCGGTCCAGAACGAGACCTCAGGAAAACTTCCCCAAGTCCTTTGCTCTGGATTTTCGAATTCCGGAAGCGCTTCAGAAGCAGCTGGCGCGGGTTGAACTTCCGCTGGAGGTTCCTCTTTTAACAGAGGAGCTTCGAGCGGTGCAGCAGAAACAGTAGGCGCCTGCTCCTTAACTTCAGGAACAATCGTCGGCTCCGTCACTTGCTGCTCAACCACGGCAGGCGCTTGTTCCTTAACTTCAGGAATAATCACCGGCTCAGCTACTGGCGTCTCAACCACTGCGGGTTGTTGAGGGATACTTTTGCCTCGCGCATATTCTGCGAGAGCAGCGTCCCTTCTTTTTGCTCTGACAGACTGCAGATCCTTACACGGATCTTCAGCTGCCGCCACGACACTGACCGAAGCCAGCATCAACAATATCGCCATGAGTTTTTTCATCATTTTCTCCTTTTCGCAACTGCTTGCGCAGCGGGCGTTGGTTTTGTTTCGGTCTTTGCTGGTTCCACCGCGGGTGCGGGTTTTTCGATTTCTCTCTTGGTTTGCAGGGCAGCAATTTCAGCATCTTTCTTTGCCAGCTCCTCGTTCAATTCGCCGATAAGCGTCTGACGAAGTTGACTGACAATTTCAAACATTGCCGAAGCTTCTGCTCCTGTAATTTCCGAATAGAAATCCCAACCTTTTGGCGGAGACTTCACTGTCTCCCAAAGCGTGATGGAAGCCTTTGCAACCATTTCCACCGGGTTAAGTGAGATCACCATCCTGTTTCGCAGCACAAAGCGTTGGAAACCAGTGTAGCCAGGGTTGATTCTGGCGATTCTCTTCATGTCATCCTCTCCAAGCGGAGAATAGACTTCGCCGTAATCAGTCTTGTAACGGTTCCAGGACTTAACCTGGGAATAAAACCCCTTTACAAGATGCCGAGTGCCAACAGCAACTCCATATTTTTCAACCAGCTCTGCACGATATTTCTTTTCATCATTGAATCGAATGCGATCGATCGGCACTAATTTTCCGCTTGACCAAGTGCAGTCTGTACGCGACGAAAGCGGAATGAACTTTGCGGACTTGAAGTCCGAAAATTTTCCATCAATTATCACGAAAGACATGAACTCGCCGCTACGGTAGTTGCCAGCCAACACAAACTGTGCGAAAGCCTCCTCCCCTTTGGAATTCACACTCCATCCGGGAAAAGAAATTCTGCCAGCGCGCATCTCTCCGCCAATCTGAGAATCAGATATGGGTGCGTCAATGATTGTTACCTCGCCGCTTTCGATAGCCGGCGTAACCCGAATTCCAACTGCGAGTTCGGGGTAGGTTGTGAGCTGCAAGGGCTTCCCGAAATGGAGCGGCGCTTCTCTGATACCCTCAGAGTGGGCGCAACCGAAAATCGGAAGAGCAAAACAAATTGCCAGAACTGCGAACATTTTTCTCATGGCTAATCTCCTGTATTTTTCAATCCTTTTAAGTTGTAAAGGTCCAACTCAGCTCAAAACGATTTCGAGCTTACCAGGAGACTCTGATATTACAATCCAGAGTCCCATAATCTACTCAAAATACAATGCTAGTTATTCGTAAATTTTAAAATCGCCCATATTTTCATTACTTTGAAAGTTACCCGCGGTTTCCATTCTTGAGAGTGGTGAGGAATTGATTGGAGACTCAACATGCTCAGCCTTGGTTAAGTGAGCGAAAATTGATTTCCTTCGACGACTTTCACCATAAACCAAATACAGCACACTAAGCATGCTACCCAATATGAATCCTCCGATTGTTGTTGCTAAAATATTTGCAATAGATGGATTCTTTTCTACAACGGGTCCGGATAATACTTTCACATCGATATTCTGACCATCGCCGCGAAAGAGACTGTTTTTTGTCGTTAGCACTTCCACAACCGACTGCGAAATTGAAATCGCTTTTCGCTGATCATTTTCAAAAATTTCTATTCCAATGATTCCTAAATCAGGATTGCGGGAAACTTCGACGATTTTGCTCCATTGTTTGAGTTTTTCTTTTTTATCAAATGGTAGAAATTCCACATTAACTTTTCCAGTCTTTATAACCTCATCAATGAAAAGTTCACTGTATACAGCTTCATTCAATATTTTTCCGATATACTCTGCCGATTTGGAAAGCGTATAAAAATCTTGTGCCCCACCTTGATTTTGCACAATCAGATAATCAGTACTCACCTTGTAATTTTTCTCCTTTGCTAAAAGCGCAAAGAATGAAAAAGCTGCAATCAGCAAACCGAATAATAAAATTATTCCTGCTTTTTTGCTTATTAAGGCCAATATTCGCTTATATTCCATATGCATTGATTCATTAAATGATAACTTACTATCTTAGCAGAAAAATCAAATTTTGTCAATAGCAGGGCAACTTTAAAATTAAATATAAAAAAAGGCGGGGAGAAATTTCTCCCCGCTCATCGCCACTATTAGTAGCGGATAAGTCCGTCGACGCTGACGTTTTGCTGTACGCCGTTTACGAAAAACTCACACACGGTTGGATCCGTGTTGAATGAAACGAAAGTTCCGTCCGGCCTCACCAGATAAGGCATGCCGGCTCCCGAAGCTTGCGTAGCATTCGCTAGAACCGTTGTCGGCAGAACTAGCGCTGTTACGACGCCAGCTGCAGGATACCAGGAACCGTTATCATTCCAGGCAATCCTGTACCCAGCGATAACGTTGCCCTGAGCATCCAACACGGTTTCACCCAGGATGCCACTGACGAGATTCAGAAGCTTTCCTGCTGCAATTGCTGGTGTGATGTCGATTTGTCGCGTGAGCGTGTTGATACTCACTCGGGTTTTCACGATTACAACAGGTGCTGCAGGGTCTATGATAATTGGCGCAGTTCCCACTGGCTGGACGGCTGCATATAGCAAACCGTCAGCTTTTCTTTCTGCTACCATGCCAGCACCTGCTTTGATTACGAGCCAGTTGGGGTCCGTAATCTGCGCGAGTTCCGTGCCATCGTCCAACACATAGCTGAAGTTGCCGCCGGACGCGCCAATGGGCTGACCCGCGATTTCCACTGCGAGCGTACTCGGGTCAAATTGCAGGGCGATTCCCTTGGTGCAGTCATCCCTGTGAAATCCCACCGCGCGGTCGTTCCAGTAGATTTTGTTGACCCTCCCTTTTTCTACAAACACCTCTGCCACGCCGTTTGAGGCATGAACGAGATACTCGCGAACAATCGCCGGCTTGAAGACGGTTTTATCCGCGTCCACAAGAAGTAATGCCTTTGCTGCGTCCGTTTCTCCGATGCTCGGTGTGGTTACTGAACTGACTGAACTGGACTTTTCGTCGCCGCCTCCGCCGCCGCATCCCATCAGTGAGACTGCCAAAAATGTCGCTACTGCGCCTAAAATTAGCTTTTTCATACTACCTCCCTTTTCTTTTTGATTGTTGTATAGCTAAAAACTAGGCCTCCTAAATCAAATTAAATTGTTCAAGTACAACCATATAGTATACTCCTAATTTAGATATTTGTCAAGCATGAATAATTATAGCGAATATAAAAAACTTCACTTGAAAGTGAAGTTTTTTAACGCGCGCTTAGATTTCAAGAATCAGCTTATAATTTGACAGCAGTTTTTAACTCTTTCCCTTCACGGTCAATCAACAGTTCGATTTCATCACCCTTTTTAAATTGATTTATAACATTTGAAAGTGGGTTGTCTAAGTTTATATTTTGCCCGTTAACAGATATAATGATGTCATTTATCTTAAGACCTGCAATCTCAGCCGGAGAATCAGCAATGATGGCTAAATTTTGTTTTCCAGATGGTGACCATATTAGCGCACCCCTGTCGCGACTGATCTTATTGGCGATTGAATACTCTTTTGTAATGGAAACATAATATGCACCAAGCATCGGGCGACTCTCAAAACCTCCACGCAAAACTCTGTCTAATGATTTCTCAATAGCAGCTGCTGGAATCTGAAAATATTTTTCCTTACCATCAATAGTCAGCATTCCAATTATACCGATAAGTTCCCCACTATACCCAATCACAGGACCTCCGATATATTCCTTTTGCTTTTGGAAATCATCTTCGAAAACACCCTCTAGTTTCTCAGAAGAAGCTACTGTTTTCCCGGCGAGATTAAAAGTCTTGTCAAGATTACTTAGCAGTCCTGATTCATAGCGGTTTTGGTATTCTCCAAATGAATTTCCAATTGCCACGATTTTTTTTCCCGGTCTCACGCTTGCGGAATCGGCCAGTGAGATAGCTGTCAAATTAGGTGCATCCATCTTAAGATAGGCCAAATTAGAAAATTCATCGATTGCCACCAATTTAGCTTCGTAATAGTTTCCATTGAAAAGAAAAACGCTGTAGTTTGCATCTTCCTCTATAATCGAATTACGATAAGTCACAATCATTCCATCGCTGGTAATTATAACGCCGGTACCACTTTGATTTACGGCTTTCAAATTTTTTGCTTGCATATCTTTTTGCGAGCTGACAGAAACGATATTCACCACAGCATTGGATGGTTGAGATGCAATTTCATTCACCGAGTCATCTTCCTTAATAATCACCTGCTCAGTTTTATTGATAACCGTTACATTTTCAGCGGTTCTCTCAAGGAAGCTTATTTTGGATAAAACCTTATTGGTTCTTATGAGGGGCAAAATTTGTTGATCAAAATAGACGCCTCCAATACCGCCAACAATAAAGATCAGAAACAGTGCAGCAATAATTTTCAGGGCCTTTTTCATTTTCATCATTTTTTCACTCATTTAATTCGTATTATAAAAAAAATTATTTACATCTATACTACCGGGAGCCATCTGGCACTTGAAAGCACTACCCCAACCAATATTCCCAGAAAAAGCATGTTCCCAACAACGCGTTTTTTCGATAGTTCATCCAGGAAATGACTAGCTGCAAGATCCCAGAATACATAATAGAAAATAAGGGTAATCACGCCTGTTGTCAAGTAACCAAAAGGCCAAAAATTCAAAATCCAAACAATTTCTGCCATCACAAAACCCAGCACCAAGCTGTAATTTAAAACTAACTTCTTATCATCATTTATGAGTAAAAAATATTGAAAACTAATTAAAACTGTAATCAGCATCAGCAAAAGCATCAAAATCCAAAGCGAAATACTAAAATTCAAATAGATTCCAAAAGCTACAGAATAAAAAAGAAAAATTGTGGCGACGCTTGCAGCGGCAATGATTCCTCTGGCTGTTTTGTCCTTTTTGCAGTTTCGAAGTCGATAAATTGCGATATGCATAAAATAATATGCGATCGCTCCCAGAGAAATCAAAAAATGTTCCTGTTTTTCAGATTGTACAAAGTAAAGAATCCCAAACATTGAAGCGACAAATGCAACAGGAATCACCGTCATGTTCACGGAGCGACTTAACTTGTAAGCAACTTGAAAAAAATAATAGCCGCCAGAAAAAAGAAACAGTGTTAGCAATGACATTCTGCCGAACGAAGCTGACATGGAAATTATCTGCTCGCCGATGGAATCATAAGAAATAAATTCGAAAACAATAAGAAAAATCAAACTATAGAGAAATACGGAAACATGAAAAAACATGAATATTAATCGTAAATAAATTAGGAAAAAACTCCTTACACGCATTTTCTCATTTTGCGGTAACTCTGTCAAAGCAGTGAAAACTGAGATACGATCAATTTATAATCAGGATTTAAGCTGTCTTGTAAATTTAAAAAAGACTTGGATAAAAATCCAAGTCTTTTAAACGCTATTTAGTCAAGACGATTTTCTCATTTTCCAGATTCACTTTAACGCTGTCACCTTCAATAATTTTTTTCTCAATTATTTCAAGTGCCAACTCATCCAGAATTTCATTCTGAATGATTCTTTTCAGCGGCCTAGCACCATATGTTGGATCGTATCCCTTGGTCGTAAGATATGTTTTCGCTTCATTGGATACTTTTAACTTTATATTTTTTTCATCCAACCTCTTTTGCACCAATTTAAGCTGCAATTCAACTATCTGTTGCAGG
Organism: uncultured Bdellovibrionales bacterium; assembly: GCA_964609855.1. GTDB lineage: Bacteria > Patescibacteriota > Minisyncoccia > Moranbacterales > GWC2-37-73 > GWC2-37-8. Next base: position 55,879 of record CAZSTB010000002.1, read on the forward strand.
ATTTTCTTATCTAAAGGATGAAATATAATCAAGTCATCGATACGATTTAGGAATTCTGGCTTGAATTGCTCTCTCAGACTTGCCTGCACCTTGGCCCGCATCTCAGCTTCACTTGGAAGGTCTTCTCTGCGCTCACTTTGAAAACCGAATGATTGCATTTTGTAAATAATCTCACTACCAACGTTAGAAGTCATGACGATTACGGTATTTTTGAAATTTACCGTGCGTCCTTTGGAATCTGTCAATCTTCCGTCATCCAAAATTTGCAGAAGAATATTGAAAACTTGCGGATGAGCTTTTTCAATTTCATCAAACAAAACCACGCTGTATGGCCTTCGCCTGACAATTTCCGTAAGTTGGCCACCTTCTTCATAACCGACGTACCCAGGAGGAGAACCGACAATCTTGGCAGTAGAATGCGCTTCCATATATTCGCTCATATCTAATCTCACCAAAGACTTTGGGTCATTAAATAAAAATTCCGCCAAAGTTCGTGCCAATTCAGTTTTTCCGACCCCGGTTGGTCCTAGGAAAATAAACGAACCGATAGGTCTATTTTCTTCAGAAATCCCGGCACGCGAGCGTCTGACAGCATTAGAAACTGCTCTGATTGCCTCCTCCTGTCCGATAACTCTTTTCCCAAGTTCTTTCTCCATGTATGCAAGCTTTTCCAGTTCACCCTCAAGCATTTTGGAAACAGGAATTCCAGTCCAACGAGAAACTACTCGCGCGATATCTTCTTCTGTAACTTCCTCTTTCAAGATAGAATTTTCTTTTTGGATTTTACTCAATTTCTTCTCATCTTCCTTAATTTTTTTCTCCAACAATGGAATTTTTCCATAACGAATCTCTGCGACCTTATCCAATTCACCTTTGCGCTCAGCGACCTCAGCAAGCGAACGCAATTGATCGATTTCTTTTTTATGCACGCGACTTGAAGTGATCAAATCCTTTTCAGTTCGCCATTGCAAAGTTAAGCTGTTGGATTTTTCTTTCAGCTCAGCTAACTGCTTATTGATTTGCAATATTTTTCTCCTGGACTCTTTCGCCTTATCTCGTTGAATCGCTTTTTTCTCGATTTCCAGCTGCCTGATTTTACGCTCCATTTGATCGATTTCAATCGGCATGGAATCGATCTGCATTCGCAGTGCTGAAGCCGCTTCATCAATTAAATCTACTGCCTTATCTGGCAAGAATCTATCACTGATATAACGTGATGATAATTTTACGGCTGCTTGCAAAGACGTATCAGTAATCTTTACTCCATGATGCAACTCATATTTTTCCTTGATTCCACGTAGAATCGCTAACGAATCATCAACGGAGGGTTCACTAACCAGTACTGGTTGAAATCTTCTTTCAAGAGCGGCGTCTTTTTCAATATATTTCTGATACTCCTTAGTTGTTGTAGCGCCGATAGTTTTCAATTTTCCACGTGCAAGTGCGGGTTTGAGCATATTTGACGCATCTAATGAGCCCTCTGTCGCCCCAGCGCCAACTAGCGTATGCAGCTCATCAATGAATACAATATATTTTCCTGCGGCATGTTCAGTCTCCTTAAGGATCGCTTTCAGTCGGTCCTCAAATTCACCGCGAAATTTAGCTCCCGCTAAAAGCGCAGCCAAATCCAGCGAAATCAGTTCTTTATCTTTCAAAGTTTCAGGAACATCACCAGAGGCAATTCGCTGAGCTAATCCCTCAACAATCGCAGTTTTCCCCGTTCCAGCTTCTCCAATAAGCACCGGGTTATTTTTTGTCCTTCGCGACAACACTTGCATGACGCGACGGATTTCTTCATCTCTTCCAATTACTGGATCCAATTTATCCTGCCTCGCTAAATTTGTAAGATTTATCGTATAGCGGTCGATCACTTGGAATTTTCCTTCCGGCTCTGGTGAATCAACCCTTTGTGATCCTCTGAGCTGTGAAAGAATCTGCAAAACTACTTCATATGTGACACCACTTGCTTCCAACATCTTTTTAGCTGCTGAATTCGATGAAAGTGCCGCCAATAAAAGATGCTCCGTGGACACGAATTCATCATTGATACCATTCATCTCTTTTTCAGCTTTTTCCAATATTTCAACTAAAGACGGTGTAACTATAATTTGACCTATCACAGGAGCAATTCCCTTGGGATATTTTTGAATTTCTGCCAATGTGTCCTTTTTTAATTTATCAATATCCAGACCAATCTTAGCCAGTATTGTAGGCACAATGGAACCTTCTTGAGAAACCAATGAATTTAATAAATGGAAAACATCAACTTGTTGCTGTCCGAGGGAAAGAGCCAGTTCCTGAGACTTCCGCAGAGCCTCTTGCGACTTTGTTGTAAATTTATTAATATCCATAATTGAAATTATTCCAAAATACAACATTCAACGCACTATTGGACGAGGTTTGCACGTTGCATTTTGATTAGCTTATTGTTTTAACTCTTGTAATTTAACTTTCACATCTTTTGTTTGTCCTTTGTGCCAGATTTTTAAAGCAATTTCATCGCCGACTTCATATTTTACTATCATATCACCTAACTGATTATCTTTTGTAATCTTTTCTCCATTAATTTCTAAAATAATGTCATTTTCGTTAATGCCGGCAATATCTGCAGGTGAGCCTGGAATTACTGCGAAATCAGTCAATTTATTTCCTCGCATAACCAAAACACCGTAATCGAAGGGCAATTGAGCTTCTCTTTGAACAATTGAATCAACCGCAATATATCTTACTCCAAGGTAAGGAACTGTCACCCTGACTCCTTTCTCAACCTGGTCAATTATGCGCTTAACTTGATTTACTGGCAATGCGAAACCCACATTTTGAGCTCCTTGCGCAGTAGCAACGTTTATCCCTATTACATTACCTTCAATGTCTAAAAGTGGTCCGCCTGAATTTCCTGGATTTATCGCAGCATCAGTTTGGATGATATCAGTCAATCTCTCAGTCTCCCCAACGCGCGAACCTGCATTCACATTTCGCTTCAAGCCTGAAACAATCCCCCTGCTCACTGAATTTGAAAATTCTCCCAACGAATTACCGATTGCAATGGTAGTTTGGCCGATTTTTAAAGAGTCGGAGTTTCCCAATGGTAAAACTGGAAAATCATTGCCCTCAACCTTAATCACCGCAACATCTCTTACGGGATCTTGAGTTAAAACTTTGGCAACATATTCCTTGCCATCATTCGTGATTACTTTGTATTCCGCCTGCTTATCGCTCACCACATGCTTATTGGTTAAAATTAGACCATCAGATGTGATGAAAAATCCGCTTCCTGCCCCAATCTGCTGCTTCTGCTCCCCGTTATCATCATTATTTTCATCTCCGTTTTCAAATCCAAAAAATGGATTAAAAAAGAAAGGGTTCATAGAACTGGCAACATCTTTTGAAACAATGATGCTGACTACAGCTATCGAAGATTTTTCAACAACATCAATAACAGCTGAATCTTCAATTATAACCTGCTGCCTACTGACAACCGGATTTAAAGATTCCGATTTAAACATAGGCAAATACTCCCCGATTTTTTGTTCAAATTTTGGAGAAAGTACACTCACAATGCCAGCGGAAAAAAATCCAAACAGCGCACCAAAAAAGGATGACGCTACAATTGCAACAACCATCAATGCCAAAAGAAATTTTATACTCAGAGCTTTCTCGTTTTTTTTAATTTCCTTTGGCTTTTCAAAGATTTCTTTTCCTGTTTCCATATTCATGGTTAGAAAATTTATATGAGCCAGGGCCAAATAAATTTTTTCATTAATTTTTACTTAAATTTTAAAGTAATTATAATAAAAAATCGATTCGAATTTAAAAATAATAGCAGTCTTTTCCAATACCCTAGGGGAAGCCTTGAGGTACCTGCCTGCTGGCAGACAGGTTAAACCTTTTGATGTCGTCGCTCCCTGTCTGCCATACCTACGGCAGATAAACCAATAGGGCTCGGAAATTGAAAAGAGCACTTTTCTTTTCGCTCGATAATAAAGATTTTTACTCCCTAAAACCCACCCGTTGTAATGGCTGAGATTTGGGAGACCTATTGGTTATACAAGTAGAATTATATTATTCTTCTGAACTATAATCAAAAATAAGCTTCTACGTTAAAACAATTTATTGTCGAACGAAGTCGAGCGAAACGAAAATTCATTTTCGTTTCGCTCCCTACCGGTAGGCAGGCTTGCCCCGGGGTTGATGCCTTTTATTCTTCGATTGAAATCGCACTAACTGGACAGCTGTCTGCAGCCTCCTGACAGCAAGCAATTTCTCCGCATTCTTCAACAATTACATGTGATTTTCCGTCCGCTTCCATCTTGAAAGCTGAGGGACAAAGGGATTCGCATGTTCCACATCCGATACATAGATCATGATTTACATTTGGTTTTGACATATTTTTTTATTATAAATAATTATTAATTAATTTTTAGAGCAATAATGATGCGTCTCCTTGAGCATTTTCGCGTTGTAGCTTCTCAAATGAGCGCATTTCCTCTTCAGTAAATTCAACCGTAGCCCCAAGCGAATTCCATTGAAATTCTTTCATAGGCAAAACAACATCTAAATCTTTCTTTTCGCGCTCCAGCCAATCAGCAAAGGTTTTCTTAGCGACGAATATTTGTCTAATTTTGACTGTTTCTTCCTCTTCAGTCTTTTTTCTCTCCTCTACATCAACTATATGAAATCCGACAGAACTTTCGATGACGGAGTTCTTCTCCGAAACTTTCCCGGAAAATAAAGCTTCTTGTAGTTCAACTAAAACCTGATCTTTATTTACCCACCCCAACTCTCCATTTTTTTCCTTAGAGAACCCCTCCGAATGACTACGCACAACTTCGGAAAATTCTTTTCCAGCATTCAATGCAAGCTGAGCTTGCTTTATTTTATCTTCTGCCTGCTTATTTAAAAGTGCATTCTCAGAAAAAACAGATTCCGCCAAAGCCTCGCTGTACATACTTGGAAGAACTATTTTAATTTTGAAATCTTCCATATCCCATCCATAAGATTTCATCAAATCTTCTTTCACCTGGTCGGCAGTTCCAAATTCATTTAACTTTTGTGCAACTTTCTTATCAACATCTACTTGCGAAATTTTAATTCCACGCTTCTTAGCTAAGATTTCAATCGCACGATCTTCAATCATCTTATCTAAAACTTCCCGTTGTTTTATTTTCAGTCTTTTTTTACCAATTTCTGTTGTAAAATCTACACGTAATCCTTCTTGGGAAAAATTTTGCATTCGGTAAAATCTTTCCACTGAATTCATGTTGCTTTGGAGGTCTTTGAGATAAACTGGGTGTCTCCAGTCCACAATTGCAGCCGGAAAAGGAATTACGATGGATATTTTTGCAGCAATCTTTTGTCCGATTTCAGTATCTGTACCATATGCCAAAACACTTCCTAAGCCTATCATGAAAAACACTAAGATTAGAAAGGCATAAACCATCGTTGAAACAGAAACCTTAATAGCCTTTTCTCCGTCTTTTATGGTGAGTATTTTCTTTTGTTTTTTTTTCATATCCAGAATCAGTTTTTTAATATTTAAAGAAAAGATTCCACCATTTCAGGTAATTTGGTGTGACAATCTCATCTGGCAACTCTTTCAAATCATCGACTATCAACTGTTCTTGTTCAGTAACATTAGGCTTTATAACAACAACTTTTTCATCAGGTTTTTGAAGATTTAACTTCTCCTTGGCAACTTTCTCTTGAAATTCGGACGTTTGCAGATAAGCAATTTTTTGTGAAAGTGCAGTATTCTCGCCTTGAATTCGCTGAGCATTAAGCTTCAATTCTTCAACTTCTTTTTCAATTTTTCGGGAACGATAAGCCTCTTGAAAAGCATTTGTGGATATGGTAGCAGCCAAAATTATACCAGCAATAAAGAAAACCGCGATAAAAGAAAATTTTGTTTTCATTTGTGTTGTTTTAAACTAATTGCCGATAAAAAGCGATGAGACTGATAATCCAATCATTGAAACAATACCCAGGATTGAGATTACTACCCACATTATTTTAGCTCTTCGTTTTCTTTTTTTATGACTCATTTTTTAAATTCTATATGATTTAATTCCCATTTAACAATAATAGCATTTTATCAAAAATTGGAAAAATTCACAACTCTGAAACTATCTCTTAAGTACTGCCAGATAAGCTTCGGAAGGAACTTGGACTTTCCCGATGTTCTGCATTTTTTTCTTACCTTTCTTCTGCTTATCCAACAGTTTATTTTTTCTGGTCACATCCCCACCATAAAGTTTCGCGATTACATCTTTGCGGAATGGTCGGATTGTTTCGCGTGCAATAATCTTAGCTCCAATAGAAGCCTGCACTGGAATCACGAAGTTTTGGCGAGGAATTGCGCCTGCCAATTTTTCAACGATTCTCTTTCCCTCTCTGTGTGCCCAATCCCTGGGAACGATTCGTGATAATGCTTCCACGGCTTCGCCAGCTAAAAGTATATCCAACTTAATCAAATCAGATTTACGATAGCCTATAACATCGTAGCTCATAGATGCATATCCGGATGATACGCTTTTAAGATCATCATGAAAATTTACAATGATGTCCATCAAAGGAACTTCGAAACTTAAGAGAATACGTTCAAGATCTATATATTCAGTATTCAGATATGCGCTGCGTAGTGTGCCCATTAATTCCATAATCGATCCCAGATACGTGGCTGGCGTGATAATATCCAGTTTTACATATGGCTCAAAAATCTCATTGAGCTGTGAAGGATCTGGCATCTGCGTAGCGCTATAAATCTTTTTCAGTTCATCGTTTCCTTTCAGAGTAATTTCATAGACTACGCTTGGCGTTGTAATTGTTGGAGAAAAATCAAATTCCCGCTCAAGTCTCTCCCTGATAATTTCCAAATGCAGCAATCCTAAAAATCCACAACGGAATCCTTTTCCAAGTGCCAGATTACTTTCAGGTTCAAAAACAAATGACGCGTCGTTCAACTTCAATTTCTCCAACGCATCGCGCATGGCATTGTAGGCATCGCCTTCAATTGGATAAAGTCCCGCATATACCATCGGACGAACTTCCTTATATCCTGGTAGACTCTGCACCAAGGCTCTGTCACCCTCAACAGTAATTGTATCTCCCACGCGACAAAATTCCACGCTCTTAAGTCCGGTTGCAATATATCCAATATCGCCGGCAGTCAGCATTTCTGTTGGTGAAAATTCAGGCTTAAAATATCCGACTTCAATCACTCCTGATTCTTTTTGCGTTGCCATCATTCGAATTTCATCGTCACGCTTTACATGGCCGTCAACTATTCTCACGTAAGCAAGCACTCCTTTGTAGGTATCATATTTAGAATCGAAAATTAACGCGCGCAGGGGTTTTTCAGAATCTCCAATTGGCGCTGGAATTTTTTCCACAATTGTTTTTAAAATTTCCTCCACACCGATTCCGGTTTTACCAGAGGCTTCCAAAATCTCTTCTTCTTTGCAGCCTAAAATATGCATGATTTCTTTTTTGGTTTTTTCCACGTTAGCATTTGGAAGATCAACCTTATTCACAACGGGGATTATCTCCAAATCCTGTTCGATTGCCAAGTAAAGATTTGAGAGTGTCTGAGCCTGCACGCCTTTGGTGGCGTCCACTAGGAGCACAGCACCCTCAACTGCAGCTAACGACCTGGAAACTTCATAACCGAAATCAACATGTCCTGGCGTATCTATAAGATTCAAAACATATTCCTGCCCATCATAACTGTAGTTCATCCTCGCTGGCTGCAATTTAATCGTAATTCCACGTTCACGCTCAAGATCCATCTGATCCAATAATTGTTCCTTCATCCTTCTCTTATCAACTGTGTTTGTCACCTCTAAAAGACGATCAGCTAAGGTGGATTTTCCGTGATCAATATGCGCAATTATGCAAAAATTTCTAACGTTTTTCATATTTTATAGTTACCACTTTCTTGTTAGGTATTTCAAAGCTTACAATATCTATCATAGCCTTAGATTGAGAATTAATCAAGAAAAAAGGGACTTCAGCGTTTACGCCAAAGTCCCCAGCATTTTTCAACCCTACTCATACAATTGTAAAGCTCTTCTTTCATTGTCAGTACTTTCATTAAAGGACGCTTCACAAGTGACCCGCCGATGCGAGATGTTCATATCGAGAATATGACCACTGTTGATGAGTCTGAATTTCACTATTGACCCACCGGGGTCTTCGCCGATCCACCCATAATTAGTGAGGAGTATCACTTTCCCCCTACTGAGTTTGTTAGCTCTCGAGCTTATTTTTTCCAGCCACTCCTCCGAAATAGTATGCCCGTCAGCTATTTCCTCAAATCTTTTTCGCACAATCAATCTGGGAAATTTCTCCAGATTCGCGCAAGTAAAGTTTGCGATATCTATCGCCAGAGATTCGTCGATTTCCTCAAACTGATCCCTGTAGACCCAGTTTGAGTCATTGAAAGCAAAAACTTCCTGGGAAAACATGAGCAGCATGAAGAAAAAAAGCACTCTCGCCATTGCATCCTCCGTTTAATTCAATTGCGTCCGAAGACGTTTTTAGGAACATTGACACTAATTATCCATTATACTACTAAATTCAATCCTTGTCAATACCACTGCTAAATTCCTGTTACCTCAGCGGTATCCTCCCCAATAGTTTTCTTTGCCTTGAAAATTTTCCTTGTAACTGACTCAGTGAATTGAAAAAATTCTTTCACTTCAAGATAATAACTAGCTAAGGCGAAAGCTGCCACGCCGGTAGTGCCAGCAATTAGCATCTGAGTAAGAACTTCAATAAAGGTGTCTAGTTCTCCGCTTGTGCCGACAATTTTCTTAGCAATCTGCGCTGCCAATCCTCCAATCAATGATGCGGCAATTATTCTAATAGTTGAATCTAAAATTAATTTACCGTCGATATTTGGCAACCTGCGCCTCAGAAAGAATAAAAGCAAAAACATATTCACGATACTTGAAAGGGAAAATGCAATTGCCAGACCAAACACAGGATTCCAACTTAAAGCTAAACTACTGCCGTCTAATAAATTTTGGAAACCTAAAACGGTACCAGGCCTTAACAGTAAAATAACAGTCGTAATATTTATGGCTTCACTGACCACAGCGATATAAAGTGGGATCTTGGTATTTTGCAAAGCATAAAAAGCACGCGTCAAAAGAGGCAGAAGTGACTGCGCGAACAAACTTGCAACCATCAGAGCGAGCACCTGAAAAGTTAAGATAGTGTTGTCCCAATTGAATTTTCCTGATCCTAAAAACACGCGTACTGTCTGCGCGCGTAGCACGAAAAGGAATACACTGATGGGAATCACAAAGAAAAGAATTTGTCTGAAAGTCTTAGAAAATATTCTAATAAACTGATTCTCATCCTTACGCGCAGCCAGAGCACTTAATGTAGGAAATACGGCTATGGAAAAAGAAACCCCAAAAAGACCCAGTGGACCGCTTTGAATATTATTAGCAAAATTAAATACTGCCAGACTTCCGGTTGCCAAAGTGGATGCAAAAATCGTGATAATCGTAAAGTTGATCTGACTTACGGCAATAGTGAGTGTCCGTGGAATCATCAGCCTTAAAACCTTACGAACACTCTTATTACGCCATGCTGTAAAAAACATCGGTTTAAAATGAAAACCTGAAATTTTTACCGAAGGATATTGCACCAACATATGCAAAAATGCGCCCAACACTATTCCCCACGCCAACCCGATTGGTCCCATCGTCTTAACGAAAAATAGTGCGCCGATTATAATTCCAGCATTATAAAAAATCGGTGCGATGGAATAAACCAGGAATTTCTTATAAGAAACTAACGCTCCCCCAAAAATACCGCTAATTCCCAGCAGGAAAGGGCTTAAAAACATGATTCTAGTCAATGTCACTGTCAGTTCAAGTTTTTCGCCGCTATATCCAGGAGTAATAAACTTCATTAAAAACGGCGCAAACACAACCAACAGCAGCGAAGCTACGCCAGTAATTAATATCTGCAGACTCAAAATTCCGGAAGAAAGATCCCAAGCCTCGTCCTCCTTTTTTTCCGCAACTAGTTGCGTGAAAACAGGAATAAAAGCTGCACTCAATGCTCCAACAATCATGAGATTATAAATCAAATCTGGAATTCTAAATGCTGCGTAATAAGCATCCAGTGTATCACCAGCCCCAAATTGTCCCGCCAGAATGCGATCGCGTAAAAGTCCCAAAAGTCTGCTTGCAACGCCAGCCAATGAAATTATGAAAGCAGCAGCTGCTACGGATTGCGTCGGCCGTTCGTTTAAAATCTTATTATTTACGAATTTCTTTATCACAAATTTTTTAGTTTAAATATTACGCTATAATATCCTAGCAGCATAACCTGGTCAATTCTTTTCAAAGACCAGTCCAAGAAATTTATCCGTTTTCAGCTCAGTTTCCAACTTAGCTTGAAAATTTCCTGAATTGGCATTTTGAGGAAAACTCCATTTAACCTGGTAATCAGAAGGGTATTCAACGACCGAAGAAAAAGCGCTGCCAAAACTTCCGGACTGTTTTTGAACTGCCAGTGAATATGAGTCGATCTGCTGCTTTTCACCGATGGATACATTGAAAATCTTAAATGGCAATAAATATTTATATGTGATTGTCATACTTTCTCCAGGACTCACATAAGTCCAATTTGCAAAAACAGTTTTCTCATTTTCGTCATAAATATGAGTACCGGTTTCTTCGTCGATTATTTCAGTTTTTTCCAGCCGAACAACGTCGTCATCCCGCTTAAATCCAAGCGCGTCATAATCTAAAGGTTGATTGTTTATTTCACGTGTCTGACCAGTTGCTTCAAGTAGTTTACTTCCCCTTGGAAGATATACTCGCATATAATTCGCATTCACTTTATTAAACCACTCATATGGCGAATTTCCGCCATTATGCTTTCTAGTAATTTTAACTTCGTCAATCACACTTCCGTCTTCTTGAATTTTAGCAGCATGCTCAATTCTTTCCTCAATCACAGCATCTGTCTTAAAACCGTTTATATTTGCATTTATCACGCTCAAATAATCTTTAGATGCAGGAATCACTTCTCCCGACCATCCTTGCTCTGAAATAAGTTGCTGCAGTTCAGCATTTTGAGAATAAAAAAGAATATGCTTCTCTTGTAGTCCAGATAAGAAAGCATCCGCCGTCCTGGAAATCGTGTCCAAGTTCTTATTATTTAAAAGTTTCTCTAAAATCAAGGGTGCTAAATCCGATAATATTTTCTTAGGCTTATTTTCCTGCTTATCATAATCAACCTCAACTTCATGTTGAGTGAGCTCCAAGAAATTCTCACTATCCAGCGTTACAGCATATTCCGACATTTCAATCGGTCCAGTTATCTTTAAAAGTTTTTCCATCACAGTCGGAGTTATCGTAATGACGCCATCGGCGGTCGGGCCACCAGTTTTCTCATAAAAATAGATTGCTTTCTTTGCGGACATAGGAAAATCAGCAAACCAATTGCTATCGTGCATACTCCAATTTGCGCTAATTTTCTGAATCGGAGCTGGTGGGACGATGCGGTCTTTTAATTGCCCATCAGGATTGAAAATTCCATCTATAAAAAATTTCTTCACATGACCATTGGCGATATCCAAAAGTCCGTAACTGCCGATGAATCCACCTGTGGCGCGCATCTCGGAATTATTTTGAAATAAAAATAGATATTTCCTTGGTCCGTTTCCACCGAGCAAATCGACAAATATGTGATTATTACTGGAGAACAAACCAAGCATCATTCGGATTTCCGGCAATTGTTGCTTCAGCAGCAAAAATTTGTCACGTTTGTCTTCTGGCAAATCATCAATTGCAACCTTGTCGATATTTTCTTGCGCGTAATCAAGCTCAATCTTAGCAACTGCAACATTTTTATCCACATCCTGAAAAACTTGCAGAAATGAAAGTTCCGCATCAGCTACGGGATTTTTTAATTGGGCGGACACTTTTGCGACATCACTCAGTGCTTTTCCGGCAGCTGCGAAATGTTTCCCAGCCTCAACAGCATTTTTTCCGGAAGAAATCTTTGAAGCAAACGGAACATAACGCGCAGCATCCAAAAGCACGCCGCCCATGTCATTAACCTGCTGAAAGCCGTCAGAAAAATTAGCATATGCCAAATCAAATTTCTGTGATGATTGTTCAAAATTTTGATTCGCAATATCAGCAACAGCAGCATTTAGGTTCGAGAGTCCATCTTCACTTACACCCAGCACTCTTCCTTTCAAGCCGAATCCCTTACTTGCAAAAGAAATTCCACCAACACCCAATGATGCAACCATGGCAACAAATAAAAAGACTGCTAACGACCTCTGCAAATCAAAGCGAAATCCGAAACCTGCCCCTGAAAACATATCTTTCCAAGTAAAAAAATTATCTAATTTTTCCGTGCGCTTGCAGCCATTTTTTTTGCGCTTACTGAAAAGCAAACTTTTTTCAGGCTTTTTTTGAGCATCGGCATTTATAGCTTTGGCATACTTTTCCGCCAAAATTCTTTCTTGCTCTCTTTGTTCTCGTTCTGCTAATACATAAGCCTCATTTTCTCTTCTTAGGCGTGCATTCTCAGTAGCCGCAATTCTCAACCTCTCTTGTTCCAGCAAAGCCTCTTTGCGTATCTGTTGCTCCCTCAAAGCCAGTTGTTGATTCTTCTCAGCAATTAAAGCTGCTTCCTTTTCCCTGTTTTCCATTTGGATTCTCTCACTTTCCAGTTGCTGCTGTTCGAAAATTCTTTGTTGACGCTCTATTAAGAGTTTGCGTTGCTGCTCTTTCTCTTGTCGCTGCAAAAAAGCAGACTGCTCAAATTGTTCTCGTTCCAATTGTAATCGCTCACCTTGAGCCCTGCGAACTAATTCCAACTCTTTTTCTTGTTTCTCAAGCAGCTTCCTTTCCTGCTCTCTTAACTGCTGAAGTTTGCGCCTTTCTGCAAGCAACAGCTCATCACGCTGTTTGTTTGCTCGCATGATTTTTTGATTTTCCAATTGTTGCTGCTCAAGAACCCGCTTTTGATTTTCAATTAAAAGCTTATGCTCATCATCTCTCTGCCTGCGCTGCATCTCCCTAGCTTCACCTCTCTTACGAAAATCATTTAACAATTGAGCTTCTTGTATGTGCCGATAATTTGATTGTGCAGCGGGCTGAAAGTAATCATCATCATTTATATCAAAGATATCTTCCGGCATAATCGGCATCCTTTCATTTTCAGGCAGGTCGTAGTCAGCAGCAAAGGTACTGATCTTTCCACTATGATCAGCCTCGCAAAAATTTTCCTCATAGCAGTGACTTTCTGAATTCTCCAGCCCAATAGCATTAATTTTTTTCCAATCTAAATCGCCCGCTTCATTCACGGGCCTCACATCAAACATTTGAGGAATAATTTTATTTTTTGACATTCTTGAGAATTTACCGTTTTGGAAATTTATGAATGCAATTTTTTAATTTTTCTGAACTATTCGGACAAGTATGTATCCAGAGTCTGCTGCGCCATCTTTTCCCAACTGTATTCTTTTATTTTTTCATATCCCCGCTCAGCCAAAACAGTCGCAAGGTTCTTGTCGTTTAAAACATTTTCAATACCATGTGACAAGCTTTCAATATTTTCCGCGTCAACCCAATGCGCAGCATCGCCTAAAATTTCTTTCATGCATGGCTTGTCCGAAGATACTACCGGCGTGCCTTTTGCCATTGCCTCAAGCGGCGGTAATCCAAATCCCTCATATAGCGAAGGGAAAACGTATAGCGAAGCGAAGCGATAAAGAACATCGAGATCCTGATCAGTAACATAACCTAAAAAGTGCACGTTAGAAATGCCTTTTATAGATGTAAATTTTTGAAGTTTTGAATAAAAATAATCTTCCTTACCAACTAATGCTAACTGCATATTTGGAAATTTTTCAGAAATTTTTTCAAAAGCCTCAATTAATCGCTCTAAATTTTTATGCGGATAAGCATTACCAACATAAAGTAAGTACGGTTTAATTATACCATATTTTTCTAAAACGCGCTGGGGTGAGCCGAGAGAAATTCTGCAATGTCCATCGCAAGCTTCATACGTTACCACAATTTTATTTTTCGCCTTTTCATATTCCGAAATTATATCGTTCTTGGTGAACTGAGATACGGTAATAATCTTTTGCGCTCTTGCTATCGCGCTAGCAATGGTCAGCTTATAAGCGACATATTTGAACCAATACCAAATCGGATTCAGCGTCGTACCGCGCAGTGTTGGAAAATGAACTAAAATAAGGTCGTGAATTGTCAGCACAAATTTCTTGCGATATAAAAGCGGAACATTAAAATGAGGAAAATGCATTAAATCCAAGCCCTGTCTGGCGAGCAGTTGCGGGAAAAATATCTGTTCCGAAAAAGTGTACCAGCGATAGTCTGCCAGAACCTTAGTGAAATTTTTATTAAATGGTTGGTATTCGTCAAAATTTTCTTTACGCAAAAAAATCACATACTGATTTTCATGGTCAATATGTTCTAAATTTTCAATAAGTTTTTGAGTATAGCGACCAAGGCCTTTCCCGATTGAACCAAAAAAACGCGCATCTATTCCAATTCTCATATATCTGCTAGAAAGAATAAAACCAATATTAATCACTATTAAATTTTAACATTATTTCGGTAGAAAAAAAAGTACCCAAGCGCTTAATCTGCAAGCATTGTATAAAAAATGGCAATGAATTCTCATCGCCATAATTTACGCACTAAAAAAAGTGTACTGATTCTTCATTTTTATTGCTTAAGCAATTTTAGCCTCAACTGCCAAGGTCGAAAGTCTCATTTCTCGATAGGAAAGGAAAAGGAATATCCCCAGTAAGATAGTTGTATTTAGTGGCGCAAACCAGAATGGATAATGTTGACCCAGTGATTCCAAAACCATAATTGCCCCCAAAACGCCGACTGAATACATCGCACCATTTTTCAAATATGCTAACCTGGTAATGACACCCATTCCACGCAAAGTAAGCTCTCTCACAACAAATGCGCCGATTCCATTTCCTAGCAAAATCAGCGGGACGGAAACAGTAAAAGCAAATGCACCTATCACTCCGTCAATCGAGAAAGATGCGTCCAATACTTCCAGATACATAATCTTGCTCCACGCGCTCATATTGGAACTGGCAAGATTTTTTTCCTGCTCTTCCGCATTTTTTTTAAAACCGTCAGTAATGAAAAAAGCAGTGCTTCCGATCATTGCTGAAAATGCTAGCACCGGATTTATTTTCAAAGTCACATAAACGATAGTTGTAAGAAAAATTGAAGAGATCGCATAAAACCATGCGCTGCGCCTGTGAATGAAATGCTCAACAAAAAATGCATACTTTTTCTCCTCCAAAAACAGCCAGGAAAGAAAAATAAAAAACAAGTACACACCACCACCTATCATTAAGATCGGTCTCGTCTGCTCCACATATGCCAATATTTGCGGATCATTTGAAAAAACGAATGTCCAAACCTGAGCGATCGAAAGCGCTGGATTCACCATCCACACAATCAAGAATGGCAAAATACCCCTTACTACAAAAACTGCAAAAAACATCCCCCAGAGGAGAAAAAATTTGCGAAATTTCTCCGGCATCGTCTTGAGCACATGCGCGTTGACAATTGCATTATCAATACTGCTAATTATTTCAAAAACTATCAAGCCGAAAACTACGATAATTGTGCTCAACATAATTTAAAATTTAGTGTTAATTATTCATCAAAACAACTTATCAAAAACTTTGACTGCATGGAACAATGAGATTCAAAATAGCTAAATTAATTTGGCAAATAATCCCAAGACTTCCCTGGCAGAGGTTCTCCAATTAAATCTTATTGACTGTTGCTGCGACGATTGCGAGAGTTTTTCATGCAAACCCCGGTCAAGTAAAACCTCCTTGATGGCAAGAAACAATTCATCAGGCTTATCCGGATCAATCATTATGCCTCCCGCACCCACCACTTCTGGAAGCGAGGAACAATTTGAAGTGATCACAGGAAGTCCGCATCTCATGGCTTCAAGCACTGGAATTCCAAATCCCTCAAAAAATGAGGGGTAAACGAATAATGATGCTAAGGTATAAACTGCCGCCTTATCTTCATTGGTGATACAGCTGGTAAAGATTATATCATCAGTAAATTTAGCATCTTTCATTTCATGCAAAATTGAATCTATTTTCCAACCCCTGCCGCCAGCAATCACAAGTTTATATTTATCCAATTGAGGATTATTCAATTTTCTCAACTGATCGTAAGCCTTGACTATTGCAGGAATGTTTTTTCTGGGCTCCACTGTCCCGAGATAAAAAATAAAATTAAATGGTAAATGATAACGCTCTTTAGCATCAAGTAGTTTTGGATCATTTCGGTCTAATCTTTGCATTTCATGGGAAACTGCATTATAAACCCTTTGAATTTTATCTTCAGGAATTTTAAAATTATGCATTAAATCCTGCTTGGTCGAATCAGAAACGGAAATTATCTGATCTGCACGTGCGCACAGCGCTCTCGGATTGATAAAGCTGTGCCAAATCCTGCGTTTTAAGGAAAAAGTTTGCTTACAAAGTTCAAATGAAAGATCGTGTATAGTTAGGACTAATTTGACATTTTTAGAGAGGGAAACAAAGTTAATATTAGGCATAAAGAAAATATCCACCCCTCCAATCATCTTATCAACTTGTGGCCAACGAAAATACCAAAAACAAAAATTCAGCAATTTATTGGGCCAATGAAATTGTCTGACTTTAACGTTTTTAAAGTGCGAAAAAATTCGCTCATCAAAATGAGTCTTGTTGTAAGAATTTATAAAAAGAATATACTGATTCTTTTGGTCTAATTCAAATATATTTTCTAAAAGATTGATCGTATATTCTTCCACACCTGTTCTTTTTCCATCCGTAAGACAACGAATGTCAATTCCAATTCTCATATTTCTGTCATTGCAAGTTATCAATTTATTGAAAATTCAGTAGTACCAAATTCGAATTAATCTAATTTCGGCGACTTACCTTCAATCTTTACATCATACCTTAGCTTACTGATTTATGCACTATTGACTTTTATGCAAAAAAACGTATAATTTCATTCTATTGTTCTTTTTAAGTATCTTTAAATGTATTCACTTGAGCAAAGGAGGTTACCATGAGCAGAAAAGAGATTTTAGAAAATCTAGACGCATACCTTTACGGCAACCGGACAATAAATTTACTCAAATTCAAAGACGGAAAATGTTTTCAAGCGGACTGCATAATTTTCGCTGAAGATGGCCCGGAAGCTAAACTTGAAGCGGTAGATGATGAACATCCTGACGGGTATTTTTTCACCATCGAAGATATAGAAGTTCTAAGGGTCTATTAAATGGCAATCAAGATGAGAGGCATTGATCAATGCGACACTTTCTAATACCAGCAATTCCCTCAGGGTTTAGTCATGCGAATTTAACTGAACCTTTTTTCAAATAAAAACTCATTTCAATAAAAACGTCATACTGCCCATATGCTCGCAGACTTTCAAAATATTAACGTTACATTCTCTAAAAAGTGATTCCTAATCAAAGGAAAAGTGGTCAGTGATGAAATATGCCAATCAAAAATCTGTATGAATAGCAGCCTGTCTACGGCATCCAATCATAGTTGAATTAAATACATCTCTATTGACATTAATTCAATATAGATGTATAATTAAGTATTGTTGTTGTTTGAAAATTTAGAAATGGCAGTCGTTTTCTGCTATATTTTTTTGCCATGCAGAACAACCACAGCCTCATTTGAGGCAAAAAAGGAGATCACCATGAAAAAGCTTCTCGCAAGGCTGCTCATCTCCCTCACCCTCCTGACCACCACGCTACTCACAGGCTGCAGCACTTCCAGGCTGGCAGTTACGCCCGATGAGCTGACGAATTATCGGGGGTTCAGCCAGGAAGCGGTCCTGCGGAAACTCGGCGAACCCACCACGAAATCCAGCGACGGCAAAGGTGCTGAAATCTGGGAATACAAGTATGAAACCCAGAAGGGCGCAAGCACCATTATCAGGCTAACTTCAATGGGAGTCTTTGGAGGCGCAAATTCGCCGTACGTCGACATCCTGACATTCACTTTCCGCAACAAGAAAGTCATTACCGAGCCGACAATCCAGACCAATGTGATGAATGCCAGCATGCCGGGAGCAAATCTCGTCACTTCCATGATCGGTAGCGGCGCAATTTCAACGGCAGACATGGAAAAAGCTAGGTCTATGGCGCCCGAATCTTTCTCGGCCGAGCTACCAGTCAAGAGCAGCAAAAAAATGTCGATGCCGGTTGAGACAGAGATCTTGACGGTAAGCGACACAAAGAAATTTACCAAATGCTCCGTGAAAGATGCCCGCGGTAAAATAGGCATCAATGCGAAAAAATATGGCTTGGTTGTCGCCGATAAAGATGGGCGCATGATCCTCCTCAAGCCGGGAGGAGAAAAAATAACCACGTCTTTCAAGCAGGTGAAGAATGATGTGCTGGTTGAACTTTCAGCATCCGGCGGAGCCCTCGCCAGCACCGAACTTTCAAAAGATATCTGCAGCGTTCTCGAAACCTGCAACTAGTCCCGATAACGCCAGCCCGCAAATCTCATGATTCAATGAGGTTTGCGGGCTTTTTTGTTATCAAAATAATACTTGATGTCACTTCTCGCAATTAATTCTATGTTCCTCCACTTCTTTTTCAATAAATTCTTTCATTCTTGCTTTGAAATTTTCGCGATTGAATTTAGCAACACGTGAGCTAATATATTCACGATTAAAAGTTAATTTTTCAAATTTAGATACAGCGCCAATAATATCTTCGGGTGTTTGCTTATCAAAGAAGACGCCCATTTTATTTTCTTCCATATGCTCAGGAACGTCTCCTCCGCGATAAGCAATTAGTGGCCTACCGGAAGCCAGCGCTTCAATCGCGACGATGCCGAAATCTTCTTCCTGTGGAAATATTACCGCGCTGCAAGTTTCGTAATATTTTTTAAGTTCTGAATCTTCGACGCGTCCCAAAAATTCAATCGTCGGTCCGGCAATCTTTTTAAGTCTGTCCATCTCAGGTCCGCGACCAATAATCTTCAGTGGCAACCTCATCTTATTGAAAGCTTGTATAGCAATGGCATGTCTTTTGTACGCGATCAGCCGTCCGACCATCAAAAAATACCTCTCTGGCAGTGCAGTGTTATCGTGATCATTACGAACAAAAAAACTCTCCGTATCAACCGGCGGATGAATCACGATGGAATCTTTATGATAATATTTTTTTATTCGTTTGGCGACAAAATTAGAGTTTGCAATAAATTTATCTACGCGGTCGCTACTGACCTTGTCCCAAAGCCGAATATAATTCATTGCAAAGGGAATCATCATTTTAATGAAGCGCGGAAAATAAAAATCGCGCGTGTACTTTTGACAATCATCCCAAGCGTATCGCATCGGAGTATGCATGTAGCAGATATGCAGAGTGTCTGGCTTAGTAATTATGCCTTTAGCATAGCTTGAGGAATCACTCACGACGACATCATAGGACGAGAAATCGAATTGCTCAATTGCGGGCGGCATCAATAGTGGAAATATCCTGTGCCAAGTCTTCGCAAAAGGAATTTTCTGCAGGTAAGATGTATAGATCAGCTTATCATCAAAAACGCCGTGCATAGCGCTGCTATTATGCACAATTGTGTAGATAGGCGCATATGGATATATTTCAGTCAAGCATTCAAGCACGCGCTCAGCTCCTCCATATTGCACCAGATAATCATGAACAAAAGCAATTTTCATAAAACCTAAATCCTAACTATTAAATCCCAATGAAATTTGAATGACAAAATCTTTTTTTGATTTTTTTCATTTATTAGTCATTGGAAATTTAGATTTAGGATTTAATAAATTATTTATAATTGGATAAATCTGTGCATTATAGACTTGCTGGACTTATTTTTGCATCAATCAACATCAACTGAATCCGCTTGTTTCCATTCCATTCATCTTTTTGAACATTGCAAAGGATATCCACATTGTCATTCAAATTGATATGTGCAAATTTTCCAAAACCGTTGAAACATACCGCTTCAAAAATTTTCGGGCTACCATCTGAAGGCGAAAGGAATAATTTAATATGTTTTTCGCCGCTGCCAAGGGTGCGCTTTTCTCTGACAATTAATTTGGACATTGCAAATACCGGCTCTTCATTACCCATCCCGAAAGGCTTAAGTTTTTCTAAGCCCTCTACCAATTCAAAATCGATATCATTGGCATCAATATTTCCATCCACTGCAATCTCCTCCTCCAGTTCAATTCCCTCAAGTTGCGCACTAATCAATTGGTTCATTTTTTCATAAAATTTTTCAAGGTTTTCGTTGGAAACTGTTGCTCCTGCTGCTTGAGCATGCCCTCCAAATTTAACCAATAATTCTTTGCATTGTCCGATTGTTTCAATAATATTAATCTGCGGAATACTTCTAAAAGAACCTTTACTAACTTCCTGCCCTTTCTGAAAAACTGCGCTTGGCTTGTTGAATTTTTGCGAAATTTTCCCCGCTACCAAACCCACCACTCCAATTGGAAAATGCTCCCCAACAGCAAAAATAAATTTTTTATCCTTATACAAATTTTGTGCAATTATGCGCACTTCGTCCACGACTTTTTCAGTAATTTTTTGCCTCTCGGTATTATTTGCTTCAAGCTCAAGTGCAAAATCTCGGGCACGCACAACATCCGTTTCCACCACTAAATTATAAGCTAGATTGGCATGATTAATACGACCTGCGGCATTGATGCGTGGTGCAATATAAAAAGAAACTTTCTTGGTATCAGGGACAGCTGTTTCATCAACAACAATCGAACCTACCATGAACATCTCCCTTAATCCAACTCGACGTGTTTTCGAAAGCACAATGAGCCCATATTTAACAAAAAGCCTATTTTCACCGACAAGCGGTACACAATCCGCAATTGTCCCAATCGCCACCAAATCTAACATCCACTTGGTCTGCTCGATTTTATCCGGCATTAATTTTTGAAATATTGCTTGAACCACCTTATAAGCTACGCCAACTCCAGCAAGATCTTCATAGGGATATTTACTTGCTTGATCGTGCGGATTGATTATAGCTAAAGCTGCAGGAACAACATCTGGAACATGGTGGTGATCCGTAATGATCACATCAATGCCGAGTTCATTCGCTTTAGCCACTTCAGCGATGTTCGTTATGCCGCAGTCCACGGTAATTATCAAAGAAGCATTTTTTTCTTTTATCTTATCCACTGCAGCTAAGTTCATACCGTAACCCTCTAGACGTTTATCAGGAATGTATACGAAAGATTCTATGTCTAATCTGTCGAGAGTTTCCTTTATGATTGCGGAAGATGTGATACCATCAGCGTCATAATCTCCAAAAATCGCTACTATTTCTTTTTCATCTTGGGCCTGCTTGATGCGGCTGACGACTTTTTCCATGTCGGCAAAAAGAAATGGATCATGCGAATCCATTTCATAGCTTGGTGTAATAAAACTTGAAATATCTTTCTCTAACGTTACGCCTCGACTATTGAGCAATTTCACCAGTAAAGGGTGAAGCTGCAGAGAGCATGTAGTTGATATATCATCAAACTGTTTAAACGACCATTTTGCCATACTAGTAATTCGGTAAGATTAGTTATGCTTAAATAACGCACAAAAAACTATCTCTTTCTTTCTACGGAAGAAAAGCGATCTTTTTCTACTTCCCACAGTTTGGACAAACAAATTTTGTTTCAAAAATACGCTCTTTGGCATTTTTTGTTTTCAAATTGAGCACCAACCTCTCATTACAGTCCAAGCAAAGAAAACCTGGCTGAAAATTAAGCTCCTTAGCTATTCTATTAGCATCTAATTCAAAAGTATCAAATCTTAGACGATATTCAGCGCCAGCTTCATCAAACAAAGCTTTTATCCGCTTAACAACCTCAACGGGCCTCGTTGCATCCCGAATAATAAAATCCTTGGCGCCAAGCTCCATCGCCCGCTCCATGTCTGTACCACGTCCCATGTGAGAGGAAATTACAACTGGAATATTTGCTGTCATCACGGTTTTTTTTAAAGCCTCCATCATATCAAAACCATCCATTCTTGGCATAATAATACCGGTAAAAATTACATCCGGAAGGTTGGTGCTTGCTTTATCCAGACCAGCCAAGCCGTCATTAGCTTCCAGAACCTCAAAGTTTGCGCTTTGAAAAATCTCAGCATACATCTCCCGCAAAACAGCGTCATCATCAACCAAAAGGATTTTCAATTTTTTTTCTTCCATAATATTCATTACATCATTTGCACGCGAATAACTCCGCGAATACCCTGATGCTCAAATGTTTATACACTTAGATGTTAAGGGTTTAGCTGCTAAATGATTATCTTTATATCAACTGCACTGGCCAATCTACCATCATTATAAATAAAAAGCGGATTAATATCAAATTCTGAAATCTCTAAATTCTCGCTTGAAAATTCCATCAAGCCCTCAATGATATTTGAAAATTCTTCCAGATCATATGGAGCTTGGCCGCGAGCGCCGGAAAATAAGAATCCAATCTTACTTGAAAGCACGTGGGATTTTATTTCTTCGCGAGTCATTGGAGCAATCAGAAAATTAACCATGCGAAAAACTTCAGCATAAATACCACCTAAACCGTAAACGATTACCGGTCCGAAGATGTCATCTTTTTTAATTCCCAAAATTAATTCTATTTGTTTTTTCTGCATCGGCTGGATGAGAATTTTTTCTCCAGGAAAATTTTCTGAAAGTTTGTCGATCGCACTGTCTAATTCTTTCTGGTCAGTGATATTCAAAATAACTCCTTGTCTGTCAGATTTGTGAAGCACCTTATCACTATCGATCTTAGCTACCAGCGGAAAAGTCTCAATGAGAGGTTTCTCTCCAACAGAAATTGTCCAATACTGTCCAGCTTCAATGCCATATTGCCGCATAACCTTTGCCGCCTCATCAAAAAACATAGCTCCGCGCTTTTCTTTTTTAATTTTCGCAATTACTGCACTGACATTTTTTTTGCGCACGGAATTAACTGCTGTTTTTGGTGAAGATCCAGCTTGTTTTTTAAAAACGCTCCATCTATAATATTTATCCAAACACGCGATCGCACTTTCGGGACTCGAAAAATTAGCAATGCCATCTGCCTTAAGTTCATCAACTGCCTTTTTCACTCTTTGACCTCCGATAAAAATTGCCAAATTTGTGCTGTTACTTTTAATCTTGTTGCCTATGATTGTTTTTGCGATTTTTTCCACCGGCGTTTGCTGCTGAGGTGTTAGAACGGAAATAATACTGCCGAAAGATGAGCCAATGATTTTAAATGCGCTTTGATAGCGGTCATCTCCCGCATCTCCCAATAAATCGAAAGGGTTTTCCACTGATGCTTCTCCTGGTAGTTCAGTCTTCAAAGCTTCCTTGTCTTTTTTTGACAACTCGCCCAGAATTATTTCCTTGCCTTTGAAAGCATCCGTAGTTAAAACTCCCGCACCGCCGGCATTGGTGATCACTGCCACTTTATTATTTTTTGGAGCTGGCGTAAAAGATATCAGCGAAATTAAATCGAAAAATTCATCAAGATTATCCGCGCGAATTATTCCTGCTTTTTCAAATGCCACATCCACAATCTCGTCGCTTCCAGCAAGAGCGCCTGTATGCGAAGAAATGGCATGCTGTGATTTTTCCGTCTTGCCAGCCTTTAGGATAACTACTGGTTTGACCTTGGAAACTTTTTTGGCAATCTCAATAAAGTTTTCGCCATTCTTGATTCCCTCCAAATACATCGCAATTACATTGGTTTGCTTATCAGCGGCTAGATATTCCAAAAGTGCAGATTCATCTATTTGCATCTGATTCCCAACGGAAATAACATGAGAAAAGCCAATATGTTCATCCCTCGCTCTATCCATAATCGCCACAGCTAACGCCCCCGACTGAGAAACGAATGCGATATTTCCAGCTTCTGGCATTCCGCCAGCAAAAGAAGCATTAAGCTTTTGTGCCGGTGCAATAAACCCAAGACAGTTAGGACCAAGGATATTTAAATTATTTGTCTTAGCCAATTCAAGTAAATCTCTTTCTCTTTTTAAGCCCTCAGCTCCTGTTTCTGAAAATCCTGCTGAGATGATCACGAAATTCTTTGAAAAATCCATCGATTCTTTCACCACATCCAAAACAAATTTTGCCGGCACAGAGATGACAACCAAATCAATTTTCTTATTGATCACACCGACTGACTCATAGCAACGCTTCAGTTTCAAAATTTTGTAAGATGGATTCACATAATAAATCCGTCCTTTATACCCTAGTTTGGAAATGTTCTCGGCAATGACAGTCCCGACTTTCCCTTTCTTATTGGAAGCTCCGACAATCGCAATGGATTGAGGAGCAAATAATGATTCTAATTTATTTTTTAGCATATTTATCTTTTATTTTCTTTTTAATCGCTAATATTATTATATAACTAAGTTAAATGAAATGAAAGTGTTTTTATCTAACAAGAAAAAGAAAAGGATCTTATCGATAGATAAGATCCTTTTCACAAACGTTGTTGCGAATATTTATTGTCGAACGAAGTCAAGTGGAACGAAAATGAATTTTCGCTTCACTGCCTGCCAGTAGGCCGACTTACCCCAAGTTAATACCTATTTATTTTCCCCACAAACTCCATATCGTTGGCTTAAATTTAGGTTTCTCTTCAAAAACTTCCTTGATAAGGGCTTTTTCTTTGTGAACAGTTGGCTCAGCAGAATTTACATTGCTTTCAGGACGCTTCTTGTAACCAATAGATGCCAGGGGTTTTTTCTCTCCTGCCTTTTTCTTTTCGGAAAGCTCCAACTGCTTCAATTTACCAATTAGCTCTTCTTTTTCCAAATCAGCATGTTTTTGCTGATTGAGAATTGCAGTTGTGACTGCTCTTAATTCACTTTCGAGGTCCAAAATTATCTCATGTAGACAATCTCTTTTCCCCAGAGCTTTCCACATGCAATTTTCAGCGAACCCAAGGTCTCTTTGCAATTGAAAGTTCTGCGTCTGCAAACTGATGATAAATGACTTCTGTTCAGCTAACGTTTTTTCAGCAGAAAGTAAGCTATTTTGCAGCTGCAAAACTTTTTCCCCTAATTGCTTGTTTTCCGCGGAAGAAATCAACAACAAGAACTCAACTTCTTCAGCTCTTTCTCGTAAGCGAGCTGCATTGATTTGCAAATCGTCGTAACAAGCATTTTTTTCAGCTAACATTGCCTCGCTGGTCGCCTGTTTTTCGCTTAGCTCATTTATTTCACCCTGAAGTCTTGCATTTTCTTTAAGAACCTCACCAGGCACCGCATTTTCTTTTATTGCATCCAATTCTGCCTGCAGAAGTTGTTTTTCTTTGCGGAGTTGGACTTGAGACTCAAAAGTAACTACTTTAGGAATAATTTCTTGAAGGACCTCTTTGTGAGGAGGAAGTTTTTCAACTTTCACATCAGGGATAAGTGAGGACTTTTTATAATCCTCTCTCCTGTTTTGGTAACCAATTTCAAGATGAGTTTTGCAAAGTAATTGTTCAGTTCTCTCGTCCCATCCAGACACATAGCATTGTTTGTCATATCTGGGATATTCGCCATGACCCAAGCAGGCCACACAAATAAGCCAGGGAGATTTGCATCCTACCTCCCTGCATTTTTTATTGTTGGCAAATTGCTTGCAAAAAGTCGTGCACCTCTGCTCTCCAATCATTTTTTTTCGAGCTCTCAAAGGGCAAGAAAATTTGATCATCGAACCGCCTACGGACTGTTTTTGTTCAACTTTCATTTCTGACAAAGCCCCTTTGCAGCTTTCAATTGCAGGCGAGATTTCTTCGGATTTCATTATCGACTGACCGGAATAATCAAGAGGTTTTGCTTCGACTTCAGGCAGAATATTCTTGGAAACCTCTTCTTGCGACTCTACTTGAATTTCTACCTTTGACATCTCAACGATGGTCTCTTTAAGCATCAGAGTTGTTTCGGAAATTTGCTCCGTGACAACACTCTGAGTTTCAGAGGTTAACTCATTGATGACATCGCAAGGGACATCCATTGCTACCATTGCCATTTCTTCAATACTGACTTCAGCAATCAACCGGGTCCCACTCTTGTTCCCCTCTTCGGACTTCACTCGAAGATATTCCTCCTTTCTTTCTCTGCCCCTTAATATGCCCTGTCTTGCTTTTTCAAGTCTTTTTTCTTCTTCTTTTTGCAAATAGCTATTCCTACTTTTATCAACTTCCTGCATACTAAGTCTCAAAATCTCTTTATCCGCCAGCGCTTTAAGATGCTTCTCGATTCCCTCTCTTCTTTCTGTTTCAGATCTATGAGCGCCAGGGAAACCTATGTGCAAACTACAAGCATTCCTTCTTTTTTCACAGCAAACAGTAGTGATGTGTCCCATTTTTTCAATGTCACCTAACCTCAGGCAATCAGGGCAGGCCTTAAGAGAAGATGCGCAATTGCTGCTTATGCAGAATTTATTATCCACCCTATCACTTGTCACCATCATGCATTCCCTTTTGGCAATAATCTTTCCCTTAACATTGCAAAACATGAAAGGGGCATCCAGATTATCTTCTTGACCAGCAACTGAAACTTGTCCAATACCGACAGAATAAGTCATGGCTACTCCCTCCCTATATTTAATTATTAAAGAAAAATATAATACTTATCATTATTAATGCATATTTAAAGGATCAGTGCAAACCAAGATTATTTTTCGTAAAGAAAAAAACTCACCCAACATCGCTGTCGAGTGAGTATTGAGAATTAACTGCAATTCAAATTATAACGATTCTTTCTGCAAGTTTTCCATCAGTTTTTTCTGCACGCTAGAAAGTTTCTTGGGCACATCGACGATAATCTTAACTAATTGGTCACCCCTGCTAGACGCGCGTCCAAGTTGAGGAACACCCTCGCCCTTGATTCGAAATATTTCGCCAGACTGAGTTCCATTCGGAACTTTCATTTTAATATAGCCGTCAATTGTCTGCACGTCTATTTTGTCGCCCAAAACCGCCTGAGAAAACTTAATATGTTCCTCGGACAGGATATTATTTCCTTTTCGTTCGAATTTAGGATGAGCTTTCACATGCACTGTTACGTATAAATCGCCCGCAGCCGCACCGCGCTCACCAGCTTCACCATATCCTTGAATAGATATTGTCTGTCCATCACTGATACCGGCAGGAACATCAACTTGAATGGACTGCTGCTCTCTAATTCTTCCATCACCCTTGCACTTATGACATTTTTGAGAAAAAACTCTTCCCACTCCGCTACAAGTCGTACAAAGTGAAGCTTGCTCGAAAGATCCAAACATACTGCGAACAACTCTGCGTATTTTTCCACTACCCTTACATGTCGGACAAGTATCCTGGCGAGATCCTGGCTCGCCGCCTGTTCCACTGCAAACATCACATGCCGTCTTTCGCAGCAAGGAAACATCGCGCTTAGCGCCTGTCACCATTTCCTGAAAACTTATCTCAACATCAACCTGGATATCCCTCCCTGCAGAATGTCCTGCGCCACCTCTGGAACTGCCACCAAAAATATCTGAAAAAATATCTTCAAAACCTTCGAAACCTTGACCACCCTGACTGAAGCCGGAGAAATCAAAGCCGCCAAAACCTTGACTGCCACTGCCACCCCGCTGGCTGAAGTTTTCGCCAAATTGATCATATTGCTGACGCTTACTCTTATCGGAAAGCACCTGATAAGCGGCATTTATTTCTTTAAATTTTTCTGAATCGCCACCAGTTTTATCAGGATGATGCTTATGCGCCAACTTGCGATAAGCCTTTTTGATGTCATCGTCAGATGCGCCTTTGTCGACGCCAAGAATCTTATAATAATCTGCCATATATTTGATTTTTATCGTTTTTACTGTAAAAAACGTTTGAATTTTCTTACCATCTTATTACTAATTAATAATACAACCTAAATAAAAAATTAGCAATCCCTAATTGAGAGTGCTAATATCTAACCCAGAAAAACCATAGCTTCTTCATCCCCAACCTAAATCCCACCACCTAATTCCAGGTTTCTAATCCCTAATCTAACACCCAATTCCTACTACCTATAACCTGATTCCTAACTCCTATCACCTAACCTAATTCTTACTTATCTACCACCTAATTCCTACAACCTAATTCCTGTTTGAATTAGGCAATCATTTCCCGCTGAACCGTAACTTCTTTTACCTTGATAATTTCGAATTTCACCAATACTTTAAAAATTAGCACCGCAATGCCAAACCAAAGACCGCTCAAGAGAGAACCCAGCGGCAGAATGGTTAAAAACAGCACTACAGTCAAGATAATGGGAAAGACAGGTGATTGATTATTCTGAGAAACCTGCATTTGAAAATAATCATTTACTGCCTTACTGATAGGACTCACAATTACGTCTGCTATTTTTTCCTGGCCAGTGAGTTCTTGTCCGACCGTTTTTGAAAGTTGCCTACGGCCCTCGATCAAAATTAACTCGTGATTTTTTTCAGATAATTGCGCTTTGGCATCTGAAATTTTTTCCAATGCCTGTTGTTTTAACAAATCCCTTTTGGCAGCAGGAAGTTCGCTTGGTATTTGGCTTTCAATTTCTTCCTCGCTTATTGTAAAATCAAGACCTTGTGCAAAATCACCATCGGTATTTTGCTG
Source organism: uncultured Bdellovibrionales bacterium (assembly GCA_964609855.1). Classification (GTDB taxonomy): domain Bacteria; phylum Patescibacteriota; class Minisyncoccia; order Moranbacterales; family GWC2-37-73; genus GWC2-37-8. The sequence goes on from CAZSTB010000002.1 coordinate 84,561, forward strand.
CTGGCTTTTAATGATGTATTGATCAACAGTCAAATCCTCAGCCAGGATTGTCTCGAAAGCAGGACTGGCCGATTTCAACAAGGGTTCTATTAAGCGCATCGTAACGCCACTTAAATCCAACTTGGGAATATTTATCTGTCCCTGCATGCTCTTTATTGTAAAGAAATACTGACTAGAAATAATTAAAGCTAAAGCTAGAATCATTTTAAATTTTCCAGCATACAGCGATTTCCATAAACTTATTCTCACATTCAAATCCAAATCCTCCCGAATCCTATGGAGCGCTGAAAGCATAAGAAAAATTGCAGCCGCAATAACTGCAACATGCCCCAATGAAAAGGCAAAAATTAAGCTCAGTAAAAAGGTACCAATTATCAAAAGCTCGATTTCCATTTTTTTTCTAACAGTCACGCATGCCAAAGAAATTGAGATAATAAAAATTGAAATCCATAGCATCGGCACAATCCAAGTGCTGGAATCGGCGACTTTAATCGCACGATGTATTGCATAAAAGGCCAGTATCGCACTTACGATAGCAGTCAGAATTAACGACAGTTCGAGTTTTGTATTTTTTTTCATCGCGCTATTGAATGTTTGATATTTATGAAGCTATTGTAACACGAAAAACGTGCTGGGAGAATTTAACGTGTCCCTTTCGGACTTACCTGTAGATGCTTGCTTTTTTTCTCATTTAGTGCTATAATGGAGATTCTGGCAAATGTCAGATATTGCTATTTAATTAAAGGGAGGAAGTTTTGGAAAAACAAACATTTGTCTGCATTACTCCGGAAAAGCTCTTGGGTGAAGCAAAATCTTCTGATAAGATTCAGGGCTTCGTGCAAGATAACATCTTTTTTTCCTCGATGTATGTCAGCGACCTCAAAGCTGCAAAAAACTTGATTTTCTCGAGGTATGTCGTTATTCTCATGTACTTCCCAATCGAGAAGCAAAGTGAGCAATATTTACGCGCAGCTCGGAAATTCGTACGGGAAATCTCAGAAAATCAAAACTTTCAGCTCATTTCCGATGATAGTTCTCTTAAGAAATTTGCCCCCATGAGAATGCATAAGCTTCTCGCTGGAATCCCGCCGGCAGATTATCTTCTCTCAGTAGCAAAAATGCACGTAAAGCAAGCACGACTTGCGATGTAGCAACCTGGCGCCACGGATAATTTCGAGGCGCCTTTTTTATGCCTGGAAACCAATATATTCATCTGGAATTTCTGACTCCGCAACATTTCCGTGCTGCTCCTCGAATTTTTTCAAGTTTTCCTCCATAGCCTTGAGCATTCTCTTAAAATGCGATGGTGAAATAATCACACGTGCATTGAGTGTTCCCGTCGGAGGAAATATGCTCAAAAAATCTAAAACGAATTCCTCATTGGTGTGAGTAATCTGCATCAGATTCGAATATAGGCCGCTTAATTTATCATCTCCAGCTTTGATATTTATCTGTTGTGAATTTTGCATATATTTAACAGTCGCCATGATGTGATCCATTCCAAAATGAAAAACTGTATAATTTAAATATTTCTCATCATTATAATACAAAGATGCAGCGATGAATATTCAAAGCGCATCTCGACTTTTGATCGCTGCAAGAGTATATTCAAACTAAGATAAAAACAAACAATTATGAGCAGACAAACAAGCGCAACTGGGAAAAAAGCTGGCGGCAGACACACCTCACTGATAGAACCCGCTGCGGAAGTTTACAATATCATCTGCAAGATTCCCGACGTTTCATCTGTTAGCGCGGGTCAAATAAAGATGAATCTGCCCTCCGCGCCTCATCGGATAATCATAAAAGAATTGACGGGATGTCTTTCAATCAAAGTTCGTGGAACTAAAAGTATTCAGGAATTGAAAGTTTATTCCAAAGATCTTCGAACCGTTAAAACGATTCTGGAAGAAAAATTCCAATAAATACAAATATCACTGCTATTTGACTTGATAATGTTTTATTGCAGTCTTACCAAAAATAAGACATTTATGGAAGTTTTGCGCGGCGAAGAAGATTTCGAACTCCACAGTCTTTGCTGGCAGCCTGTTGCAATCTATGACAAAAGACGACTGGACGTTGAGCAGATCGTAGTCGCCTTTATTTCTTCTGATGAATTACCGAACACAAAAGATTTTATCAGAAAAGCAGCGCTTGACCCGCGCGCCTATGTTCTAAGCGAGGATGAGATATTCCGCAAGAAAATTACGACACAGCAAATGCATTCGCAAAGAATTTGTTGGTCCGCAATTACTGATCGAGCTGATCAAATCAATGAGAAAGGAATTTCTTCCACACGAATAGTAAAATGCCCTAGCGGATTCCGCGGGGCCTTTTTTATTTTACATATTATTACAGCTTATTGCCGTCGCTTGATTTTGTTGATATGATTAAGTCTGTTGTTTTAAAATCCTAGTTTATCAAAAAATCATACAAGGAGAAAAAAATGTTGAAATCCGTCGGAAACCGACCACTCATTGCAGTACTTACAGATGAAACAATTATCCACCAACTTATTCATGATTCTTCCTTGCGTGCTAAACTGCGAGAAAACGATATCAACGATTTCGGTTTCAGCAGTGCAATTAAACGCATCTGCCGCTGCGATGAAAATATTTTTATCATCTTTCTTGTGAACAGTGCATCAACACAAGAATGGATTGATTTCGCAGAAGCAAACTTTGGCAACAAAAAATTCCGTGCCATTTGTGATACCGATGTTTTAGATCCACCCAGAACCATCAGTTGCATTATTGAAGCGCTCACATCTCTTCGGAAAGAGTTTCCAGAGCTAGAAAAAAGCAAGGAGATTCACACCAGTCAGAAAAGTTCCGGGGGAAAAAATTTGAAGCTGCTTAAAAATTAAGCCAGCTATTATAAAATCGACATGCATCATCAGTCGATATAGAGCCTTACCGATATGGTAGGGCTCTTGATTTATTTAGTTATGCACTTGAAAATTCGGGTAGCCATACAAGTGCTTGACTTTCAGACTAATTTAGAGTATAGTATGTAGTCAGTATAAAAATCCCAAACAGCTCATTTACAAAGGAGATTCAGATGCAATTTAGCGCGAATATCGCAGTAGGACTTTTGATGTTCTTAGTATATCCACTTTCAGGGGCATATATTCAAGCAGTCAACCTACAAATGCTATCCTTTCAGCAAAAAATGCCATACATGGCCCCAGCCATGGCAGTCGGAATTCAAGGATTAATTTTTGGAATCGTCATCATAGGCTTAGCTTCAGATGCGAGTAATAATGATTTTTTGACACTTATTCTCGCATTCCTAATGATGATGATAATCTATCGAAAAGGTTCCGATTTTTTCAATAGATACTTCTTCAAGGGTCTGCCGCCGGCATAAAAATCCACAACTAAGAAGGAGAATAATATGCTCTTAGACTTGGTTTTAATTTCATTTAGCGCTTTCTTCGCTTTCTACTATAGTAATCACGCGTTTGAACTGATGGAAAAGCGGAAGCACAAAAGTGCTGAAGAAAAAAAGCTGCTAACTAAACAGAGCATCAATTTTTTTATCATAGCAACATTCTTTTGCATTTTGTTTGCGCTATCACTGAAATTATTTTATGAGATTCATCTGATTTATTTCATCTCAGAGTCTTTGATTGCTCAGTTTTTGTCTTTCCTGGTTGCTATTTACGGCATCTTCGCAATCGTGAGTATCGCGAATTTTATTCCCGTGAAAAGAAAGTTTACCAAAACAGGAAAAAAGAGGCCATACTGACGAAAGGCGGCGGACATCAATATATTGTCCCCGCCTTTTTACTTTCCCATAAAAAAAAATAAATTATTTCAAATTTTTAGCTGCATAGTTTTGAGATATGCAATGCTTGCTTTCTGATCAATTTAGGCGTATTATGCAAAATCAGTACCTATCACCATCAAACTCAATAGTGGAGGCTCAGATGATACTTTCCAGCTCCAATTTACTCGCGCTGCAAATCGATCTTTATTACATCAAGCAATATCAGCAAAAATTGGAACAGGAAAAAAGCGCAATGAAAAGTCGGTTACCTTATGCAATTTTCAAAGCACACAACAAAGAATTATCAAATTTGCACTTAAAAATCGATAGAATTGCGGCAATTATTCATGTTTTTTCCAGAGCTCTTTTACTAGGAAAACAGGTTGTTAAAGGCGAGGATGAAGAGGATTTCATTTTTACATTATTTGAACTTTGTTCCTTAATGCGAAAGGAAGTTGCAGTTGCAGCAACTCATGACACTAAATTTGTCAGCATCATTGCAAATCTACACTCGCATTTCAGCGATGATACATGGGAAAGAGTTTCTCAATACATCACACAATTGGCAGAGGAAAATCCAGGAAGCTTATAGCTCATGCATTGTGATATAAAGTAAAAAATTCAGGCGGAGGACAAAGATGTCCCCCGCTTTTTATTTTTCTTCGCAAATTTTTAAATTTAAAATGGTACTCCATAGCACCCAAATAACATCAGCAGAAAAATAAAAAATAAAAGGTATTATACCCCAGGGCAGAGCCCT
>CAZSTB010000003.1:0-78113 GCA_964609855.1 uncultured Bdellovibrionales bacterium
TTATGAATCCATCAATCTTTATTTCACCCATTGAAAGCAGGGCGTCCATGGCGGGTAGAAAAAGTTTATGCGTTGAATATACAATCATGCCTTTCTTAAGAGCTATGGCCGTCATTGGAGTTGTTGTGTCAAAACCCAATCCAAAAAAGACCAGATTTGGATATTCTTTTCTGATTTCAATCGCTTCTTCAACGGAATAAACAGAAAAAATTTTTGCTCCACGAGAACTAGCATCTTGTAAGCTTCCTAAGAAACCAGGCACTCGAAGCATGTCACCATAAGTAGCAATTGGAATTCCTGCATCAGCAAGTGCCACAGCTGCGTCAATGTCTTCCTGCGCGGTAACACACACTGGACAACCAGGACCAGTTAGAAGTCTCACGTTACGCGGCATCAGCTTTCTTATTCCATTTCGACTGACTGTCTGTGTATGTGTGCCGCAAACTTCCATCAGTGAAACATCTCGGTCAATCTGCTCGGCAACAATATTAATTTTATTCAGCAATTCATCAAATAAGTTTTTTTCCTTTTTCATATTCTTGCAAGACAGTCCAAGCATCTTCGTTAGTTAATTTTTCAATCGCAAAGCCAGCATGTACAATCACCCAATCACCTTTTTTCACATCTGGAACTAGCCCAACATTAACATTTTTTTGAACACCATCAAAATCAACAGTCGCCTGCTGATTCTTTATCTCGATAATTTTTCCCGGAAAAGCTAGGCACATAGTTTTATAGAGTTTTATTCCTCTCCGATTTCAGCAGAAATTTTATCGACTTCGGCTTGCATGTTATTTACAACAACACACTTTCCACTGCTGCAAAAATCTTCCATTTTTTTCATTACTGTTTTCTTAACCTCCTCTTGCGCATCTCCCAAAATCTTACGGATATCAAAAGAAATTTCATCCTTACTTTTTACGGTCTTAATGATGCTGTTCATGAAAGCTACGCGAGTTGCGGTATCAACATTGAAACAACTCACACCCCTGGAAACAACCTCATCAATTCTGTCCTTTTCCCAATCAGAGGCGCCATGCAGAACAATCGGGACTGAAACTTTTGCACGTATTTTCTCCAGTCGCTCATAATCAGGCACACTGCGTTCTTTAACAAATCCATGCGCATTGCCGATCGCAACTGCCAAAGTATCAATTCCAGTTTTTTCAACAAATTCTGCAGCCTCCTCCGGCACAGTCATATATTTATCCCAGTCAACATCTCCCGCTTCCATTTCACCAATATAAGGAACGCTGCCGAGTTCGCCTTGCACATCAATTCCTCTCTCATGGGCATAATCAACCACATTCTTAGTGATTGCAATATTGTCATTAAGATTCTTCCTAGATCCATCAATCATCACGGAATTAAACCCGATTTCAATGCAGCGTTTGCAGATATCAAAACTTTTGCCATGATCAAGGTGGATTCCGATTGGAATTTCTGGAGCATAAAGTTCAGCCATATTTTTAACGATACTAAAAATCTGACGTCCACCGGCATATTCCATGGTTTTTTCAGTAATCTGAATAATCACAGGGCTCCTAAGTTCATTTGCTGCTTCAATAATCGCTCGCGTAGTTTCCATATTCGTCGTATTGAATGCACCGACAGCATATCCGCCTTCTTTCGCTTTGGTTAGAATTTCTTTGACTGATGTAATCATACTGAAATAAATCTAAAATCTCAATTTCAAATGTCAAATAAATGACTCAAATCTAAATTCTAATTTATGCATTAGACATTAGGATTTTATTCGACATTGGGATTTTGTCATTTGGATTTAAAATCTAAAAATTATTTTACCAATTCACATATTGCCTTTTTCTATCGCAGAAACAATTTTGAGAAAATCTCTTGGAATAAGACTTTCGCGACCAACCAATACACCATCCATATCAGGTTCAAAGCAGACCTGATTGAGCGTTTCAGCCTTTACACTGCCACCATACAGAACCCGCATCTTTTCTGCCACTGAAATTCCATACATTTCGGCAAAGATTTTCTTAAGCAAAATCCTTACTTCCAAAATTTCATTACTAGTGGGAATAGCATCGCTGCCAACAGCCCAAACCGGCTCATAGGCAACAATAATCTGCTGCGCTTGAGTTGCTGACAAACCTGAAAAACCCTCCGTGATTTGTTCAATGATGACTTGTGCAGCGTTTCCTGCATCCTTTTCCTCCCTAGTTTCCCCAACGCAATAAATCGGTAAGAGCTTACTTTTAACCGCAGCTTTAATTTTTAAATTACAATTCTCATTGGTTTCCGAAAAATATTTCCGCCTCTCACTATGCCCAATGATTGTAAATTCAGCGCCGAAATTCTTTGCCATCTGTGGAGATGTTTCCCCAGTAAAAGAACCTTTTTCTTCCCAGAAAATATTTTGCGCTCCGATTTTAACAAGTTTGCTTTTGAGCTTTTTTCCAAATGTTTCAAGATGGATTTGCGGCACACAAAGAACCAAGGCTGATTTTTTTATCGCAGCCAACTTAAGTTCTTTTTTAAAGTTTTCCAGATAATTATCTCGTTCAGTCGCACTCAATATATTCATCTTTAAATTTCCAACAATCATTTTTTCCATACATTTCTTATTTACAAGTGGTGATTAAAAATACAAAGTGATTCCCAATACTATACCGCCAGCAACCATGGTACCAACCAATAGAAGTGGCAGTGATTTTTTCAGCGGCACATTAAACACAAAGGCCGCCAGTGCACCAGTAAGTCCTCCGAGCAGTGGTATCGGGGTTGCAGCTAAAATGAAGATTGCCCACTCGCCATATTTTTCCATCTTATCGTTCGCTCTTTTACGAGTGTGCTCGAAAAGCCAAGTGAAAAATCTTTCAAAAATTGGAATGAATCTTGAAAGCAATTTAGCAATAGGATCCAATAGGAAAACGATCATCGCCATTACAAAAAAGGTTCCGGCAACAGAGTAAAACCAGGCAGCAAAAGGCGTAAGCCCATAAACTTTAACAGCCAGAGGAATAGAAGCGCGAAGCTCAGTCACTGGAATAAAAGCGATCAGGAAAGTCGCCAGCTCACGAGGCACACTTGAAAATAAACCGATAATATAGTCATGCATAATAATATCCGATAAAATAATTTAAGGTGAGAATTTACAATAATCAATTTTCAATTTACATTGAATTTTTGAATTTTCATTATTTCAAACATTTGTAAATTTTAACATTTGCAAATTAATTGTACCCCAAGGGATAAGATTGAAGCAAAAAAAATTGAAAATTGAAAATTTCAGAAAACAAATCAGCAGATTTGTTTTCTAAGATACTCAGCTGCCACCTCTGGCTGGATTGTGGAAATTTCAATTCCTGTGTCCAACTCAAATCCTGCCCAAGTCGAAGTGTGTGGCAAAATTTCGATATGCCAGTGAAAATGCGGATAATCTTTGCCGTCGCATGGCGCCGTATGAATATAGAAATTATATGGCGGATTATTAAGCGCTTTATAAATTGCGCCCAATCCTTTGGAAAAAGCTTCTGCTAGCGCAACTTTCTGCTTATCAGTAATACGTTCGAAATATGGACTATGCTTTTTAGGCATCACCCAAACTTCAAAGGCCGCGCGCGAGGCAAAAGGGCAAAACGCGATAAACTCTTCGTTTTCAAAAACAATTCTTTTTTTCTCTTCACTTTCGTGACCTGCCATCACGCAATAAACACAATGCCTATTACTCTTATGATAAGCTGCAGCTCCATCCAATTCAAGCTTTACATAAGGAGAAATCACAGGGATTGCCATGATTTGAGAGTGTGGATGCGGTATTGATGCCCCAACCTCTTTGCCATGATTATGAAAAATTGCGATGTAGTTCACACTTTTCTTATTCATGTGTTCAAGGTACCTATCTTGGTACGCATCAAATACTTCCGCAATTTCAAGACTATCCATCAAAGCCAGGTGCCTGTAATGATCGCGCGTCACCACTAACTCATGATAACCGATTCCCGGCACGGTCGTATAAGGACCATCCGTGATTTTGTGCGCAGATTTACCTGGCGAAAATGCCGGATATTTATTGGGAAAAACTCTAAGCGTCCAATCGCCGCCATTTCTTTCATAAATCAAAACGTCCGGTTCCTGACCAGAAGCAACAGGATCCTCAAAGAGACATTCTTCAATTCCCTTATCGTCAGAAATCCGCTCATGAGCAAATTCGTCGGGACGTTTAGCTCTACCGGTTGCAATTACAACCCAGTCGCCGGAAACAATATCCTGCCTAAGCTCACTGGCTGTTGAGGATTTAGTTTTCTTTTCTCGTCCAATTTCTTCTGGACTGTTGATAGAAATATTCACAATTGTATTTTTGTTTTTTATAAATTCTGATTCCAAATCACGGATATGCTTACATAAAAACGTAATTTAAAATCCCAAGCCGATTCGAGTTTAAATCATTAGTTCTTTTTTTCGATTTTGTATTGCCCTGTTATCATTCGCCACTTTACTTGAAAGAGCTCCTTTAAGGTTTGAATATAACCCTTTATTCCAACGGTACTTTGCCCTGAATCCGTCCAAACAATTGGAACTTCAATTATGGAATATCCCATTTTTTTAGCTAGTGCCAAAATTTCAAAATCACCACCCCAGCGAACTGCTTTCATTTGGGGAATTATTTTTTCCACCACCTCCTGAGACAAAACCTTAAAACCACATTGGGTATCTCTAATACCCCGCAAATCCAGCGTGTACTGAATAAGAATGTTTCCCATATCGCCCAACATCTCCTTTATCTTAGGCTGATGTTTTTCAATTTTAGCCTCTTCAACATCACGCGATCCAATTATCACATCTTCCTTTTTTTCGATATGCTCCCAGAATTTATCGAGGCTATTAATTGCGGTTGCGCCGTCGGCATCAGTGAATAATCGGAATTTTCCATTAGCCTTAAGTAAACCCTCCTGAACTGAAAACAATTTTCCCTTATTTTCTTTTCTGTCTATGATAGTCAAATTCTCAACAGAAGAACGCAAGCCCTCAACAACCTCAGTCGTATTATCCTTAGAACCGTCATTAACAACAATGACCTCATACGAGATATCTTTTCCTTTGAAATATTCCCCGATTTCCTGCATATTCTCCCTGATCCCCCTGCCTGTTCGGCTAGCCTCGTTATAAGCAGGCATTATTATTGACAATAAAATTTGATCACTCATCAGCTTAGTATAAATTAATTAAAAAAATTTAGCAGTTTTATCTTGAATTAATTATACTATATAGTCTCAATTGTTTCAACATCCCAAAAGCCACTTATCAGATGTATTTCCTCGCAAGAACATTGTAAGTACTGTCCACTTCACGAATATAGTCTTCATTGATTTTTTCAATATATTCATGCCAGCAAAGATGCTCCCACAAGTGCAAGCTGTAAACTCCGTCCAGATCATTATCAACATTCACGAAAATATTTTTCAAACCTTCTTCGCTCCAAATATGCTTATAGAAAGATTTTTGCGGTTCAATTTTAATGGCATCGGGGAATTCCTTGGATAATCTTAGCGGATAAAGAATACTGTGATTATTCCAGGAGCCATCGAATTCTTTAACAATATTTTTCTCCCAAATAGTTCCGAAAAGTGATTGCGCTTCAGCCATAATGATGGCATTTCCTAGCCCAGCAAAAGGATCAGAAAGATCTTCCAATCCCATCACAAAAGGTTTTTCTCGCATAGCTTGCGGAATTTTTTCCACAAAAATAGTGTCTATATCAGCATAAATACCGCCTTGGCAATTTAACATTTCCAATCTGATAAAATCCGACTGATGCGCATACCCCAACTTTTTGCCGTTAATAACTTTTTGGGGACTTACTTTTACAAGGCAAAGATGCTCGCGTATTTTTTCCCAATATTTTCCATACGGCTCCTGCTCATAATAGAAATATATCTTATCCGGCTTATTAACTTCCATACATGACCTTAGACAAATGTAGTGCACCAGATGTAATTTTTGAGGGGTCGGCTTAAACCCGAAGATAAAATGGAAAGTATTTGGAATCATACTTATGAACAAAATAATATTTAATACGAATCATATCTTCGTAGTCTCCGCAATCGACCAATTCGGAACACTGTTTTCTTTAAGAAATCTCTCTGCAGCTTTTCTATTCTTCTCGTGTAAAAACATATATATGCAAAATAACATTCTTTTTAAAAGCGAATTAATTTTCGTATTTGTTCGGGATTCTTTATTGAAGGCATACTTCCAGGAAAAATACTGCTGCAAAAAAATCCTTTCGGATCCAAAATAATTGAAAGCGCGCTCAATTCCCGCATGAATCCTGATCTGTTGTTTTTTCCATTCCTGAAATGAAAGTGGAACTTTTATATACGAAATGGAATTAGGTGGTTTTATGATGGCCGGCGTTCCATTATTCAAATACTCAGCTTTCCCATTAACTACATAATAATTACTTAAAAAAGCATCATCCGTTATTCCGATTTCGTCGTCCGGCAACGTCGGCAGATATTTTAAATATGTCCCGAAACTTGGACCCTCGCAAAACTTCGGCCGTTCAGCTTCCAGTAAATATGGCTGCACGATTATACTATGAAAAATCCATTTCCTGATCGCCTCTAAAGATGGATACCGTTGCCAGAAAAATCCCAACGGATATTTGATTGCAATAAAAGCGGATCCCACCAATACCGGTAAACCCACTTCTTGCTCATGCCTCATCAATTCTCCCAGATTAACAAGTAAAGATTTTTCACTGAGATACACGTCATCATCAAAAAAATGAACGATTTCTATATCGTCCATTTTTCTCGCAAGTTCAATAATCTTGTTCATTGCGTTATTTTTTCCAGCTTTTTCCCCTGAAATAACATGCCCATCCAAATTCGCATGAGCAGCAAAAAATTTGTTTACTTCGCTTCGCGTTTCAAGATTTTCGTCATTTCCATTTATACAAACAGCGAGACTAGCGTTAAATTCGCCAGGAAGCAGCATAATCTCCGCATAGATTCTTTCTAAAGAAGCACGGATATAGTTTGAACTTCTTATTGTTGAAATTCCAATCAGTATGTGCATATTTCAAAAAAATCAATGCCGAACACTTCAAACATCCGACATCTTATTGATTATATTTTCCAGTTATCAAGCGAATTTTTACCCGTAACAAATCAATGAAAGCTTGAAAAAATCCATTAGGACCAATTAGCGTAACAGTGGAATCATCCTCATTGAGCCAGCGCACCGGCACTTGCTTAACTTTATAGCCGAATAAACCTGACAACGCGAGCAGCTCGAAATCAAATCCAAAACGTTCCACTACCATTTTTTCGGCTATTTTATGCGCAGCCTCATTGGTAAGCACTTTAAATCCGCATTGCGTATCTGGGAATCTCCAGAGTCCTAAAATAATTCTAATCAGCCAGTTTGCTATTTCGCCCATAAACTGACGGTACCTAGATTGTCTGATTTGAATGAAAGCGCCCTCGATTTTACGCGAACCCACAACCACGTCGTAGCCGTTTTCAAATTCTGGCAGAAACTTTTCCAGATGCGTAATTGAAGTTGAACCGTCAGCATCTAAAAATAGAACATACTTTCCTTTAGCCTCAAGGAATCCCTGACGAACAACATAACCTTTTCCGCGATTTTCAGGATTTTCAATCACTCGCATATTCTTCAATTGACTCATGTAATTTCTGGCAATTTCAGCCGTGTTGTCTGGTGAACCATCCGTAATCAGAATGATTTCATATGAGTAATCCTTGCCGCTTAAGAATTTCTTAATGTCCAACAAATTGTTCCCAATGAATTCATGCTCCCTATATGTTGGTATTATTATCGAAAGATATAATGCTTTTTCCATGATTTTAGACTTATAGTTTATCGATTGCTCCCCAATTAAGTATAGCATGCCTAAATAAAAACAACATGAATAGTTCGGAAACTAGGCTTAACGATTACTTTGATTGTCTAACCATTCCTGTAAAATTATTCTGGCCGCTTCTTGGTCATCAGTTGCTGCGAGTTTCTTTTTCCCGTGCAATTTTATATTTCCCTGCGCAATTTTTGTCGAAAACATTTCTTCCTGAAAAGCAACTTTAATTTCAAAAGCGTCTTCAAGCAATTTAGCAAAAGCAAGTTTCTCCTCCGCGCTCTTTTCGTCTTTTTCATGACTAGTCATGCCCATCACGATCATTTGCACATTTTTATCTTTAATGATTTCAGCCAGATTATGCATTAAATTCTTGTCATTTGCTAGCACTGTCAGCGCAAAGGCCATTTTAGTCTCCTGGTCAGCCACTGCTAGACCGATTTTGGAGCTGCCAAAATCTACCCCTAAAATATGGCTTATTTGAGCGTTATTTTGCATAGCTATTGACATTGACATAATTATGTGCTATTATTAATTGAAGTAGTACAATCCACTAGTAGTGAAAGGGGTTATAAATATGAACCGTTTCATGGCTCTGGCTGTTGTAGCTGCTGTGCTCTGCTCGTTAACTATTGCTTGTATCTTCAAGTTCAGTATTAGACTCAGCGATAAACGCACGAGTTGCAATACTGAAACATCACTGCTAAACCAGGATTCCGTTGCCGTGTTTCGAAATGTTCGGGGCACAGTAATCGACAAGGACAACCTCCTGCTCACGGACCTCGGCCAACAAGATGACCGCGATCCGCAGGTCATTGTCGTAAGTAACCTTTCAGACTTTACTAAACAAGTCGATAACCCACAGGGCATCGATCTGCACGCTAAGTTGGAAGGTAACGAGTGGCGCATCATTGAAGTCAAACAGGCCACTTACATTGCGATTGCGAAAAGCATTTAAACGCGATTCGCGATCAACATCCACCTCTGATACACGACTTAATCCTAACGGGTTGATAGTGTATCAGAGGTTTTTTTATTTAAAAAAACCTTTTCTATTGTCACTTATGATGCAACGAGGAATTCGCAACATCATAGCCCATGATATTTAATTAGGGATTCGTCGCTATACACTGAATGATTTTTACATCTCGTATTCATACAAAATACGCTATACAGAATACTAAGCAGTCAAAACTTCCACTCCATCATTGGTAATCAAAATCGTATTTTCATAATGAGCTGAAAGCTTCCGGTCAGCAGTTAAAAAAACCCAGCCATCCCTGCCGATAACGGTTTCGTGCGTGCCGACATTCACCATCGGCTCCAGTGCTAGGGTCATACCAGATTTAAGCACTAGGTCGCGATAGCCGCGTTCAAAATAATTTGGAACTTGCGGATCTTCATGCAGATTTTTTCCAATACCATGCCCCACCAGATTTTTCACAACTGAAAAGCCCGCAGTAACTGCAACTTTTTCACAGGCTTTGGAATATTCACTGAGATTTTTTCCGTCCTTAAGTTGCTTCACCCCTTTCCAAAAAGATTGCTCTGTTGCTGCAATTAATTGCTTGGCTTGCTCGGAAATTTCTCCCACCGCAAAGGTACGAGCCATATCAGCGCAAAAACCCTCCATCTTTAAACCGATATCGATCTTCAAAATATCACCCTCTTTCAAAATTACCTCGCTGCTTGGAATACCATGTACCACTTCATCATTAAGAGAAGCGCAGATGGTCGCCGGAAAAGGATTATGCCTGTCACCATACCCTTTGAATGCTGGAACGCCGCCAGCAGCTAAAATTGAATCCTCAGCGAGCCTATCAATCTCTTGGGTGCTTACGCCAGGTTTAACAACCTCAGCCAGCTTTCGCATAACCTCAGCCAACGCTTTTCCAGCCTTGCGCATAATGGCAACCTCTTGTTCAGTTTTCAGATGAATAGACATGATATTCAAAAATCCTAAATCCAAATTTCAAATTTCAAATAAATGACCGAAGTTCAAATGTCTAAAATTTAAGATTTTTGATTTGAGATTTTATTTGTCATTTAGATTTTAGATTTTTACATTACGACAAATAATAGGATTGCAAATTTCTAGTTTTCTCTGAACTTTTCATTTATTTCATTAAAAACGTCTGCAACGGGTTGGTTTCCATCCACTTCAATCAGCATTCCTTGCTCGCGATAATATGCTACAACGGGAACTGTAATTGCATAAAAATCTTTGAGACGTTTTGCAACGCCGTCGGGTGTATCATCTCCGCGCTGCATAATCGGGCCACCGCAAGTAGGACAAGGGTCGTCGATATTTTTAATATGCTTATCAAGCACGAAATGGCGATAGCAAACAGTGCAAGCATAGCGTTTCGTAATTCGCGCAATGGATTCCTCGTACGGCAAAGTTATATATATAGCCTTATCTATATTTCTCCCAAGACTCTCCATCAACTTTGTGGTTGGTTGAATTTGTCCGAGTGTTCGCGGAGCACTATCCAAAATGACACCCATCTCAGCCGGAACTTTCTCCAAATAATTTCTTAAGACTTCAACTGTAATCTCATCTGGAATAAGCTCTTTGCGGTCATTCAAATCTTTGATTTTTCTTCCAAGCTCGGAATCCTCGCGACCGATTTCTCGAAAAATTTGACCTGTTTCAAGATGATAAAGTTTAAATTTCTCGCATAACTTATCGGCCTGTGTTCCCTTGCCGCTTCCCTGTGGACCAAATATTAATAGGTTCATCAATTAATTTGAAATTTGAAATTTGAAATTTGAAATCAATCCAAAACGATTAAATTAAAAATTTATCAAATAAAAAATTAAATAAAAATTAAAAATTTTAAAATAAAAATTCTCGCGCAGCGAGGTTTAGAATCCCTCGTAATCGCGCATCACTAACTGACTTTCAATCTGCTTGATTGTTTCGATTACCACCGAAACAACGATAAGAATACTAGTTCCACCGATTTGTAAGGATTGAACATTAGTAATACCTTGGATTATATATGGAAGAACTGCGATACTTCCTAAGAAAAGTGCGCCCGTCAGAGTGATACGATTCATGATGTTATACAGATAATCAGCGGTTGTATTTCCAGGTCTAATTCCTGGAATGTATCCTCCTTGTTTTTGCAGATTTTCAGAAATCTTAACTGGGTCAAAAACAACGGCAGTGTAAAAATAAGTGAAAGCCACAATCAACACGAAATAAGCACTGGAATAAAAGACTTGATTTTGAAACAAAGCATTTACCCAAGTTGCAGCACTGGCAATCCATGGAGTGCTCGCTCCCATTAAGAAAGTCGCGATCATTCCTGGGAAAAGCATAATAGACATCGCAAAGATAATCGGGATTACCCCGGCTTGATTCACGCGCAATGGCAAATGTGAAGAAACTCCCCCATAAGTCTTATCGCCGCGGATACGTTTTGCATATGAAACAGGAATATTTCTTTGGCCCTCGGTGACAAGTACAACTCCCGCAATTGTTATGAAAGTAACGATCAAAAGTGCGAAGTAAGTGAAGAACTGAGTCGAGTCGAAAGTAAGGAAAATTTTAGAGATAGATGAAGGCAAACCGCTGACAATACCTGCAAAGATAATCAGGGAAACTCCATTACCAATTCCTTTTTCAGTAATGAGTTCACCCAACCACATCAAAAATATTGTTCCAGCCGTTGCGATAATCACCAACACCGTCATGTCAAAAGCTGAAACAACTGGCAGCACGCCTTGAGAACGAAGCAATGTCACCATTGAAAAAGTTTGAAGCGCAGCCAATGGCACAGTTAGCCACCTGGTCCACATATTGAATTTCTGACGCCCAGCCTCACCTTCTTCCTTATAGATCTGTTCAACACGTGGAACAATCATAGTTAAAAGCTGCATAATAATTGATGCAGTAATGTAAGGCCCAACGCCTAACATGACTATGGAAATGTTTGTGAGTCCTCCTCCAGAAAACACATTAAGCATGCCCAAAAATTGGTTACCCTCAAAAAGTCTTCTAAGTTGTTCCATATCCACTCCAGGAAGAGGGATGTTTGCAGCAACCCGAAAAACAATAAGAATCCCCAAAATAAAGAGGATCTTATTGCGAAGTTCAGGCAATTTGAATATTTGTGTGATTTTTTCTAACATGATTTTTAGCTTATTAGGCATTAGCTTATTAACTTTTTAGCTTCATTACTAATAGCGTTAATAGCTCTGATATTTACCTAAAAAGCTAAAAAGCTAAAAGCCCGAAAGCTATTCCAAGATAGTACCACCTGCTTTGGTGATAGCAGCTTTTGCAGTTTCTGAAAGAAGAATTTCTGCTGAAATTGTAAGTTTTTTGGTAAGCTCTCCGTTTGTCAAAATTTTCACGCCGTCTTTTGAACGAGATTTATCAACAAGCTTAGTTGCGATCAAAGCTTCCAAAGAAACAACATCGCCATCCTTGAAGAATTTTTCCAAATTTTCCAATTTAACAACAGTTTTTTTAGCGTTAAGTGATTTGAAACCACGAACTTTCTTCAAACGTTCCACGAGTGAAGATCGTCCACCCTCAAACAATGGATCAATAGATGCTCCAGAGCGAGCTTTCTGACCCTTGTTTCCACGTCCAGAATAAGTTCCGCGTTTTCCACCGCGACCAACTGTCTTCTTGTCTTTACGTTTTTTAACCGTAAGCTGATGAATTTGCATATATTTATCGTAAGTCTTAGACTTATTTTACTTCTTTAATTTCTTCTTTAACTTCAGCATCCTGGAAAGCTTTGATACGTGGCGCTTTCAATGCTCTAAGAGCTTCGATTGTAGCACGAGCAACGTTTAGCTTGTTTGATGTACCCAAAGATTTTGAAACAATGTCGCGAATTCCAGCCAAATCAACCACTGCGCGTACAGCTCCTCCAGCAATAACTCCACGTCCTTGTGAAGCTGGCTTTAGCAAGATCTTTGCGCTACCCAATTTCATGTCAATATCATGAGGAATAGTATTCCCAGACAATTTAACTGTAATCATGTTTTTCTTGGCATCATTGTAAGCCTTGCCAATAGCGTCAGAAACATCAGATCCTTTTGCAACACCAACACCAACTTTACCCTTCCTATCTCCAATAACCAATGTTGCGCGAAAGCGGAATCTACGTCCTCCCTTTACCACACGAGTAACGCGAGCCAAATCCAAAAGTTTTTGTTCAAACTCCGGTTTTTCTCTACGTACGTTTTTTTTGCCTGATCTCTTATTCATAAGATAATATTGTATTTATAATTCAAAACATTAAAACAAAAGTCCACCCTCTCTTGCGCCATCAGCCAAGGCTTTAACCTTTCCATGATAACGATATCCAGCGCGATCATAAGTCACAGATCCGATTTGCAAAGCAACACACTTTTTTGCAATCAGTTTTCCAACTTCTTTAGCGCCTTCGATGGTGTTAGCCATTTTCTTAATCTCGCTAAGCTTTACGCTTGCAAGTGTCTTTCCAGCGTTATCATCGATAACTTGCACATAAATGCTTTTCAAGCTCTTATATACAGCCAAACGAGGACGTTCCGCGCTTCCGGAAATCTTTGCGCGAACTCTGCGCTTTCGCTGAATTCTTCCACTATTGTTACTTGTTTTTTTCATATAATAACTTGCGAATTACAACTTACAACTGACTAACACTCAATTTTATTTGTGGTTAGTAGTTAGCAGTTAGTTCTTATTTACTTGGATGATTTCTTACCCTCCTTACGGCGAACATGTTCACCAACGTATTTAAATCCTTTTCCTTTATAGGGTTCAACTGGTTTCAATGCGCGTATATTTGCAGAAAACTGTCCCACTTTGTGTTTATCAATTCCAGCTACTGTCATTGTATTTCCTTCAATTGTAACTTCTAGATCCTGAGGAACTTCAACTACAACCGGATGTGAGAATCCCAATGCAAGAGTAATTGTCTTACCTGCAATTGCCATACGAAAACCAACTCCGTTAAGCTCAAGTTGTTTCTTAAAACCATTCACTGTTCCTTCAATCATGTTTTCAATCACGCGAGCAGTCGTTCCCCAAATAGCAGGAGCGGTTTTGCTTTTGCTGATTTTTTCTACAGTAAATTCATTTTCACCGAAATTAAGAGAAACATCTACATGATGTGCGAAAGTTAACGTTCCCTTAGGTCCCTTAACGGTAACGATATTCTTATCGACTGTTACGTCCACTCCCTGAGGGATAGCTACTGGTTTTTTTCCAATTCTACTCATATTTCATTTAAGCATTTAAACATTTAAACATTTAAACATTTCTGTTTGTAAGTTTGTATGTTTACATGATCTTTTTGATTTATTACCAAACTTCACAAATTACTTCTCCTCCAAGACCAGCCTTTTGAGCTTTGTCTCCAGTCATCATCCCCTTGGATGTAGATACGATTGAAATTCCGTAACCATTTTTCACGCGCTTGATGTCAGTCTTTTTGACGTAAATTCTCTGTCCCTGACGACTTACACGCTTGATTTCTCTGATTGCAGGATTCTTTTCAGTATTTGAAACTACTTCGTATTTTAAAACAATTTTAAGCACAGGAAAAGCCCCATCCATTTCTTTGCGAACTGACTCGATAAAATTTCGCTGTTCTAAAATTTTAGCAATAGACAGTTTCAACTTCGAAAAAGGTACTGACACTTCCTTGTGTTTTACCATCTGCGCATTTCGAATTCTTGTAAGCATGTCTGCTATTGGATCTAACATATTCTAATTCTTTATCCTAATTATATTATATAAAATTCAAACCCCTATTCCTTACCAACTGCTCTTTGTTACTCCTGGCAATTCGCCTTTACTTGCTAATTCTCTAAAGCAAATTCTGCAAATATCGTAGGCGCGAAGGTATCCATGCTTACGTCCACATCGCCAACAACGACGAACGATACGGGTGGAAAATTTAGGTTTTTTTTCAGCTCGGGCTTCGGTAGATGTTTTTGCCATAATATTAACTCATTACTTACAACTTATAACTTATAAACAGTTGTTAGTTAAGTTATTAGTTACTTGTTATTTTTTATTCGCTTTTTAGCGGAAATCCTAATAATTTAAATAATTCCAAACCTTCATTTTGCGTCGTTCCATTCGTAGAAATCGTAATCTGCATTCCGAATGTGTGACGAACTTTTTCTGGCATGATTTCGGGGAAAATGAGATGTTCTTTAAGTCCGATATTCAAGTTTCCAGCTGAGTCTACTGCTTTACGATTAATTCCTTGAAAATCTCTAGTTCGCGGAAGCGTTGCAGCTACAACTCTGTCGATAAACTGCCACATCCGAACACCTCTAAGGGTAACTTTCACACCAACTTCCATTCCTTCGCGAATCTTAAATCCAGCAATAGCTTTTTTAGCTTTAGTCTTAACCGGCTTCTGTCCAGTAATTGCTGTCAAAGACTGCATGATCTCTTCGATCTTGTCATTCTCCTTCACGATTTTGCCGATACCAACATTAACCACAACTTTCTGAATGCGAGGCACAGCCATCACGCTCTTGTAGTTGAATTTCTCTTGCATTGCAGCTACCGCAACTTTATTGTATTTATCTTTTGCTGGAGTGATATTCATACGATTCAATTAAAACAATAGTAAATTTATTTGCCCTAGTTTACAGCTCTTTGTTACATTTTTTACATACGCGAACTTTCTTGTCTGCAACAAATGAATACGCAATTCTTGTAGTTTTTCCGCAAGAGCTGCAGATAATCATCGCATTCGATGCATCAAACGGAGCAGCAATCTCTACGCGTTGTCCGCGTTCACCTTGTCTGCGAGCTTTTTGATGTTTCTTAACGATATTCATTTCTTCGACAACGATTTTTCCCTCGCTAGGAACTGTTCTAAGAACCTTTCCTTGCTTGCCCTTGTCTTTTCCTGCAATTTTTTTAACGAGGTCGCCTTTTTTGATTCTCATATATCTAAATTTAATCCAAATTACTTAGTAAAAATTTTTACAATACTTCCGGTGCCAAAGAAACAATCTTTGAAAATCCTTTTTCGCGAAGTTCGCGAGCAACTGGTCCAAAAATACGAGTTCCTTTAGGTTCTTTTTCATTAACAATCACAGCGGCATTTTCATCAAAACGTATGTATGATCCATCCTTTCTGCGCAAAGACTTTTTCTGACGAACAACAACTGCTCGTACTTTGTCTCCCTTTTTCACAAGTCCGCGAGGTTCGGCAGATTTAACACTGCAAACAATAATATCTCCGACTGAAGCATAGCGTCTGCGAGATCCTCCGAGCACTTTGAAACATTCAATAACCTTTGCTCCTGAATTATCTGCTGCCTTTAATTTTGTTTCTGCCTGAATCATATACGTGGTTTCTTAGTTGATTAGTTTCTTAGTTGATTAGTTTTCAGTTGAGTCCAATATAACTACGCAACTAATTAACTATTTAACTTACTATAATACGGTAATTTTATGGGTTATTAGGCTACTACTATATGGCTCTTGTCCTTACTGATAGGTTTACATTGAGTAAATTCAACTTTGTCTCCTTTTTTGAATTTATTTTCCTCATCATGAACCTTGTAATTCTTGGTTGAGCGATATTTCTTTAGATATTTCGGATGTGTCTTAAGTGTTTGTACTGCAACAACAATTGTCTTATTCATTGCGTCACTTACAACAATTCCCTTCTTCTTTGCTAATTTTTTAGTAATGTTCGTCATACTAATGATATGCGATGTAATTTAATAAATGAGTCCGATGATATTTCTATACTGCGCGCTCAGTCAAGATTGTCGCAATTCTAGCAATGTCAGTTTTGATAGCGCGGTACTGCCGATGATTCTTCAGCTGACGAGCAGCGATATCAAATCTAAGCTTTACTGCCTGAGCTTGCTTTTCAGCAATTAGCTTTTTCAGCTGCTCAACGTTCATATCTCTAATTTCCTGAATTTTCATAAATTTAACTTATAACTTACAACTGACTACTCTCACAAAATGCTCATGCATGTATTCTTGTTGTTTGTTGTTAGTTGTTAGTAATTAGTTGAATGCTATTTTTCTTCTTTAACGATGAATTTGGTTTTCACATTGAGTTTATGAGAAGCAAGTCTCATAGCTTCTTTTGCGATCGGCTCAGTAACTCCACCCATTTCAAACAAAACTCTTCCTTGTTTGGTTTTCGCTACGAAATGGTCGACGCTACCTTTACCTTTACCCATGGGAGTTTCATCACCTTTCTTAGTCATCGGTTTATCTGGAAAAATTCTAATCCAAATCTTACCACCGCGCTTTACATATCGAGTCATCGCACGACGTGCAGCTTCGATCTGACGAGCAGAAATAAGTCCAGAAGTTGTAGCTTTAAGTCCAAAACTTCCAAAACTAACAGTGTTTCCCTTGGTTGCAACTCCACGGATTTCTCCGCCTCGGTGAATCTTTCTGTGTTTAACTTTTTTTGGCATCAACATATGCGTGTATTTTCTAAAATCAAATTTACGCTTATCGCTAGTTATCTATATTTAGTGCTGTTCAGGAATTAAAGACTTTTGTCTTCAAAAACTTCTCCTTTGTAAAGCCATGTCTTGACACCAATTGCTCCATAGGTTGTAAAAGCGGTTGCTTTTGCAAAATCTATATCAGCGCGCAAAGTGTGAAGTGGAACTGTTCCTCTTGAAAGCCATTCCCTACGAGACATTTCTGCTCCGCCCAAACGACCTGAAACTTCTATTTTAACACCCTTGATATTCCTATTCTTTTCAACTTGGTCAAGCATTGATTTGAGAATTCTTCGAAATGGTACACGCTTCTCAAGTTGTTCAGCAACATTTTGAGCTACAAGTGATGCATTTTCTTCGAATTGTCTCACTTCTTGTGCTTCAATACGTAAATCAATCTTTTTTCCTGCGAAAAATTTCTTCTTGATTACAGTACTCATATCACCAATACCCGTTCCACCTCTTCCGATCAATACTCCCGGACGTGATGTTTTGATGATCAATTTCAGCGTATTTGCGCTTCTTTCAATTTCAACATCAGCAATCGCTGCAGATTTCCATTTCTTCATTATGAATTCGCGAACCTGGATATCTTCTTTGAGTTTAATTGTGTAATCTTTACCTGCAAACCACCTTGATTTCCAAGTTGTTGTGATTCCCAAGCGCAGTCCTGTTGGATTGACTTTATGTCCCATAATATTTACTTATCACTTATTACTTACCACTTACAACTTTTTTGTTATAAGTTGTGAGTTATTTGTTGTTAGTTATATTTATGCTCCTGATTTTCTTTGAAAAACTTTCTTCAAAAATCCATCATCCTGTCCTTTTTTAGCAGTATCTTTTTTCTTTGAAGTTTTCGCAATCACTGATTTCTCAACAGCAGCTTCCTCAGTCTTTCCTTCTTCTTTTTCAAATTCAGCCATCTGCTCTTTCATCAATTTGGTTCTTGCAGCTTCACGTTCAGCCTTCTCTTTTTCTAATTCTTCTTTTGAACGCTTATTCTTTCCTTCAATTCGTTCTTCAAGTTCCAATTTGATATGAGAAGTTCTTTTCAAAAGCAATGTTGCTCTTCCGTGTGCCCTTGGAAGCCATCTTTTCAACTTCGCTCCCTCACCAACAAGAATGCTGCTTACAAACATATTGTCCTTGTCCAAACCGAAATTATTTTCAGCATTTGCAAGAGCACTGTTTAGCAGTTTTTCCATTGGCTCGCTAGTCTTCTTTACAACATGTTGCAATTGAACAAGCGCAGCGCTTGCATTCATGCCAACAATACTATCAGTAACGAGACGCACTTTACGTGGAGATGTTCTTAAATTTTTGAGTGATGCTATTACTTTCATATAATATGCTCTAAATAAATCTTAACTTATTTTTTCTTTCCTCCTCCGTCAGCTTTTGCTGCCTTAGCTGCATCTTGCTGTTTCTGCTTAGCTGCTTGTTCTATTTCTTTCTGCATCTTTCCTCCATGTCTGTTGAATTTACGTGTCGGTGCAAATTCTCCAAGTCTGTGTCCTACCATTTCTTCAGTCACATATACTGAAGTATGCTCTCTTCCATTATGCACTCCGAAAGTAAAACCAATCATTTCAGGAGCAATTGTGCATGCGCGTGACCAAGTCTTGATAGTTCCTTCTTCTGGTTTTGCGTTAAGCACTTTCTTCATTACACGAGGATCAACATATGGTCCTTTTTTTAAACTTCGTGACATAATTTTAATTCTTTAGTTCATTAGTCAAAAGTGGAAACAATTGACCATTTTAACTAGTTATTACTATTTCTTAATTCTTCGTTTTACAATAAATTTATCGCTGTATCTATTCTTCTTTCTTGTCTTCTTTCCAAGAGCAGGCTTACCCCAAGGTGTCTTAGGATGTTTAAGTCCAATACCTTGACGTCCTTCTCCTCCTCCGTGTGGATGATCAACAGGATTCATAGCAGATCCGCGAACTTCCGGTCTCTTTCCCTTCCATCTGTTTCGTCCAGCCTTTCCAAGTTTTTCGCTGCTATGTTCGAAGTTACTTACTCTTCCGATAGTTGCGTGACATTCTTTATTTACCAAGCGAATTTCTCCAGAAGACATTTTCAGTTGAGCCATTTTTCCATCGATAGCCATCAATGTTGCTCCTGAACCAGCACTTCTAGTGATTTGTCCACCTTTTCCAGCAATCAATTCAATATTTGAAATAATAGTACCTGATGGAATGTTTTTAACAGCTGTACGATTTCCTTTCTTGATTGGCGCATTTTCACCACTCATGATTTCCATTTCAGCTTTCATTCCTTCAGTTGCAAGCACATAGCGCTTTTCACCATCAGCATAACAAACCAATGCAATAAGAGAACTTCGGTTTGGATCCTTTTCGATTGCAATAATCTTTCCAGGAATATCAAACTTCTGCTGCTTGAAATCCACCAAGCGATAACGTCTCTTGTGACCACCACCTTGGTGACGAGTAGAGATTTTACCGTGTGATCTTCCACCTTTTTGAGTCATTGGCGCAAGAAGTGATTTCTCAGGTTTCTTGTCGGTCAAATTATCAGGCTTCACAATCGACATATTGCGACGTCCAGCGGTATTCTTTTTGTATACTTTAATTGCCATATCTTTCGCTCGCTAAATTTAAAACTTAAAATTTCAAATTTGAAATTAATTTATGCTTATACTCCTTGGAAAAATTCAATCTTATCTCCTTGTTTCAAGGTCACAGTAGCTTTCTTAAAGCCTGACTTTGTTCCAACATGTCTACCGTAGGCACGTTTTTTAGCTTTAATATTAACTACAGTAACTTTTTCAACTTTTACACCGTAGATTCCTTCAATCGCTTTTTTAGCTTCCAGCTTAGTAGCGCTGCGGATAACCTTAAAGGTATATTTATTGTCAGCAATTGCAGCATGAGTCTTTTCAGTAATCCATGGCTCCACCAACACTCGGTATGCAATGTCTGCATTCTTTGTGATTGTAGTTGCCTCCTTCTTGGTAGCCACTGACTTTTTTACGGTCTTTTTTGGTGTAGCTTTTACTGAAGACACCTTTTCAATTTTTTCTTCTGTCGCTGCCATATCTATAATCAAATAAGTTATTATTTTCTAATGGATGATAAATAAATTTATCATTATTTTTGCTCTGCAAACTTTTCTTCCAAATAAGCTATCGCTTGTTTAGAAAGAAGCAAATATTTGTTGTTAAGCAAATCCATAACATTCAAATCTTTCGCATAAGTATTCAGAACGCTTGGGATGTTTCGGCTGATCAATGATGACTCTCTTTCTTCTTCAGTGAAGGCCACCAAAACTTTTCCACCAAGGTTCAATTTCTTCAAAACGCTAGCAAATGCTTTTGTCTTAGCTTCCTTAACTACCAAAGTGTCCAAAGCAATCAATGTTCCAGCTCTAAGTTTTTCACTTAGAGCGATAACAACCGCTTTTTGCTTCATCTTCTTATTTAAATCTCTCTTGTAGTTTCTTTCATTAGTTGGTCCGAAAGCAACACCTCCACCTCGCATCACAGGATTTCTTTTCTGTCCTTGTCGAGCAGAACCGGTTCCCTTTTGCTTGAATGGTTTCTTTCCAGATCCAGCAACTTCGCTCTTATCTTTCGTATGAGCAATCGGGTTACGCTGATTTCCAGCCATCACCATGAATACTTGGTGCAGGAGTTCGTTATTTGCTTTTGCAGCAAACACGCTATCTGAAACAGACAGATCCTCAATTTTTTTTCCTTCTTGATTGTGAACAGCAATTGTAGCCATAATATTCGCTCCGCTAAATTTTAAATTTCAAACTTTAAATTTCTTATTGAAATCAATTATCCTCTGATCTCAACGATTCTTCCAACCACACCAGGCACAGCGCCCAATACTGCAAGAATATTTTTTTCCATATCAACATATACCACTTTCACATTTTTCATTGTAGATCTCTTTCCACCCATTCTTCCAGCCATACGCTTTCCCTTGATAACATGTTGTGGTTGCTGAGCTCCAATTGAACCTGGCGCTCTAAGATCATGCTTGTGTCCATGAGTCGCAGGAGAACCTTTGAAACCATGGCGCTTAACTACACCTTGGAAACCTTTAGCCTTCGCAATTCCACTAACATTAACTTCGTCGCCGATTACAAATGTTTCAATTGTAATTTCTTGACCAACTTCAGCTGTTGCTGGCTCTTCCAAGCGAAATTCTTTACGATGAGTAACTTTCTTAGTCTTTGCAATTTCCAATTGAACTGCATTGTAACCATCTTTTTCCAAAGATCGTACAACAGAAACTTTGTTTGGGTTACATTCGATTAGAGTTACGTTAAGTGCACCTTGCTCCTTATCGTAAAGCGTTGTCATTCCTAATTTTGTTCCTAAAATGTATTTCATATCTGTAATTATTGCTAATTGTAACAAAAAAAACTGGCTTCTCAGCCAGCATAGCCCAGGGGATTCCTGAACTTAGCTAATTGAGTATCCCAAAGGGACTTTAACTAGTTTTTTTCGTTTTTTCTAACTTATATATACTATACTACTTTCGAAAATAATGCAAGCCCCCTTGACTCTAACTGTGCATAAGTCTTCATCGGGCTAAATTCAGACTTTTTTCGCTTAAATAAAGCGTAGATTTACATCTTTATTTCAACATCAACTCCTGCTGGAAGATCTAGACTTGTAAGGTTTTCAATCGTTTTTGCAGTTGGGTCCCAGATATCAATAAGACGTTTGTGAATTCTCATTTCATACTGGTCACGAGCATCCTTGTAAACAAATGTCGATTTGTTAACGGTAACTTTGTGAATTTCAGTTGGAAGTGGAACTGGACCGGTAAATCTTGATCCGCTTCGTTCAACTGTTTCCACGATTTTGCGAGCAGACTGGTCTATAACCTTGTTGTCATACGCTTTAATCTTGATTCTGATTCGTGTGGATGATTGTGCTGTGTCTGTTTTTTTCGCTGCCATCGTGGTCATTGATAAATAAATATTTAATTCTTTTGCGGTGCTCGTCACTGCCATAAGGCGGTTTCATACAAGCAAGGCAAGTGTATATATTAAACTTCTAGTGAACACATGCAGACATATGGGAAAATCCTATATGTCTGCTTAGTCTACTCGAAGATTATTTGATAACCTTTGTCGCAACACCGGCTCCTACAGTCTTGCCACCTTCGCGAATTGCGAAGCGCATTCCTTCAGCCATAGCTACTGGTGCGATCAATTTGATTGTAAGGTTGATTGTGTCTCCAGGCATAACCATCTCAGTTCCTTCTGGAAGTATTACTTCTCCAGTCACATCAGTTGTTCGGATGTAGAATTGAGGTTTGTATCCTTTGAAGAATGGAGTATGACGTCCGCCTTCTTCTTTGGTCAAAATGTAAATTTCTCCTTCGAATTCAGTATGAGGTGTGATTGAACCAGTCTTAGCAAGAACTTGTCCGCGTTCAACATCTTCTTTCTTGATTCCGCGAATCAAAAGTCCAGCATTGTCTCCAGCCTGTCCTTTGTCCAATGATTTGTTGAACATTTCGATTCCAGTAACCACAGTTTTAGCTGTTGGGCGAAGACCGACGATTTCAACTTCTTCATTGATGTTGATTTGTCCGCTTTCGATTCTTCCTGTTACCACTGTTCCGCGACCTTCAATTGAGAAGATGTCTTCGATTGGCATTAGGAAAGGTTTTTCAGTCTCACGAACAGGTTCTGGGATTTGAGCATCCAAAGCAGCCATAAGTTCGTAGATTGGTTGAACACTTGCATCATCAACTGTCGTAGATTCAAGAGCTTTTGTAGCAGATCCCTTAATAACAGCTGCATTGTCTCCATCGAATTCATATTTTGAAAGAAGTTCACGAACTTCAGCCTCAACCAATTCAACCAATTCAGCGTCATCAACCATGTCAACCTTGTTGATGAAAACAACGATTGCAGGAACACCAATTTGTTTTGCAAGCAAGATGTGTTCTCTTGTCTGAGGCATAGGACCATCAGTAGCAGAAACTACCAAGATTGCTCCATCCATCTGAGCAGCACCAGTAATCATGTTCTTGATGTAGTCAGCATGACCTGGACAGTCAACATGAGCGTAGTGACGAATGTCAGATTCATATTCACAATGAGAAGTTGCGATTGTAATTCCGCGTTCTCTTTCTTCTGGAGCGTTGTCGATTTCACCAACTCCTCTTTCTTTTGCGAATCCCTTCAAAGCTTGACCATGAAGAATAGCCGCGGTCAAAGTAGTTTTGCCGTGGTCAACGTGTCCAATTGTTCCCACATTCACATGTGGCTTTGTGCGCTCAAATTTTGCTACTGCCATACAATTTTTTATATAAGTTAATTAGTTTTTTACGTTTGTAACGTGTAAGATTTAGTATATACGTTTTCGCCGAAACATGCAAATTTAAAGCAAATTTAAGCCAAAAACAATACTTGATTATTTTACACGAGTAGGAATATTTGTCAAGAGCTGCAGGGTTAGCTTTTAGGTTTTAGCTTTTAGCTTCTAGGGAATGCAGCTTTTTGGCTCAAATATCAGCTTACTTTAACTAGTTTAGCCTTATTGTGTTTCCCACGATCCATTGAACATAGTCACATCCATTTGGTAGCCCGGAATCATCCTTAAAACCAGTTCCGCAGCCAGAATCGAACTCCAAATATTTTTCAGACATTTGACCCGGAAAAAGCGGATACATAGCTCCAGCATCACAAAAATTAAAATCTCTTTTAAATTTCGCTTCGTCATCATATTTCCCTTCATTAGGAATAATGACAAATGAATATCCATTTCCGCCCTGAAAATCACCCTCAGCTATAATAGAATATCTAATTCCCTTTTTTCCTACGAAGGGTTTCAGTACTGATTTTACAAATTGCAACTGATTATCAAAACCATACCAACCTTCTTCTTGATTATCACCTCCAATCAAACAGACAGCATCTAGCATACTCTTTTCATTGAAATAGTCTTCCGAAATTATGTCAAAAGTATTTTTTACAACAGTGAAATTATTCCCGTAATCATTAAAAGAGAATTCAGGGAATTTTCTAGCTTCAGCATTGGGATTTGGTTGAGCGAGTCTGGTTTTCTCGTATAAAGCATCCGGGTCGCTCTTATAATCATTGGCTGTTTTCTCAATAGCGGGGCATTCCGCAAATTCACAATTCGGACCGATTCTTCCCACGGATGAACCGTCATCGCAAAGTTTGGCATCCATTATACATGCAACATCTTCTTCTTTTCTCTCTTCTTTGGTGGCACTTACTGGGGTGTTTTCAATAATTGATGGCTTGTCACCGACGACTGCCCTCTCATTTTCCATCCAAATAATTGTTCCAACTACAATTGAAATCAAAAGAATAGTTCCTACTGCCAATTCGCTTGCGATTTTTTTGTTGAACATTTTATTTTTAAAAAATAATTTATATTTTCCTAATTCCTAATTCCTAAAAATTATACCACAAAAATTGATATAAAAAAAACCACCAGCCAGTAAAAGCCAGTAGTTTTGAAGTCTTATTTGTTGTTAGTGAGACAAGGAAAGCTTTTCGAGCTTCACCACGCGCTTTTCCAATTTTTCAAAATCATCTTGCGGAACTTTGCGCTTGAGTTCGAATTTCACCTCAACCATATCATCTTGAAGCCTGTCAATCTTCATATCTATTTTATCAAGTCTTTCATCAA
The DNA here is from genome assembly GCA_964609855.1 of uncultured Bdellovibrionales bacterium. Classification (GTDB taxonomy): domain Bacteria; phylum Patescibacteriota; class Minisyncoccia; order Moranbacterales; family GWC2-37-73; genus GWC2-37-8. The sequence continues at coordinate 24,972 of CAZSTB010000003.1, forward strand.
TTCCATCCAGTCTGTTATCAATTCCATCTAGTCTATTATCAACTCCATCAAATCTGTGATTTACATTTTCAAATTTAATATCCATACTTTCTGCCATGATCTTAAAGGAATCATCAATTCGCTCAAGTATTGAGTCGACATCATTAACGGTATAAACTTTTTCTTCAGATGTTTTTTCATTTTTCATATGTGTAAATATTATTCCAATAAGTTATTCGAGTCAAATCATTGTAAATGCATGCTGGCTTCTGCAAGGGTTTCCATAAACCCCTAAATATGATCCTTGAAAATCATGGTTCTGTTGGTCACATTCTGTCCTTCTTTGTTCTTATAAGAGTCCGTGATGGTCAAATAGTTGCTACCATTGCTAGCTTTTTTCACATCGAAAAAATAATTCTTACCGCCAGCTTTAAGCATCTTGGAAAAAACCTTGTCCTGATTGAATTGCTGGCTTTTGTTGTTTTGGTTTTGAGTGCTATATGTCATATTTATGTTCATTTAACATGTCATGCTGAATTCATTTCAGCATCTATGATTGCTAAAAGCATTTCTAGATCCCGAAACAAGTTCAGGATGACATGTTGATAATTTAATATTTGTTACATGTTATATGCTACATGCCGCATGTTACATGATTTCAGCAAATATTTGTTACATGTTATATGCTACATGCCGCATGTTACATGATTTCAGCATTGGCCACTGCTCTAGTGTTATTATAACACTCCTTACATATCACTGCAATATCAATGGGTGTGGATAACTTTGACTAGCTTTTAGTTGTTAGCTTTCAGGAAAACAAAAACAGCCCGTGGGCTGTTTTTGGTGAATGGATTTGGGTGTTTATTTATTCTCTATAATTCGCCTTGCTTCCCTTAAAATTGCGAGCTCTCTCATATTCATATATTTTCCATCACTAACATCCGGAAACTCAGAAGACAAAATAGAGATAGCCTCATCGAGTCCAGTCCATACCAGCTGAAATCCATTTTCTAATTCCTTTTTATCAAAATTAGGCTGCGACAATTCGCCCACGGACTTTGCAATATAGCAATATGAAATCTGCAATAAGTTTTTATAATTACGATATTCAATCGTGACTCCAATTTCATCAATGATTTCAATCTCACTTCCAGTCTCTTCGAGACATTCGCGTCTTAAGGCAGTCTCAACGTCTTCTCCAGATTCAAATCCTCCACCTGGTAATTTGTGATAATTATCTTTTGAAACATACAGGAGTGCGATTTCATTTTTATCATTAAATATAACTGCGCGCGCAGCTTTCCTAAGATTATACGATACTCCAAATTCCTCCCTTTCAGGAAGTCCGATACTAAGTCCATTAATTTCAAGAAGAAGTTTCATAAATTACATTTTTTAAATTATCATGTTACCCACCCAGATACCCATCTAAATTCCTATTTAAATATATATCCAGTCTACGCCCTCGTTTAGCTTTTAACAAGAAAAGTCGCCGTAACCGATTCCGGTCACAGCGACTTTATTCAAAAGCGTCAAGCAATGGATCTGCTTATTTTTTCGGCTCATCCTCTATACGCAGGAAACCAAGCGGGCCCGTGTAAATTCGATCTGCAAATTTATTCAAGGCGTTGAGATTTTCTTGCATTCGTTCTATTTTCATGATCTGTGACGTTGCTCTTTCCTTAAAGAAATCAAACTCATCCTTCAATGAGCCAATGCGAAGCTCAGTCAACTGCAGCTCGTCCTGCATATCGTCAAAATTCTTGTCGTATACGTCAATGACTTCGTTCAAAGCATTAACGCTCTCATTTTGACGAGCATGAATCGAATCAATCCTTCCATGCAAAGCCTTGAACGTTTTGTTACTATCCATGAATCCTTTATTGTAGACCATTACCATTTTATTCAAGGCCTCTTTTTGCTGTTGAATGATTTTATCACGTTCAGCAAGAGCCTTATTGAAAGCTTGCGTCTGCTGAGCTAATGCGCCTTGCACTATGAATGAAATCCTTTTGTGCTCGTAGAAACGGTTATACAATACGGATAAGCAAAGGAGGAGTAATGCAACGCCCTGAATGAAAAGAATAACATCTTTCGAATCAAGCAGTTTTTTAGAATCCTTAGCTGTGGAAATATCTTTCTCTGACATGATGCACCCCCTATGAATTAATTTGTAATTCTTGAATTGACAACGAACATGTTATTATGCATTATTTTAAACAGCGTGTCAAGCATATGAAAACAGCCCTTACGAGGCTGTTTTAAAAACATATAAATCAGTCCGAACTAATTCTCAAATAAATTATCTCTCACGAAAACAAATCCCTTTCTTTGATTATCATCGGTATTCAGCTTCATTGCATCCTCAACGCTAAACCATCCCCATTCATGAAATTCTTCTGAAAGTTTTTCATCGCTAGGATGGAAAGTATTTTTATCCACTGGAATAAAATGCCAGATATCGAAATGTAGCCTGCATTTTTGCTTTTCAGGATTATTGATTGGACAAATGGTTAGCAGTTGCGGCTCCCCTATTTCAAAATCATTGTGATCAAGTCCCCATTCTTCTTCAATCTCTCTTCTTAGTGTGTCTCCAAGAGTTTCTCCTTCATCAATATGTCCGCCGTTCACCAGCCAAAGTCCAGCTTTTTTATGATGACCGATAAATATTTCTTTAGCAACTGGATCGTAAGGCGCAAAATATGTGCACATATGCGAAAGCTCATTTTCTTTTTTGCACAAATTCCCATCCTCAATTCTCTCCAAATATTTCAAAGCTGTTTCGTCATTTGGAAATTTTCGATTTATCAAATCTTCAAGTTCAACTGCTAGTATTGATTTTGAATCAAACATTATATTTTAAAATTAAACCATTTACTTAGGACTTCATATTGTTTTTTGACCAACACTTTCTCATCTTCAAAATATATTTTGGCGTTGTAATCGCGTTCAATTTTTTGGGAATTTTTTTCCAAAATTTCAGCAAAATTTTTATTAGAATATTTTCCAATCCAGAGGTAAAAGGGAGGTAAAAAATGCGCCATTGCATCTGCTGAGGCAATAATCTTCTGTTCCAATGTTTCAGGTAGGTAATTTCTGCAGCGATGCCTAAGCACAATACCTTTAACTTTTTCTGCAACTTCCACATCAAAACCTTTTTCTAAAAGAAATTTATATGCTTTTTCTGACCCAATTTCATCATGAGGCTCTGCATCTTCAAGCCTGGCGATATCATGAAGCATTGCGCCAAGCCAAACAGTCTCTAAGTCAGCATTATATTTAACAGCTAGCTGTTTACTGTATTCAATAACTGGCTTGAGATGAATATTCCAGAATAATTTATAAAATTCCTTTGTTTCAGCATTAGAGAAACTATGTTTTTCAATTCTTGGATTATAATGTAAATCCTTTATCTCTTCTTCAATTTTTTCAATATTGTCTTGATTCATATTTTATTGTAACAATTAATTTTCCTTTCTTTGATCAACTAAACCGCCCATATATTTTGCTTTATAAATTTCTTCCCCATTATTAAACTTTCTCAAAACTATTTTCATTCAAAAAACTTTTCACAGCATCTAGAGGTTTCAGCTTGATGTATGTTTCGCGGTAGTCATCTTCCGAAAGAGACGACCGCGTAACAGCATACCCGTTTGGAATAAATATTTTGTCCCAACCGAAACCGATAGTGCCAGCTGGTTTTTCTGCAATACTGCCCTGAAGTTCACCTTCAAATAGTTTCAGAGTTTCTCCATCGTAATATCCAAAGACGCAGCGCGCGATTGCGGCCCTGTCTTTTCCATCCAGCAAACCGCAGAGCGTCTCCTCGCTATTTTCTTCAAGAAAAAATTTTATGAACGGTCCTGGCAATCTGCCGAGCGCAGAAAACTCCAAAGCCACATCTTCAACAATAACCGGCTTTTTTATTTTTTCATATGCCTGCCTAACTTTGTGCTCGACAATTTCGCGTAAATCCAATGACTGAATTTCATCTAAATCTATTTTTACATGATCAATCGGGATTCCGATATATTTGCATAAATAGTCCGCCTTATTCTGATTTCCGGTTATAAATGTCAAATTGATATCTGCTGCCATATTTCTATAATCACCGTGCAAATTCAAGCACAATGGTTTATTTTAATTTATAGTAATTCTAGGTGGGTATTTAAATACCCACCCATCCATACACCAAGACTACTCTCATTATCTACATCAATCAAGATATAGCAAAAGGCCGGAAAATTTCCGGCCTCTGAATTCATATTCAATACAACCCTAAAACTTTTGCTTCTCCCAAAGTTCATATAATCTACCTTTTGCCGCATATAGCTGCTCGAAATTTCCTGATTCCAAAACCCTGCCTTTTTCAATCACTATGATTTTGTCCATTTCACGAATCGTTGTGAGTCTATGCGCAACAACGACCGCCGTAACTTTTTTGAGAAATTTATGCAGGGAATCCTTAATTTTCTCTTCCGATTCCATATCCAAGTGCGATGTAGCCTCATCCAAGAATAATATTTCCGGCTTTTTATAAACTGCCCGCGCAATCCCAAGGCGCTGTCTCTCGCCGCCTGAAAGCTTGACCCCTTTTTCACCGATAAAAGTTTCAAGTCCTAGTGGAAGTGTCTGCGCGAATTCTGCCACATGCGCAATTTCCAGCGCTTTCAATAAGTCATTTTCACTGCGCTTTTTCGAACTGGCAATCGTAATATTTTCTCGCAGCGTAAAATTGAAAACTTCAGTATCCTGCAGAACCACCCCGACATGGTCGAAATATGACTTCTTTCTGATTTTTTTCAATGAAAGATTGTCGAAAAGTATTTCGCCTGTGTAACTCTCATTCTCCTTGAGCAAAAGTTTCAGTAGTGTGGATTTTCCCGAACCGGAAAGACCAACTATTCCGATGCGCTCGCCTCTGTTTATCTCAAAAGAAATATTTTTTAAAACTTTATTTTTTCCGTACGCGAAAGATAAATTCTTAACTGTCATTTTTTTCCAATCGGATGGTAAAGCAACTTTGTTCTTGTTGCTATCGATGGTAATTTTCTCATTCAAAGTTCTCTGCATTCTCGCAATCCCGTATTTGCGGATGATCAAATCCTGCATAGTATCTGACAATTCATCAACTGATTGAACCAGACTGTTAAAATATCCATGAAATAAAATCAGCACCCCAACTTCATACTGGCCCCTGGAAATTCCGTACACAATTAGAATCATTATCCCGATTCTAAATCCGGAAGACCACAAATTCAATATTCCTGCTCGCGATTGAAAACGCAGAATCCTGTGCCTGATTTTCCCAAAAAGCTCATTAATTTGAACATTGATTATCTTTAATATTCGCTCTGTCATCGCGAGCACTTTCACGCTCCTGATATTATTGATTACCTGGAACATAAGGCCGGATATGCCCTCTTCCATAAGGTCGACTTCTTGAGAGACTCGCACTGCTTTTTTCAACAAATAAAACGAGATGGCAAAGTAACTGAATAGAAAAATGAGCATCGATTCTCCCACTTGTCGATCAACTTTACTGAGAATGAAAATCATACCGACGAAATTCACACCGATCGAAATATAGTTATTAATCCACATCGCCAAAATGCGATAGATTCCATCAGAACCTTTCTGAATTCTCTTGAGCTTGTTTCCGGCATTTTCCTTTTCATGCCAAGCGATATCAAGAAATGAAAGTTGGCTGATCATTTTGACCTGAGAATCAAGTGCTACTCTTTCGGCAACTTGATAGCCGACATACTTTGACATGTATTTGCAGACATGACCGACAATGTATGCCAAAGACAAGGCGGCAATAATTTTCCAGAAATATTCTAAGGAATCGCCTGGCTTAAATTTACTGAAAAAAGTCACAATCAGCGCAAATCCATAAACAGGAAAAAGATTTATCACATCGCTGATAAATCGCAGCAATGAAGCAATAAAAAAGCGCCATCTGTATGGTTTCAAAAATATTCCAATATCCCTTATCAGTTCTCGATTGGAATATTCAATAAAATCAGTTTTTACTTCTTTATTTTCTTTCATTTCTAAATTATACCATACTTCTTTCGTGTGCTGAAACTGTTGACTTCCAACTATTTTCTAATATCATATACAATCGGTATAGGAAATTTATCGATAACATCCCCGATATCAAATGGAGCAAGCAGCAATTATCCCACCATGGAAACACGGCGGGATTTTTTATAATTAATTATTGCTTTCTAATTACAATTAAAGAGTTATTCACTAATTAGGGCTCTCTGTTATTTTGCATGGTAGTTTCTTTGTCATTCCGAGCGAAGTGAATCGACCAAAGGGAGATGAGCGCAGTCGAGGAATCTGAGTTAATATACTTACAAAATCTGGTATTAAATGCGGATCCCTGCGCCACAGCTAAAACCAAAGGCGGCATGCGGTCGGCTACATTCCTCCGCTACCGCGTCGTCATTTTGCTCGGGATGACAAAATAATAAAAGGTCGGTTAGTGTAGTGCCCTATTTAATTGACTAGCAACCAATTTTGAAATATATTTCAATCAGCTCTTAAAAAAAATTACATAGGGAGGAAGCGATATGCTATATCTTATTTTCATCAGCTTTTTTGGCCTACTCATTCACCTCGCAGCCGGTCACAGCGCCACACATATTGCCAAAGATTTCATTGGCGGTGCAATTATTTTGATCGGCGGCTTAACCTCAATTTTCTGCATCAGAATGGGCTTGCAAATTCGCAAGATTCCATCCCAACTTTGGCAGCGAAATCAACAAGCGGCAAAATTAGCCAGGAAAGCAAACCGTCGCGAAAAATTAAACGAAGCCGAAAAAATCGCAATCCACCGGCTGATAAAAGAACGCATCCTTATCGCAACTCCCTGTGTATTAAATAAGCAATGCTTCATATACTTAAAACTTTCCGACGCGGCAATTAACAATATTTTAAGATATTGATTTAATCAAATGATTCATGCATCACATAAACCCACAAAATTGTGGGTTTTATTCTATAAAAAAACAGCCCCTTGCGAGGCTATTTCTAAAAGTATTCAGCATGCATTCATGTTTAAATATTTGTATGCTTGTATGTTTATATGAAGTCTATTTCTTAGCAATAATAGTGTCTGCAACATTCTTTGGAACTTCGCTATACATTGCAAATTCCATTGAATAACTTGCGCGACCTTGGGTCATTGAACGCATTTGAGTTGCATATCCGAACATATTTGCCAACGGCACTTCAGATTCAATTTCTTTCACGCGTGCATTTCCTTCTCCGCGGTCATTGATTTCTTTGATCATTCCACGACGCGAGTTGATGTCTCCAACAATGTCACCCATGAATTGTTCCGGACAAGTAACCACAACTTTCATGACAGGTTCCAAGATAACAGGAGTAGCGCGTTTTACAGCTTCTTGAACTGCTAGTGAACCAGCAATTTTGAAAGCAGCTTCAGATGAATCGACTTCATGGAAAGATCCATCGTAAAGAGTAACTTTTACATCAACCATTGGATATCCGGCAAGTACACCGTTTTCCAAAGCTTCCTTTGCTCCCATGTTAATCGGTTTGATGTATTCTTGTGGAATAACACCTCCCTTAATTTCGTCGAAGAATTCATATCCCTTACCTTTTTCATCTTGAGGGGCAACTTTTAGCCAGCAATGACCATATTGTCCGCGTCCTCCAGACTGACGAACAAATTTTCCTTCAGCTTGCGCTTCAGATTTAATTGTTTCGCGGTAAGCAACTTGTGGTTGACCAATGTCAGCTTCAACTCCGAATTCGCGCTTCATACGATCAATAATAATATCAAGATGAAGCTCACCCATTCCGGAAATAATCGTTTGTCCTGATTCTTCATCAGTTCTAAGACGAAGTGTCGGGTCTTCGCCAGCAAGTTTTCTAAGGGCTAATCCCATTTTTTCCTGGTCAGCTTTAGTCTTAGGTTCAACTGCAATATCAATCACAGGTTCTGGGAATACAATATTTTCCAAAACGATCTGCTTTTGTTCATCTGAAAGTGTATCTCCAGTAGTAGTGTTTTTAAGACCAACCAAAGCTCCAATTCCTCCAGCTCTAATTTCATCAATTTCTTCGCGGTGATTTGCATGCATCTGCAAGATTCGCCCGATACGTTCTCTTTCACCTTTAAGTGAATTGATAACATAACTTCCAGCTTTAAGTGTTCCAGAATATACGCGGAAGAAAGTAAGTTGTCCAACAAACGGGTCAGTTGCAACTTTGAAAGCCAAAGCTGAAAATGGTTCGTCGTCAGATGCAGCGCGAGTAACTTCTTCTCCATTTTTTGGATTCACACCAACAACAGCTGGCACGTCCAATGGTGAAGGAAGATAATCAACAACAGCGTCCAATACTAATTGAACTCCTTTGTTGCGAAGCGCAGTTCCAGTGAAAACAGGAACAAGCTTTGCAGCAATTACTCCGCTGCGAAGTGCAGCTTTAAGTTCATCAATTGAAATCTCTTCTCCATTCAAATACTTTTCAGTAAGCTCATCATTTGTTTCAGAAATTTTTTCAACCATCTTCTCTCTCCATTGTTGAGCTTTTTCCAAAAGCTGCTCAGGAATTTCACCCTCCACAACAATTTCTCCCATCGGTCCGTCGAAAGAATAAGCTTTCATTTTTACCAAATCTACAACACCAGAAAATTCATTGCGTTCTCCGATTGGAATTTGAAGAGCAACAGCATTCGGAGTCAAACGATTCCAAATTGAACCAAGCACGAAATCAAAGTCAGCACCTTCCTTGTCGATTTTGTTTACGAAACAAATTCTTGGAACGTGATATTTGTCAGCTTGACGCCATACGGTTTCAGATTGCGGCTCAACACCTTCCTTACCATCAAAAATTACCACTGCGCCATCCAAAACGCGAAGTGAACGTTCAACTTCCACTGTGAAGTCTACATGTCCCGGTGTATCGATGATGTTGATAGGGTGACCTTTCCATGCACATTTAGTTGCAGCAGAAGTAATGGTAATTCCACGCTCCTGTTCCTGCTCCATCCAGTCCATAGTTGCTGCACCTTCATGTACTTCACCAATTTTGTGAGTAATACCGGTATAGAACAAAATACGTTCAGTAGTTGTAGTTTTTCCACCATCGATATGAGCGATGATTCCAATATTTCTCAATTTTGAAATGTCGTTGATCTGGTCTGACATATGAAATTATTTTTTAATTTTAAATTATAACAAAGATAGAAACTTCCTGTAAGTAGAAGTTTCTATCAAAAAATCTAGGCGAAATGTGCGAACGCTTTGTTAGCTTCAGCCATGCGGTGAGTATCATCGCGCTTCTTCATTGCAGCTCCGACTTTGTTTGATGCATCGATCAATTCATCTGCCAATTTTTCTGCCATGCGCTTCCCTTTACGAGAACGACATGCAGTCAAAATCCAACGTACTGCCAAAGTCTGTCTTCTTTCTCCGCTTACTTGAATCGGAACTTGGTAGTTAGCACCACCAACGCGTTTTGATTTAAGTTCCAAAAGAGGAGAAATGTTCTTGATTGCTTGTTCGAAAACATTCAATCCACCTTTTTTAGTTCGCTCATGAATCACATCGAAGCAATCATAGATAACTTTTTCAGCAATGCTGCGCTTTCCATCTTGCATAACATTTCCGATAAAGCGTCCCACTAAAATGTTTCCATATCGTGGATCTGGTTTCCATTGTTTTTTATAAACTCTTTTTCTTCGTGCCATATATATTTTACCGATTCGAATCTCCTAATGAATACGAATCTACAAATTTAAATCTTAAAGTATGTTATTCGCAATTAGTTATTCAGTCTTTGCTTTCGGTCTTTTTGCTCCGTATTTTGAACGAGAGCGGTTTCTTCCATCAACACCAGCTGAATCTAAAACTCCACGCACGATGTGATAACGAACACCCGGAAGATCTTTAACGCGTCCTCCACGAATCATAACGATTGAATGCTCTTGCAAGTTATGACCAACTCCAGGAATGTAAGCTGTAACTTCCATACCATTCGTAAGACGAACTCTAGCAATCTTTCGAAGAGCTGAGTTAGGCTTCTTTGGGGTTGTTGTACTAACTTTGATACAAACTCCACGCTTGAAAGGATTCACGGTCTTTTTAGGCTTATTTTGAAGTGTGTTGAAAGTCATTGTCATTGCAGGAGATTTTGTCTTACTAACTGCAGACTTTCGGCTTTTTTTCACTAATTGATTGATTGTTGGCATATTCTACATCAATTTCTAATTTCTACCGCCAATTGGCGGAGAAAACTAAAATTTTAATTTTCTATATATAATTAATACCCTTTTCTACCATCACTGCTCCCAACTAAACTGCCGATAAAACAGAAAAAAGTCGGGAAAATTTAAATTCCGACATCTGCGCCAGTCCTGTCCAGAACGAAACAGGCTTTAACTGAAGTCTTTTTTATACAAAAAACGGCTAGAAAACTAGCAAGATAATGATACACAATTAATGAAATTATGTCAACTCCAAGCTGCTCTTTATTGCCTTAGCTTCGCAATTTGTCATCCAAACTGCAAAGCTTCTATCATAATGCCAATCCAAAGAAAAGATTGAGCATAGTATTTAAGAAAAAGCCAAGTGGAGCGGAAAATATGATAATGAACAGTAAAAGCAGCATAAACCCGTATTGCTCAAACATAATCATAACCTCCTGACGAACAGGAAAAAGCGTAAACAAGAGCTTTGAACCATCCAGTGGCGGGAAGGGTATCAAATTAAAAAATGCCAGAATTACATTCCAAAAGATTATAATCATCAACAGCGCGAAAAAGATAGAACCCACTGACCCAGAAACCGCTGCAGAAAGCTGTTCCCATGAAGCCAACTTAACTCCCGCCACAATTGCAATCTTAACGGACAAAGGAATTGTGATAAGTTTTCCAATTATTGCAGCAACTGAAGCCACAGTTATATTTGAACCAGGCCCACCAAGAGCAACTAACGCTGGACCCCATTTTTGGTTCTTCAGATTATAGGGGTTATAAGGTACGGGTTTTGCCCAACCAAAAGCAAATCCGGTCGAAATAAACATCGCAATGGGTACAATAATAGATCCCCAGATATCGACATGACTAATTGGATTAAAATTGAGCCTTCCGGAATATTTTGCAGTCGAATCACCAAGCCAAAGAGCCACGTAGCCGTGTGCGACTTCATGCACGATAATTGAATAAATCAAGATTGCGATAAAAAAACCTATTAGAATAATTGAGTTCAGGTCCATCTTTTTATAATTCGTTAGAAATTACATTTACCCCCTATTTTCAAGATTTTAAGCAAATTCACGTTAAAATCCATAAGATTAGCTTTTTTGATGTGCAGGCTTGCCAAATCTCACTATTCATGATACACTGTCGAGAGTAATAAATCAATGCCATCTAAGCATACAAACATACAAGCATGCAAACAGATTGTTTCGTGTTTAAATGTTTAAATGTTTAAATGTTTTAAAGAATATGAGTCGAACTTGTACAGTATGTGGCCGCGGAACAACAGCTGGAAATTCACGAAGCCATTCAAACATCGCAACCAAGAGAACTTTCTCTATCAATATTCAAAGTAAGAAAGTTGGTGGACAGAAAATAAAAATGTGCACCAAATGCATCAAAACTGAAAATAAAGAAAAGAAATAGTAGTTTTCAGAAAACTTTAAAAAAATTCCTTACCCTCAGGTAAGGAATTTTTTGTCATTCAGCTTAAGCTGAATTATTCTCGCTTGAAAGCTCCGACTGCAAAAATCAAATACAGACCAGCCAAACCTACAAGGTCATAAATCAATCGCGACAAAAGCGACATCTCCCCGAAAAGCTCTGCCACCAAATTGTAGTTGAATAGACCCACGAAACCCCAGTTTATTGCTCCCACAATCACTAAAACCATGGCAACCCAATCCAAAGCTGTTATTTTCATATTTATTCACCTCCTCTAGCTTGTTAATATTTGTACATATAATACAAATTAAAACCTTTTTTGCATCAAAAAAAAATCGATTGGCTCGATTTTTTATGTCGCAAGCAAAGTCTCGCTATTTGCCTACTTGGAAGTTTTTTCCACTTTTAGCCTTTTTTCAGAGTCCTCCTTATCGGATTCTTCCTCTTTTTCTTTCTTTTTCTTTTCAACTTTGAAAATTCTCGATAAATACAAAGACACTGAAACAACTGCAACTGTCAAAATAATCGCATAAAGAAACTTGGCTTTAAGTCCATCGCCAGGTTCATCGAAAAATCTTTCAATGAAGGCTTTGATCGCATCATTCCACGCCAAACCAGCCACTAGTCCGAAGCTTGTTATGATATATCCAAGAGTTTTTTCCCTGACTTCTTTTTCAAGTTCCGACCCCTTGTCTTTGAAAATGACGATTCGCTTTACAATTTTTTTCATATTATCCATGGTTAACACTTACGAATTTGGTCACTATCTTCTTTCAATCAACTTATTATTATGCGAGGCAGTCCCCAATCGAAATCAGGCTGACTAAATAAGAAAATCGAAGAAACGCTGACTGCTATACCTTTTCTCATTATAGCATAAAAAATCCCCAAGTGTTAAAAAACATCCATTATAACTGGATGTTTTTAACTAGAGAACTTTCAGTTGTGCCACGATTTTTTCATAATCGGGAAAGGTTTGTGCGACCAATGACCAGAAACGCTTTCCATGATTAAACTCTTTCAAATGGCAAAGTTCATGCACGATGATATAGTCCGCATGACGCTGCGGCAGAAGCGCAATCTTATAATTGAAATTCAAATTTCCCTTGGAGCTGCAACTTCCCCATCTGGTTTTTTGGTTACGGATAGCTACTGCATTAAAATTGAAGCCATAAATTGCATTATATTTCTCCAGTCTCTTAGTGACCATCTCTCGGGCATATTCCCTGAGCTTGAGGTATTCGCTATGATCATGTCGAGCAAAAAGACTATTTCTTCCAATCTTTTTCATAGCTTTGAGCTTCTCCAGAACCCAAACCGCATTTTGCTGCACAAAGTTTTCAGCGCTTGCTACGCTCATATACCACGGCAACGTCACGACACAATTTCCATCGCAAGATATGGCTAATTTAAGCCTTTTTGCTTGCCTATGTTTCCTTACCGTATATTCAATTTTCTCATTTTTCAGAGTGATTTTCTTTGTAACAGTCATATTTTTCACATTAACCAGCTTGCTATTAATCTAATACATCAATTCGCGATAAAGCATTCTTTATTGACTTTTATTTAAAAGTATGCTATAATTAACTACTGCCTTATCAATGTGTTATACCTCTGGATGGTTTTATTGTAAAGCCCCACGATATCATTGAGTTTTTTTACGTCTTTTTTATATTGCTCGAATAATTTATTATATTTTTCAACCAAGGCGTTATATTTTTCAAATTCTTGCCTTTTTTCATATTTATTCAGATCGTTTTTCCACTCAGTTAACTTTTCCTCGGCCGCAGCAACAATTTTCTTCTGTTCATTGATCATCGGCAATGTTTTCTCGAATGAAATTTTCAACTGATTTATTTCCGCGATTATCTTTTCAGTTTTTATGATGCCCAGATATTCCCTGCCTTCAGTTTTCTGCAAAATTACAACCTGACCCAACTGCCCGACAGCCGCCAAGTTCGCTTGATCCAAACTTAGTTCAGTCAATTTGGCGACATTTACAGTTTTATTGCTCGCAGAGTCGAAACTTGGAACAATCCCAATCTTATTTCCCTCCGCCGTGGTTTCGCTGTAGCAATAACCACTTCCATATGTTGAATTAGCTTTCGGACACTGAATTCCGATTGCCATATGATTATCATCCGGATATGTGAAGATTGCAGTTCCGTATCCCATAACCCTAAGCAAAGCAATTGCCAACAAACTCTTGTCGCTGCACACGCCCAACTGCTGAAAAAGAACTTCATAGGGATAACGCATCGTTTCATTGGAATTTTTAGCCAAAATATTTTCAGCTTTTGCATCGTCATACGGAATCGATTGCACGAATGCCATCGTCAAATCAACAAGCTCATCGTCAGTTAACTTTTGCTTAACGCCAAGCTGGCGAATTTTTTCCACCAGTTCAATAATCGTTTTATCCTCCTGATCGATCTTTAAAAAATTTCCATAATACTCCTCTTCCCAATTTTGTGGCAAAGTTCCCACATAGGAGAATGATTTAGGTTGATTTTTGTAAAATTCATTAACAGACTCATACAAATTCTCCGTAATTGAATATTTGACACCTTTATATTCCCATTGGTAAACGCGTTCCTTGGCGCCTTCTAATTGTGGGAAAGGCTTTTTAAAGATAATTTTCTCCGCCTCACCATCGGTAAAATTTTCAATGACTGAAAAAACTTGCGATGAGGAAAGATTTCTTTTTTCAGCAATAAGCCAAAGTGCGCCTGCTATTAAAAGCAGCTCTAGGGAAATAATTAAAGTTTTTTTAAGCAAATTTTTCAGCATACAAGATAGTATTTTTTATTTTTCAAATGAGACCTCATGCACCTATGATTATACTACGCCCACCAATTTTTAGCACTAAATTTTAAAAATTGCAAAAGAAAAAAGGAGTATTCGCGGTTTACGAAAACTCCTTCTTTTGAATTGCTCTTTGTAAGAGCGGATACTCGCTTCCATATCCTTTTTTAAAGATATGGATAGTTTATTGAATTGGATGAGGTCATCATACCAAAACAATTACTGTTAGCGACTAGAGGTATGCACCCTTAACGGTTGAGCGCGGAAGTCCGGTGTTTTCAAGCTTTTCCGGATCCGAACTTGCAACCTGCGTCATGCTGAGCGGAGGTGCCGGTTGATCCTGACCATTTCTGCTCAGGCATTTTCCCTTTTCAAGTCCCGGGCATTTTCCATTGCTGCACTTTGTTTTGCAGCGTTCCTCTCCATAGCAGGATTTACAATCAAATTCCACAATATCTCTTTGCATTTTTATCCCCTTTTTTTGCTATTGAACTCCCAGACCAAGATGTTTACGGATATTGTTTGCGTTGGTATTCAGCCAGCAAAAATCGTCCGCGCCCCTGCATCCGCTGAATAACCTTTCTATTCTCCGAAGCAATTTGCGTAGTTCGTGATCCGATTTTCCAGCCAAACTTACAATATTGCTTCTCGCCCTTTTCCTGATCATATCCACCTCCAATTTTGAATTTAGGCTGCCTCCCTTGAATTAAAATTTTCGCTCAACTGCTCAGGTGAAATCTTCTCCAACAACTCACGAGAAGGGTTCGCACTTTGCAGCATCCTTATTAGTGAATCATTGAGAAATACGTGTCCGCATCCGCAATCGAGTGTTTTTGTTATCAACTGCTCGGTGCGCATGCGACTTTTGATATCTCCCGGGTGTGTCTTACCAAGTCGCTGAATCAACTGATGAAGCTTTCGTTTCAAAGCAACAGTTCTTTTCATATTCAGCATGACTCCTCCCTTTAGATTATTTATTTTCCTGCATGCAGCGCAGCGCCTTAATCCTTGGATCCAGATATGTTTTCAAGATAAATGCATTTTGTTTCTCCACTTCTGACGACTCAGAAAATTCCATCACACTGACAGCATCGACGCGACATTTCTCCAGAACTTCAATGTCCTGCGTCTTCTCTGCAATCCGCTGAATCTCAAACAGATCGATGTCTAGCAAATCACACCTCCTTTTTAGTAAACCAAATTTTTAAAAAACTATCCTTATTATTATAAGCAAACAACTTGCAGCAAAATAAAAAACCAGCTTTCGCTGGAATAATTTCAATACTACTTTTTGCTTAATTCTATGAAATATTACCCAACGAAAATTTGCCTCCGACGAGGAGAATAATGAGTCCAAACAGGACAATCACAAATTTTTTTGTTGAGTTATTTTTCATATATCATCATTATAAACATTTTTCGCGGCCTGTCAATAACAATGAGCTTAGATAACATCTCGTATCTTGTATCGCGTATCTTGTATATCGTATTTTATACATTGCATTTATACACCATACATAATACTAGATACTAGATACTAGATACTAGATACTTTATACATGCATCATTCCACACTTAATCCGCTCGGAGAAGCAGGAGCAACGACATCGAGAATGGAATCACTAGTAGTAATCACAACATCATCAATCTGCACAGGATAACTGACATTCTCAGTGTACAAATGTGAACCCACATGATGATTATCCATTAATTCAACATAGTTCCAACCATTTTCAACACTTCCTCCTGACATGACAAATTCCATATTTGTCTTGTAGAACATGCGCACATCGTCCAAACTAACCTCTTGAATTCCATCTGCTGCGCCTGGTGCGGAATTCATTTTTACATGATAGGTATATTTATGCCATTCTCCATCCATCCTGATAGTGTCTACAACAGGATTACTGGAGGGCAGTGCATATGTATAACGATTATTTAAGAGGATATTCTGATAAGGATAATAACTGCTACTATTATACCAAGCATCCACGGTTTCATCATAAACTTCAGGAGTTCCATTTGAAGTTTGCGAACGGTTGTAATACTGCATAAAATAAGGCCTGCTAGAATAAAAGCTTCCCATGTGTGGCAGCCACGCAGGGTGTGTAGGCCTAGCCTCAACCGAATGATCATCCGCCAAGGATGTTGAAACGGTCAACTCGCCATTAAACCTGGCGATATAAAAAGCCTTCGTTATACCGGAATAATTAATGTCAGACCCATCCCACCAATCCATATCACTTGGATATTTCACCCACATCTCCACCCAAAGCTCAGGATATCCCGCTTCGCCGAAGTACATCGTAAGGGGACTGCCTCCAGCCCACCCAGTACTATATGTAGGATTACCCTTGGCTGATTCAAAATTGTAAGTCAAACCTCTTGAGCTTTCTCTACCTTGTCTCGCTCCAATAGTAGCCATTGGGCCTTGAGAAACTGCAAGAGTTGAAGGCGAAGTTCTGACCCATGAATTGGGATGCAACCACTGCCCATTCATCTTTTTGGGAGGATCCAGAGTTCTTGATGGATTGCCCGTCCAAGCATTAGGAAAACCATTTGATATCCTAGGCGCAGACCAGTCAGCCGCATCTTCAAAGTTAGTCTCCCAAACAACAGCTGCATTTGCAAAATTTTGCAGCATGAAAAATATTGCAAGTAGGAAGAAAAATTTTAGAATTTGTTTTTGCATTTCTTAATTAAGCCATTTTTATTATTGTTTCGCGTTTAACGTTACAAACCCTTATGAACTCGTAACTTTTATATATTTTCTATTTTTGCGTTTATACTTAATAACTCATACATGCATCATTCCACTCCTAATCCTGTCGGTGCTGCAGGAGCAGCGGAATCAAACAGACCTATCACATAATCAGGAGCAAGTTGGGTTGTAGATACTACAAAGTCATCGAGTCTCATCTGATGATGAAGTGTATCAGAATCATAATAATTAGAGGTGCCAGCCATCGCCATATTGCCGAATAATACGGCGGAGTTTATTTTCCTGGTCAGATCAGTCACCACTATCTGGTCATAATATCCCCATGATGCTACAGCAGGATTATATGACGCCATATTGTTATCTGGAATTATCCACGCCTCAACGATACCGTCTGAATTTGGGGTGCTGTCCGTAAAAGTGTTCAACTTTATATGGAATTGAACAAAATTCCAATGTCCCACAACATATGCGTAGTTAGTCGCAGATGGAGAATATCCGCCGTGAGTCCAAGCATAATCACCTGAATTTGGACAACCAACAACTCCATTGCTAGGGCCAAATATTCCCAGATAAATTCTCCAGACACCATTTCCATCAGTTACCAATTCGAAATATTGTTGCTGTCCTCTTTTATACCCAAATTCATCGCATGTACTGTTGGGATTTTCAGTAGCAATATTGACTCCCGTATTGGAATGCATAATTTTCCAGGGACTCATGCCCGCACCTGGATTGAAGTCAGCAGGAACATACAGCCATGATTGGTACCAAATTTCATCATAGCCCGACGTTCTTCCATTACTCAAAATCAAATCGAATGACCCACCATTGATGTACTGACTATATTCATAATCAGCAGCTAGCGATTTTCCCGAGTTGCCATGATAAACATTTTGGTCGATAGAATATAAGGGAGGAGTTAGCGCATTGCTTCCAGCTCCCTGCGCCCACGAATACCAGCAAGGCAAGTTTGTTTCATAATCACAAGGTCCGCTTGGCATATCACCGATAGTGCTGGGCCAATCATGGCTCAAATTATCCGAAGTGCTTTGCCACGTATAGGAATTGAAGTTATCCTCAAAAACAATTGCGGCCTGAGAAAAACCAGGCACCGCAAAAAATATCGCGAGCAGTAAGAAAAATTTTAGAATTTGTTTTTTCATTAAATACCTAAAAATCTTGTTACGTAGCATGCTACGTAACAACTCGCTAATTTTTATCTTATAATTATACCACTTTTTATTGGTATTTCGTATTTCTTATACTTAACATTACAAACCTTATGAACTTGCAACGTTATAAACTTTTATGTATTTTGCATTTTTGAATTTATACTTCATACATAATACCAAATACTTTATACTAAAGTTATTCCACCCCCAATCCTGTCGGTGCGGCCGGTGCAGTAATATCAGCCGTGCCAATGATATAATCTTTTCCAATAAAAGAATCACTAATCACAAAATCATCCAAAAATATTTTCATCTCCGTGTTCTCGTAGATGGTTCCTGTTTGATTTATGGTTATGTTATCCAGTGCATTGACCCAATTCCAACCAGGAGAAAGGCCATTTACTGAATCGGCGCCGACCCAAGCAAGCCCAGTCCGCTTATGATGCTGGTAAGAATTTATGCCATCATCAACCCACACCTCCCATTCGCCATCCGCAACGCCCGGCGCGCTGTTCATCTTTACTCTGAATTCATAACTATGCCAACCACCATCCGATGGCATTGGCAGAGTATAAAAATCTTCCGCCGAAGCATCGCCAGCGCCAGGATCAAAAACGCGCGCGCCAAGAAAATGGACAGCATTGAGATCTGGCGGATTTTGATAACCAGTGCCCGTGTTTACTGCAACCTCAGGATAGAAAGTTGGCGCCTGATAACTGGGAGCTAAAAATTGCTGCGGATTATTTACCAAGGATGGCTCCAGTTGATATCTGGAAATCCTGGCAATCTTATGATAATTCCCATTATTAATGCCTTCATTATTTATAGTCGGCCAATGAAAAGTTACTGGATCATATTTGTAATATCCCCGCATATATAATTCTTGATATCCAGCATTTCCAAGATATAAATCCAGACCACCTCCCGCCCAGGTATGTACAGCCTCAACTGCAAAGGTGATGCCTTTTCCGGAATTTCGAGCGCCGCCAGCATCCAATTTCCAAGTTGGACCCCTGTCCCATCTTGGAATAGCTGCACTGTAAGCAGTCCAATTTTGCGGTGGGGGCTGACTTGGACCGCCTGGTTTATCTTTCCAGGTATTTGGCCAACCAGCGTTCGTGCTCGGATAAGACTCCGCCGATTGCCAATCGGGAGAGTCATTGAAATTATCCTCAAAGATAATTGCGGCCTGGGAAAAATTTGGCAGCAAGAAAAACATCGCGAGAAAAAGAAAAGTTTTCAGCATTTGCTTTATCATTTCTTAATTATACCACTTTTTATTGGTATTTCCTATTTCGTATTTGGTATCTCGTATCTTATATATTGTACTCGTGTTTTGTATTCAACTTTATGAATCTTACGAACTTTATAAGCTTTCTTGCATTCTACATCTTTTGTATTTATACATCATACATAATACTAGATACTTTATACTTGAGTCACTCCACACTTAGTCCAGTTGGCACAGCGGGGGCAATAATATCAGCCTCTAAATTACCAATAACATAATCAAAAGGCAACCTACCATCTTGCGGGGAATTGGACCAAAGAGCCGGCTCTGTCTGAATAGAATCGGCACTCAAAGGTTCATAGGCGATAACTGGGCCGTAATAAATCTGTTGAGCCCCATCATAAAAGCGGCTCATATTGTCAGGCATCCAGATGTTATTCCATTCCGGCGTGGCATGCAGAGCTCCAGTATTTAGCCATGGAATATCAACTGTTTTGTAGTGAGTCCAAGTTGTTCCAACTTCAGTACTATTATCAATCCACATCTCAAATTCGCCGTCCATGACGCCTGGTGCACTATTCATCTTTACGCGATATTCCAAAGTGTGCCAATCACCGTCTTCTGGGAGATATGGCCCAGGATTACCCCCAAGGGTTGGGTTATAGCCATCGTAAGGAGCATATCTATATTCAGGATCGACACGAAAAGTAACCTTAGCTGCTGTATTTTTCCTGTACGTTATTGGGTTAGCATAATAATAGTAAGGATTTTCCAAAGTGTCAGGAATTGCAATCGGCATAGTATAACAAGTCGGATTCGAAGGTTGAGTATTGCATCCTTGAGTATTAAACATACTTTCAACAGAAGGATTGGCCCAAAAGCGCCCTATCCTTATATTCTTTATCATACTAATCTGATTTCCAGTTGAGACTCCTGGTCCGCATCCTGGACAATCAGCCCATTGTCAAACGGGTCCAAACTTAACTTTCATGCGCACATACATCTCATGATATCCTTCAACCTTAGGAAATAATTTTCCCATCCTTGCCCCATGCCACGCTCCATAATCCCCTTCAGTCACAACACTGTAAATCAAACATTTTTCTTGATTAATGACAGAAGGATCGCTGCAATTTACATTGTTAGCAATATTCAATGGCGAGATGGTAGTAGCCTCATTAGCAAACCCCGTCCAACCCGAAGGAGGACAGCTAGTGCTACATGTTCCGCCCTGATCAGCTGCAAAACTGATTGGCCAATCATGTTGAGTTATCCCAGAACTCCAATCAGGCGTGTCCTGCCAACCTTCTTCAAAAAAAACAGGCTTAGGCGGATTAGCCGTTGGAATAGCGTAAGCAAAATTTGGTAACATGAAAAATGCAGCAAGAAATAAATATAATTTTAAATTCATATTTTTCATATTCAATTTCCTAAATTACGTAGCATCATGCTACGTAGCAAATTTCACGCAACTTCGCGAGATAATAAATTTTTCTAATGCCTTGATTATACCATAAAAATCCAACAACTACTATTATAAATTGATTTTTAAATACGGATTTTAAAAAACAAAAAAGCTGACTAAAATAGTCAGCTTTTTAAAAGTATAGCTTCGATAGGATTATTCCAAAATCCCATCAAGATTCACGTCATATAACATCGCTTCTGAAATTGATTTGTATTTGATTATTTCGCTTTCATCAAACCAGATCTTGATTTCCCTCTCAGCTTCTTCCGGTTTGTCTGAGCAGTGAATTAAGTTTCGAACTGCGCGGCTATCCATTCCAGCAAGATCATAGGAATCTAGAGTCAGATCTCCGCGGATTGTTCCGATGTCGGAAGTCAAAGGCTCGGTTCCACCTACAAGTTTAGTCACAATTCCCACAGCGGAATTACCCTCGATCACCATGGCAAGAACTGGTCCGGAAGTCATGAAAGTCACCAACTGTCCGATAATGTCGCGGCCGTATTCAATTGCTTCTTTTTCAATCGGAAGATTCATCTCTTCGCGTCCTTTCACGATTCTCTCCCCTTTTAATTGGAACCACGCCTCGTCTTTGTTGTAGTGAGTCCAGCATTGCTCTGTTTTTGGAACCAACATTTTCATTGCTGTCATCTTGAGCCCTACTCTTTCAAAACGACTGATAATTTCTCCCATCAGATTTCGCTGAATTCCGTCCGGCTTAATAATAACGAATGTCCTCTCCTTTTTTGGATGTTGCATCTTATTTTTTATTAAATAATTACTAAAAAAGCGACTCTTAGTCGTAAATCTAGTATACAGCAAAAACATGGCAGGACGCAAATAGATTGACTAATCACACCTGATGCCTACATGCGCAGCTACAAAGCATTATTCCCAATTCCCAAATTTGCAAACACTATCACACTAGATAGCGTGATAGTGTTTGCGGATTTCAATTGCTTATTGATTTGCATTTTAAGGTTGGGCTTTGGCATTCATAAATAATATCCCCTCGCTCATCAGTTCTGAAAACACTTATCCCGCGCTGCATCAATCTTTTCAATATATCAGCATGCGGATGACCGTATGAATTATTCTTGCCAACCGAAACGATAGCATCACGAGGCGCAACCCTATCTAGGAAATCATCGCTTGAAGAATATTTACTACCATGATGGGAAACTTTCAAGACATCAGATTTTATATCAATTCCGCGCGCCAGAATTTCTTTTTCCTGTTCGCCAGGAAGGTCGCCTGTCAGCAGAAAACTATTTTCTCCAAAGCTTAATCTCATCACCACACTGCCAGCATTCGTATCCTTAGTATTTTCAACTATTTTTTCAAAAGGAAAGATGATTTCCACTTGAGCATCTTCGCTTAAAATAATCTTTTGTCCAACTTGAGCTTCCACGATCTGAGACCCCTCAGCTGCAACAGCTTCTTCCAAAGCCTTGAATGTCTGCGACTCGCTTCTTGCATTAGTTTTCATGACCGCAGAAATTTCATGGGTCCTGAAAATTTCAATCAGTCCCCCAATGTGATCTGCGTCAGGGTGAGTTTCAATAACTGCTTCGATTTTTCTATCCCAAAAAGGAATATGCCTGCCTAGTTTTTCCAAGAGCAGTTTCCCATCTTTTCCACCGTCAATCAAGATCTGCTTTGAACCTTGAGAAATCAAAATACTATCGCCTTGTCCGACATCGAGAAATACGACCCGCATTTCCCCTTTTTTACCATGCAAAATAATAAAAGCTAGAATTACAGCCAGCAATAGCATTAAAATAAGCACACTATATGTTAATTTTCTCTTATTGAGCATTCATATTTAATTTTCAATAATCAGTTTTCAATTTACAATGAATTCTCAATTAAAAAATTATCAAACTAAAATTTTAATTGAAAATTGCAAATTTAATGAAAATTGTGAATTGAAAATTGAAAATTATTTATCATCCCTCCTATTTAAATATTTATCCAAGAGATAAATCGACAACGATAATATTATATAATAAACCACCACAAATAACACTGACACTTTTTCAATCTCCACACTTGCCCAAGAAAATCGTGACAAAAGGTGGATCAGTGAAATCTCATAGTGAAGCGGCAAATAAGTGAGCCACGCTAAAATCAGAGAAAGTGGAGAAAAAATAAATTCTGCCAGTGCCGTCAGAAATGCCAAGAACATTGAAAGTGGCACTATCGGCAAAATCAAAACGTTCGCCAGCAGCGAAACAAGCGAAGCGGTGTGAAAATTGTATGTGATTATGGGCAGCACAAAAATCTGCGCACTGAGCGAAAGCGCGATTATTTCGGAAATTCCCAGCGCCTTATGTTTTTTGATGAAACTTTTCTCCCAAAATGGAGAAGTTGAAACTATTCCCAGTGTCGCCAGAAAAGAAAGCTGGAAACCGATATCATATCTGAGCAAAAGCGGATTCAAAAAGAGCATGACTGCTCCTGCAAAAATAATCGCGTTTTCCGAGGAGGCCAGTCGCCCATGCTTCATAGCCCAAAGCAAAATAAAGTACTCCGCTATGATGGTCACATTGTATCCGGAAACTGCCACGATGTGGGTCATGCCGGTGCGCGAAAAATCATTTTGAATTTCTTTGGAAAAACCACTTGAACCACCAAGCAGAATTCCTCCCGCCAAGACGCTTTCAGGACTGGGGATGACGTCATTTATATTTTTCTCTAGCAAATTTTTCAATCCAAAGATCTGTGTCAAAAAAATATTCCCGCCGTACTCTCCGATTTTTCTGAAATTTTTATCCTCGCAGGAATACAAAACTCCTTCTTTTGCCATATACATCATGTAATCAAAATCGGAATCTTCTTTATTTTCAATTCTCTTGGCCCGGCATAAAACTTCAAGCAAATCTCCATATTGAAAAACCGGGTACATGGGAACCTGCAGAAGCATCACTATCTTTTCTTTTTCCAATTCAACAATGAGATTCCGCCCAAAAGAAGAATCTGAACTTTTTATCACCAACGCGCGCCCGCTAAAATTTACATTTTCAAAAACCGCATCATTGATTTCTTTCAAGCTGAAACTTGTTCGCCAAACACCGACAATAAAAAAGACAAAAATAAAAGCGACCAAAGTCGCATGTCCGTTCTTATAGAAAATTGTCATCAGCAACACTGAAAGAACGAGAATTGCCAATAAATAATTTCCACTTATTTCAAAAAATGACCGTAGAAAAACACCAAGAATAAATGCGAGCAATAAAAACAGCAAGATACGCGACTTTGATATATCCATATGTGTTCATTGAGAGCAAGTTTATATATCAAATTATATCAAGATAATGAATTTTATGAAACCCCGCCTGAATGTTCAAGCGGGGTTATTAAATCTTGATTCTTAATTACAGACTAACTGCAAGGCGCACTATCGGGAAATCCCAGTAAGAAATGCGGGCGCATTTGATCTCAAACTGCCGCCCAGCCAAAACCAGCCGCGATAAAGGTTTAGTCCCTTATCTAAAAACGGAACCCTGATTTGATGGTCCGGTCTTCTGACAGCATCCTTCCAGCCTATCACTCTCTTCCCCTTGAAATACTTGTCATGAAAGGAGTTTCCTCTAAATTCGATAGCGATTATCTCAGCCAGACCTAAGCAGTGCGGCAACAGATTCTCGTCCTGCAATTTTTCATAAAATTCGACTCCCGGAACAAACTCCCTACCCCGATTGAGACGTGACCATTCAATTAGTTGTGCCACATCCAACAGATATGATTCCTTTGTTGGCGGTTCAGAATAAACCTTGGCCTCAAGAAAATGTGCATATTGGGCCGCTATCGCTACCGGGAAACATTCCACAACTGAATCGCTTTTTTCGTTCATGAGCCTCTCCTTTTGATGGATTTTAAAAAAATACGATCTAATAATCCGACAGCAACTAAGGAACTATGAACCAACAATAGTTCAAAAATAATTATTATGCAAGTACGAAAAAGTCTATATTTTATCAAATATCAATATCCACCATTTTAATCTTGGCAGATTTTCCGCCCACTATAGTAATCAGGCTTTTTGCGACTTTAAAATATTTAGCTAAAATTTCAATTAACATTTCATTTGCCTTTCCGTCAACCGGAGCCGCCGTAAGCCTAACTTTATATTCTCCTTCAGAAATTTTAATAACTTCATTTCTAGAGGATCGCGGAGCTGCTTGGATATATATTCTCATTTCTATTTTTCTATTTTAAATTCATTTTTTACCGCAGAAAGAACTTCATCATCTATCTCATCAGGAAGAAAGTCCCCGGATGGATTATGATTTCTTGCCTCATAATAAACAAAATTTTTCACCTTGCTAGCAATCATGATTGAATACTCTCGAACTTTCCCTTCTTTTTTGACTTCCTGCGCAAGAACAAATCCGGCTGCAATGATTGCGAAGATAAAGAAAGGAACATATGGAAAGATTTTTTTGAAAAATTTAAGCATTAAATTAAAATTATTTTTATGCGATTGCATCAGAATTTTTAATTCTACGTCTTATAATAGCATCCGAAATTCGCAATTGCATATTTATTAACATTAAGAAAACCAGGAAAGCATTTGCCCATAAAAACACATTCATCACAACAGGATTTTTCATGTCAGTTCCCAAATTAAGGACATGTATTAATACAACCGCATAGAGTAATATATTCATAAAATGTGCAGTTCTCCAAATCCGAGGAGAAATATACTTTCTGCCATATGAGGTGGCAACCAGGATTATCATCAAATAAAAACTAAATATTCCAAAACTTATTAATTTTGACTGATAAGCCGAAGCAAAGGGCACAAAGAGATCAACCAGTGTCAAGTTCAAATACTTATCAAAAGCCAAAACCACACCATGAAAAAATACTACAATCACTGCCTGCAGTGAAATCCAGGCATGGATATTTAAGGCATGAATAGGAGAAAATATTTTGCGAAAGAATGGTAACCTAATTGTCAATCCAAGAAATATGGAAATATATAAAAGAGTAAAAGCAACCAGACCACTTGCCCGAGAGCTATACCACGCCCAGGGAATTTCAGTTTCATCAGTTAACTCCTCGGCAAGCAGCTCAGGCGCACCCGGAAAGGAAGACTGCTCACGCGCTGAAGTGCCAGACATAATCTCCACCCCATCCTCATATCCGTCGCCATCTGAATCAGCCACGTTTAAATCCGTACCATAAAGCTGCTTCTCTCCCTCATCAGTTAAGCCATCCAAATCACGATCAATAATCAGGCCATCGCCATAATCAACACTAAAATTTCCTTGGGCTTGGAGATTTATATTTATAGCAACAAAAAGTGTTAACGAGAGTATAATTAAGAATTTTTTACACATGCGAATGTTATTTTAAAAAAAATTTCAAAAATTACTTCTTTGGTTTTAGGTTTTATTTTAGATATTTTCTAAATTCAGAGCTTACCCACGATTGTCCCTTGTAGTTCAAGATTATACATGCTAAAGCTTTTTTTTCTGCAAATAAACTGCCCTTTTCCCAACCCATAATAAAGATTACTTTCGCCAAGACATCAGCCATTTCAACAGTTGGAGCTATAACCGTTACCGATTTTAATTCAAAAGAAAAATTTTCTAAGTTTTTCGGATTAACTAAATGATGAAACCTCAAACCAGCTTTCTCCCACTTTCTTTTGCCGATACCGGAAGTAGCCACACCTTGCTCTCGTAATTGAAACAAAACTTTTTGATTGGAAATACCTTCAATATCAACCAGCCAAGGTTTCCCTTCCTTATCAATTCCAGCAAAAAACATATCCCCACCCGAATCAACTAAGAAATTTTTCCAATTTCTTTTTTTAAGATAATTCGAAACCAAATCCGTGACATATCCCTTAACAATCCCTGAAAAATCCATTCTCCTATTAAACTGAATTTTATCACCATCTATAAGCAAATCTTTCGATAGTTCATTTTCGTTAAAACCGTCATAGACTTGCCTTGATCTTGAAAAAGAAAATATATCCTTAAAATCCTTATCATAACCTGAACTTTCGAGCGCATCCAAGATTCTTGGGTCAAATAGCTGCTCACTATTATCATAGTACCTCAAGCTACGTCGCGCTACTTCCAATAAATGATGTGATGTTTCATGCTTTTCTCCCAATTTTCGGTTAATCATTGAAAGTTCACTTTCGCAGTCGAACCTGCTGAATATTTTTTCAAATTCCCCATAGTAGGTTGCAGCTGCTGCCAAATCCTTTTTAGCAAGCAATTGCTCTCGTTCAGAGGAAACTACGATTTGAATATCAATATTTGTTCCCATGGAAACAAACTGACTCCTAACAATACCTGGATAAGCTTTAACTTCCTTTTTCATTGTGATATTTCATATTTATCATCAATGCCATTCAAATTTGCGTCAGTAACAATATATATTTCCGCAATATCACGATGAGGATCCTTATCATCGGTCAAGCCATCCCTATCCGTGTCTTTCAAGACAAGATCTTTCATCACCGTTCGCGTAACCGTTCTTGCAGGTTCTGTAATAGTTTTGGTGGTATATTGATCACGTGCTGAATCTTCATCACCGTCATCCTCCTCATCTTTTTCGTCTTCATCGTCCTCCTCATCCTTTTCATCCTCCCCATCTTCCGCCTGAACAGTCTGCAAATATCTGCTTCCATTCTTACTATTATTGATAGCCAAAGTAGCCACAAATAAAAAAGTGGTAAGAAAAAAAATCAAAAAATAATTGCTCTTTTTATTTTGCATAAACTTTCTTTTACGATTTTTTTGTGGTTTTCTTTGGCTCTGGAGCGGGAATCTTTACGGTAGTAGTTTTTGCCGGAATCACCTCTTTAACGACAACTGGTGTCTTTACAGTTATCGAATCTGGATTTTCTTTAATACTATCGTTTTGCTGCGAGCGGTTCTTATCAATAATTGCCTGTAATTCCCGGGCTTTAATTTCCAAGGGGCTTTCCGTCGGAGCTTCTTCTGGAATACTGGCTTGCAGCTTAGCTGCTTCTTCCTTTGCTTTCTGATTCTTGAAATACAAAACACCGCCGACTACCAATGCAGCGTTTACCACTAAAACCAAAGCTTGAAACATTATACGTTTAATTTTTTCCATTGTATTTGCCGTTTAAATCATGAATTTATTGAAAAAATAGTCCTATTCAATTCATAAAGATTTATACGCTTTCTTGATGATTTTTATTCATTATATCGCCCACTGAGATAAAAGTTAGTTATTCATTCTAATGCAAACGTTTGATATATATGGCTCCATGAAAAGCTTTATTTTTTCAAGATCCAAAGCCTGGTTTTTCGTGGTTGCTTTCAAATTATCATCCAAAATTCTCATCTCGCGGTATTCCTGCAAATAATAAGCATTTGCCCCCTTTATCCACTTGGCGATTTCCAGAAAATCTTCTTCGCTATGAAGTCCTGGAACGACAGTGGTTCGAAACTCATATGGAATTCCGCTTTCCATTATCATTCTAACACTTTTCCTAATCCCCGCCATGTCTGCAACAACACCAACTACCTTGCTGTAGTTTTTTTGACTGCTCTTTATATCCATCGCAATGTAATCAACTAGTTTTTCTTTGATGATTTTTTCCAAGACCTTAGGCTGCGTTCCATTGGAGTCAAGCTTCACAGCATATCCCATGCCTTTGATTTTTTTGATAAATTCAATGATATCAGGCTGAATCGTCGGCTCTCCGCCTGTAATACAGACACCTTCCAGTTTCCCTTTTCGCTTTTCCAATAGCTCAAAGAATTCTTTTTCCATTTCATTAAGCTCCGGAAACTGCTCCGGCAAAACCAATTCCGGATTATGACAAAAACTGCAACGAAAACTGCAACCCACAGTAAAAACCGTAGTGGCGATTTTACCGGGAAAATCTATTAGGGTTAACTTTTGAATACCACCGATGCGCATACGCGTAATTTTTAATTTTGAATTTTTAATTTTAAATGAATTTCCAATGACAGAATTTTCAAAACCCGTTTACTATGTCATTCTGAATTTATTTCAGAATCCACCTTCTTCATTTCAGCAAATTTTCTCCCAGCAAAATATCCCTAAGTAAGTCCAGAATGACAATGAGTTATTTTTTAGCTCAAATAAAGTAATTATCAATGTAACACCTTTTTACGCAATTCTTCTCCGACAGGGAGAGAAAAATGAATAAATCTTAAGATTACGTACCCAAAACTCTTGAAATAAATTTTACATGTAATGATTTTGTTTCCACATTTCTTTTTCCGCAAAAGAAACCTGGAGGAAAGAAAACTCTCGCACGGAGTTCGCACTGGCAAAATTGCTACGCTCGCTCGCTAAATTTCCTCGCGCAAAAAAGTCGCAGAAGGAATTTTGCTGAGAAAATTTATAACACTCCCTCGCTGCAATTTTGAAACGCGCTCCTAGTGCGAATTTAAATACGGAAATACAAAATGCAAAACGTTATCATATTGGAAACTTGCCTCTCCGCCCATTGCGTTAGTGCGTTTCAAAATTCACGATTGCGAGCGTTAAAAAATTACTTTTGGAGCGTAGCGGAATAGTAATTTTAGTGAGCAAGAGTAAGAATTTTGTCAGCACAAGCTAGGGCGGGACTTTCTTTTGTTACTTTTCCTTTCTAGAAAGAAAAGTAAATTTAAATATACGTCAACAATAAGAGTACAAACCAAATTTAATTCAGTAAATAAATCAGTGAATAAAATCCTGGATTCCGGGTCAAGCCCGGAATGACAATTCTGTAAAAAACTTTCTATCATTCCCAAGCTACTTTTAAAATCCTACACTCAGAGATCCTGAAACAAGTTCAGGATGACAGCTAGAATTGAGGGAATTCGAGGCAATCCATGAAAGATTGCCTCGATATATTCCCAGATCTTTTTCTAAGCGCAAACGCAGCCTGATTCCACTACATATTCATTGCGGTCTGCAAATTCCGCCTGCTTACCTTTGTTCCATTGAGTCACGGGACGAATGTAGCCGACAACTCTTGAATAAACCTCAGTAGGTTGGAAATTTCTCAGCACGCTGTCAGCTTGGTGACAAGCTTTGCATTTGTTGTAAATCTCAGCTCCTACCTTGTACGGCATATATTCCTCATTGCTCTCGATTGTTTTCCCACAATCATGACATGTGTATTTTTCCATATGTTTTTATTTTTAATGTTAAATTATTTTCAAACTCTTCAAGCAGAAACGTCTCCCTGCCTAAAAATTTAGTTTGTCTTTCGCGACTGACTATTTTTTCTTCTTATCTACCGTTTCCACTTCGCATTTTCCGTTTTGAAATTCCTTGCGGTCTCCAAACTCAGCCTGCTTACCTTTATTCCACTGCTCCACTGGACGAATATAGCCAACCACGCGAGAATAAACTTCAGTCTTTTGCTCTACCACACATTTTGGACAAATGTGCTGCTCACCTGGAATATAACCATGAACCGGACAAATGCTGAATGTTGGAGAAAGTGTGAAATACGGAAGTGCATAATTCTCAGCGATTTTTCTTACCAGATTCTTCACCATTTGAATGTCCCAAATTCTTTCCCCTAAGAATCCATGAAGAACAGTTCCTCCGGTATATTTTGTCTGAAGATTATCCTGCAAATCCAGAGCTTCAAAAATATCCTCCGTGAAATGAACTGGGAGTTGCGAAGAGTTTGTGTAATAAGGTTCTCCGCCATTTTCTTTGACTGCTTTGTCATTTGCGAAAATGATATCCGGATATTTAACTTTATCAAGTCTTGCTAAGCGATAAGCGGTTCCTTCTGCAGGAGTTGCCTCCAAGTTGTAAAGATTACCTGTTTCTTCTTGGTAACCTGTAATGCGCTCTCGCATATGCACCAAGATTTCTTCAGCCAAGGCTTGTCCCTCCGGACTCGTAACTTCCTTACCGATAAGATT
The DNA here is from genome assembly GCA_964609855.1 of uncultured Bdellovibrionales bacterium. Taxonomy (GTDB): domain Bacteria; phylum Patescibacteriota; class Minisyncoccia; order Moranbacterales; family GWC2-37-73; genus GWC2-37-8. The sequence goes on from CAZSTB010000003.1 coordinate 55,937, forward strand.
CAATAATCCCTCATTCATTCCGACCAAACCGATTGTTGAAAAGTGATTTGCCCAATATTGTCCCCTGCGCATCTTAATCGCATCTAGATAATATTTTGTATATGGATATAATCCTTGCTCAGTAAGACCCTCAACAAGTTTTCGCTTAGTCTCCAAGCTTTCCTTTGCAAGATCAGTAAGTGCATCCAACTCTTTGAAGAATTCTTTCTTATTTTTTGCTCTGTATCCAAGTCTTGGAAGATTGATAGTTACAACTCCAACTGAACCAGTCAGTGGATTTGCTCCAAAAAGTCCTCCTCCGCGCTTATGAAGTTCGCGATTATCCAATCTTAGGCGGCAGCACATGGAACGAGCATCATCAGGATCCATATCTGAATTAACGAAGTTTGCGAAATATGGAATACCATATTTAGCGGTCATTTCCCAGATAGGATCGAAGCGGTCATCCTCCCAATTAAAATTCTTGTCGATGTTATAGGTTGGAATCGGGAAAGTGAAAATTCTTCCGCTTGCATCTCCTTCAGTCATAACTTCGGCAAATGCACGGTTGATCATATTCATTTCTTCCTGAAATTCTCCATAAGTTTCCAATTGCGGAGCACCACCGATGATCACTGCTTCTTTTGCTAAATTCTTCGGAGCAGTAATATCCATCGTAATATTGGAAAACGGAGTTTGAAATCCTACACGCGTAGAAACATTCATGTTAAATACGAAAGACTGAATTTCCTGCTTTACTTGTTGGAATGAAAGCTTATCGTAACGAACGAATGGGGCAAGCAAAGTGTCAAAGTTTGAAAATGCTTGAGCGCCGGCAACTTCTCCCTGTAAAGTGTAAATGAAATTCACCATTTGTCCGAGAATACTTCCGAGATGCTTAGCTGGTCTGCAGGCTACCTTTCCTGGAACCCCAGTGAAACCTCTGCGAAGTAAGTCTTGCAAATCCCAACCACAGCAATAAGCAGCAATAAGTTGCAAATCATGAATATGGAAGTCTCCACCTTCATGCGCAGCTCTGATTTCTTTAGTGTAAACCCGGTTCATCCAGTACTTACTGCTAACTATGGAAGCGATGTAATTATTAAGTCCTTGCAAGGAATATGCCATATTAGCATTCTCCTTAACTTTCCAATCTATCTCTTGAATATATTTATCTACAAGACTCACGGCCTCATCCAGGGATTGCTCAGTTTCTCTGATTTTGCGATGTTGTTCGCGGTAAAGAATATATGCCTTGGCTGTTTCCTCGAAATCTAAAATCATCAGCACGCGCTCAACCAAATCTTGAAGTTGTTCGATTGTTGGGATATCTCCTTGCTTGTAATTTTTGTTCAAGATTTGAACAACCTTGTCGGAAACTTTAGCAGCTTCAACTTTTCCACCCTCTCCTGTAATCGCCAAAGCTTTACTCACTGCAATAGTAATTTTTTTAGGATCAAAGGGAACTACGCGTCCTGATCGTTTTACAAGTTTTTTCACCATGTTCTTAGTCTTTGCAGGTTTTGCTTTTACCAGAGAAACTTGAGACGCTATCTTTTTCACCGCCACAATCTTTTTCTCACCCTTTGTTGAATTTTTCTTTGTTTTTGCCATATCCATTTTGATTAATCCCCTTTTTTATTATCTTAATTATTTATCAACAATACAGAAATTAAAGTGTAAACCTTTTTCAACTAGATTCCATTTTTTCCATCTCTCTTCTGAAACTATCAGCGCTTTTAAATGATTTATACACGCTCGCAAATCTCAGATATGCAACATCGTCCAGTTCCTTAAGTTTTTCCAAAATAAATTTGCCTATTTCCTTACTCGTAATCTCACTAGATTCCCTGGCTTGAATATTATATTCGATATCCCCGATAGCCTTACTGATCTTATCCTCACTGACTGGACGTTTCTCCAGGGCTTTATGCAAACCGATTTCTATTTTTCTACGGTCATATTCCTGCCTGCTGCCATCGCGCTTAATAACAGTAAGTCGCATAATTTCCATTTCTTCGTAGGTAGAGAACCTTGCCTGACATTTTTCACATTCTCTGCGTCTACGAATTGCTTTTCCATCATTAGTATCTCGCGAATCAACAACTCTAGATTCACCGTTTCCACAAAAGGGACACACCATATTTTTGTTTTAAATTATTATATTGCTACATGGCTACATTGTTATATTGGTAACATTGCGCTTGTTTTTAACAATTTAACAATGTGACAATTTAGCAATGTATTCCAAGCTTGACAATTTAAGGTTTTTGATACCTATTATTGTTGCTTTTTTATCTTAAACCACAACATATTGTGTACCGTTAGTCCATTATACCACAAGTCAAATATCTGCCAAGCCAGCTATTCCAAGCCATTTTTTGGAGTTATGCACAGATAAATAAAACATTTAACATACAAACATCTAACCATCTAAACATTTAACATACATGATAATAACAAATGTATCATTGAATCATATGGGACATTAAAATATCAATAAACAACAAAAAAACAGGATCAGTCTCGCATCCTGTTTTTAACATGTTTCCATGTTTACATGATTGTATGTTTAAATGAAGATTACTTCTCCATCTTTCTTCTAATGAAGGCCGGTATTTCCAATTCATCCTCCTCTTCATGTTTCATTTCTACCAAGGGGCTCATCATCTGACGTGGTTGAATCTTATCTTCAATGATCATCTTGGGCTCCAAAATCTTTTTGCTTGGAAAAGTTATGGATTCAACAAATTCCTCCTCTTTCTTCTCCTCCTTTTCGTTTTGAGCAATAGCCTGATCGATTTGAGTTGTACGATTTGCGGGAACTCGATTAATCAAAGGATTTTCTTGATTACGGTCACTATCGAATCCTGTTGCGACCACTGTTACATGGATTTCGCCTTTCTTAACCTGATCATCAACAACAGCTCCGAAAATTACCTTTGCATTAGGATCAATACTTTCCGTAATAATATTTGCAGCTTCATTGATTTCCAACATACCCAAATCACTCGAACCGGAAATATTGAAAAGTACGCCCTTTGCCCCATCAATTGAAAGTTCAAGTAGTGGACTATTGATTGCAGCTCTGGCCGCTTCAGATGCCCTATTCTCACCACTGGCAATACCAATGCCCATCAAGGCGCTTCCGGAGTCCTGCATGATTGCTCTTACGTCTGCAAAGTCGACGTTAACAATACCAGGCTTCGTAATAAGGTCAGAAATTCCCTGCACACCTTGCCTGAGAACATCATCTACAATCCTAAAGGCATTGATTAGCGTAGTTTTACGATCGATAATTGCAAGCAATTTGTCATTAGGAATCGTAATAAGACTATCTACACGTTCGCTGAGATTTTCAAGCGCCGCCTCACTGATCATTCTGCGCTGAGCGCCTTCAAAAGAAAAGGGTTTTGTAATGACCGCAATCGTAAGTGCTCCAAGTTCCTTAGCTGCTTCAGCGACAACCGGAGCCGCACCACTTCCTGTTCCTCCTCCCATACCCGCACAAACAAAAACCATATCTGCTCCCTTAAGCACATCTTGAATTTCATCGCGATTTTCTTCGGCAGCTTGGCGACCAACTTCAGGATTCATTCCAGCACCAAGACCCTTGGAAAGATTTTTTCCAATATGAACTTTTTCACCAGCTTTTGAATGATGCAAAGCCTGAGAATCTGTATTTATCGCAACAAATTCCACACCTTTTATTTTCGCATCAATCATCCGTGTGATAGCATTATTTCCACCACCACCAACACCCACAACTTTAATTCGAGCAAACGTTTCAATATCCGGTTTAATTTCTGCCATACTTTTTAGTCAAATATATAAAAAGAATTAATTCCTATTCTTTTTAGTAGCGATTAATACTACCTAGTACCTCAATCTAACACACTCAATAAGCCTATGTCAAGAATATTTCCCGCATTTAAGGCAAGAATTTTTTCATCCAACCCCTGACTTTCTCCGTGGTTTCCGTAATTCCTTTCGAAAAGAGCTCTGATGTAAGACCATTATTAAATCCTTCATTAACATGGCTGTTATTCTGCTGCTGCCCCCAAATAATCAAACCAGCTACTGTGGCAAAGGACGGATCGTCAACTTTGTCGAGAATTCCACTAAAACCCGCTGGGAAACCTATCTGTATCGGCAAACCGAGCGCGTCCTTGGCCAATTCTGAAATATGAGTCATCTTTGCACCCCCGCCAACCAATACAGCTCCAGAAGGCAATAATCCCGCCTTTCCGATTAGTTTCAATTCTTTCTGAACTAAGGAAAATATTTCCTCCAGCCTTGCTTCAATTATTTCAGCAACATGATGACGAGAAATAATCCCGCTTTCCTGTGAATCAATCTGAGAAAGATCTATTCCCTCTTTCTTGCTGATATCGTGCGAAATAGCACTACCATATTCCAACTTGATTTTTTCGGCCGTATCAATAGAAGTTCTTAATCCAATAGCAATGTCATTTGTAATGTGTCCTGCGCCAACTGGCAAAATAGCTGTATGAATAAGGTCCCCTTCTTCATAAACCGCCAACGATGTCGTTCCACCTCCAATATTTATAAGCACCACTCCAAGCTCCTTTTGTTTCTTGCTTAGCACAGCCTTTGCAGCTGCCAAGGGTTCAAGCACAAGGTCATCAATCTCAATGTTAGCCTGATATACGCATTTGCTGATGTTTTTAACGTGAGATGAGCTACTCTCAATAACTAAGGCATCAACCTCCAAACGAACACCTTTCATGCCTAGTGGGTCCTTAATATTATCCTGATCATCTAGACGATATTTTCTCGCAATTACATGCACAATTTCCTTATTCATTGGAAGTGATACAAGTTGAGCCTCTGAAATAACTCTGTTTATATCATCTTCAGCGACTTCACCGTCAGCTCTTCCGATTGCAATAACTCCCTTTGAGCTTTGAAATCCTACATCAGCACCTCCGATATTAATCAGAACCCTCTTAATAGGGACGCCCGCCATTCTTTCGGCCTGCTCCACCGCTTCATTAATAACAGAGGCAACATCCTCAACATCAGTAATAACACCTCTTCTAATTCCAAAGGACGGCACAACACTAACGCCGACTATTCGAAGCTGCTGCTCTGCACCCATTTGTTGAGCAACTATTGTACGCACGTTGGATGAACCAATATCCACCCCAACAATTATTGCATTATTATCCCTAGCCATATTTAATAGTGAAATTTGAAAAGTCTCTACCCAAACAAATTCCGATTATCTAACTTTTTTTATTTTAATTCCAAAATAAACTCAAACCAGAAAATTCATTTCTAGTATATGAATCATTATATATGATTTTCAAAACACACGCAAAATATAAAACAGAAATCCGAGCTACTTCAACATCGAAATCATTTGCGCGACATATGGGTAAAAAATGATAATACCAACAACTATGGAAATCAATGCTGAAATCAAAACTACAGCAGCCATGAGATCCTTGATCAATCTTGCATAAGGATGAATCCTAGGCTTCAAAATATCAACCACACGCTCAAGGACCGTGTTTGTAAGCTCAGAAATAAGCACCCACATTATCATCAAAAGCAGCACGATCGCCTCCCAACCCTTTAAATCAAAAATGAAAATTAAGAGAATTACGAAAATAGCAATCACCAATTCGATGCGAAAGTTTTTTTCATGAGCAATGGCATAATTAATCCCATCAAAAGCGTGACCGAGACTCTTTCTGAAGCGTCTAATTTCATCTCCCATAATTAATCAAAAAAAATATTATACTTCAAGTATAATACAAAAATCACAATAGTTGAAATTTTATAAGCAATAGCTAATTGACAAGTGTATCCGCGACAGCTCGCTGCATAGTGAACATCTTTTTTCCATGCCCAAGTCCCAGCAAATGCAGGATCCCATGTGAGGTAATATAAGTAAGCGCATATTCAAAAGTTTCGCCATCATCCTTAGCGTTACGACCGATATAATCCAAGCACAAAATCAATTCTCCAATAAATATCTGCTCGCTATTTTTCTCAGCAAAGTCCTGAAGTTGCTGAGTAGTTTCCCATTCAGAAAATGAAAGCACATCAGTCGGCTTATGCTTTTTACGATAGTCGCCGTTTAATGTTTGAATTTCTTGCTCACTTACCAGGGCGACGGAAAGCTCAATTGTTTTACCATCAAGAAATTTCCAATTCAAAGATTCCAAGGTTTGCTTAAAAGCAGCCAAAAATATTTTCTTGGAAACTTTTTGCTTAGTGGTATTGTTGACTTCCAATTTAAATTTCATCAGTTTATGCCCTTGCTTCAAGTATTTTTTTGGCCAACTCGCGAACTACTGTTCCGTCAGCCTTGCCTTTCATTTTGGCCATCGCCTGCCCCATAACTTTTCCAAGATCACCCACACTTGTTGCGCCTGAAGATGCAATCACTTCCTCAACGATTGCCTCCATTTCTTGCTCCGAAAGTTGCGCTGGAAGATACGGCATCAAGATTTCAAGCTCTTCCTTTTCAAGCTCAGCCAAATCTTCTCTCCCGCCATCGATAAATTGTCTAATGCTGTCTTGACGCTGCTTTACAGCTCGCCCAATCACTTCAAGCACTTCCTCATCAGAAAGTCCTGTTTCGCGTTTTTGTTTTTCAATTTCCATGTTCTTGACGGCACTATCCAAAAGCCGAAGCGTATCACGGCGCTTTGCCTGCCCTGATTTCATTGCTTCTTTTAAATCTGCTAGAATTTTTTCTTTAATGGTCATATATTTTTAATTGAAAATTAATTATGTTCGCAACCCGAACAGCAAATCTTGCAATCCGGAAACATTCACAATTCAGAAGCTTATGAGCGAAATGCCCCGAAGAATCGGGGCATTTCAAACAAAAGGCTGTGACTATTTTTCCATTTTACGCTTGATGTTTTTCAAAGCTTCATCATCGAATTTTCCAAGTTTTTTCAACTTATCAATTTCTTTGCGAATTTTAACTTTATATAGAGCTTCGTCGCGTTTTTCAGTCTTGCTTTTCTCATCGTTTCTGAATCTTGTTCTGCGAGCTCTCACTAAAACACCACTTTGCTGAATTTTACGAGAAAATCTTCGCATTAAGCTTTCAGTAGTTTCTTTGTCTTTTTTCTTAACCTCAATCATGTGAAAAACCTCCTTTCTATAGTTATTTCCTTATTATCCCCTAATCAATCATATTATACAGATATTCGCAGATAAGTCAACTAGGTCAGCTTATTAGCTTTTTAGGCGTTAACTTCTTAGGTTTTTAACTTTCCGAAGAATAAAAAGCAGAGAGATTTATAATCTACTATTTATCTCCTAAGAAGTTAAAAAGCTAATGCCTGACAAGCTATTTTATTTCCAATCAACCTCAAGAGGACGAATTTCTTCGTGGAGAGCTGCTCCGCCAATCAAGTGCAGATGAATGTGATCAACTTCCTGTCCGCCATGCTTTCCAATTCTGAAAAGCAATTTATATCCATTCTCAGAAATTCCTAATTGCGCCGCGATGTCTTTAGCAACCAGAATCATCTCTCCTAATAGCCGCACTTTCTCCATCGTAACATCATTAATAGAGGCAATATGTTCTTTAGGAATGATCAGCACATGAACTGGCGCTATCGGATGAATATCTTTAAAAGCAATTATCTCCTTATTTTCAAAAATTATTTTAGCATCAAGTTTTTTTTGAATAATTTTACAAAAAATACAATCCATAATTTAACAAGCAAATCCTAATGTCAAAATCCTAATGTCAAATAAATGTTCAAAATCATAATTTTAGAAAATTTGGATTTATATAATTTTGATTTTATTTGACATTTGACATTTAGATTTTAGATTTTAGATTTTTTTATTTATTCTTCGTGTGAAACCACTACATTATTTTTCAAGATTTTTTTTACGGCATTTATCAATCTCTCATTGGAAACTGTTTCTTGAGTTCCACTGATCATATCTTTAACAATCACCGTTTCATCTAAAGCTTCTTTTTGACCGATAATCAAAGTGATTTCCACTTCCAATCTATCAGCAACGCGAAGCTGAGATTTAAGCGCGCCACGTCCGAAACTTTCTGCAGTTAAAATGCTATTTTTTTGCAGTTCTGCAAAAACATTCAAACTTTTCTTCTTAGCAAGATCTCCCAGCTGCGCTAAAAATACTCGCGGCTTAGGTTCTATGTATGATTTAGCATGAACTCTTTTCATTTCAGCTACTAATCTATCGATTCCAAGTCCGAATCCAATTGCTGGTGTTGGCTCCCCACCCAAACTCTCAACAAGATTATCATAACGACCACCACCTCCAAGCGAATATTTTCTTCCATCCTCATCTCCTGACCAGATTTCAAAAACAGTTTTAGTATAATAGCTCAATCCACGTACTAAACGAGGATTTATAATATAAGGCAAGTCCAATTCATCGAGATATTCCAGCAAGCTCTTAAAATGCACGCGACATTCCACACAAAGATGATCTATGGATTGAGGCGCAACTGAAGAAACCTGCATACATTTATCCTCTTTGCAATCCAGGATTCTCAACGGATTAGTCTCCAAGCGACGCTTACAATTTTGACAAAGTTTTTGTTTTTTTGATTCAAAGTAAGCAACTAAAAGATTTTGGTATTCTTTGCGGCATTTTGGGCAACCTATGGAATTAACTTGAAATTGGACATTCTTAATTCCAAGTCCTGACACGACCCTATGTGCGGTTTGAATGAGCTGCGCATCCAATATCGGATCTTGCTCGCCAAAGGCATCGAAATTAGCTTGCCAAAGTTCCCTAAAGCAACCATCTTGAGGTCTATCATATCTAAAAGCTTGTCCTGTTGAAAATAATTTTACTGGCTTTGACAGCACATTCATCCCATGTTGAATGTAGGCTCGACAAACTCCAGCAGTAAATTCCGGTCGAAGTGCGACTTTATCGCCACTTTTAGTTGTGAAAGTGTACATTTCCTTATCAACAATGTCAGTACCTTTTCCAATCGAACTCGAAAACAAGTTTGCATATTCCATCACAGGTAGGTCAATGCGCTGAAAACCATATTCAAGCGCCATACGCGAGGTAACTTTGCGAATTTGATTCCAATAAGGCTGGTCACCCGGAAGCAGATCTCTCATTCCTCGAGGAGGTTGCATTACCAGTTCTTCCTTAACCACTTGAACTTTGGATTTTGAAGTTTTCTTAACACCTGCTCCGGCATTTTTTTTGCCAACGGTTTTTTTATCCATTTTTTTTGTAATAATTCCTTTAATTTGCTTACCTTGCAGTTTTGCCATAATGCTTAAAATACACAGCCAAGTAATGATTACAAGCTAATTTATCAGCTCAATAATCGCTTCTTGTATCTCCATATTTAAATATTAAGAATCAGATGTAGCGTGTTTAATGAATTACCTATGTTTATAAAATCTCAGCCTTATCCAGCGGCCAGGCACGAATCAAAACTTTCCCAACAACGTCCTCCTCGGGAAGCGGTCCCCATGCTCGCGAGTCATGTGAAAATTGTCTATTGTCTCCAAGCACGAAATATTCATCACTTTTAAGCGCGACGGTTACCGCGCCGTTCGTATTCAATCCTGCTGGAAGATAAGCTTTTTCATCTAACAGCTCCCCTTCAGGATTTTCATTATTGAAAATCTTCACTTTTCCTCCCTCCACCTTTACTTGTTCACCAGGCAGCGCAATAACCCTTTTAATGAAAAATTGTGATGGATCTTTCGGATAACGAAAGACTACCACATCACCTCTCTTCAGCTCCTTAAAGGAATCTACGGTAAAAAAATGCTTGTCACCTAAATTTGCCTCCGTTCGTTTGTAACCGAATTCATTCACTATAAGATAATCACCATCCTTAAAGTTTGGCTCCATACTCGCGCCTTGCACGAAAAATGGCTGGAAGAGAAAAATCCTAATCGGTACAATAATAACTAACGCCCAGAAAAAAACTTTTATAATTTCCCAAAGAAAACTTCCGACACCATAATAAACATCCTCATCATTTTCTAAAATTTCATCACCATTTAGATTTTCCATAAAAATAAGCAATCGCGCCAGCTAAATCTCTGGCGAAAATTTTTATAAATTATTTTCAAATCAATTCGCTCAGCTTCCAAATTCTGCAAATCTCCAAAAAACCTTGATTTACAGCGATAATAACACGTATTTTAACTTTATGCAAGAGTATGATAGTAAAAACTAACGAGGCTTTTTCTTGAATAATAATCAGCATTAGCCCTAGAGCAAGCCTGCATACCTTGTTCGACAATAAACAACTATTGTCTGAAAAAAAATTTCACTTTCAAAACTGAATTTCTTTGACATTCAAGCTTCTATTGAGCTATTATACATTAAGATATCAATGAAAAATATTGCTTAAATGTATTTCTAAGTATTACAAAGAATAAAGGTTTTAATACCCCAGGGAAAGCCCTAGACCCCTTTGTGCTCACGAGGCCCGTCTCGCATAGGGATTGTCAAGGTGTCTCGAGCTACAAACCCCTTGATATTGTCGTTCGCTCGAAAATTGAAAGAGTACATCTTATTTCCCGCAACTTCGCTAGATAATAATATCCTTTCTCTCAAAAAATCAGCTAATTCTAGTTACATCAAAAATGGACGGCATCAGAAAAAAAATCATTATCAGACCTCAGCCGATTTCCGAACCACTCAGAAAAGAATCGGCCGTCCCAAGACAACTTCTACGAAAAAAGGAGGAGCTTTTCATCTCAAAGGATGAGTCAGAGCAAATGGAAAAACATGAAAAATCTTTCCATAAAGGTTTGCGCACACGAAAAATTATTTGGACCATAATCATAGTTATTCTTTTACTGATTTTCGCAGGAGCAATCTTCATCTTTATCAAAACCTATCTCATTAGTAAAAAGATGAACAGTCAGCAAAATATTAGTACAAATTTCTCACAAGATGTTCGCACCATAATCTCACCAATCATTCCACAAAAATCACAGATATTAAGAGGTCAGGAAACTGGACGAATCAACATCTTGCTACTGGGAGCTGCCGGACAAAACAAACCCGGAGGCAATCTTACCGACACAGTCATGATTGCTAGTATTGACCTACACAGCAATAAAATTGCCTTTCTCTCACTGCCAAGAGATTTTTACGTGACAATTGCCGACAGCAATAGCTATGCAAAAATTAACAGTCTTTATCCGATCGGGATCAAGGATGAGAGAGGTACAGAATACATAAAAAAGACCGTTGAAAAAATTACCGGCATTACTTTGCACTATTATTTAGTAGTCGATTTTGAAGGATTCGAGAAAATAATAGATGACATTGGCGGCATAAACATCATCTCTGAGCGTGATATATACGACGATCGTTATCCTGGTCCCAATTACAGCTACAAAACATTCGCCCTCTCCAAGGGACTGCATAGACTAGACGGCGAAACTGCACTCATGTACGCACGCGAAAGGCACGACGACCCCGAAGGAGATTTTGGCAGAGCGAAGCGTCAGCAGCAAATTATTCAAGCCGTAAAGAATAAATTCTTCTCAGCTCAAACACTTTTCAATGTCAGCACCTTAAACAATATCCTAAACACTCTCGGCGACAACATCAAAACCGACATAGCTTTCAATGATATCGAAAGTTTCATACAATTGACCAAAAAATTAGATACCCAAAACATCACCAATTCTGTAGTTGATGCCTGGAAGAAAGATAGCCTGCTAAAAGTTTCACACGTCCAAGTGGGAAATGTCAGCGCTTTCATCTTAATTCCACGCGTTGGTAACTACAGCGAAATCCAAGAACTTGCTCAAAATATTTTTAATCTTAATGAGCTGAAAAAACGCCAAGAGGAAATCGCCCAGGAAAAAGCCAGTATTAAAATTTTTAATGCCAGTGGCGATAACGCCCTGACAAAAAAAATTCAGACACTTCTTCAGGATAAACTGGATTTCAATAATGTCTCAGTTTCATATACTCAAGAACTGCAAACGCCCAGAAACAAAACAGTCATAATTGACCATTCGGGAGGTGCAAAAATTTTCACACTTGATGAGCTTGTAAAAAAGCTTCCCGCAGAAATAGCCCGCGATTTCACATTGCAAGAGGAAAACGCTGATATTATCATCATTCTTGGCAGCGACCTTACTGAAACTTATAAATTCGATGAGGATTCAGCTGAAGATTTTAAAAATTCCCAAGAAGATCAGAATATTATCAATTTTACAAAAACTAATCGTTAGAAATTTTTAATTTAATTTTAATTTGAAACAAACTCTTAATTCCAAGTAATTTAAATAAATTTAAATTTGATAACAATTTTAAATTTTAAAATTTCAAATTTTCCTATCATATGAAACTAATAATTGCCCTAGGTAACCCAGGAAAGCAATATGAAAAAACCAGACACAATGCTGGATTCATCGTGCTGGATGAAATTAAAAAAGCTTGGAACTTCATGGACTTCCAATTGAGCAAAAAATTTAATGCGGAAATTTCCGAAGGAGTTCTTGATGGTGAAAAAATAATTTTAGCAAAACCGCAAACATTCATGAATCAGAGTGGTCAAAGCGTGGGCGCAATACTAGATTTTTATAAGATCCCGATTGAAAATATTTCCGTGATTCACGATGATCTCGACATCAATCTTGGAGAATATAAAGTTTCACTGAATTGCTCCGCTGGCGGACATAACGGCATTGCAAGCATCATAGAAAAACTAGCAACTCAAAAATTCAGGCGCGTACGCATCGGTATCGAAGGTGCTGAAAAGAAAAAAACCAGAGTTATGGCCGGAAGTGATTTCGTGCTTCAGAATTTTTCAGATACGGAACTGGATGCAATTAAAAAATTAGCAACTGAAATAATCGGTCAGCTTTAACACTTTCCAAAAAGAAAGCCCGGAATCCTTATGTTCAGGATTACCGGGTTTTTGTTCGCACTTTCATGCGAAAAGTGAATTCATTTTTTCCTAAGAAAAGCATACTGCGCCTCTCCGCACTGGAGACTGCATCCGAGATTAAACTTTCTTGCGCTGCGTCTGCGCTCTAAGGATGCGCATCTTATCCGCAAGAAAATAATCAAACGATGACATACTCGGGGAAACACGCTTGCCGCATAAACACTCGCGAAGATGAAAATAGCCTCTGCCATGGCAATCTTCCTCCTTTATTTGCTACGGAAAACTATTTTACTACCTGGCAACAACGCTTCGCATACTCATTATTTAAGTTCTCTCCAATCTTTATATTATACACCATTTTTGATATTAAATCAATAGCTGTACGTTTTTTGCTTTAATACAGCCAATATTCAGCCATACATTTTACAAAAGTGCAAAAAAATTGTCAGATATCAAAAGAATGGATATAATTGAAACAATTGATATTCAATTCCCTTTCAAATGAAATATCTCAATGCTTTAAACACTATAAGCGGCCTCGGATCCAAGAAGATGAGCTTGCTCATGAATTTCTTCAGTTCAGGCAAAGAAATATGGCATGCCAACTTCACTGAGCTTTGCGCTTCAGGAATCGGCGAAGCGCTAAGTCAAAAAATTGTCACACAGCGAGCACTAATAGATCCGGAAAAGGAGTGGCAGAAACTTGAAGCAGAAAATATCCTAATAGCTTTGCCAAGCGACATTCATTACCCAGCTCTTCTTAAGGAAATTCCAGACAGTCCATATTTGATTTATCTTAAAGGCAACCTCGCCTGTCTTGAATTGCCATTGGTAGCAATAGTCGGTTCCCGAAAAATTACAAGTTATGGACTCCAGGTCGCGCGTAGCCTTGCCAGAGACCTCGCAAAAAACGGCGTATGCGTCGTAAGCGGCCTAGCTTTTGGTGTTGACGCTTGCGCTCACCTTGGAGCGCTTGAAGTCAAGGGCAAAACGATAGCCGTGCTAGGAAACAGTTTGGACGACGCAAGTATTGCTCCGCGCTCAAATTTCAATCTTTCTCAAGATATCTTGCAAGGAGGTGGTTTACTGATCAGTGAATTTCCAGTCAAAACCTCCGCCTCCATCGGAACCTTTCCGGCGCGCAATCGCATCATGGCTGGCATGAGTATGGGCACGCTCGTAGTAGAGGCCGCGGAAAAGAGCGGCAGCCTAATTACCGCCAACTTAGCTGTCGATTATAATAGAGACGTCTTTGCGGTTCCTGGCTCAATCTTCTCGCCGCAATCGACAGGAACGCACAGTCTTATAAAAAAGGGTGCCAAACTCATCACTTGCGCGCGCGATGTTATGGAAGAATTAAATCTAAACGAAGTAATGATATGGGATGCTACTCGACCAGGAATTGACCTGACGGCAGATGAAATAAAGGTGCTGAGCGTTCTCTCTCATGAAAGCCTACACATTGACAGAATAATCAAACTGACTAAACTGGATACATTGAGCATCGGGAATATAATAACCATGCTTGAAATAAAAGCTGCTGTTAAAGATATCGGAGGACAGAACTACATCAAAATTTGAAATTTGAAATTTTAAGTTTAAAAACGAATTCTAAATAATAAATGTTAAATTGGGTTATTTTGAAATTTTGATTTGATTTAAAATTTAAAATTTTAAATCAAAATCACAGACAATAAAGAAACTTTATATAAATCATCGCATAATAAATTAGAGAAAAAATCATGAAACTCATCATAGTGGAGTCCCCTACTAAGGCTAAGACTATTACAAAATTTTTAAGTAAGGATTTTATCGTAAAATCTTCATTTGGACATGTTCGTGATTTGCCGAAAAGTGGGATGGGAATCGACATGGAACATGACTTCGCACCTACCTACGAAATTCCCGACAAGGCGCGCTTGAAAGTCGATGAGCTCAAAAAACTGGCAAAGAAAGCTGATGAAGTGATTCTTGCATCCGATGAAGACCGCGAAGGAGAAGCGATTGCTTGGCACCTCGTAGAAGCGTTGGACCTGGATAAGAAAAACAAAAAACCTTATTCGCGTATCGCTTTTCATGAAATTACTAAAGCTGCAATTCAAAAAGCACTCGAACATCCGCGTGAAATAGATTTGAATTTGGTTGATGCGCAACAAGCGCGTCGCGTCCTAGATAGACTTGTAGGCTATGAACTCTCACCTTTCCTTTGGAAAAAAATTCGCCGCGGTCTAAGCGCAGGTAGAGTTCAATCAGTTGCACTAAGATTAATCGTAGAACGAGAAAGAGAAATTCAAAACTTTAAAGCAGAAGAATTCTGGACCATCTCGACGAAATTAAAGAAAGACGGCATTAAAGAATCAATGGATGCTAATCTGATTGAACAGAATGGCAGCAAAATCGAACAAACCGTAACTTTGAAACTTTTCACTGGCGATTATAAAACCAAAAAAAGTATAATCACTGATAAGGATGCTGCTGAAAAAATAGTTGCTGAGCTTAAAGATTCAACTTGCAAGGTTATTTCCGTTGAAGAAAAAGACACGCTACGAAATCCTTCAGCGCCGTTTACGACTTCAACCCTACAACAAGCTGCAATCAGCAGTTTTGGATTTTCAGCCAAGCAAACGATGATGATCGCACAAAAGCTTTATGAAGAAGGTTATATAACCTACATGAGAACAGACAGTTTAAATCTGTCTTTGGAATCATTGATGGGCGCAAAAAAAATCATCGACAAGGAATACGGAAAGCAGTATTCGCTTGAAAGTCCTCGATATTTTAAAAACAAATCCAAATCTGCCCAGGAAGCTCATGAAGCAATCCGACCTACGGATCCAGAAAAAACTCCGGATGAACTTTTCCCACTACTGGAAGCAAACCAACACAAGCTATACCGCCTGATTTGGAACCGCATGATTGCTTGCCAGATGCAATGCGCAAAACTTGCAAGTGTAAAAGCGGATATTGAAGCATTAGGAAACTCAAATAAATATCTCCTGCGAGCCAGCGGCTCAACCGTTATTTTTGACGGCTTCCTGAAAGTTTACAGCAGTCGCGCCGCGCAGGCGGAATCTTTCCTGCCGCCACTTAGCGAAGGGGATGTTTTGAAAGTTTCAGAAGTCCTGCCCACACAAAAGATGACTTCGGCGCCACCGCGCTACAACGAAGCAACACTTGTAAAAGTTCTTGAGGAGCACGGAATCGGCAGACCGTCCACATATGCTCCAACTATCTCAACCATTATTGATCGTAAATATGTCGACAAAAATGAAGAAAAGCGCCTTTTCCCTATGGAAATCGGCTTTCCGGTTAATGATTTGATTGTAGAAAATTTTCCAAATATTGTCGGTATTGATTTTACTGCCACAATTGAGAAAAGCTTCGATGAAATCGCCGAGGGTCAGAAAAAGTGGGTCCCAGTTATCCGCGATTTCTATGAACCATTTCATAAATTGCTGGAAGAGAAAACCGATAGCGTAAAGAAAGAAGACATGCAGGAAAAAATTGGCAGACCCTGCCCTACTTGCGGCGGCGATCTGATTTTGAAATTCGGACGCTTTGGGAAATTCATAGCCTGCATCAATTATCCAACCTGCAAATACACGGAAAAAACTGAATCTGAAAAGAAAGAGGATGAAGAAAATTCAGGAATCATCTGTGACAAATGCGGCGCACCGATGAATGTAAAACGCGGACGTTTTGGCGCATTCTTGGGATGCAGCAAATATCCGGAATGCAAAAACATTATGAACATCGAGAAAAAATCCGGTGTTAAATGTCCAAAATGCAAAGAGGGCGATATCATCGAAAGAAAATCTAAAAAGGGAAAAATGTTTTACGGTTGCAATAAGTATCCAGCTTGCGATTTCGTAATGTGGAACAAGCCGACAGGTGAATTGTGCCCTGATTGCTCGCAGCCGCTAGCTTTTGCCGCCAAAGGTAAGGTCGCCTGCTCCAACAAAGAGTGTGGCTACAGCAAGGACCAGGAATAAAAGAATAGGGATTAAGAATTTTAGGAATTAGGAATTGGGTTGTAGCTTGTAGCATATAGGTTGCATGTCGGGAAAAAGCAGTTAAAAATCAGCACGCGAGTGCTGATTTTTTTATCTTAAACTCTTTTTATTTTCACTACCTGCGCTTGTTCTCGTTTTTATTTTCAATAAAATTCAATATCTTTTCATATTCAACAGCGTATTTTTCATTCAAGTCATTATCATAAAAAACTTCATCTCCAAAAATTCCATCAGCAATTGCATGTTCTCCCACTTCAGCCAGATTTTCACGACCTGCAATCCAAACAACTTTTTTTATTTTTGAACTTATGTGATGAGCATACTCATGGGCAATCACAGATTTTAAGTATGGCAGAGTATCTTCACATGCACCTTTATAATCTCCTTTGAAAATATGAATACCCGTCTCTTCATTATAAAAGGCTACAATTTTTTTATTAATTCCCTTTTCCACTACTAAAGCAGGTTTATCCCCTCCAAATACTGCATGTATTTGATTTATATATTCCTTCGCATAAGATTTCGGTTCACAGGCCAAAGAAATTTTCGGCATCAAAAAAAATATCGCCATTAAAACTGCAATCAAATATCCTTTGCCATTTCTCCGTTTTATTCTTTTCATATGCTTGCCTAGATTAGGGATTAAACTGAATTAAGTTATTCCTGTAAAATTCACTATCAAGGTATTAATACAATTGAAATGTCTGAAAAATAGCAACAATTTACTTTTTGATAAAGATTTTTATGGGTTAGCATTAACCTTGCTACTTCTTGCTGGTTTTCCTATACTGGAAGTAAGATTAATTTCCTTTTGTGCGTATTACTTTACATGAAAAAACTTAATATTGAAGATGTAATTAAAGCGCTCAAAAATCCTCCTAGTGAGGCTAGAGTTGCCGTGATTAGAAAAGCCTACGAACTAGCTAAAAAAGCTCATGAGGGTCAAAAAAGACGGTCTGGTGAAGATTACATTCAACATCCTTTAGCGGTTGCAAAAATTTTAGCAGAAATAGGCATGGGAGGAAAAACAATTGCAGCTGGCTTACTCCATGACGTCCCCGAAGACACAGAGATTCTCCTTGAAGATATAGAAAAGAACTTCGGAAAAGAAATTGCCGCTATGGTAGACGGAGTGACCAAGCTTGGAAAAATTAAGCTTCGAGGTTCACACGAGGAATATTTTCTTGAAAATCTTAGAAAGATGTTCATTGCCATGGCTACAGATATCAGGGTGATTATCATAAAACTTGCCGATCGCTTACACAATATGCAGACATTGGAGTTTAATCCCAATAACAAACAGCAACGCATCGCTCAAGAAACAATGGAGATTTTCGCGCCAATCGCTAACCGGTTGGGAATGGGAGAAATCAAAACCCAGCTGCAGGATCTCTCATTTAAATATCTAGATCCAGCCAATTTTGAATTGGTAAGGGAATTGGAAGAAAAAGATTACAAGGAACGTAGACAATATGTAAATCAAGCAATTAGCTCTTTGGAAAATGAGTTAAAGAAGGAGGGCATTGATGTTGTAGATATTCACGGTAGAGCAAAAAGCCTTTACAGTCTTTTTCTCAAATTAGTTAAGCACGATATGGAAATAAACCATGTTTACGACTTAGCTGCCGTAAGAATAATTGTAAATGACATTGCAGACTGTTATGAAACACTGGGAATAGTGCACAAAAAATATCGTCCTATGATCGGGCGCATCAAAGATTATATTTCCCTGCCGAAGCCAAACGGCTATCAATCAATACACACGACTGTTTTCGGACCGGATGGTAAAATAATGGAGGTTCAGATCCGGACATTAAAAATGCACAATGAAGCAGAATTTGGTATTGCTGCACATTGGATATATAGCGAACAAAAGAAGAAAAAGAATTGGCGCAACTTTTTATTTAAGAAAAAACAAATAATTCCCGAAAAGGAGTTAGCATGGGTCAAGCAATTAAGAGAGTGGCAAAATGAAATCGGCGGCGATGATGAAGAATTTTTGAAAGGTCTTAAGATAGATTTTTTTAAAAATCATATCTTCGCTTTTACTCCTCAAGGTGACATCATAGATCTTCCAGAGGATGCCACCCCTATCGATTTTGCTTACGCTATTCATGGAGAAATAGGTAACCATGCAACAGGAGCAAAGGCAAATAATAAGATGGTCGCACTTGACTATCACATTCGTAACGGTGAAGTTTTGGAGATTTTAACGGACAAGACAAGAAAATGCCCAAATGCTAATTGGCTAAAATTCGTGAAAACATCGGTAGCCAAATCTCACATCAGACGCGAACTAAAAAAAGCAACGCTTTCAAAATAGCTTGTCATAATTAGAGAAAAATAAATTTCAAAAAAATAACTAGGAGCTAGCTGCTTCCCATTAATATCTAGACTTTCTTAGTCACTGCTTAAGCAAGATAAATATCCATATTTCATTTTCAGCGTTGCTGATGATAAGTCATAAAAAAAGCAGCTCATACGAGCTGCTTTTTCTGGTTCTTGAATTTATTCCATCATCAATCCCCTGCCAGAATAAATAGAGGAAATTTGTTTTTTCTCCAAATCAACCTTTTGCAAAATATTCAATGTTTCCTCTTGCGTTTCCTCATCCAATTCATCAACAACCTCCGATGAATCAATAAAATATAAAAATCTAGCGTCTGAAGATAAGCGTAAACTGCTAAAATCCCAATTATAATCTCCATCTTCATCCAGGGGGGCAATGTAAGCTAAAGATAGGTTACCCTTTTCAGTTTCCAAAGTAAAAATCTGTTGAGCTGTTCCAATCGCTAAATGTTTCCCCTCATTCCATGCCAATGATTGAACACCATCATGAGCGGATTCCTCATCATTACTGAATATCGACGAGATATCGTATTTCGCAAACGGAGAAGCCAGATTATCAACCTTATAAATCGCCAACTCCCAACTTTCCAAACCAGCATTTTGCTTTTTCACTACCACTGCTACCTTATCGAGTTTGAAGCTGAAGCTTCCAAAGGGCGCTGTATAAATCACCCCGACATCATCAACTTTAATTTGATCGCACTTTTTCTGTTCAATATTACAAATATAAACAGGAGAAGCATTTTCTGTCCCATTTGAAATCACCCTTCCGAAAAGCAAATTCTTTGCTGAGTCAAATGCATCCCAGACAAAAAACGGACTTTTTTTAATGCTATCGTCTAGTCCTGCATATTGCTGTGAAAAAATATCTGCAATTTCACATTTTTTATCCTCTATATTACAAAGATAATCGTGAACTTCTATGATAGCATCTGGATCCGCAAACTCAGCTTGCTCACCATTAATATTGTATGTAGCAATTTCTAGAATTAGTAAATTCTTTTGTGCAGAAATCAAGAGATTACTTTTTTCCAAGTAGGTTTTATCTTTAATCCCCAATTGCGGCAAACCACTAAAGGCAGAAAGATCATACTGCTCATCCTCAGCTGGACGCATCTCAGATGTAATGAGATTTACTTTCTGAAGCTTTTCGCTATCAATAATTGTAACTTCTTCAGACTGAACTAGTCCAGATTCTTCTGACTTATCAGGAGACTGCCACTGACCAAACAATTTAGATTCTGGCACTTCCTGTTTCGATCGCCAAGCGAAGATTGAAACAACCAAAAGAATTAACATCAGTACTAAAATCCACTTCTTTTTCTTTATCACATGCATAATTTATCAGCTCAGAATTTATTATCAAGCGAAGTCGAGCGAAATGAAAAGTACTCTTTTCAATTTCCGAGCGAGCGCAGATACCAAAAGGTTTAATACCTCGCAGTTTGTCCACCGGCAAGCCTCAAGAGAGACGGGCTGCGTGAGCCCCGGGTCCAGTGCCTGTCTACCAGCAGGTAGACTTGCGCTGGGTTATTAATATCCTTTTATTTTATTGAGTAAAACTTGGTTTTACTTTTCTTTCCTGTTTTAATATCTATAGCATACCAACTATAATTCCCCTTTGGCTTGTTAGCAATATATTTGATTGTGAATGCTCCTTTTTTCGAAGTTTTAATTTTCATTGGTGCATAATATCCTCCTCCAATTTTAGAGAAGTAAAGGTTTACAAAGTCATTTTTGGAGAACTTCTTACCACGCTGCGTAACTGCTGCTCCCCTGGCAACTTTCTTTTTGGACTGAGAAATATAACGAGAAGGTGTTTTCTTTTTCTCATCATCATCTGACGAACTCTTCTTTACTACAACAGGTGCGGGATTCGCAACTGAAAATGAAACCAAATAATCACTCAGATTTACATTTTCATTCGCACCCTGGCAGCGTACAAAATAGCCATAACTTACACCATTTGTTAATCCCGTGGCAGTAAATGAATGCGTCGTTGAACCAGTTCCCTCAAAAGCTATCATTGTAGCGTAAGAATTTCCGGATGTTGTAGCATATTTACAAGTTGCATTCTTATTAGTTTCAACACCGATTGCAATCTGAGTTGTTCCTACAGCTAAAGTTCCAACAGGAGAACTATTACTAATGACTGGCGGCAAATCCACTGTCCAGACATAAGAAGCAGGCGTAGCATCAGCATTTGTAGCAGCATCAATTGCTCGTACTGAAAAAGTATGATTTCCATCAGTAATACTCGTGTATACCTTAGGACTTGAACAGACTGCGTAGCTTCCCGCGTCCAACTTACATTCAAAAGTTGTACCTAATTCGCTTGAAAAAGCAAAACTTGCGGAAGCACTAATCGCTGGATCATTTGGTTGAGCTGAAATTGTCGTATCTGGAGCAACAGTATCAATTGTAAAAGAGCTGGTTTGTGTGCCAATGTTACCAGCGACATCTGTTGATTCTATGTAAAGAGTGTGCGCTCCCTCAGAAAGCGTGTCTAGTGAATCATTTGAAACCTTGGTCACCACAACATCATCAACCTTAACCACCACTGTCCCCTCTGAGGAATCAAAGATTAACACAGGCATATCATCTTTAATAAAAGCACCGTCTGCTGGTGAGGTTATTGAGATAGTCGGTGCAATTGTATCAATATCCCAAGCATATGAAGCAGGAGTTGCATCAACATTTGTAGCTTCATCAGTAGCTTTTACTTGGAAAGTATGCGGACCTTCTCCTAGTGAAGTGTAACTCTTCGGAGATGTGCAAGCTTCGAAACCTGCACCATCCATGTCACATTCAAAAGTTGAATTTGGTTCACTTGAAGTGAAGGTGAAAGCTGCGTCTGCACTGTTATCAGGATCAGTTGGGTTAACGGTGATTGTGGTGTTTGGTGCAATTGTATCAATATCCCAAGCATATGAAGCAGGAGTTGCATCAACATTTG
>CAZSTB010000003.1:78213-81517 GCA_964609855.1 uncultured Bdellovibrionales bacterium
ATTTGGTTCACTTGAAGTGAAGGTGAAAGCTGCGTCTGCACTGTTATCAGGATCAATTGGGTTAACGGTGATTGTGGTGTTTGGTGCAATTGTATCGATCGTGACAGTATCACTCAAACTCGTGGAAACATTATTAGCAGCATCTTTGGCCCAGGCATAAAGCGTTTTACTACCGCCACTTGCGAATACATATTCCGTTGGAGCTGTCCCTTGCCATCCCACAGCATCAAAAGCTGGCGCACCAGCTGTTTCAGTAAGCATGTAACCTGTAACACCCACAGCGTCACTGGCAGTAAAAGTTGTTATTGGAACAGTTAAATTATTAAAACTAGCAGGAATTTCAAAAGCGCTCACGCTTGGCGCAACAATATCAGATCCAGTTATCGTAACCAGTGAAGGTGTTCTGGTTGCAACCACCTTTGTTCCATTCCCATCATTGACTGCTGCATCCGACTGCACCGTAAAGGCGACTTCCGAATCAACTGCTGCTGAAACCGCATGGAATGAGATTGTGGCCACATTTGTAAGTATGATTTCCGGAGTTGAGGTGTAAACCACAATAGTCGCTGTTCCATTAGCATTATCGAAAACAGGGTAGCCCTCTAATGCCGAAAATGCCGATGTGTTAACACTGATTCCATCGGTATTTATCTGCAAAACATTTTTATCAAAAGTAATATGCAATTCAACCGCATTAACACCCGGATTAGCTCCCCCAGTATTTGAGCCGGGGTTAACTTGCGCTATCAAGTTGAAATCTGCTCCGGCTGCAACTGACGGCGCTGCATTATCAAAAAGAAGGGTCGCGTCAACCACTGCAGCATTCGCATTTTTTATTGATAAAATTTGAGAACCAAAAAACAAGGATAATGTGAGAGAAAAAAGCACTACCTTGCCAAATACTTTTTCTAATAATGTTTTATCAGCTTTCCTTTTCATATTTATTTTTATTTAAGTAAGAATTATTTATTAAAAAGATTGACCAAATTCTCCCGCCAAAATACTCAAATCACTCACATCTATACTACCTCCTCTGTTTATATCAGCAGCATGCACCATGGATTGCCCAAATAAATTAGCAATAATACTCAGATCAGAAACATCCACTCTGTGATCAGGTGTAGGATTGATGTCCCCGCGATATGTTATCAGTTTTGAAACCTCAGAGGCGGCACAAGCACTTTCATTTGCTGCAGTGTCATATGCAGTGAGTTGAAAATAATAAGTTTGCCCCGGAGTTAAAGCATCAAAATAATGCGAAGTCGCATTATCCGTCACGTCAAAATTATTCGCATATCCCGTAGGACATGTTCCGGCATGAGAAGTCGTATCATAGTAAATTTTATATCCATCCAGGTCGCCCTCAGAATTAGCATCCCAACTCACTTTAGCCGTTCCCGCAATTGCGACCTGTCCCAACATGGCCATACTGAGAAAAAGCAGCGCAAGGAAGATTGATTTTTGTTTTTTCATAACAAGTTTCTTACTTTTTATTTTGATTTAATTGAATAATGACCTTACTTTATCTAAAAAAGATATTTTAATCTCCTTACTCATCTCTTCGGAAAAACAACTCTCCTTGCCAGCAGCATTAACAGAAGTTACAGAAAAGTAATAAACTTTTCCCTCTTCAAGATTCTCCAACTGATAAGACGTCTTATTGCCAGCATCTATTTTTTTAGCATAACCTCCCTGCGGGCAATCTCCAGTTCGCTTACTGTTGCCATAATATATCTTATACTCAGCAATATCTGCTTCAGTAGAAGCATTCCAAGACAGAGTAGCTTTGCCGGCTAACTCAATGTCACGAAGAAACATTTGCCAAATCAAGAGCAGTATTGAAAAAGTTATCGCAATTGAAAGTATTATTTTTTTCATTGGAAGATATCAAAGTTTTTACATTAAAAATTATAGCACATATTTTAAATGTCAACAAATATTATTATGTACATAAAAGCTACAGGAACCTGTCATTTTTGACTAAATTTGAACCTTTTCCAAGTCACTTGAGCTATCATATCAAATAAAGATACCCGCCAAGGCGGGTATCTTTAAACATCTGCATTTTCTTATGGCTGTAGTTTTATTTCCCTATCTTCATAACGATGCGTCCGTCAATTGCCCCTTTTTTCATTCGATCAAAAATAGAGTTTATATCTTTAAGCGCTTCCACTTTAATAGTAGCTTTAGCTAAGCCGCGACTGGCAATTTCCAAACATTCCTCTAAGTCCTTGCGTGTTCCCACAATTGAACCGCGGACCGTCTTACGACCCAATACTAAATCAAAAATCGAAATTGGAAACTTTCCAGGCGGAAGACCCACCAATGACATTGTTCCATGGCTACGAAGCATACTAACTGCTTGTTCGAAAGCTTTGGTGGAAACTGCGGTGACCAAAACTCCATGCGCTCCTCCGATTACCTTGGTAATCTCAGCGGCAGCATCGACTTTATCGGCATTGAAAGTCAGTTCAGCGCCAACCTTTTTAGCTAATTTCAATTTACTATCAGCAATATCCACTGCAATTACGCGCAGCCCCATCGCTTTTGCGTATTGCACTGCAAGATGCCCAAGGCCACCAATACC
Source organism: uncultured Bdellovibrionales bacterium (assembly GCA_964609855.1). Lineage (GTDB taxonomy): Bacteria > Patescibacteriota > Minisyncoccia > Moranbacterales > GWC2-37-73 > GWC2-37-8. The sequence continues at coordinate 80,801 of CAZSTB010000003.1, forward strand.
AGAAATTACAACCCACTCTCCCGGTTTAGCTTCTGTTTCTTTTAATCCTTTGTAAACAGTTACTCCCGCACAAAGAATTGGGGCCACATCAACAAAAGACAAATTTTCAGGAATTCTGCCCACGTAATTCGGATCAGCTAAGACATATTCGGCAAAACTACCATTAACCGTGTAACCAGTCATCTGCTGCTTTGCGCAAAGAGTCTCCCATCCAGTCAAGCAATGTTCGCAATGTCCACAAGAAGTGTGCAGCCATGGGATTCCCACGCGATCCCCAACTTTAATATCAGTCACACCCTCACCAAGAGCAACAACCGTACCCACACCCTCATGCCCAGGCACGAAAGGAAGTGACGGTTTCACTGGCCAATCACCTTTAGCTGCATGTAAGTCAGTATGACAAACTCCACAAGCTGCAACTTTCACAAGAATGCGTCCAGGCAAAACCTTTGGCACAGGAATATTTTTAATAACCAAGGGTTTGCCAAATTTTTCCACAACCGCAGCTTTCATTTCCAATGGAATTTTTATCGATTTATCAGACTTCAAACTACCAACTAATTTACTCAACATAATATTTTATTTTATTTTATTTTATTTATAATTAATTATAGCATAAAAATATTATCGAGAAAATTATTTTTAGAAAATAAAAGGTATTATACCCCAGGGCAGAGCCCTGGACCTTTGAGCTCACGCAGCCCGTCTCGCCCGAGG
>CAZSTB010000004.1:0-70671 GCA_964609855.1 uncultured Bdellovibrionales bacterium
TGTCTTTGCTATTTCAGTTGCCAAGCGACCAAGCACTTTTCCCTGAGCATCAAAGAGATGATATTGTCTGTTCATAATTTATAGTTTTACACATCATGGAACACATAGCCTGGAATAAAAATCTACTTTCTCACGATTTCAATTTTCAATCCTACGCTCTATGCTCTATGTTGCATGTTCGATGATTTTTTTTACACGAATTCAATAACTGCCATTTCTGCTCCATCACTTTTTCGTTGACCGATTTTCATGACGCGAGTATATCCACTAGAACGGTCAGTAAATTTCTGTGCAAACTCGCCAGAAAGCTTCTTAACAGCAATTAGTGGAAGGCCTTTTCTCAAATCTCTTAATACAGCAACTTTTTTCGTTTCATCCGCAGATATCTTTTTCACTTTCGTGATAATTTTATCTACCATCGGTCTAATCTCCTTAGCCTTAGCTTCAGTTGTGGTGATTTTTTCTTTCATTATGAAACTTCCAAGCAAGGTCTTCAAAAGAGCCACTCGTTGTTTCTTTACTCTGCTAAATTTTCTGCTTCTTCCTAAATGATTCATATATATTGATAGCTTATAGCTTCGCTAGCTTCGTTAGCAGAGAATAAAATCCCTAAAAGCTAATGCAGCTAAAAGCTAATGCGGCTGGTTTCTTACTATTGTTTAAGGGTGATTCCAAATTCTCCAATTGATTTCTTGATTTCTTTGATTCCTTTGTCTCCCATTCCTTCCAATTCTCTTAGTTGTTCTTCGGTAAGTTTAGCAATATCTTTGATTTTCACGATTTTGCTAGCCTCAAGCACATTAAGAGTTCTGGTTGAAAGATTCTTCAGTTCAGTAACTTTGATTTTCAAAGGATCAGCTGCTTCAACTTTAGCAGGAGCTTCTTCTACAATTTCAGCTTCTTGAACTTCTTCAACCTCAGGAGCTTCTTCAATTATTTCAATTCCACCAAGTACAGAAAATTGTTCTACAAGAATTTTTACTGCTTTCGTGAATGCTTCTTCAGGAGTAATGCTTCCATCAGTTACGACATCAAGTGTAATCTTGTTGTAATCAGTTCTTTTACCAACGCGCATATTTTCCACTTCGTAGTTCACACGAACGATCGGAGTGTATACAGCATCGATAGCAATCACACCGATTTCCTTTTCTGGTCGGTATTGTTGATCAATTGGAACATATCCCAAACCTCTTGAAATCTCAAGTTCCATTTCCAATTCCACTTTTTTATCAGTCACCGTTGCAATAACCTGGTCGAGGTTCACAACTTCCACGTCTGAAGGACATTTGATTTCTTTAGCAGTTACCTTTCCTTCACCCTTAAATTTAAGAGTTACTTTAACTGATTCTTCGCTGTACATCTTGAAACGAATTTTCTTCAGGTTCAAAATAATTTGCACTGCATCTTCCATAACACCGTCAAGTGTTGAAAATTCATGCGAAACTCCTTTGATTTTCACTGAGGTAATCGCGCTACCCTCCAATGATGCAAGAAGAACACGCCTAAGCGCATTTCCAAGGGTCATACCATAACCTGGGTAACATCCCATAATCTCAAATTTACCACTCTTCTCATCGATTGGAGTGTATTTTGGCTTCTGAGGAAGTGACACTGTCTGCATATCCTCTTTCTAACGAATGCATCATGGAAATTTCCACAAGACACACGTTTTTCATTTAAAAAAGTTAATGGAAACGAAACGAATATATATTATCTTGAATATGATTCAACAACCATCTGTGGGTCAACATGTACACCTATGTCTTCGCGAGTCGGGATAGCAATGATAGTAGCTTGATTTTTTGATGCATCAAATTGGATCCAACGAGGAAAATCTTTCTTATTTGCTAGAGCTTGAATCTGATTTGTGAAATAAGCGTTATCTTTCTTGTTTTCCTTGATACTAACAACATCTCCGACTTTCATTGCGCAAGATGGAATAGTCAATTTCTTTCCATTTACCAAGAAAGCTCCATGAGTCACAAGTTGTCTTGCTTGAATCGGTGAAGATGCAAAACCCATGCGGCGAACAACATTATCCAAACGCATTTCCAAACGTGACATAAGCAAGTCGCCGGTCACACCTGGCTTGTTTTGAATTTCTTCATAATGCTTGCGGAACTGCCTTTCAAGCACTCCATACATTCTTTTGATGCGTTGCTTCATTGCAAGTTGCTTTCCAAATTCGCTTAGTCCGCGGGAAATATTCTTTCCATGCACACCTGGAGCGTAAGGACGACGAGTAACTGCACATTTAGCGCTGTTACATTTGTCACCTTTAAGAAAAAGCTTTTCTTGAGCTCTGCGGCAACGCTTACACTTTGATCCTAATAAATCTCTAGCCATATCTTCTTAAGAAAATTTCAAATTTTAAATTTAAAATTATAAATTATAATTATTGTTTATACTCGCCTTGGTTTCTTTGGACGGCAACCATTATGAGGAATAGGAGTCACATCTTTGATTGCAGTAAGTTCAAAACCTTTGTTTGCTAAGCTTCGGATTGAAGATTCGCGTCCGGAACCAACTCCTCTAACAAATACATCCAATTCTTGAACTCCGTATTTCTTAACTTTTTCTGATACATCCTGAACCACTTGCGTAGCAGCATATGGAGTAGCTTTCTTAGCACCCTTGAATCCAAGAAGCCCGGAACTTGACCAAGCAAGCATAGCACCATTGGCATCAGAAATCATCACCATGGTGTTGTTGTAGGTGCATTTAATATGCGCCTGACCTTTGTTGATCTGTCGCTTTAATTTTTTCTTCTTCTTTTTAGTCTCAGCTTCTGGCGCTTCCGCAACTTTAGTTGCTTCACCTTCGCCAACTTTTTCCTGAGCCAACTCTTCCATCACTTCTTCAGTTGTTTTAATTTCCTCGGCCATAATTATAATTCTAGCTTTTTAGCTTTTTAGGCTTTTAGCTTTTTAGATTTGATTGATTACTTTCACCTTAGGACTAACAAGCTAATAAGCTAATGCCCCAATAAGCTACCTAGGTCTTAGATTCGCTGCGACGACCGCTTCCCATAGTTCTACGAACATTTCCACGAACTGTTCGACTGTTTGTCTTTGTTCGTTGACCGTTAACAGGCAAACCTTTTTGGTGCCTGGAGCCTCTATAGCTACCGATTTCTTTAAGGCGCTTGATGTTCATTTTTACTTCATGATGCAGTTCTCCTTCTACCTTATACTTCTTTTCAATTTCATCACGAAGCTTGTTTGCATCCTCGGCTGACAATTCCTTAGTACGAGTATTCGCATCAATATCCAATTGCTTTAAAAGTTTGCGACTTGTTGAAGGTCCAATACCATAAACGTAAGTCAAAGCGATTTCAATTCTTTTTTCGTCAGGAAGGTTAATTCCGGCAATTCTTATCATATTATACTAATTTATCCAAATTATATTATCCGAATTTTTATCAAAATTGTGATTCGAATCCATTCGGATCAATTCGGATCACTTTTTATGACTATCCTTGTCTTTGCTTGTGTTTAGGTGTGGTGCAAATGATATAAACCTTTCCTCTACGCTTTACAACCTTACATTTAGCGCAAATTTTCTTCACTGATGCTCTTACTTTCATAAATTTTACTTATCACTTATAACTTTTTCTCCAAAAGCCGCAGGGGCAATTGTCGTTAGTTGTGAGTCTTTAGTTATTAGTTATTTCTACATGCGTTGAGTAACTCGTCCTTTCGTAAGATCATAGGGACTCATTTCCATAAGAACCCTATCTCCCGGAAGTAATCTGATATAATTTACCCTCATTCTACCAGATATATGTGCTAAAACCTCATGACCATTATCAAGTTTAACTTTAAAGGTCGTACTTGGAAGTGTTTCAATGATGGTTCCTTCGAGCTTTATGAGCTCTTTTTCCTGTTTTGGTGCCATATTTTACTTTTACTTTTACAACATAAAAATAGAGGGGGTTACATTGTGGACACTATCCTAATTCATGCGATAAAATAGTAAAAACCTCTACCCAGGGTAAGCTATTAAGTTTTTTTAAAACGTATAACTATCTTAACAAACTATCGTTTTATTGTCAACCCTGCCAAAAGACTCCCTCTGCAGAGAGAAGAGATTCTGTAAAAGCTTTCTTTTTTAGCCTTTTCGTTTTTAGCCACAAATAGCCCGCGCTTTTATGAAATCTTGGCTTATTCCGACAATTCCTGAATTTCCACAGTTACGCGCTGAGGATACTGTGGAACACGAGTGACAAAAGAGGAATTAAATTCAATATTTGCGTTTTTAATTGGGTATTTCTTCAATATAACACTCAATTCTTCATCTTTTTTCCCAAGAAGGTCCTTTTTGATCTGTTCGCTGTTCAGCTTGGAAATTAACCTAATTTCAGCATAGGTTTTAAGTTCCAACGTCGCATTTTGAAAATCAGGACCAACTGTACCATATTCAATCTTAGAGATCTCCTCTTTATATTCAGCAGTCTGCTTGTCATCTCTCAAATTTTGTTGCACAACCTTTTTCACATCCTTCTCTGCAAATACAAGGGCTTGCAATGTTCCACTAATTGTTACATTGAAACTTCCAGCCATTGAACCTACTTTCGCAGCTACAATAGGTTTTGCGGTTATGATGTTCTGAGCCTGGGGCAGGGCGATTTCACCATCTTGTAATTTATTTTTAAGAACTTCAACAGCCTCTTCCTTAAATGCAGCTGCTGCCATACTTTTTGCACTATCTATATCATCTTGAGTGACTGTTCCGCTTGCCTCCTCGCTTCCATCCGTTCCACCACTTGCTGAGGCAACTGATTTTGCGTAAAATTTATCAAATTTGGGCCCATCAGCAAATCCTGGGATTTTAAAGGTTGCAGATTCAATGTTATATTGCGAACCGGGAGCGTCAGCCACAATTTCAGCCTCTATCACTCCAGGCCTCGTTTCGCCTCCCACGGCTGTTGTTCCAGGAATTACAATATTTTTCACTAAACGAAAAATTTTACCATCAGTGTTTTCCAACCTAGTTGTAGCAATTAAGGTTTGAGCAGAAGAACTGTACTCATTATAGATGGCAACTTTCATTTGAGCTTTTTTGCCATTTATAATTTTTTTACCCGTCATGTTATAAGGCAAGACTAAATCTATATTTTCATTTATCATTTGCACGGGAATATCCTGTCCGTCTACATCTTTAATATTTTTTCCATGCAAATCTAAATCGACCTTCTTTTTAACTACTTCAGGTTCAATAGAAATTTTTGCACTTGGCACAACCAAATATGCTGCGATACCCACGATAAAAATACAGCAGACAACAATAAACGCCAAGAAGAAATTTTTAGTATTACCTGTTGAATGCAAAGTTTCGATTTGATTTGATTCCTCGTGAGAAAAAAGTTTTTCTAAACTCTTAACTTTTCCAGGATCTAATTGCTTCTTATATAATGAACTGCTCGAAACCTGAGGCTTTTGCGGCAAGTGCGCTTGAACGGATTTACTTGCTAAAACATTTTGCTTGAGATTTATTTGAGCATTTCTTTGCTGCTGTCGAGGGGTTGTCGTGGGAGTTTTAAGTAAAGCTTTAGACTTCTTCTTAGATGCATTGGTATTCTGAACCGAGTTATGCGCATAAAATTCAGCAGAGCCAACACCGCTCAACCTTGCCTGCTTATCTTTTTCGGAGTCAAGATTTAAATTAAACTGCAAATCATTTTCTTCTACATCACTTTCATCAAAATCCTCAACAGTCTCATTAATTTCCTCAAAATCTTCTACAGCACTACGAACCTCTATTCCGGATCTACTCGCCATGGATGATCCTAACTCATCTTGCGTAACAATAACGATGTGCTTGTTTAATTTTTCTGATTCGCGCTTTAAAATTTTTAAATTCACGATGCTTTGCAAGAAAAGCGCGCGCTTAGGCACTACAAAATAATTCTCCTTAGACATTGATTTATTCAAGCGGTCAACCACAGAAGAAATTTCTTCGTCAATGTCAATGTAAAATGTTTGGTGCATATTATCAGGTTTTAGCTTTTAGCTTTTAGCTTTCAGGATTCCTAAAAAGCTGAGGAGCTAATGCCTAATTAAGCTGTTTATTAATCTTGTATTGTTTGCAAAACTCGCCGCAATATTCCTGCCATAATTTTCTCTTCGCCAGTTACATCTAGAATCAAATTTGCCAATCCCATCGGGGTTACATCTTGGGGATTATCCAATTCTCCTGTTTGATCAATAATTCTTACAACATCACGGGGTTGAAGGTAACTCACATTTGGTGTTTTTGCAAATGGAAGTCCTTTTGACCATTCTTTATCCGTCAAAGCTTTCTTAATTCCAGGTAGCCCGCTGCCACCGCCGCAAAGTAAAATGCGAGAAGGCAAAACGTCACTCCCGGCAAATTCAGAAAGTGAAAGCTCAACTCCACTCAGCCATACATCAGCATCTGTCTGCAAAATTTGTTCAATCTTTGAGCTAACATCTGCCCCAAGTTTCCCTTCAGCATATTTCAATTTTAATTCTTCAGCCTCTTCCAATTCGATTCTTAATTCCTGAGCTAATTTTTTCGTAAAAGCACGTCCACCAAAAGCAAACATCTTAGTCCCCTCTAGCCCACCATTACGCACAACAGCTATATCAGTAGTCCCACCTCCAATATCTATAAATATTGCACTAAAGTCCAAGGCATCATCATAGTCAATACTCCTCGCAACAGCATACGGTTCAGCCGCAATACTTAAAAGATCGATTCCAAGTTCGTCAGCAATAGCTTGCAGCGCTCCCAAATGTATCATCGGCGCATAGGCGTTAAAGATGCTAACTGAAACATCCTTACCTTGAAAACCGATCGGGTTTGTTACTTGATATCCATCAATTCTAACATCGACAATGGCAGCATTAATAAGTTTAACTTCGATATCCTGACCTGTTTCCCAAGAAATCTGCTCTTGAATTCTTTCAAAGGCTTTTAATTGCACTTTCTGAATTATCCCCTTTAGCTCAGGAAAATCAATTCTGGAATCAGGATTGCTTCTCTCATAATGCACCGTCGTTGTTGTTCCTTTTACAAGTTCACCGGCAATGCCCACAATGGCTTTTTTCACCTTTTTAATTCCAGCGTTTTCCAAGGCTTTTCCAATGGAAATTTGACAGGTCTCAATAACACCAGCGATATCTGACACGGCTCCACTTTGCATATTACCTCTTTTTTGTCTTTCCTTTCCGGTACCTACAACAATTCCTACTTTCTGCTGTGGATCAATATAAAAAACTATAGCTTTCGCAACTTCGGTTCCGATATCCAAAGCTAAATAATATTCAGTCTTAGAGTTGGAAAAAATTTTAGAAAAAATAGACATACCTTAACAGTTTTGAAATTTGAAATTTGAAATTTTTAAAAAAGATTCGAATGCAAAATTTAAAATATATGCATTAAAAATTCATTTTAAATTAAAAATTTTAAATTAAAAATTAATAACGACATTTATGCATTAATTTAACAATTTCACCTTGACCAAATTAATCTGAATATTTATTTCCTCCTTAGTCAAAAGTCCCTTTTGTCCACCAAATTCTTTCACACTTGCGCTACTATTAACAGTGCCCCATCTTAATGCCGTCTCCATGGGTAAGCTATTCAGATGTGCAGCAAAAAAACCACTTGTAAATGCATCTCCTGCACCAGTCGTATCAACCGCTTTTTGCATCAAAGCTTGAGCGTGAAAAATTTCTCTTCCGTCATATCCCCAAGCCCCTCTTTCCCCGTCAGTAAGTACGACAGTTTTTGCACCCAATCTGAACAGAATTTTCATTAGATATTCTTCATTTTCCAATAATTCCCTTACTACTATTTCACCTACAGCACTAACCAATTCAATTGCTTCATCTTTATTCAAAAAAAGAATTTCGCAAGCGCCCATTGCTTCGATAATTTTATCAGCGCCGTCGTGAATGGTTTTTTGATTCGGATTGAACGCTAAGCGGATACGCTTTTCTTGGGCTATTGTTACAATATCATGCAGAGCTTGCTTCCATTCGCCACTTAAATCTCCAATAAAAATCCAATGAGGATTTTCGATGCTTTTTTTATCGAAAATAAACTCCTTAGACGCTACATGATTGGAGAAAATTATTCGTTCACCATTTCGCGAGTCTACCAAGATGGCAGACATATCACTTTGAAAACCTTTTTTAATCGCTAAATGCTTTATACCAACCCCTATTTTCTCAAGCTCTTTTAATATCCACTTTCCGGTCTGATCGTCGCCGATTGCGCCATAACAAGCAACCCTCTCCTCCAATTTAGAAAGTCCAGCTGCCACATTAACACTGCAACCACCTAAAGCTTCGAAGCGGTCTTCTATGTGATATTTGGCACCCATTTCAAATGCAACTTTCTTCTGAGCCAAAATATCTTCAGGTGTTTCCATCAATAAACCCTCGCTGGTGGGGAAAAAAACATCCTGAGTTGCCGCGCCGATTGTTAAAATTTTATACATAGATGACTGGAGTTCGAGTATCGCTATTTCAATAGCTCGCACTTCTTTTTATTTTTCTTTTATTTTTGTTTTCCAATTACAGGATCTTTATACCTGTTTCAATTCCTGCTCAATTTTCATAAGTCGATTATATTTGCAAAGTCTTTCTCCGCGAGAAAGTGATCCTGATTTAATAAACTCTGCAGCAGTTCCAGCAGCCAGATCAGCAATAAATTCGTCGGTAGTTTCACCGCTCCTATGTGAGATCATAATTTTTAATTGGTGCTTTTTTGCCAACCGAATACAATCAAGTGTTTCACTCAAGCTCCCGATTTGATTGACCTTGATTAGCACAGCATTGCATGCTTTTTCCTTAATCGCTCTTTCAACTCGCTTTACATTTGTCACCAAAAGATCATCCCCAACCAACAAATTTTCATTTAAGACTTCTTTAGGAATTCCTGCTAAAATTTGCTTACCTGCAATTTTCTCTGTTAAAGAGACCCATCCTTGCCAATCCTCCTCAGTCAATCCATCTTCAATTGAAACTAAATGATATTTATCAATCCATTCTCGATACATATTAATCAACCTTTCTTTTTCCAAATGAACTCCTTCAGGCTTCAGCACATACTGACCCTCTTCTTCATCAAAGAAATTTGTTGCAGCTGCATCCAGACCTAAATTTACTTGGGTTCCAAGTTCATAACCGCACACCTCAATTGCTTGATTAATAAGCTCCAATGCTTGCGTATTACTCTCTAATTTCGGTGAGAAACCGCCTTCATCGCCAACACCACTGCTCTGATTCATTGTTTCAAGAATTTTCTTAAGTGCATGAAAAATTTCACTACCCGCACGAAGCTGCTCAGAAAAACCCTTAATTCCCGTTGGGATAACTTTAAATTCTTGAATACTTAGACCGCTGTCGCTGTGCATTCCGCCATTTAAAACATTAAACATCGGCACCGGGAGACTAGGAGCAACATTCAGGCCAGAAATCTCATTAATGTATTTGTATAGAGGAGTTTTTTTGGCCATAGCGGCTGCACGACATACTGCCAGTGAAACGCCAAGAATTGCGTTGGCTCCTAATTTCGATTTATTTTCCGTTCCGTCCAGTTCCAGCATTATTTCATCAATCATCAATTGCTGACTGGCATCCTTACCGAGTAAAGCGCCTTTGATCAAGGTATTCACATTTTCAACAGCTTTCAAAACACCCAATCCGCCATAGCGAGATTTATCTCCGTCTCTAAGCTCCAAAGCTTCGAACGTTCCAGTTGAAGCTCCAGAAGGAACAGCAGCCACCGCGCAAACACCGCCACTTAAAGTAATTTCAACTTCCACAGTTGGATTACCCCTTGAATCCAATATTTCTCTTGCATGAATATTTTCTATTTTTAACATATTTTTTTAAGAAATTTCTAACGGCACTCGCGCCACCAGTATTTCATTTATTTTAATTTCGCTTATTTAAATTAATACTTTATAACCATAGATCCTAATGAATCCGAATCCAGACAAACATCTGCTGAACTGGGTTTAGAATAATCATGACCGCCAAAAGCAACATATAGTAGACCGTCAAATATTTTAGTGTAATTAAATATTGCTGATGCGATGCTAATGTTTGTTGACAACTGTCGGCCAGGACCTTTGCGGATGCAATCAAAAATCTTAAATGTATGACAGCAATTACAACAATTGAGAGGGAGAGGAGATAAAAAGCAGAATCGATCTGAGAACCGTAAAGAAAATAGTTTCCAAAGAAAAAAAGTGGCAAAATCCAGAACGTCTCTTTATCCCAAAAATCATTTTCTTTTTTGAAATTTTTAAAACTTGAAAAATAAAGGTACGGGATACAAAAATAATTTATGCATATACCTATCGAAAATACAGACGCTGTAACCCAGCTATACTTTCCAAAATATGTACCCGGAGCAAACACATTCATGTTATTCAGGAGAATAAGTATCATGCCGATCAACAGCAATGTTCTGGAAAAGAATAGTCCAACAAGTGAACGCATATCAACTTCCCTTAAATCATGCAGTGAAACGGAGCTGTTATATATTTCGATATTACCTCTCTTGAATTGAGGATTTTCCATAGTTATTTTCGAAAACTATATTTATTTATTTCCTCAATTATAACATATTTTTCGCCGAAGAAGAAATTTAAAATTTATATCCGCAGCGCCGCTATTCCCGGCATGGAATTACCGCTTAAATATTCCAGCATTGCTCCTCCCCCAGTTGAAACAAACGATATACTACTCATTAAATTACGTTCCTCGAGTACTTGAACAGATTCTCCCCCGCCGATCAAGGTGTAATTATCACTCTCAGCAATAATATCTAAAATTTGTCTCGTTCCCTGATCATAAGGAGCTTCTTCAAATTTTCCCATTGGACCGTTCCAAACGATAACTTTTGAGGTTGAGATAATTTCCTTAAATTTCTCAATTGTTTTAGGACCTATATCTAAGCGATTTTCAGCAAAATCAACTGGCAGAATTACTTTTGAAGAAAATTGGATGTTCTGATCCAGTGCTTCATTGGCAACTTTTCCACCAACCAAAATATGCGTGTAGGTTTCCTCGAACTTCTTTATCAGTGGCAATTTTGTTTCAATTTTTGCGCCACCAATAATTGCTGTGGCAGGAAGTTGAGGCTCATGCAGGACCTTGTTTAAATTCTTAATTTCCTCTTGCAGCCAAACACCTGCAAAGCTTGGAATAAATTTGGTCACGCCGGTAACAGAGGCTTGATCGCGATGACAAACACTGAATGCATCATTTATAAAAGCATCGAAATTTTCTGCGAGACTTTTAGCAAAATCTGCTTCATTTTTTTCCTCTCCTTCATGAAAACGAACATTTTCCAAAAGCAAAACTTGACCTTCTTTTAAATTATCCAGTGCTTCTTTCACGACATTCCCAATACAATCTGCGACAAAAATTACTTCGCGCTTCAAGATTTTTTCCAGTTCCTCTTTAATCTGCTGCAATGAGAATTCCGGGTTAATTTTTCCATCCGGCCTGCCTAGATGCGAAGCGAGCGCAATCTTGGTTCCTTTTTGCGCAGCTAAAAAATCAACCGATCCTTTGCAGGCTTCCAACTTGAAACGCTCTTGAACTTTGCCGTTCAGAATTGCAACATTAAAATCAGCCCTTACCAAAACTTTCCTGCCCTCTAAATTTACGTCTTGAATTTTGCTTATATGCATATATACTGGCGACCCACAGCAGACCACTGATAAAAAATTTCAGCGATTTTGCGTAAATCGAATTTACAAAGATAAATTATTCTAAGCTTATTATACACCAATTGCGACATTTTTTGAATATTAAAAAGAATTACGTAATTAATTACGTAATTCTTGAATCGCAAAAAAGCAGTTATTCTTTCCAATCAGAAATGATAATCTTCTTGCGCTCAACTTTCACTGCAACTTTTTGTTTTTCGCGCCAGCCAAGTTCGCGCATAATTTCAATAGGCAAAGTCAGCCCTAAGGATTTTGCGCCTATCTTGGTAAGCTTGCGCACATTAGAATCCTCAACTTTTCTTCGTGCCATAATTTTTATTTTTATACTTAATGCTTCCAGTGTAACATAAATCAATACAAATTAAAAAAGAATTACGTAATTAATTACGTAATTCTTTATTGGAAATTGAAAATTGTAAATTGAAAATTTTCGTAATAGCGCCCTATTTTCCCATCCCGAAGATTGCAACAACTACACCTACAAGTGCAGTGATCATTGTAAAAATCCAGGCACGCATCGTGACTTTAGTTTCCGGCCAGCCCATCGCTTCAAAATGATGATGCAGCGGTGCTGCTAAAAAAATTTTCCGGTGAAATAATTTCTTACTTGTAAGCTGAATGACAACACTTCCTGATTCCAGCACATAGAAAAGGGTTATGACAAATAAAATCAGGGCGGAATTCGTTAGCATAGCAACTACCCCTAAGGTTGCCCCCATAGAAACTGCACCTGTATCTCCCATAAAAAAGCGCGCGGGATAAACATTGAACCATAGAAATGCCAAGATAGCACCTGCGGCTGCAGCACAAAACGCCGCCAAATCTATTTTATTCTGTAAAAATGCGATGATTGCGAAAGAGAAAAATGACATCAAGAGCACGCCTCCATTTAAACCATCTAATCCGTCGGTTTCATTTGAAGAGACAGCGGCGTAAAGTATCACAAAAATAAAAAGCGGAATATACCAAAGTCCAATAGAAAAATCTCCGATAGCTGGAATATGCAAGCGATCCCAGCCAAGCTTGTAATAAAACCAAAGTGCTCCCGTTGTCGCAATTACGATAAGCCATCCGAAACGCATCGCAAATCTCATGCCACCGCCCTTATTCGAACCCCAGCCCCGTACGCTCATTACATCATCGAAAAGCCCTAGAATTCCAGCGGAAACCAACGCAAACAGCGGAAGCCAAACTTGTGAACGACTCAGAAAATCCAAACGCGCAAGAAATCCCATATCAAAAACACTTGCAAGAAATGGAAGCAGAAAATGTGAAGCTATTGCAAGAATTAAAATAGAAAACCAAATAATTGCGCCACCCATAGTCGGAGTACCTGCCTTGCAAGCGTGGAGCTTGCTCACGAAATTTAATTTTCCACCACTCACATCAGTCTTTTTTATTTTGATGCCAATTTTATATTTATACAAAATATGACTCCAAAGTGGCGTTATCAAAAAAGCTAAAGCAAAAGCAGACAGACCGGTCAGTAAAACTTTAAGGACGTTTACGACTTCGGGAATTGTTTGAATTTGAGCGAATTGCATAAGGTAATATTGGTTTATTAATTTTAAATTTAAGTCCGCAATCCCGCAATCTTTCTTAATAGGGGGTGGCTGCTATTCGGGTTTGAATATTATCTCCAGGAATACGACTTAAAGGCCCAATCAGCCATAGTCTTAATATCCGTCCAGCGATGAACATCATCTAATACAACGGAAACGATTCTATGTTTTGTTGACGGATCGGCAACGACCATCAAAAGAGAATAACCAGCTAGTGGGGTGAATCCCGTCTTTGCTCCCGTAATATTCGGCATCTGATCTAATAGTTGATCGGTATTTAAAATAGTGTGAGACAATTTTCCATCACTTGATTTGACGATAGTATTGCTTGGCAAACGTGAAATCTTCCAAATAGTATCATAGCGTAAGGAATATGCTGCGATTCGTGCGATATCATACGCCGAAGAATAGCATTCCGATTCCCGTCCATCTATTTCAAGACCTGAGGGAGTACAGAAATTGCTGTCAGTAAGTCCTAGTTCTTTCGCTTTTTGATTCATCATCGCAGCAAAGCCCTCTTGGGAACCGCCCATGTGTTTTCCAAGTGCCAAGGCTGCATCATTAGCACTGTTCATCAACATAGCAGTCAACAAATTTCGCGCCGAAATTTTTTCTCCCACTTGGAGACGCGTAGAAATACAATAGCCACTGCGCGGACAGCCGATTTTTGTTCCGATAATAAACACTGCCTCTTCATCGATAGTAACATCCTCATCCAAGTTTTTTATTTTTTCCATCACCAAAACTGCCGTCATTAATTTTGTTAATGAAGCAATCTGGCGCTGCTCTCTGCCTTCATTATAATGCATGATAGTCCCCGTATCGGCATCAATAATCACGGAAGCATGAGCATTAGGAACAACCAAATCTTTCACACCATCCTTACGAACCGGCTGGTATGTAGGGTTTTCAATTGCTTGAGCTTTAATCTTTTGAATTTCGGGTTCCTTTTTTGTTTCCACACCTTTAACTAAGCCATTCTCAATGCCGTTATCAACTCTCACAACATCAGCCTGAACCTGACTCCCGCCAACCAAGCTTTCATTAAAAAGCAAAAAGGCATTAAGCGGAAAAAATAAAACCATCACAATTGTCCCAAGTATACCCATCAGCTTTTTCTTTTATATTTAAAAATCTATTTTTATATCAGACTATCATTGAAAGCAAAATCGCATTATCACCTATTCTTCAATTTTAATTCGCTCATCCACAGATAGTGTAGCATAATCTGGAAGTTTTTTCACGTCATCGATTCCCATTTTCTTAAGGAAATCAAAAGAAATAGTATAAACATAACCCCGCGTGTCGCGCGGATTATCATTTCTGACAATAAGTCCGCGCAATAACAAGTTACGCAGCGTATAGGCGCAATTGACTCCGCGAATTTGCTCAATTTCAGGCTTTGAAATCGGACCGCGATAAGCGATGATTGACACTACTTCCATGGCGGAATTTGAAAGCGAATCCTGCATTTCATTTTTAACCAAATTTTCAACGTAAATACTGTTATCAGGATCTGAAACCAATTGTACTTCGTCAGCATTAATAAGGAGCTTTAATCCACTTTCAGACTGACTGTATTTTTCCTGTAAGGCAATTATGCACTCTTCAATTAAGTCATTGTCTTGCTCTAAAATTTTAACAAGCTTACGTTTTTTAAGCGGCTCGCCACTGACAAATAACATACTTTCGATCACGGACATCAATTTATCTTTTTCCATATTTTTATGCATTAATTTTCATTTTTCAATTTACAATTTTCAATAAATTCTAACTTTTAAAATTTTCAAACACAATTCCTGCTTATTGAAAATTCATTGAAAATTGAATATTGGTTATTGAGAATTGTCTTTGTGTTTTAAGCTGATTTCACTAAATAACTCTCCCTGTTCAACATGAATAATCCGTTGCTTAACAAGTTCCAGCATTGCTAAAAAGGAAACTACGATCTCCACTTTGTCTTTAGCATCCGCAACAAGTTGAGAGAAAGATGATTGTACTCTTACGCGCAGTGTTTCCTGAAGATGCACGATTCTGTCTTCTAGAGTCAAAACTTCTTTCACAATATCTTCGTCCAATTTCTCAGCAACCGGAATCTCACCTAAAACGCGATTAAATGCCTTTGCTAAATCCTGACTGGTAATATCTTTTGGCGGATAAAAAACTACTGATAATCCAAGAAAACCTTCTCGCGAAAAACTTGCAGCCGGGGATTGGAAAATTATTTCCAAGTTTTTAGCTGCATCCTTGAATTTTTTATATTCTGCCAGCTGATGCTCTAAATCTTTTATTTCTTCCTCTTCCTCTTCCGTAAATTGTAAAAGTGGTAATAATGCCTTTGACTTGATTAAAATCAGGCGCGTTGCAATATTTAAGAAATCTGCCAGATGCGACAAACTGACGTCTTTTGCGGAAGAAATATATTCCAGATATTGATCAGTGATCTTGGCCAAGCTGACGCGAGTAATGTCCAACTTTTCCTGCTCAGTAAGTTGCAAAAGCAAATCCAGCGGTCCCTCAAATTGTTCCAACTTAATATTATAAAGCATAAAACAGACTCAAAAAAAATAATTTATGAAACTACACCTTTCAGCTCCAATTCCAATTCCCTTTCACTTTTATTATCAACTAAAGTCAACGCCGGATACAATGCCAATAAAACCACGCCTGCAATAAATAGGAACACGACCTTAAGCGGAAAGAAAAATAATATCACCGCAGAAAGAGCAGTGGCTGCCAGATAAGCGACTGAGCGTGATGTCCTAAAGAAACTGATGATATCCATATCGCTGCCATCGATGCGCTTATAAAAATAAGAATCACGCAGCGTTTCAATCATTGCTGCTCCAACTCTAGTCATAAACAGCACAGTGCTCCAAATCCACAGCGAATTCCCTTTGATAAAAAAGATACTAGCCGTTGAGAAAGCGATCAAAAAAAGTGCGCCAATTATCATCTCTTTTTCTCCAATCTTCTTATCTGCAAGGATTCCCACCGGATAGCCGAAAACTGTAAACGGGATAAGCATGATCGTAAAAATCAAACCAATTTGTCCCCAACCTATTCCGCGATCCAACAAATAAAGCGGGGTATAAACAACCATCAGGGCAT
This sequence comes from uncultured Bdellovibrionales bacterium, assembly GCA_964609855.1. GTDB lineage: Bacteria > Patescibacteriota > Minisyncoccia > Moranbacterales > GWC2-37-73 > GWC2-37-8. The sequence goes on from CAZSTB010000004.1 coordinate 16,393, forward strand.
AGAAAAATTCCAACGCAAAAGAGATCCAATAAATTCGCATCAAATCTTTATTGATAAAAATTTTCCTAACTAAATCTTTCACCGTCAAATTACCGCCGAATTTAGAATTGCCGCCGCGAAGTCCGATCAAGCCAGCCACAAAAATTCCCATATTTATAATCATGGCGATGAAAAATAGACCGAAGTAACTATATTGTTCCAAAATTCTCGTGGAAATCAATGGCCCAAGAATAAATCCTAGATTTGTCATCATCAAATGAAAGCCGCGAATTCTTCCTGATTTTTTATCTTCAGAATATGACTCTAAGATAATATCCAAAAGCACGATAACTAAATATGAAGAGATGATATACATCATCAACAGAGCTATTCCAACGACTGATGGCGGTACCATGGTAAGGATGGTTACACTGCATATTTGCAAAAAAAAGAACAGGAAAAAAGCTGTTGATTTTCCAATAGCCTTGATAATCTTATGCAAATTTAGCAGTACAATTAAAGCAATGGCATATGCGATAAAGTAAAAAATACTGACATTCTCACTCCCCAATGAAACCTTAAAATATGATGATTCCACATACATCAAAAGCGACTGCGCAAAACCGAGCAGTAAAGCCAATGAGGTTATGAGTTGTAATTTTCTTTCGTTTATTTTTTCTTTATGTTTTTTTATTTTCATGAATTTTTCAACAGCCTTTTACTTGCAAGAGGCTAAGTTCAAAAAACTTAGCCTCTAATATTTAAAGTGATACTAAACCAGTTTCTTTTTTCTTTTAACGACTTTGATGCCTGCCTCCACTAGTTGTCTTTCATCGAGTTCACTAGGGGCGCTCATCATAGGATCCTCTGCTTCACCGGTTTTCGAGAAAGCGATGACTTCTCGAATATTAGGTTCACCTTGAAGTATCATCACGATGCGATCAACTCCCGGTGCGATTCCTCCATGAGGCGGAGCACCGAATTCGAAGGCTTTAAGCATATGTCCATAATCTCGCTGAATTTTTTCTTCAGGAATTCCCATAATTTCCAGCACCTTACGCAAGGCTTCAGGTTCATGATTTCGAATGCTTCCCCCACCAATTTCAAATCCATTAAGCACGATGTCGTACTGCGTTGTCAAAATCTCTCCGATATTTTCTTTCCTCATCAATTGCTCCATGAACTCAGGTTTCGGTCTAGAAAATGGGTTATGTGTAAATGTCCAACCACTTGAAGATTCTTCATCTTTTTCAAAAAATGGAAAATCAACAACCCAACAGAATGCCAACAAATTAGGGTCATTCTTGTCTTCACGAATATCTGGTCTGTCGCATCCATACTTTTCCATTGATTCCTGATAAGAAATCCTCGGAAATGGCAACGCTTGAATTTTCTTTTCCGGATAATAAGTCTGAACCAATTTGATCAGCATTTCTTCAACAACATTCATCACATCTTCTTGCTCAACAAAACTCATTTCCATATCGAGTTGAGTGAACTCCGGTTGGCGGTCTCCGCGAGTATCCTCATCGCGAAAACATCTGGCAATCTGGAAATATCTTTCCAGTCCGGCAGTCATAAGTAGCTGCTTGTATTGCTGTGGCGATTGCGGCAAAGCATAGAATTTTCCTTTATAGATGCGGGACGGTACAACATAATCACGAGAACCCTCAGCAGTTGATTTCCCAAGGATCGGCGTTTCAATTTCAATGAAGTCTTTTTCACCCAAAAAGTCTCTGAAAAATTTCACGACCTTATGGCGCATCAAAATATTGTCGCGCATTCTTTCACTGCGAAGGTCTAGGTATCTGTATTTTAGGCGTAATTCTTCGTTAACATTTTTAGTATCTTTGTTCAATTCGAAAGGCAAAGCTTTTGATTCGTTCAAAATCTTGATAGATGCAACTTCAATTTCCACCCCGCCTGTTGCCGATTTCTCATTGCGTGCGCTCATTGGGCGCTCTTTCACAACGCCCTCCATTTCAATCACAAATTCGCTTCTTAGACGCTTTGCATTGTCATGCGCTTCCACATGATCAGGAATGATAACTGTTTGAATAATCCCACTACGATCCCTAAGGTCAACAAAAATAAGTTTTCCGTGATCACGCCTAATATGTACCCAACCTGCAATTTTTACGGTTTGACCAATAAATTTTGGCGTATCAATGATTCTAATTCGCTCCATATGTTTTTATAAACTTAATTATTCAAGAATTTCTGCTACACGCCGGGCAAGGTCACTTGGAACAACATGCGTTTTTTCATAAAAATCCGTTATTCCCAAATCCCTGACCGGCTGAATATCTTCTTCCACAACTGACGCCGACAGAACTATTATCGGGGTTTCTTTCGTTTTATCGTCCAGTCTTATGCGCCTGATAATTTCCTCTCCTGCCATGGCTGGCATCACCATATCAGTGATAATCAAATCGTAATGATTTTCCGCCGCCATCTTGCATCCCCAAACACCATTTTTTGCATATTCAACTTCAAATCCATCATCTTCTAATTTCTTGCCAAACATTTCCAAGAAAATTTCCTCATCCTCAATAAACAAAATGCGTTTTTTATCTTTTTTATGGAGAAAATTAAATCCACCCAAACGTTGACTATTCTTCTTTTGCTCTTGATACATAGCCAGCAGCCTATTTATCTCGGTAACCAATTCCGAGGGTGAAAACCTACTTTTTTCAATAAATTCATCTGCCCCATTCTCCCTTGTCTCTTTTTCATTTTCAGCCTTACTCAGATTGCTCAAAATCACAACTTTCAAGTCGCTACTATAATTTCCGCTTTTTTTAAGCTCTTTCAAAACATCCATTCCACTCATTTCCGGCAAAACCATATCCAAAAGGATCAAGTCAAAATCCTCCTCACTGGCAACTTTAAGCACCTCACGACCATTCGTAACGTTAATCACCTCAAAACCTGCATTTTTAAACTTGTTCAGATAGATGTCTGCAATCATTGGGTCGTCCTCAACAAGCATGATTTTCGCCATAATGGATGTGTAAATTTATAACACTTAATATGCTAAGCATACCTGATATAAAGGGAAAAAGCAAGAATATTTAACAATTTTCAATTTTCAGTTCTCAATTATCATTGAATTTCCATTTTTTAATTTTCGAAACAAATTTAATAAATTAATCATTGATTAATTGAGATTTCATTGGAAATTGAAAATTGATTATTGAAAATTTGGAGACAAGATAATTAACTCAGCACATAATTCATTAAAGTGACTTGATTTTCAAAAGCACTTCGTCAATAATCCATTTTGGCGTACTGGCGCCAGCTGTAACGGCGACTGTCTTACAATCTGCAAACCAGGCAGCATCCAATTCCTCAACTCGCGCCACAAAATATGATTTGGGATTAATACGTAGTGCGATTTCCCAAAGCCTTGTGGAATTGGCGCTTTCAGGACTGCCAATTATAACGATGACTTCATTTTCTCCAGCCATTTTAGTTATCTCAGTCTGCCTATGATGCGTAGTTAAACAGATAGAATCCACAACTTCAGCATGCGGATATTTCTCGCATATCTGCTTCGCTGCACGCTCAACAAATTCCTGGTCTTGTGTAGTCTGTGAAAGAATCGCCAACTTCTTATCTTTATCGGCCACAAATCCGCAAAGATCCTCGTCGGTTTCAATTAAGATTGCTTTTTTATTGGCCCATTCAAAAATTCCCTTAACTTCCTTATGATTTTTCTCGCCGATCATGACAATTTGTGTGTCGCGATCAAAAAAGGCTTTTGCTAGTCGCTGAACCTTGATGACACGCGGACAGGTGGTATCGATAAGCGGAACTCCATGAGTTTTTGCAAGTTCATAAATTTTCGGTCCGATACCATGAGCCGTAACAACTAAAGTTCCAACCTCCCCTTTGATTTTTTCGAAAAAATTCTCAAGGGGTCCCTCAACGTGAACTTTGCGCACACCCATTTTTTCAATTTTTTCCACCACGTCACTATTATGCACCAAAGACCCAAGCACAAAAATCGGCTTTTTCACCTGCGGGTCACTCGCAATCTTTTCAACGATATCGTACGCCCTCTGCACGCCTTCGCAGAAACCTGCGAATTTACTTAAGGTTATTTTCATATTTAAAAAATAATTTTTAATTTTTAATTTTTAATTTCGAATGAATGTATTAATTCTTTAATACTTAAAACATTCTGAAATTAGAAATTGAATCGAAATTTTTGCTCCAGGCTTATCCCTTGGGGACAAAATTCAAAATTGGAAATTCAAAATTACTTACATAATGCTAAAAGATTAACCGTATTTAGGCAAGTGTTACGCAGCATGTTACGCAGCAAAAACCTAACCGCATCATTTACTACCATATGAAGTAGTATGGTAGTGAGGGATTAAATTTTGTTTTCCATTTTCAATTCCTGAAACAAGAATTCAAAAAATGGAATTATTATTTTTAATAAGAATCCTCCACTCTATTGGAGGATTCTTATTCAAGAACTTATAATGTTGCTAGAAAATCATCAATCGAAACAATCTTATTTTCGCTTTCGTTTCGCTTTTTAATTTCAATTCCGCCAGCTGCCAAAGATTTTTTACTGATAACAACGCGCAGTGGTATTCCTATCAGGTCGCTGTCTGCAAATTTTTCACCAGCGCTAACTTCGCGGTCATCCATTAAAACTTCAATTCCTTTTTGTTTAAGAGTTTGATAAATTTTCTCAGCTTCCTCGTCTTCACCAAGATTAATCAGGTGAACAGCAAAAGGCGCGATTCCTTCCGGCCAGATGATTCCTTTTTCGTCATGGAAAAGTTCCACTGCAGTTCCCATTAAGCGATTAAGACCAATTCCATAACATCCCATAATCACATCGTTTTCATTTCCCTCTTGATCCTTATAAGTAAGTTCAAATGGGGTCGAAAATTTAGTCATCAATTTGAAAATATTTCCCGTCTCAACTGCCTTTTCTTTTCGAAGTTCAGCATTTCCACATTGAGGACATTTATATTTAAGGTCTTCAATGATTTCGTCATTCACTGCAATACGACATTTGTCACAGATATAAATATTGTCCTCTCCTGCATCTGTTAAGGTCTGAAATTCATGGGAGTATTTAGAAAACGATCCGCCAGAAGCATATGTATAGTAAGTTTTTTCCCAAATTCCAGCTCTTTCAAAAACTCGCTGATATGCGGCAGTAGCTTTTTCATAATAAGCATCTAAATCCTCACTGCTAGTGTGAAATGAATACAGATCTTTCATGAAAAATTCTCTACCGCGCAAAATTCCGGATTTGGCTCTTTTTTCATCACGGAACTTGTTTTGAATTTGAAATGTCGCAGTTGGCAAATCCTTGTATGAAAGCACGAATTTTTTCATCAACGGCGACACGACTTCTTCATGAGTTGCGCCAAGAGCATATTCATTTTTAGAATAAAAACTAGTGAATTTGAAAAGATTATCCAAGCCATCCCAGCGTCCAGATTTCTCCCAATTTTCTTTCGGATTAAGTGACGGCATCAAAATTTCATTTGCGCCAAGATTATTCATCTCTTCGCGAATGATGTTTTCAATCTTGCGAAATACCCGAAGACCTAATGGCAAAAAAGTATAAGTCCCCGCCATGAGCTTATCCACAAATCCAGCCCTAATCAGCAATTGTGCATTAATACTGACCTCATCAGAAGGTGCTTCCTTTTTAGTTTTAGTGAAAAGTTGACTTTGCTTCATTGATTTTACATCGTGTCATTCCCGCAAAGCAGGAATCCAGGCCCTAGATTCTGAATCAAATTCAGAATGACAAAGAAATTTAATATATTTAAGGATAACCTTATCATAGCAAATTATCCCTTAAATGCAAGGAAATATATGAAAAAATCGTTCAATTAGTTCACGAAGTAATTACGTGCCTCTAGGGTCTTAGCAGCTTTCCCACCTTGTGTTGTTCTTAATTAATAATTTTCTTACTTACCGCTCCTTCGAATATTCTGAAAGCAAGTCGGTTTTCTTTTTTGTAAATAATCGGAGTACCAATGTGAGCCCCGCATTTTAAGCAAATTAGTTGCGGAATTTCCACTAAAGAAAAGTATTGGAGATTTTCATATTTCTCTGAACTGCAAATCCTATCCAGATATGTCCGCTTCAAAAGACCCGGACCATCTTTCTGGTAACTAAAAAGCCGCTCATCACATTTCGCGCAACAAACATCAAGCAATTTAGATTGCCCACCCCTCGCTTTGCGGTATCTATCCTGCTTCAGCTTCATAAATTATTCCAAACGAAAATCCAAATCTTTCTCGTCAATATTACCAATTGCGGAAATCGAAACATTATCTTCATTCAAGTATTTGCTTGCAACTCGTTGAATATCTTCGTTTTTTAAATTCGCAATAATTTTCGAATATTCATCTATATCCAACAACTTTTCCTTTCCAGATACAGTTGCTTGCCAGCCATACCACCACAAATACTCATATGGATCAACAAATTTTATAGCCAGCGAAGACACAAAGGATCGTTTGTAAATGTCCAAACTGATCTCATTAAACATGTTTGATTTTATTTTTTTAATTTCTTCAAAAATTATTTCTATCGTCTTAGTAACATTTTTCTTATCACAAGAAAAGATGAATCTTAACACGCCAGTTTGCGAGAAATTCTCAGATTCTCCATCTACCCAATATGTAAAATCTCGCTTTAATCGCAACTCTTCAATCAGTTTGGAAATCCACTTATTTGCTAAATAATCGCGAATAAAATCAATAGCGGCTATATCCTTTTGCTCATCGCAAATAGCAGTCGCTCTGAAAGCAACTGCTACAGTTACTTGATTAGCGTCAGTTTTTTCAATGGCTATTTTCTTTGGCTCAACGAAAGTTTCACTATCTTCAATGATATTTACACCGCCATTGTTCATTTTTTCATTCAAATACTTTCCAATATTTTCAATACTTTCATCGCCCACTGTCACAAAAGTGCAAGAACTTTGAGAATAATGACTTTGGATGAACAACTTTAAATCGCTTTCACTGATTGAATTGATACTTTCATCATCGCCGAAAAAACTTCTGCCCATCGATGAATTCTTCCAAAGCGCCTGATTAGATAAGTTCCAGATGTACTCACGCGGATTAAGCTTATTTTCCCGCATCTCATTCAACACGATATCTTTTTCTTTTTCAAGATCCTGCTCGTCAAAAACATACCAGCAAAGACCATCGGTTAAAAATTCAAGAGCTTTAAATGTTTCGCTTTTCTCCTGAATATAATATTGATGAGACGTTTCATAGCTCGTAAAAGCATTGCACTTGATGCCATGTGACTCAATCGCCTTGAGTCTTTCAATCTCATCAGAGTATTTTTTTGTTCTCTTAACTAAAAGATGTTCCAATAGGTGCGCTAGACCCTCTTTTCCCGCAGGATCAAATCTGGATCCAGCCCTGAACCACGCCGAAACAATCGAAATCGGTAAATTCTCAACCCTCACATTTATAAGTGTTGCTCCGTTTGCAAGTATTATCTTTTCTATTTGATGTTTCATATTGTTATAATACTACCATTTAATACAAAATTAAAGCCCTTTCCAAGTTCGGAAAGGGCTTTAATGATATTTCAATATTCAAAGTTACTTGAGCCTTTTCCTTCTCCATCTGATTCGATCCAACTTATCCGTGGTGCGCTTCTGCAATTACCTTTCCAACATAAAGTCCAAGTCCTGTGCCGCCAACGTGAAGACGTGAAACGTCCTTGCTCGCCTCGATTCGACAAGACGTATCATTGAGTCGAAGCGGGTCGACGCGAGGCAGGCCGCGTGAGAATTTTTTGAAAAGATATGAAGCGTGATTATTATCAAAAGATATAGTAATTGATTTTATTCATAAGAGATGTTTCTTGTTTTTTTTAATATACTTGAAAAGAAAGCGTTATTTCCAAATATACGTAAAGCACATTCCTTAAAAATTTTGCCTTTGTATTTAAAAGAATTTATATAATTTCTAATCTCCAATCTCAATGCATCATCTCCATGCCTAAGCAATATACTTTCAGCTTCGCAGACCCGTACATTATGTTTGTATTTGCTGATCAAATCATTAGTGCGCCTTCCATGGTAGCTATTAGTAATAACAATGTTCGAATCGTTCAATGAAAAATTACTCACTATTTCCATAATTGCTGATATATTCGACTCCGTGGTTGATGAACCGAGAATATGTGAAGGTAAATCTATAATTGAAAACCTCTCATAATATTGTTTCATATGCTCCGCCCCAGAAATATTTTTTTTAAATGACCCTCCAACAAAAAAAATATTTGAAACCTTGTAATTGCCAATATAAAGCAGAGCAGCTTTTATACGCAACTTTGCATCATAAGAAAGCTCTTTCATTGAACCATCGAAGTGATATAGCACGAAAATGTTCATAAATTAAATACTTTAAATAAAAAACGTGGTACCAAACATATGGTACCACGACTTGCAGTGCAGAAACAGTGTGTCATTTCGCGTTTTCTCTGTACCACGATATTGTATGCGTCATTCCCTCCTCCAAAGCAACGCACGGCTTCCACAACGTCAGCGCACGTAGCGGCTCTATATCAGCAACGATTCTAGTGTATTCATCCTCTCCCGGACGCATCGCAATGTGCTGTATTTCCGATGCGCTTTCAGTCAAAGATATGATCATTTTAGCTAGATCATCAGTCACTGTTTCCACACCACTACCAATTTCAAAAGTTTTTCCTTCGCATTGCGAGAAGTTTTCCATAATAGCAATAATTGCGGAAATAGCATCGTACACATAGATTAAATCCATTGTTTGCATTCCCGATCCATAAACAACAACGGGATCACCTTTGATGGCCGATACGATCCACGTAGGAACAGCCTTTTTGTAGCCACTTTCTTCAAACAAAGGCTGACGGCCAGCATACACATTGAACCATTTAGCAATGACCGCTTCAAGACCGAATTCTTTGCGGTACATTTCCACAAAATTCTCCATAGCAATTTTAGTAATTGTATACGGATTTATCCAACAATTCGGTTTGGATATTGCAATCAACTTTGCATTGAATTCACTACAAGCCTCCATCACATTAACAGAACCGCCAATATTAACCTCTACAGCGCGACTAACATTGAACACAAGCTCGTTAGTCCCAAGCAAACCAGCCAGATGAATCACCATATGACTTCCCCTGACTACATTTCTAACATCGATCGGATTTCTGATGTCACCAGAGACAAAACGAGCATCAACAAATGAACCCCAGCGTGGCTCTACTTGATCAAAGATGATAACATCATGACCAAGTCCGACAAGTTTATCAACGAGAAAACTACCTACAAATCCGCTTCCACCAGTGATAACAACTTTCATGACATCCTCCTTGGATAATACTAGTAAAGAGCAATAAATAAACTTCCATGAATGCTAATAATATCTAAGCACATTAGTTCTATTTTTGCAAACAAAAAAGAAATTTATTTACACTACGTGCTCCACAGGTATCTCAATAATAAATCTGCTTCCTAATCCGTTCGCCGTCGGATTCAACCCAGATTTACCTCAGAGTGAATTTATTCTGCTTCCGGGGCTTGGCCGTGATGCGCTTCAGCAATAGCCTTGCCAACATAGAGTCCAAGACCTGTGCCACCTACGTGAAGACGTGATACGTCCTTTCACGTGAAAACTTTTTGAAAAGATATGGAATTTCTTCTCTTGGAATGCCGGTTCTTGTGTCGGAAACGCACCTTAACTCCCTAGAAAGGTGGTGATTCGTGGGAGGAAATGAAGCTATTGCCATAATTTGCTTTATTTAAAGTAAAAATTTTATTCATTTACTCTCCAGAAATACTCCGTGATGAGTTAACTAACACAATTTATTAACTTTTATACTTAGATAATTACCGTTTACATACAATATCTTAGCATATTAGTTAAAAAAAGCAGGCTCTTATGCATACTTATCCCTCAACTAGGAAGCGATTCGTGGGAGGAATTAGAGCAAATTTAAATAATCCAACCCAAGATACCCAACTTCGACATCTGAGCTCTTTCCACTTCTAAGCAATTCTCTAAATTCTGAAATTGACATTAGCACAACCTCCGTGAATTCATTTTCCTCAAGTTTTTGTTCGGAAACTTTCTCACAATCAGTAACTACAACGCAATTTTTTTTCATCGTAGAATAACCATCGCCAATAATAGATGTTACAAATTCTGCGTTTCCCTTATACCCAGTCTCCTCCAAAAGCTCTCTTTCTGCCGCTTGCTTTGGAGTCTCGCCTTTGTCGACATAACCGCCAGGCAATTCGATAAGAATTTCTTTCGGTCCTGGTCTAAATTGCTTAACGAGAACGATTTGTTTATCTTTCGTTATCGCCAAAGTAGCCACAAAAACACTTTCTTTCTTTATATAGAAATCATTTACTTCCCCATTTGGCAATTTGAAGTCAACTTTTTCAATGCCTCTCCCATATTTACTAAAAATTTCCTCTCGGGAAATTTCTTCCCATTCTTCTATTTCATTTAACATATTATATTTTTTAATCTAATAAAAACAAGGTGAATTAATTTATAATCCACCTTGATGCTAACACAGTTCGCACTTTTAATCAACAAACGTTGATAGCTATTAAAAGAAATTATCATTAGAAACACCCAAATTAAATGGTCTATCAAGATATTTCTTTACAATCTTGTTGTGCTCCCAATTTCTGCAGAATAACGAATTGCAGCACTCACTCCTCATTTTGCGAAAATTATTGATTGCATTACTATCGCAATTTGGCAAATCCGCAATTTGGCAAATCGATAATTCATGCAATCTGTATTCGGCTAAGGTTAAGCAGGGATACATATAGCCGTCTGGAGCTATCAACTGATAAGCAAGACATACGGAACATTCATCTAGACTTTCAACAAAAACATTACTGGGATTAGTGATATTAATAAGCCTGTTTAAACCACCATTGATTAATTGAGAAAACAGACCCATATTACTCTTTCTCCTAAGAAAATATTCGAGACCTTCGCACCCCCTGAATTCATCTTTCATGTTACCCAAAAGAACAATTAATTGCTCTTTATCAGGTAAAAAATTGATATTTTCCTCATGAAGCGCTTGTGTCAATTGCGTCGGGCGAGACATCAAGAAGGCAGGTTTGAATTGGATGTGCATCCTTTCAAGAGCTCTGTTATCATCCTTATATCTCAAATACACTTCTCTTATGAAAGGAATGATATCCGACATATTCTTTCTATGGAAAAGAAAGTGCACCCCAACATGAGGAATCTCTACACAATGCTTCAGGTAGAATTCGATATTACCTAAAACTTTCCAGTATAATTCAGCGTTCCTCCCAGAGTATTTTCCATCCTCAATTGAATATACTGAAACCCTAACCCAATCAATGCATTTTCGCCATAAACCATCGGGAATTATTACCCCGTTAGTTATTAAGCCGATTTTAACATTTGGGATTTTTGCGAGCTTTAGAACAGCATTATCGAATTTTGGATAAAGAGTAGGTTCGCCACCGCCAGCAATCGTTATCACTTTTGGCTTTATGAATCTAGCGATATTATCCAACAACTCAAAAGGGATTTCTTTGTCGCCTAATCCACGGAAATGACAGCCTGAACAATTTAAGCAACATTTATCAGTAAGTTGCAACTCGATATGTCCAGATTGACATAGCAAACCTCTATTTGCATCTGGTGAATCCAAGGAGATTCTCTTTTTTCTAATTAATTCCAGATGATTTAAGATTCGATTTTTATCAGTTGCAACATTCGCATAGACCATTGTAATCTCCTTGTACCCATATTATTCAGGGTCAGATAAAGTTAATAGACATATTGTCTTCGCATAAAACCTTCTCGTAAATTTCATTATGAGGAGAATATGTGCACCTTGGACAGCTACTTAAATCAAGTTTATCGTACATCTTCCAATGGTTGTCATTCCCCCATACATTAAGAATATCCCCAATATTTCTTAGATTATGGGAAAGTTCTAACATCGAATCACCCCTCCTGTCACAGCATTGACAAAGCGTGAAAGAATCAGGATAGTCCCCAGAGTCAGGTGGTGAAAAAACAGTCGTCATAAACAATGCATGACACTTAACGAAATTGTTCTTTTTATCGAAGTCAGGCGTGAACTTATGAGTAACTCCGTATATGGAAAAATTTTCATCTTCCATTTCCCTCGCCACTCTCAATTTATCATAAAACATCGAAATCGTTTTATCATCAAAGGAGATGTTCCCTTTCGAATACCATGGTTTGCCAACAGGTCTGATATGAATACTTTTACATCCAATTGCTTTAGCCAATTTCGTAGCCACATCAATCTCATGGACATTTCTTTCATGAACAAGAAATTTATAGGTCACGCCAAACGACAATGGTTTTTGAGCTAAATTTGTAGAATATTTATGAGAATACTCTACTAGCTTTTGCATGTTTTTAATGACTCTATCAAATTCAGATAAAGACACTCCTTTCAAGCCAGCAAACGTATTTGCCGCACCACTATCGACTGAAACAGAAACCCAATGACATCTGGACAAGGATTCGATAAAATCGCCAATATGGCTTCCATTGGTTACAACACCAACATCAATATCTCTATCAACAAGATTATCTATGAAGAACCCTGTTTCACTGTTCAGAAGAGGCTCGCCTCCTCCAGCTATACAAACAGCTTTCACTCCATATTTATTTCCTTTGCATTTCCAATCGCCCAATGCTTTAGCAATTTCTTCCAGAGCAACTCTGGAAAGCCGTTGCCTTGATTTTTTATTAATAATAGCTTTGGAATTACACCAAATACAATCATAGTTACATTCATTGGTTGGGTCGACAGTCACTAAAACTGGCGGGGGGATTATTCCACCTCTTTCGATAGAACGCCAACGTTCTAAATGAGCTATTACTTTCAAGCTGTTAAAAGGATTAAAAAACCTACCAAAGCTCCATTCTCCCTCTGTTTTATTGGCTAAGTCTTGACTTTCTTTTTCTGAATGTTTCATTTTTCACCTCACTTTGATTTTTATGAGAGACTCATTTTTGAACTGCTATTCATTTTTTAAGGGACATCAAAGAATAACACAATAAATCCGAAAGTCAATGTTACGCTTTTTCGCCAAAACAAAAAACACCTCGCGAAAAAGTGTTTTCATGCCTACAGCCCGCCTCGTGTCGACAAGCGAATGTCTTCGCGAGTCGAGGCGGGCAATACAAAAAGCAAGCTAATCGTAAGCTATTGTGACTAGTCCTAATGGTATGTTTATAAGAAGTTTTTTGGTTTTACTCTGATAAATCAGAGTAAACGACCCCTAGAATTTGGTCAATGTCCGAAGACATCAACCGCACCTTAACACCCTAGAAGAGGTGACTCGTGGGAGATTGGGAAATAACTAAATCAATGCACAAACACCATCCAATTCTTTAAAAAGAAGGTGCATTGTAACCATATAATTCAATATATTTTAGAAAATTTGACCTGCTTGCTAGTGATAAATCTTCAGGATTAATTTCAGACAATTCAATCCACCTAACCTCATCACATTTACCAGGCTCCATTGTTTTTGCTTCGCCAGAAATGTGTTTTGCAATGTACGTTGTTGTCACCCAGTGTTGTCCCTCTTCTTCTATTATATGATCAACAATTTCAAGAAGTTTTAGGATTTCTATTTCGATATCATTTTCTTCTCTTACTTCCCTTTTTATAGCATCTTCCAATTTCTCACCAAAATCAACTCCACCACCAGGAAACTCCCAAAGCCCTCTTTCATTTCTAGCCAAGTTTCCTCTTTTTGATACTATAACTTTTCTTTCATCATTGAAGACTATCGCTCCAACGCCCACGCCTATATAGTCTTTGCCTTTTTTCATATTTTTCATAAATTTGTTTAATCCACATGCTCAACTGGAATTTCAATAATAAATCTTGAGCCTTTTCCTTCTCCGTCTGATTCAACCCACATTTTACCATGATTAGCTTCAACTACTTTCTTGCCGAAATATAATCCGAGTCCGGTTCCGGTGGATGTTAATCTTTTCTGATTACTTCCACGTGAGAATTTACCAAATATATTTCCCAGATCTTCTTTCGGAATACCAATTCCAGTGTCAGAAACAGTTATGCGCACCGCCTTAGCTTGCAGCTTAGCGCTGACAATGACACTCCCCGCTTTCGTGTATTTTAGAGAGTTATCAACAAGATTAGAAACGGCTTCAAAAATCTTACCTCGGTCTATCGAGACTAGTGGCAATGATTTTTTAGGAAGCTCAAGTGATAACTTTAAGTCCTTCTCCTTAGCTGAAAGTTCGAATGAATCAACAATTTCCTTTAAGATATTTTCAATTTTCTCATTTTTAAATTCGAAAACCATTCTTCCAGATTCAATTCTCGAAATATTCAAAAGATCTTCAACCAAATGAAGCAGTCGATTGTTAGCATTGCTGATTCTATCCAAAGGATGCTTTAATTCCTCAGGAATTACTCCATAATTTCCCTCAGAGATGAGTGATAAAAACCCTTTCGAGGTAGTTAACGGTGTCCTTAATTGATGAGATGCGATTGAGATAAATTCCGATTTCGCTTCATCAAGTTTTCGAAGTTGCGCATTGGCAATTTCAAGTTCTTCTTTTCTCAATACTTCTTCCCTAACAGATTTTATCAAAAGGTAACCGAATATAATCGAAAATACAAGCATCACGATTGCCGCGGAAAACTCATAAAATCCCTTTGTTATGAATATTTCTATAGTTAAGAATATCCAAAGTGAAAAGGTAAATAATTCTGTTGTAATTATTTTTACATTTAAAAAATGGTATTTCAATATCGCCAAGAAAATAATAAATCCAAATACTGAGGTATACACTGGAGCTAAAATTGTAAGGTAAAAAATTCCCAACAATGGTAAAATCAAGTTTGTTCCAATAGCTAACAATAAAAAAATGGAAATTCCCAACAGAAGAAGCTGCATGGAATTTTTTATTTCAGAATTTTTTTCAAAATAATACTTAGTAGAGATACGTATAGCAGCATACGCAAGAGTTCCTAGCATATATATACTATAAACCAACATACCCCAACCGAATTCCAAATCAACAATTCCATCATTCGGTATAATTTTTTTTATCAACACTGGACTTAAGCTAATAGCTAAAACAAAGATAAATAGAATTGCGATAATAGATTTCCACACGCTCTGCATTCGCTGATCTTCAGGGAATGTTTTTGCAAACATCGCTAATCCAGTGCCAAATATCGCAGTAAAGAAAAAAATTAATTTATTAATCCAAGTAAGTGCATTTATTGAATATTCAAGATTAGAGTAATAATTAGCGATTATCCAACCCGAGAGACCAATAATTGACCAAAAGAGATATCTTCCCGATAGTGATTTTCTTAAATGAATAGCAATTAAAACTAGTAATAAAAAATTAGCAAAAACACTTACTAATAAAGTAATGAACTGTCCATTCATAATTAAATAATCATTATTAACTTATATCCTCATCTAATTATATTTTAAAGCGCACGTCATGGCAATGCATGACGTGCGCTTATCATCAGGAAATCAACATCTCATAAAAAGCATTCTGCTTCTTCTCGAAAGATGCCATCTGTTCATCCATATTGAGAACACAAAGTACCGTTGATGAACCCATGTAAAACATGGGGTTCCCAATGCGGTGAATCCGCCAACCGACCATATCCATAACCCGCAGAGCTCTTGCATCAATGGCAATCAGCCAGTGTTTAATATGATTGTTGAGACTGTAGAGAAGGCTTGTTTTATAAATTCCCCAGGAAACTTTCTTGTCATTATTTCCTTTTCCCACAGCCAAAGCGCCAACAACAACAGACTTTCCGGACTCAAATTTACTTATATGTTCTAACGCGCACTCCTTTAATTGACCATCCCACAATGTAAGGAGCTCATTCGCGCAAACGATTGGCGAAAACTTCAACGTCCCTAACACATTATCATCACAATATGCGACAACGTACTCGTCTTCCTTGTGATTGTCAGGAATGATTCGATCAGGATATGCATTCTCAATATATCCCAAATCTAAATAAACATCGTGCCTCAATTTTTGGGCCATCTCTCCTAATGTACCAGCTTGAGTGACAAAATATCTTACACCTTGAAAACTACTCATCTCTTGAGCCGTGTTCATAATCCCCCCTTTTTGATTGTAAAGTCATAAGTATCAAAGAACAATATATTTGGAACAGTTACGGGTTTTTCATTTCTGATCACAAATGAAATAACCTGACTGGAAACCATTGCTGCAACCAATGCAACCGAGGAGGAAATGCTTGGCATTGACATTTCGCCACCCAAAACTTTCTCGAGCATCTCATTTGAGATATATGCAGGAACCTCTGGCATATATTTCATTGCATCGATACTACTATCATTTTCATTATATTCAAAATATTCTTCAAATGTCATTCCACTAGGATCAAAACAAAGAGTGCTTGAACCCCATCCAATATTAGCACCCATAAAAACAAATTTATTCTGGATTCTTGCTTCTTTCGCCAACATTACAGATATTTCAGGCACTGAATATTCAATTTCATCAATAATTATGTCAGAGTAATTCACAAACTCTTTTACATTCTCTTCGGTGATGCCCTGATTAAAAACCACCACCTTAATGTCTGGATTAATTTTTCGCAGCTCCTGAGCAACAACTTCTGCTTTATTCTTACCCAATGTTTCAGAATTTGAACCAAACTGCCTATTTATATTTTGTACTTCAAAAAACTCAGGGTCTGCTAAGATTATCGTTCCAACTCCAAAACGAGCAAGTCTTTCAGCCAGAAGACCACCATCCCCACCCGCACCAGCAATTGATATTGAAAGTTTTGATATTTTTTCTTGCTGCCATTCAGTAACGAAACCTATATTTCTTTCAAATAGTTTATTTTTCATAAATTTGTTTATGCCACATGCTCCACTGGAATCTCAATGATAAATCTTGAACCGAGGTCGGCGCCATCAGATTCAACCCAGACTTGGCCGTGGTGGGCTTCGGCGATTGCTTTGCCAACGTAGAGCCCGAGGCCGGTTCCGCCAACGTGAAGACGTGAAACGTCTTTTCCACGTGAGAATTTCTTGAAAAGATATGGAATTTCCTCCCTTGGGATTCCTATTCCAGTATCAGAAACTGTGATGCGAACCATCTGACCAAATTCAGATTTCTTCTCCGGAATAACGAAACCATTTTCATCGATCAAAACTCCAGTTTCTTTAAGCTCAGCCTTTACGGTCACACCGCCCTTTTCCGTATATTTCAACGCATTATCAATGAAATTAGAAACCAGCTCTCTAATCTTAGTATAATCCATGATAATTTCAGGCAGTGGGGTTTCGGGAAGCTTTAAGTCAAGATAAAACTTTTTCGTTTTTGCTATCAAAATGAAGTTATCATTTAATTCCTTGATGAGTTTTTCAACATTGGATTTTTCAAAAGCAAATTGCATACGTCCCGATTCAATTCGAGAGACATTGAGCAAATCTTCAATTAAACTCACTAAACGCTCAGAAGATGAATAAACTTTTTCCATTGCCCCCTTAACGCTTTCGGTTAATTCTCCATATGAACCCTCGAGCAAAAGTGAAGCAAATCCCTTGATTGCCGTAATCGGAGTTCTGAGTTGATGAGAAGCAATTGAGATAAATTCAGTTTTCGCATTATCCAACTTCCTAAGCTGATCATTCGCCGTAGCTAATTTATCAGCCATTGCCTGAAGTTGCTCCTTGCGTTCAACTTCTTGCTTGACAGACCTAATGAGCATATATCCAAAGCCAAGGGATAACGCTAGCGTCACTCCAGTTAAAACCATCGCCGTAGTGTTTTGAACGAAGAAGAATTGTGAACCGACAAGCAAAATCATGGAGACTACCAATGCTTGTGCACCAATTAGCTTTATTTCAAATGTTTTATATTTAACAATCATATAAGCAAGGAAAGCCACAAAAATAGGCATTCCAAAAAGCTTATACTGCTCAAACTTCCAATCAAGCTCCATTGTAATAAGAAAGTTTCCAATTGAAAAAGTTATCAACAAAATCACAATTCCCAAGGTAAAAAGCAAAATTTGCTTCTTATGTGCTACTTCAGCCTTTTTGTATCCCCTTATGGTAACTCCCGCTATCCATAAAATCAAAAGAATTTCCACAATATAAATATATATCCAAAGTGGCCCCTCAAAAGCCGCCCTATCGCAATTCGTTAAATCATAGCCCAATAAATTATAGCGAGTATGCGTTAAAAAAATAACCGGCAAAAAAACCAAACTTACCAATATTTTCTTAAGAAAAGAAATGTCCGTGCCGTAAACAAATAAATAAGTTAAGTACAGAGCTGCTGCATACATAAGAAGCTCTAATGGAGCCATTGCTGACCAAAAAAACATGATGTATTGATCTTTTTCGCTTGCCCATAATATCAAATCAAAATAAACCCACAATGAAAACACAACTGTTAAAAAAAACAAAATTTTGTTTATCAACTCTTTTCTTCCTTTAAAAAAAACGAAGAAGCCAATAATCAAAGATAGAATAAGAGGTACCAAATGAGAATAGTAAATCAAGGGCTCATACACATTTGCTGAAAAAATAAGGAATTTCGCAGCATCCCAATTACAAGATAGTGGATCCATTTTTATTTTTATTAAAAATTAGCGTTGCGTTTTAAGGCCCAGCAATTCAGCATTTTGTTCCAAATAAATCTTCTTAAAATACGTAGGGAAGACAGGGAAATATTTTCTAAAAAATAATGGCGGCAAATGCCTCGTACCTCGAATTATCCCCCTGCAATCACGAGCACCACATCCACATCTCATGGTCCACGATGTATCTTCAGAAATTGAATAATCAAAAGTTATTTCTTCGTTTTTTTTAATGTTTCGCAATGCCACAAACGTAACTCTACCCCTTACGCTCGTATTTGGATCACAGGAGTGATTTATATAAACATAGGGTTTAATCGGGTCAATCCAGAGATCCTTATCTATCCCTACAATATTCGGCATTGACAATAGATTTTTCCTATTGCTATTATTCATCTTCAAAATTCGACCCTTCATGATGAACACTACCTCCCCTTTTTTAATATCCCTATTTGAAAACAAACCAGTACCTGCAATTTCAGATTTACCTACATAAATTTTTGACATGTTAATTACAATTAACTATTAATCTATATATATTACCAATAATTATCTTCTAAAACAAAGTTTTACAATAATAAATTACATCAAAATAATATATTTATATGCATCCAATGTTAGTATATCACAATTTCATATCAAAGAAAATTCTTGCAAAAGAAAGAGCACTGAGGGATTTTATCCATCAGTGCTCTATTTTCTCCTTGAAAAAACCAGTGCCAATACAACCGCCAAGTATATAACCAGGTTATATATTGGTAGCGTGGCAATTGTAAAATTCCATTTTTCAATTGCCAGTAGATTTGCTACTCCACTTACCAGCGTTATTAGCCAAGCAAATAAATCTTCTTCGAATGGCTCTTTCCACGATTTTAAAATAGTTGGAATTGCAGCAAGAATGTCCACGACAAGGAAGCAAAAAAGTGCAACCATAGGACTTCCTGAAAAAAACCACACAACAATACCCATTACTGAACCAAGTGAACAAATTGAATCAATTATTGTCCACTCTTTTTTTCCGTAAAACAAGGACAGAAATGCAGTCAATGTCATTCCAATAATACCAGCAATTGGAAGCCAAATAGTATTTTCGGCACCAGACATGATATAGCTAGCACTAAGCATCACTTCGAGAATCGACCATATCCACCAGGTCGCCTTACTGGGTTTAGTTTCTCCGTTAACAATAGAAATTAGATACGGAAGATATGCGACCAAGTTAATAAATCCAGCAATTTCACCCATCGTGCTTTTGACGTCCCCACCATGATTCAATTGAATAATAGCAACTAAACCAATCAAAAGAACTGCAATTGTTTTTGATTTGACAGATGCCGCAAATTTTACAGCAATGCTTGTAACAAAACCGCTCATGGCGACACCTCCCTATGGAATTGTTAAATTAACTGATTTTTAATTATACACCCAAAAATAGCATTTGTCAAGCACAAATGCTGTTTTCGGCTATTTCATGGCTTATAATAGCCATTATCGCCTTAAAGCTATAATTAAAAGTAAAGAATACCCATCTTCATTAGCCAAGAATAGTCTATATATTTTTAAAAATAATAGGCAAGTATTCAGCAAATGGACTACCGTCCTTATTTAAAAGGTTTTCTTTGTTTTGTTCATTTTTTGTCACGTAAATGAGTTTTGCTAGCTCCGGCTTTTCACCTTTTTCCAAAATATCCTTCTCAAAAAGTTCATACTCACTCAAGAGTTGCTCCAAATCAATAGATAATTTGACCCAATACACAACTCCTAAAAATTTTTGTGGTCCGCTTTGCACAACAGCCCAAGGCAAAAAGCTTTCTATTCGAGAATTATCCGTTGATGAAATACCTATTTCTTCTTCCATTTCATTGGAGGCATTTCTTGAGATATCAATAAATTTACCATCTTCTTTTAAATCCTCTCTCGTTATTCCACCCCCAATACATTGAATTCTTCCCGGCAGTGCTGTATTACTATTCATTTGTCCAAATACAAGAAAATTATCCTTTGTTTCTATCATGACAGAGGAATGAACCACGCGGCACATATATTCACCCTTAATGATCCCATGAATAGTTGTCAGATAATGGGCATAATCGGAAAGCATTAATTCAACCATAACCTCCCCGTTTTCTTCCTTATTCTTTACGACAGTAAAAACATCTCCCCTCTTAAATGTTTTACCTTCAGATATTAATTCATTCCAATGATTTTCTATTGCTATTGAAACATCTTCAGGAAAGATAATTTTTTTATCATTATATTCAAGAATTGGCTCCCTGTTTAGTTTTATAAACTCGTTCATTTTGTTTTTTTATTTATTTTCACTTTTTCTTTCCCCTACATGGTCCGGAGTTCTTCCCCGATTTATTCCTCCAACAAATACTTCTGCAAGTTCTTTTTTTCTTTCATGTGAAATGCATTACTCTCAACAAATCTCCTGTAATCATCAGCGTCATCAAATTGACTGAGAATGATATTTCCATCATATCTAGAAGCACCGCTTTTTGGGACGTAGCCGGCAAAACTCGAATAGGGCCAGCTGACGGAGTTCTTCTCCGATTGCATGTGAATGAAATAGTTCAAATTTACGTATGCTGATAAATATAAAAGATAAGCATTCGAATCTATATGAATTGCCTTGAATTTCCCTTGGAATAAAGCTCCGGATCGTTTTTGTTTGATGTTGAAATAATTAGTGTAGCCCGTGCCGATCTTTTGCATGAATGACACAACTCCGCCATCTTGCTTCTGCTTTATGATTAAATGAAAGTGGTTGGGATTCAAGCAATAACAAACGATTTCAACCAACTCATTTGCAAATAAGGGTGCGGAGTCGAACTCCGATTTCGGAGTTCGACTCCGCAACAATCTTTCTTCTCTTAACATGCCAGAGTTAAAATCAGACATGGCACCGAGAAATCTGTCGTAATCACTGGCATCCGAAAAAATCATGCGCTTATCCACGCCGCGATTATACACATGATAATATTCATCAGTAATAAATTGTATTTTTCTTGATGGCATAGAATTTATTTCCACGGAGTTCCACGGAGTTCTTCTCCGATTAATTTGAAGCATTTTAAAAGAGCATTTCTGCTCTTTTATCTTTCATTATTCCAGTGGTAAATTTTCATTCTCAACCTCCTCTACTTTGGTTGGATTTTCTTCCAAGCCCTCTTCACATTCCGCATCACCTTCCTCGCAGGCAACTTCCGCACTTTCTTCTTGCAGTGCAGAGCATTCTTCATCCCCTGCCTCGACAGCAGCCGGGTCACATTCGGCGACTTCCTCTTCCTCTTCGACGGGATTATCAATAATGTATTGTTCAGGATCATTACAAATTTGTCCCTCTTCGGCGGTTTCCTCGCTGCACAAAATCATTTCACATTCTGCCTCACCCTCAGGGCAAGTCAAGGCTTCGCAATTTTCATCCGCAGGATCGCAAAGTGGAATATTGGCTGCATTTCTTTTTATAAGCTTGTAATACCAAATGTCTTCTTCCGGATCACCAGTGCACTCTTCCTCTTCCGGATCGCATTCATAAATAAAGCATGTTTCCAAGGTTGGATCGCAGTCTGCCTCAGCTTCAATGATGTAGTCCTTTTTTAACATGATGCGCCAAAAGGTCACACCGACTGAACCGGCAATCATCAATGCGAAAACCCACAACAACACTTTTGATTTTTTATCCATAAAAAGATTTTATTAAATTTGATATAGTTATTATATCACAAAACGTGACCTAAAAAAAGTTCCAACCTAAAAAAATATTAGGGATAGCTAATATTTAAAACCAGCTATCATCTTTGATGATAGCTGGTTTGTTTTTACAACAATTTATTTTTATGCAAAAACAATAGTGCGACTAAACCCATAAGAGAAAACAGTGCCGCACATGCCACGAACGTTGTCTGCAGCGAATATGCGTCGTGCACCCAGCCCATAATAGGTCCGATGATTGCAAAGATAAGTCTTGCCATCAAACTTTGCACGGACATGATTGTAGCCCGCTGCTCAGATGAGACCAAGCCGTTGATATAGCTTTTTATAATCGGATTGTTTATTCCCCTGGTCACATAGAACAAGGCAATGAAAACGATGGCCGCAGGTGCAATGTGAAAACTCAAGAGCACATAAGCTAGCACTGGCAGAATAATCAAGGCAATCAGCGAAGCTTTCCGCCCCAGATATTCTTCAATACTATGAGCCTTAAGCGAGAACCAACCGCCTATAAACATAAATGCAGCCCACAGCGCCCCAAACATATATTGGGGGATTTTTGCTTCCATCCAATACACTTGAATAAACCAGACCATGGTTAAAGTTGAAGTGCTGACGATTGCAGAGTAAATGATAAGCCATTTGATTTCCACGTGATCATGCAAAGAATATTTCATCAATTTAAACATGGTCACGATGCTACTTTCGCGATTTTGCTGCTGCGGTTTTTTGATTTCATGAAGCGACATTGCGACGGGAATTACCGTGAGCGCAAGCAGGACATCGAAATAAATGGGAAATCTTAAGCTGACAAGTGCCAGCAGCGAACCTCCAACAAAACTCGTGACTGCTTCTGAAAACATGCTCGCACTTCCGCCATTTCCCTCAGCTTTGATAGCCGTGCGACTGCCCCGCTCTTTATCAGTATGGTCATAAATCATCGCACTGTCAGCGCCGGAAGTAAAACAGTATCCGAATGCCAACAAAATTTCGCCACCCAAAAATCCAAAAAACGTGCTGGACAGCGAGTATACCAAGTATCCGACAGCTGAAAAACATCCTCCGATTATGATAGACTTTTTCCTGCCATACGTATCAGCAAAATATCCGGTTGGAACTTCTATGACAATGACTGCCAGTGCAAACAGCGACTGCAACAAGGTTATTTCCTTCATGGAAAGTCCGTGCTGCTTAAAAAACAGCACAATGATTGCGATACTAAACATACCGCTGCGAAGCGCCTTGATAACATACATCTTTTGCAGATTGTTCGTCTTGCACGTTAGCCAATTCATGACATCCCCCATTACTCGGTTAAGGTTGGACTGCTAATTGTAAAAGGACTTTTTGCTCAACAAAAAACTCGGCTTTTGTTCAGCCGAGCTTATCCAAAGAAGAAGTTTTTGAAATCACATTATGATGTCTTACTTAAAAATTGCCTAAGATAACCACAGCTAAACAAAATATTTTCCATATCTGGGGACACGAAAATACGACCGTTTTTGTAATCGGCCTTTTTTGTTCTATTTAGCTGACAGCTATGCTTTTGCATAAATGTATTTCAAAAATTAATTGTATCTATTTTTTAACATTAATTGATATTCTTGTCAATAGCACCAAAAAACAACTTTTTTATGCCATCCGGTCTGATTTCCAAGCTGCGCATTTCGGAAATATTTATCCACTCCAATTCATGTGTGCCTTCATACGCTGAATCCAATTGAAATTCCGGGCCCTCACCACTACCAAGATTTCCACTGACAATCTCGCAGGCATAAAAAAATTCGATTTGTTTTCCGTAATCTTTTTGCTCAAAAATATTCTCAAATAAAAGCTCTCCGACTGAAACCTCTACGCCCAGTTCTTCTTTGCATTCTCGAATTAGTGCTTGCTCACAACTTTCTCCATCCTCAACTCCCCCGCCAGGAAAAACCCAATATGTCATATCCTGCTTAACACGCTTTATCAATAAAAGCTTTCCATCTTTTTTAATTATAGCTCGAACACGTTTTTTCATATTTAAACGAATTCATAAGAATCTACTACTGCAATGCTCTGCAGCTTAATTATATCAAAATAAGTAAATTCAGACTATTTTTTAAAGAGCACGGTTGTCATGTGTTTATTTAATCAACCATCAATTGCAAACAGACAGCGGATTTTAATCAATGCGAGCCTGGATTCCCTTTTTCAATGGAATGACAATGCGGATAAAATACTAAATCTAAATTTCCAAAGTCAAATAAAATACTTCCTTGTCATCCTCAGCTTGACTGGGGATCCAGGTTTTATAAATACAGGGCCTGGATTCCCGTTTTCACGGGAATGACAAGGATCATGTATTTATCATGCTCGCGCGACCAATGGAAGTGCCCTTGTGATAAACGCGGGGATCCCAGGTTTATAAATATTAGCAAAAATAAAAAAAGCCCGTGGATATTTCCACAGGCAATTAAAAAGCATTGAGCTAGCTATTCACTCCAAGACTCAGTCAGTAGCGGTACGCTACTTGGATTTTTCGGAGCAACTCCGGTGTACGTATAAACGACTCTGGCAGTAGCTGCTTTACCGGAAATATCTGTCGCGGTAAAATTTAAACCTAGAATCATGTTACTTGAATTACCGCCGGCTTTTCCCAAGCAACTAAATATGCCGTCGCCAGCAACCTTGTCTCCACTGATGCCTTGATCATTGATGCGTATTCCAGGATTGACCTTTCCGGCATCGGTCTCATATGTGACCGAGCTTATATATGCAAGACCGTGCTGATGCGAAACGGATATTTCCGCCAAGACCAGTGTTTCAGTAGTTCCTGATGAGGGAGATAATCTTGCCCAATTTATTATGGGCTTAATGTCAGCTCCGCCAGCAGGTTTTGTTTGAGCGTACTGTCTTGCTGGCGTTAAAATGAAAGAGTCATCATTTGCCAATATTCCTTCGCCGCCATGCACCCCGGCATATTCATATGCTGCTTCTGCTAAACCTACACAGTTGTAATATTCTGGGCCTTTTACGTATTTCCCAAAAATCATTCCATAGGCTCTTTCAAGATTCAAATAAGGCTTCCCGACTTTGCTTTCAACAAACTCAACAATCTTTTGCCGTTGCTGCATGGTTACATCGTTGAATTTAAGTTCGCGGGCGCCCATGTACACAGAATTGTCATGAAAGTAAGCACTAATAAGATAACTTTGAATCGAGTTTGGTACCTTATAATATGCATACCTAACACCGACACCAGGCATAGCCTCTACTAAATTATATTTGCCGAAGAAAATTACCTCAGGCGTGGCCACTCCCTGACCATTCCAATCTTTCTCACTCGTATAGATTCCCACATGACCAGGAGTCCATCCAGCCAGAGAAATTGAGGCAACCAATTCAAGTGAAGATTCGCCAGACAATTTAAATAGAAGATCTCCCATTGCTGGCTTTCCGAAATCCTCAGGAGGCATTCCGCTTAAGCCTGCAATGGAATACAGACTAAAGTGATTAACTTCACCGGTAAGAATATTGTTCACCGTGTCTATACTCAGGACTCTTTCTTCTTTCCAAACTTTGGTCGTCTTATTAAAAGAATAGAGCTTGAGCGTGGATTTACTTTCAACGCCAGCAATGGCCAGGTCTTCAGCGGAAAAAGGCATCTCAATAACCGAAGGCTTACTGAAAACAGTGCCGTCCGGTCCAAAATCTATCACACTTCCAACCGGGTTGAGGCCCACAGGTAAAGCAGCAGTGTTATCTGCAACACCTACCGATATTAAAGTATTCTGGTCGAGGGCCCCGGGGGGAATTTTCAATTTCATTTCTTTTCCCACATCCAGCTGCACAGAAACAGTATCACCCAAGATAGCATTCACATCCTTTGTAGCAATCGGCTGCGTAGATGCTGAGAAATTCGAAAAGCCGCTGGCACTTGGTGACTGCTCAGGAATTGTGGGCGGAGCTACTACCGGAGGCTGAACTGTCTGGTTTGCCTCATCTTGAGGGGTCACCTGACTAGAGGGCTCACTTGGCCCTGTTCCACCGCTGCAACCAAAAAGGGACACTACAAAAAGCGCGAGCAAAAACCATTTCGACTTTCTCATTTCCAATCTCCTTTTTTGTTGACAACATTGTAGGTGAATTACATAAATGTCTGCAACCGACCAACCTCCTTTTTTAAATTATTAAAAAACTATATTGATAGATACGACATTTGAATAATACCATTTCAATTGATATTAGTCTATCTATTTATCTTTATATATTCAGTCCTGCCAAACTTGAAATAAAAGGTAGCTTTTACGGTACTAAGTTAGACAAAAATCAAAATTATTAGCAAGAAAAATCAATCATGCCAAAAAGCAAACAGAGAAAAATTAAAATACCCAAAAGTCTGATTCTTCAATTTGGCGCTTTTTTCGCCTTTTTCTTTTTCAATTCCCTACTTGTACATCTTCGAGGCGTGCTTATCTCATTGATATTTCTTTTTGGATATTATTCTTGCATCGGCATTCAGAAAGCGCTGATGAAATTATAGAGGCAGGATTTAGGATGTGGGAATTAGGCATTAAGAATTAGGAACTAGGACTTAGGAGTTAGGAATTAGGAATTAATAATCAATTATTTATTTTCCTCGCTCATGTCATGCTCATGTCGGGTTCATCTGCCGATAGGCAGTAATATTTTAGAGAAATCTTAAATAAAAACCTGGATCCCCAGCCCGTCTCGAATCGGCGAATGAATGAGAGCCGAGGCGGATCAAGCTGAGGATGACATATACGAATTGTCATTCCCGACTCGATCGGGAATCCAGGCCCGTATTTTAATAATATTAACTCAGTCAATTTATTAAAATAAAAATACACCAGCAATGTGCTGGTGTATTTTAAATAAGCCAAGTATCTTACTTCAAGTTTTTCGCAAAAAATACTGGGAGCCCAGAAATCTTAATTCTTTCCTGCTTCATCGTGTCGCGGTCGCGAACAGTCACAGTTTCATCTTCCAAAGAATCGAAGTCGACAGTTATGCAATAAGGAGTTCCGATTTCATCTTGGCGGCGATATCTTTTTCCCACATTTCCATTGTCATCAAACTCGCACATGAAATCCATTTTCAAAGTGTTGAAAATTTCCTTTGCCTTTGCCACCAATTCAGGTTTGTTTTTCATGAGCGGGAAAACAGCAACCTTGATCGGTGCGAGTCTTTTGTCCAATTTAAGAACTGTTCTCGTGTCGCCATCGTTGTCCTCAATAGTGTAAGCCTTATCAATAAACATCAAAAACAAACGAGCTAGTCCGACTGAAGTTTCCATAATATGAGGAATAAACTTCTCACCAGTTTTTTCATCGAAATAGGTAAGGTCAACTCCGGAAAACTTACTGTGTTGTGAAAGATCCCAATCGCCGCGAGCATGAATTCCTTCAACCTCCTTGAATCCTCCCAGTGACTTGAAATTATATTCCACATCATAAGCCTCGGATGCATAGTGAGCTAATTTTTCATGTTCATACCATCTGATATCTTCAGGAGCCATTCCGTATTCAAGATACCAATTCCAGCGCACTTGTTTCCAGTCATCATATTTATCTTTCATAATGCTTGGATGCAGGAAGTATTGCATTTCCATTTGTTCAAACTCGCGTGTGCGGAAAATGAATTGGCGAGCCACGATTTCATTACGGAAAGCTTTTCCAACCTGAGCAATACCAAACGGAAGTTTCACGCGCGTAGAATCAATCGTGTTTTTATATTCAAGATAAATACCACCGCAAGTTTCCGGACGAAGGTAAACCACATTTTCTTCACTAAGCGCATCGGTTGGAGAGCCAAGATTTGATTTCACCATCAAGGAAAATCTTTTTGCTGGAGTCACATCAGTCGATCCACAATTTTGACACTTGAGTTTTCCCGCCTCGCGTAGCTTATCAAGCTCAGCATTAATATGTTCCAAGGGAGCCTTATCTACACCTTGCACGCCATGAGCTTCCAAAACGTGATCAGCACGCATGCGAGCATTGCATTTTCTGCAATCAATCTGCGGGTCGTCAAAACTATCGATGTGCCCGGAAGCTTTCCAAGTCGTTGGATGCATAAAAATCGCACTGTCGAGTCCGACAATGTCTTCCCTATATTGCACCATGTGCTTCCACCAAGCATCACGAATATTATTCTTTAAAAGTGCTCCGTAATGACCATAGTCATAGATAGCAGCAAAACCTCCATAAATTTCAGAGGATGGAAAAACAAAACCCCTTCTCTTACAAAGAGAAACGATATCTTCGATTGTTGTTGAAACTTTTTTTTCTTCGCTCATATAATTTTGTCATTCCGACCGCAGTGGAGCCTGCCTGCCGGTAGGCAGGGAATCTAAGCCATTAACCCAGATCTCTCGATTCCGCTTCGCTTCACTCGAGATGACATTAAAAATAATAATTAAAAACAAAAAAACTCGTCCTGTGCATACCAAAATGATTGATATGTACGGGACGAGTTATTCTCGCGGTTCCACCCGACTTCCCCCGCCGAGGCGGAGACAACTTTTCTAGTCAGTTAGATTTGCTTTATACAAGCGAAAAGGTGCCACCCTCCTCATCTCACTCACTTCATCTATTATACTCCCTTTAAGGCTAAATGTCAACTGTCTCTTGACAAATTAACCTAATGATACTACAATTGACTTTTATGTTAATACTTTCGGTGTAGTTGGTGCCCTCGTGCGCAAGATTGCCTTCATTGTATCTAAACATAAAACAGATGGATAAACTACCATTTGTGTTGCAGTCGCTTAAGGCTCAACAAATTTAATTTTTTTATTTTCAAGCGGAGCGAGCGAATTGAAAGTGGGTTTTCAATGTAAACTATAGAAATTTACTTATTTCTATAGTGAATGAGGAAGATCTTTCAATTCTGAGCGAGCGCAGAAAATATGCTAATATGTTTAGATACTCAAGAAAAAATCGCTATTACAGCGAGCTTTTCTTGTGGGTCTTGTACTACATAAATGCCAAGCAAAAACTTTAAACCAGGTAGCGCGCGTCCGAAGCGCTCCAGAGCACCTTTCCAAGGTGGTCAGAAAAACCCCTTTAATAACGGAGGAGGTGGACGCAAAAAACGTTTCACGGGAAATTTTATTGATGTCAG
This sequence comes from uncultured Bdellovibrionales bacterium, assembly GCA_964609855.1. Classification (GTDB taxonomy): domain Bacteria; phylum Patescibacteriota; class Minisyncoccia; order Moranbacterales; family GWC2-37-73; genus GWC2-37-8. The sequence continues at coordinate 45,916 of CAZSTB010000004.1, forward strand.
CCGTTTCATTAACAAAGCAGTTCCTCAAGAAACACAACCGAAATACGTTCCGGACACCGTTTTCGCTGATTTCAATATCAACGAAGCAATTAAAAAAACTATCGCTGCTCGCGGATTCGAACATCCTACCCCAATTCAAGATAAAACCATAAACCACATTCTCGAAGGGAAAGATTTGATCGGACTAGCTAACACCGGAACTGGAAAAACTGGAGCATTCTTGATTCCAATGCTTAACAAGATCATGAAAAACCCAAGTGAGAAATTGCTTGTGGTTGTGCCGACCCGCGAATTAGCCATTCAGATTCAGGAAGAATTCAGAGCTTTCGCACAAGGTCTTCGTATCGGATCTGTAGTCGTAGTAGGTGGAGCAAACATCCGCACACAGATAGATTGTCTACGCAGTAAGTACAATGTTGTTATCGGAACCCCAGGAAGACTTAAGGATCTGATCCAAAGAAAAAATCTTAACCTTGGAAGTTTCGCAAACGTTGTTCTGGATGAAGCTGACCGCATGTTGGACATGGGATTCATGCCTGATGTAAAATATCTTCTTTCATTGGTTGCCGAGAAAAGACAAACGTTGTTCTTCTCAGCTACCCTTGCCCCTGAAATTGAAAATTTGATTAAAGACTTTTTAGTTGACCCGATCAGAGTTTCTATCAAAACCAGAGAAACCAGTTCAAACATAGATCAAGATGTCATTCGCATGAAGCCAGGTGAAGACAAAATTGAAGTTTTAGAAGAATTGCTCAGAAAAGCGCACTTCTCAAAAGTATTGATTTTCTCTCGCACTAAACATGGCGCAGAAAAACTTGCAAACATCTTGCACAGAAACGGATTCAAAGCTGAATCTATTCATGGTGACAAGTCGCACGCAAAACGTCAGAAAGCTTTGAAACTTTTCAAAGAAAACTATATCGATATCTTGGTTGCCACCGATGTTGCTGCTCGCGGATTGGACATCCCTGATGTTTCTCACGTTATCAACTTCGATGTGCCTGCAACTTACGATGACTATGTCCACAGAATCGGAAGAACTGGACGCGCTGGTAAAACTGGAACAGCTTTGACTTTCATTTAATCTCAGCTTCCACAAATATAGCCAAGAAAAAAGCAACGCCTTTTACGGTGTTGCTTTTTTTGTTGCTTTAAATTTAAAATAAAAGGTATTAACCCCGGGGCAAGCCCCGAACCCCTTGGGTTTCCGCGGCCCGTCTCGCCCTAGGCTTGCCGAGGTGGACCTGTCTCGTTTGGCACTCGCCAAGGCGGGCAAGCCGCGAGGTACCTGCCTGCCGGCAGGCAGGTTAAACCTATTTGATGTCATCACTCGCTCGGAAACGAAAATTCATTTTCATTTCGCTCGACTTCGTTCGACAATAATCTCCTATTAAAATTCAAATTAGTTTGAAAAGAAATTCTTTTATTGCTCGCTACGAATATTATCCTGCATCCCATGTACTACAGCATGTAGAAAGGAGGTGAATAAAACATATGGCAAATCAAAATAGAGGGTTGGCTAGCGCAGATGAAAAAACTAGACGTGAAGTTGCTAGAAAAGGCGGTCAGGCCGTAAGTCAAGACAGACAACATATGTCTGAAATTGGTAGAAAAGGTGGTCAGACCGTAAGTCAGGACAAAAGGCATATGTCTGAAATTGGAAAGAAAGGTGGCGAAGCCTCACACTCTGGAGGTCGCCCATCGAATAGATAATTGAAAAAAAATAGGAATTTACTTTAAAGCAGATCCGTTTGTGACCTAAATAAGGGGCTAATAGCCCCTTATTTACCTTATTTATTAGTTTATTTTGTTTTTATATTATCTGGTTCCTAAAGGAGTTCCGTGACCGCGTCCATGGGTGCTTGAAGAAGATGAAGACATTCCCTCCCAAATTGATACGGCAATTATGACAATACCTAGAATAATACTGTTCCATAAAATTCCAGTTGTCATGCCGGTCACGAAGAGTGGAGTCAACAACAGCCAAACTCCAAGAATTCCAGCCACCCAGCTTGTCCACGTAGCAGCTTTAGTTGAAAACCAGCCCACAAGACCAACTATGGCTACAATAAGACCTACTATGAATTCGTTACTTGAAAATCCCAAATTCATAAAATAAGCGAAGAACATTAGCCAGAAACCTGCAATCGTATTGATGCCGCTAGCTGTTTTTACACTTTGTTCGTTCATATGTCTCACCTCCTCTCATAATTTTATCCAAAACTGCCATCTTGGTTAAAATTAAATTATTAACACATCTACTCATAACTTCTAATACAATTTGTAGCTGTGAAAATTCTAAGAAAGAAAACGTTTGATACGGCTAAGAAAGAAATCTTGAAATAATTGCACATATACAAAAGCAACGATTGCAGCGATAAACAAGCTGCCAAAAATGTCCAAATAATGATGCACCCCAGCAAAGACGCGCGAGATTCCAACAATTGATGCCAGCAATAAAAGAATCATGCCAAGTTTTTTATTAAAATAATAAATAAGCATGGCCACTGCACTGGCAAGCAAGGTATGATCCGATGGAAAACCGTTGTCCGCAACATGAAAAATAAGCGGAGTAAAATCTCCTACCACGAAAGGTCTGGGATTATAAAAAAACTGCGAAAAAATACGCGCCAATACAAAAGTAAGCGGCATGGTTATCGTGCCAAAAATCAGCATTTGCCTGCGAACAGCTTTTTTTTGTTTAAAAAGATACCATATTGCAAATGCAATACTGATAAAAACCAGATATTTTGCGCCAAATATGATTACCAAATCTAAAGTAGTTTTCATCTAATTTTTCTTAAGAAATCTTGTTGAAATGATAACATACACGGCACATAAAAAAAAGCAGCACCGAGGTACTGCTTTTAAACTCCGCAAAGTGTGGTCTACTGATTAAGTGGCTTTTGTCTAAGCTCACTAATAAGACAGATGTTTTTGAATACCATAGTTTTTCCATCTTGCCCCTCCTTAACGTTTTCCGTAATTCCGAAAGAATAAGTTTTACCCTCCTCAACTCCAAGTTTTTTAAAATCAGCTTGCGCTCTGCTCTCTTGACCGTCTTTTTTCATTTGAAAGAAAGAATAAAAACCGCCATTCGCCTTTATTGATGTCCGATTATTGTCAGTTTTAATTTCTTCCACTGTCATTTCCAAGAATTTGATATCACTCATTTTTTCTTCTTTAAATTAATTAATTTTCGCAAAATGTTGCCATAAATTTTGCTATTGGTATATTCTAGCACATTTTTTTTTAATTGCACAAAAAAAGACCACCGGCTTAGCCAAGTGGTCATCTATTTCAAGAAACAGAACATTTTACAACCCTCCATTATTTTTCTCATTGCAGTTCCCCCATGCTTAGTTGCGCCATTCTTTGCCATACGATACCGTAGTACCGCAGCTTATTCCGCTTCCGATATCATTGCCTCCCACATTTACTCTGTAACGAGCATTCAAACCCGCCTGGTTCAATCGGTCAACGAAGCGAAGTGCTTCGCTCTCATTACAGTCTCGAGGAAAATCCGGCAAGCAACCACGCGTTGCCAACATAATTTTCTGATCAATCATGTGCCAATCCTTGCAAAATTCAACAATCGCTTTTATATCTTTCTTACCATCATTTAAATCTTTTTTCAACATCCAGTTTAATGTCCAAGGGTTTGGAGACAGTATCTCCCTCGTTTCAAATAAACATTGGCTTTTCGTCATAGGTAATAGCCATGGGCGTATTACCTGATCAAATGAATGGACTGACAGATTTATTTTCACCGGCCTTCCTTCGAGACGCGGCAAAAACTTTTTCAAAACTGCATTATTTCCTATCGTGGGAATTACGTGCTTAATATTCAGAAAAGCAGTTTGAGCAACTCCGTCAATCCGTTCCACGAACTTGCAGCTATTTTCCGGATTAAAAATAAAATCTCCTCCCACTGTTTGCAGAACCTTTATTTCCTGATCCATATAAGAAAGACTTTCAAGCGCCAAAGATGATTTGAGACCAGCTAAAAATTGTGCGCCCATCTCTGAATCAGTAAGCCTGATCGCTTTCCTATTTTTTCCGGTTCTACACATTCTGCACTCTCCAAAGCAACCAACCATATTTGAGATACAAATATTGATGACTCTACGCGACTTCCCGGGCGGATAATAAACAATGGAGCGAACGCATGATGTCTTTCTTGCTCGCATAAGACGATAATCAATTTCCTCAAGTGATGTAGTCTGATAATCAAATTGCTTTCTAGCAATTTCAAGTAGCAGTTTTTGACTGAGGGGCGACAATTGATTTTCAATTTCTTCAATAATGTCGTTTCTAGTACTCTTCTGCTTTTTCAATAACCAAAGATCCAACACCGGCCTCGTCATTAAGCGCTCGGAATCCTGCTTTTCAATGCAGCGAAATCTGCCGTTCAGACTACGGTGCCAGCCCCCAATATCATTGGTCATTAGGCATAGGCAAGGTTCTCCATATTTTTCGGCAATTATTTCGAGTAATTCCACACCACGCTCATCGCGTTCCAGGTAATCATCAGCCAAAATGATATCGATTTTCCATTGCTTTAGCATCCGTAGCGCTTGCTTGGAATTTTTTGATACAAAAACCAGACAAGTCTTCTGGAACCATAAAATAAGCTTGGATGAATGCTCCTCTTTCGTTACAATTAAGATTTTAGGTTTTTGATTGAATTCATCTCGCATTTTTATCTCCCTTGTTATGTATTTTTTCAAACAAAGTATGAACCAAAAACGGAGTTGAAATTTAGTTATTAAGGAACTGTCTCAATAGGAACCAGCTATAATATCATCATTCATTGTTATTGTCAATACCCTTATTTAGCATTCTTCGGAAGATACACGGAAAACATTGAACCTTCGCTGGGTGTACTCTCTACCTTAATTTCTCCACCATGACTATCCACAACCCATCTACAGATTGACAGCCCCAAGCCACTGCCGCCTTCACTGCGAGACCTGGATTTGTCGGCGCGATAGAAGCGTTCAAACACATGCGGAAGATGTTCAGTCTCAATGCCAATTCCCCCATCTTTAACGCTGAAGGCAACTTCACTTCCCAGATCTTCTGTTTCAACATTTATCCAGCCACCAATCTTATTGTATCTTATGGCGTTTTTTATTAAATTAAAAATCAGCTTTTCCAGCTTTTGTTCATCCGCCATCATTACAAGCTCAGTCTCCCCCGCGAATGAGATTTTAACTTTTTTTTCTTGAGCGATTATACTTAAAGCCTTGCAAGCGTTACGAATTTTCTCATTCAAATCAATCTGACGATATTCTAAATGCTGCTTGAGCGAATCTGAATTAGCCAGCAAGGAAAGATCTGTCATCATGATAGATATTCTGCTTATTTCTTCCAATATCTGATGATAGGCTTCATTATTTTCTTTCTTGATTCCACTATCGATTTCCAACTGCCTGACAGAAAGCTCCAAATTGCACTGGATAATAGCCATTGCGGTTCTGAGCTCATGAGAAACATCCGCCATAAAAGTTGATTTGAGATTCAAAACCTTATTCAATTCAGCATTCGTGCGATCTAATTCAAGGGTCCTTTGCTCAACTTTTTTCTCCAAATTATCGTTTAATTTCTGAAGCTTGTTTTTTGAAACAATGAGTTCCGTATTATCCACGGCCATAGAAAGTGCGCCTTCAATTTCTCCCTTTTCATCGCGCAGCGGTACAGCGATTATTTTAAGATATTTTTCCCCTAGCGCGTTTTTTTCAAAGCATTTATCTTTTATTATCTCCTTCCCATCTGTAAGAAGTTTTTTGTAGTCTTCAACAAGATTTTCTCGAATAAAAAATTCACTAGAAAATATATTTTTCTTTCGAAAATCTTTAGTACTAGATAAGCTATGGAAATATTTGTTAGCTGAAGTCATGAAACCATCTTTATCTATGGTTATCATGCTAATCGGCGCATTATCTAAAATTTTATGATGAAGCTGGCTCATGCGCTTATTTTCCTCAGAAATTTCACCCTTAGCAGCTCCAGCAGCTCGAGTCTTTTTACGGTTCAGCAGATTATCTATTCGCCTACTCAATTCTTCCAGAGAAAAGGGCTTGAGCATGTAATCATTAGCGCCAGCTTTCATTCCAATCATCCGATCCTTAGCTGTATCGCGCGCCGTAAGCATGATAATCGGAGTTTTAATCTTTAAGCTACGTAATTGCTTGCAGATTTCTATGCCATCCATCTTGGGTAGCATCAGATCAAGGATTATCAGATCGTAACCCCCCTTTTTACTCATTTCAAAACCTCTCTTGCCGTCAAAAGCCAAATCTACTTCAAACTTTTCCATTTCAAGGCCTTTTTTGAGTAAATTTGCAATCTTAAGCTCGTCTTCAATTATCAATATTTTCATAATTTTAAAAGGCTATAAAAAACTGAGCATTTTTAATCTAAATGCCATTGAATAATTAACTGGATACTATACATCAATATTAATTAAAAAGCAACCCCTCCCGGAGTTGCTGACAAATTAAACTAAACACCGCTTATGGGAGCTTGAAATCAATTGGCTGCTCTTGCTGCTGCACAACTTCAAGTAATTTTCTTTTAGCGCGATTAATCAATGTCCCGACCGTGTTAACAGGTTTTCCCAAAATTTTACTAATATCCTCATAAGAATGCTCCTTAAAATACCTCAAATGCAGCGCGCGTTGGTATTTTTCAGGGAGTTTTTCCATCGCCTGCTTTATTTCCCTGGAAATTTCTTCCTGCATCCATTTATCCTCATAAGACTCATCGTTAGCGGCAGTCTCCAACTTATCCTTGCTCGTCACCACCTCGTCCCATGAAACGGTATAGCGCTTACTTTTGCGCTTGAGAAAATTTACCGACTCATTATGTGCTATTCGATATATCCAAGAAGAAAATTTTCTGGTCGTATCAAAATATTCGATGTTCTTAAAAGTCTTTAAAAATACAGCTTGCAGGATATCCTCTGTTTCGTCGCGATTACCAACCAGATGAAATATGTAAGTAAAAAGTTTTTTTTGATATCGAAGATGCAATTCTGCGCAAGCAAAACTGCTGTTTTTTCTCACGAGTGCAATTAGTTGACCGTCATCAAGCTGGGTAAATTCTTGAACATCTACCTTTCCGCCAAGCAAGGGACTGAATAATAGTTCATTCTTAGTCTTATTGCCATTGGAAATTTTCAACTGCATATTCGCTGCTTTTTTTTGCGTCTTGATTTTCATAACTTCATATTAAGATTAATTTATTAATGCCCGTATCACTTAGCTGTTGAGCTTAGTCATACATTATGCATTAACAATCATTAAGATATGATTAAGTTACAAAGTATCAGTATTACTTGCTTTATTTTGCCATTTGTGCTATACTAGTAGGTTAATTAGTTGCTCAATATCTATGAAGATTCTTATCGTTGAAGACCAGGAAAAATTAGCCAAACTCATTCAAAAGGGGCTTATTCTTGAGGGTTTTAGTGCTGATTACGTTCTGGACGGCGAAGAGGCCGCAAATCGCATTGCGGTTCATCATAGCGAGTATGATCTTATTATTCTGGATTACATGTTGCCCAATAAAAGCGGCCTGGAGATTTGCAGTCAAACAAGAGAAAGAAAAATTGCGATTCCGATTCTCATGTTAACCGGCAAAGATGCCTTGCCTGACATTACAGCTGGTTTAAATTCCGGCGCTGATGACTATCTCACTAAACCTTTTTCCTTTGACGAACTAGTTGCCAGAATTAGAGCCATTTTACGCAGACCAAAAATAACTCTGCCATCCACGCTACAGATTAAACATGTTCAACTCGATCCTCTTGCTAAAATTGTCACCTGCAATAAAAAACTTGTAAGCTTAACTCTACGAGAATTCAGCCTCTTGGAATATTTAATGCGTCATGGCGACGAAGCACTTTCACGCGAAACCATTCTTTCTGGCGTATGGGATTTTGCGTTTGATTCATTCGCTAATGTCGTAGATGTACATATTGCCAATTTAAGAAAAAAACTTGGAGATCTTGATGGTAAGATAATTGAGACAGTGCGTGGTATCGGATATAAGATGAATACAAAATAAAAGGTATCAACCCCTGAGCAAGCCCCGAACCTTCTGGGTTTCCGCGGCCCGTCTCGCCCGAGGCTTGCCGAGGTGGACCCGTCTCGCCTGACGCTCGGGTAGGCAGCGAAACAAAAATTCATTTTCGTTTCGCTCGACTTCGTTTGAAGATAAGCCAAGTATATTCAAAAACCCCTTAGCACAAGGGGCTTTTATTTATAAAGGGATGAGTTCCTTTGGCTTTTAAGACCTTTCTCGCTCTACTTCATCAGATAAACGGGATGAATTTCCTCACTTTTTCCATCACCTTTCCTAGCGCATCTTCAGAGGCCATAATGATCGGATTCATAAACGGCCAAGGTGTCATGCTGGGATGCGCGATATAATTGAATTTCAACATCTTTAGGATATTTAATCTCAGACCGATTGCAAAACTTGCCAACTCTGCTGAAGCAATCACTCCGCTTCCAAATGCTTCATATCCCACCAGACGCATTGTTGGTCCAGCAAAAATAAGTTTCACTTCAAGCGGTTTATGTTTTTTCAAATCCTTATAAATATCCGTAACCTCAGCTTTTCCAGTAAAGACTAATCTAAATCTATTTCTTGCTTCATCTTCAGTTAAACCCACGCATGCAAATTCCTTATCTAAAGTTTGAAATGCAAACGCCCCAGTTGAACCGTTATATGAAATTGGAAATCCAGCGATCTGAAATCCGACAATCTTAGCTTGTTGAATCGCACTACTAGCAAGTTGACTTGGTCTGAATTCGCCTGTAGGTGCAAACTTTGGCACACAACAATCTCCACAGGCAAAAACGCTGCGCACGTTCGTTCGCATGTTTTTATCCACGATGACTCCGCGCTCATCGTATTTTATTTTTGTTCCATGCAGTATCTCAGTATTCGCAATAACGCCAGTCGCTAAAACCACCACATCAGTTTCGATTTTCTGCCACATGCCTTTTTCGCGTGTGGATACTTCTTTCCTGCTGCCTGCAATATCTTTTATTTCAATAGCTGCGCAATTAAATCTCACGTTAATACCATTATCTTCCAGGTGGGAAATAATTTTCTTGGCATATTCTTGACTTGCAATATTGGAACTTATGGCGGGCGCATATTCTATGAGACTTACCTCCAACCCTTTTTGCCTTAGGGCTCCTGCCATTTCAATCCCGATAACTCCCGCACCGATCACTACCGCGTTCTTGGCAGTTTTTGTTATTTCCAAAATGCTGCCAGCATCATCACTTGTTCTGACTGTATGGATATTTTTCCCGTAAATCCCCTTTATTTCTGGCTTAACCGGGGATGCGCCAGTTGCGATTACCAAATAATCATAATCGAAAATATTGCCGGAATCTGTTGTTACCTGCTTTTTTCGCGTATTGATGTTGACCGCTCGTTGATGAATAACTTCAACGCCATAATCGCCTGCCATACTATCAGGCTGAATTGCATCTTTTATTTTGGCCTCCCCTGTTATCACATAGGGGGTTGTGCAGCGGCAATAAATATCTTTTTCTTCCGACAATGCAATTGCAGAAAATTTTCCTTTCTTGAGTTGACTAGCGACAATTCCACTGAACATTCCTGCTCCACCGCATCCGATTGAAACTATTTTTTTCATAATTCTTGAATGAATACTTATCTTTCTTAAACATTTTAACATTTAGTCATTAAGATTACCAATCTACATGGCAAAAATATTTTTGTTTTAAATTTTAATAACAGCTTTAAGTTTTTAAACAAAAAACATCTTCTTGCGAAGATGTTTTTTAGCCACAAGATTTATCCCTATTCTCCGTGCGCTATCTTACCTAGCAATGAATCCAGATCCTCCTGGGAATAAAATTCGATTACGATCTTTCCTCCATCGCCTGCCTTAGAAATTTTCACCTTAGTTCCCAGTGCTTCCACTAAAGTGTTCTCGAGAGCTTTCATTTGAGGGTCACTTCCAGCCTTTCGCTGATATGATTTCACGGAAGTTTCCTTTGCGCGCTCCTCTACCTGGCGCACGGTAAGATTATTACTCAAAATCATTTCATACATAGCGCGTTGTTTTTCCGCATTAGAAAGAGATAGAATCGCTTTCGCATGTCCTTCGGTTATCTTTCCATCTATCAAACCTTTTTGAACCTCAATAGGCAGCGTAAGCAGACGCATTTTGTTAGCAACTAATGAGCGGCTTTTCCCCATCTTTGTTGCCACTTCTTCTTGTGTCATCTGAAATTCATCAGCAAGCTTCTGATAAGCTTTTCCTTCTTCAATTGCATTAAGGTCATGTCGCTGAATATTTTCAATGATTGCAAGCTCCAATTTTTGCAGTTCGTCAGCTTCTCGAATAATAACAGGCACTTTCTTGAGTCCAACTCTCTTGGAAGCTTGAAAACGACGCTCACCAGCGATCAATTCATAATGATTGCCTTTCCTGCTGACAATCAAGGGCTGGATAATTCCGTGCATTTTGATAGATTGAGCAAGACTTTCAAGTTTCTCATCATCAAAAGTATGGCGAGGCTGCATAGGATTTGCGACAATCTGATTGACATCAACTTCAATCACGTAACTATCACCCCTGATAACTTCGTCATTATTTTTAACCATTGGACGCGCAACCGCTACTGTGTCTTGAACCTGACTATCTTGAGCAGATGTTGCTTGTGTGTCTACTTGTTTATTTGGAATAAGCGACGAAAGTCCTCTTCCTAGACCGTATTGTTGGGACATAAACTTATTAATTTTAAATTCTAAATTTTAAATTTAAAATGAATGATAAATGAACAAATGTTCAAAATCATTTAGCATTTTAGAATTAAAAATTGATTTAAAATTTCAAATTTAAAATTTAAAATTTTTATTTATACTGTAAGATTTTTCTTTATTTCCGCAGCTTCGGCGTCGTCCCTTTCAATCATTTCTTTAACAAGATTTTTATATGACCTGGCACCTTTGGAAAGACTATCAAAACTCAAAATAGATTTTCCATAGCTTGGAGCTTCCGCAAGTCTGACGCTGCGCGGAATCACACTATCAAAAACATGGCCAGGAAAATGATCGCGCATTTCCTTTACTACCTGCCTTGCCAACCGATTTCTTCTGTCATACATAGTCAGCACAGCGCCCATAATTTTCAGATTTGGCTGCAAGTGCTTCTGCACAAGCTCAATCGTCTCTAGAAGTTGACTAAGGCCTTCGAGCGCATAATATTCAGTTTGCACAGGAATCAGCACTGCATCACTGGCAACGAGTCCATTTATAGTCAGCAGTCCCAAGCTCGGCGGAGAATCGATTATAATATAATCATAGTCACTTCTTATCTGTCTTAATACATCATATAACTTGAATTCTCGATTTTCAAAATGGACCATCTCCACACCCGCTCCAGCTAAGTCCTGCGAAGACGGCAAAAGGTCATGCCCGGAATTTTCTGCACGAATAATTACATTCCTAGGATGCTCGCCACTAACCAAGGTATGATAAAGACCCTTTTCAAGACTACGGATATCAATACCGAGACCAGAAGAAGCATTTCCTTGTGGATCAAGGTCTACCAATAAAGCTTTTTTTCCAAAATTAGCCAAATAAGTGGCGATGTTAATAGCGGTGGTAGTTTTACCAACTCCTCCTTTCTGATTTATAAGCGAAATTATTTTAGCCATAACAAAAAGTAAAATTTGAAATTTTAAATTTGAAATTTTAAATCAAATCCAAATAACCAAATAAGTAAATTTAAAAGCACGTCATGCAAATGCCGACAGGCACACATTCATTGTAAATTAAAAATTGAAAATTGAAAATTCCGCGTGCAATCACGTGGGTTTATTGTATCACATTGACAAAATGCTTTCAAATGGATAAACTAGGGTAGTTGGAATAATGCCGCGGTGGTGGAACTGGTAGACGCACTGGACTCAAAATCCAGCGATGGCAACATCATGGGAGTTCGAGTCTCCCCCGCGGCACAAGCGAGACAGGATTTATCCTGTTTTTTGTTACCCAGGGGAGATGTTTCCTCGCGGCACAATAAAACAGGGGTTACCCTGTTTTATACTATTATAAGAGGCTACATAAAATGGATTATCTCGCCACAACAAGAAAAATCAAGAAACCCACATAGACATGCCGGTTCCGTTTCAAAGCTATTTTTTCTTCGCAAGCTTAATTATCCTAGCTCGAGGTTTCACCATCTGACGTACGGCTTGCTTTTGCTCGCTCATCTTTTTAGCATTTCTTATTGAGCGAAAATTTTTAAATATTCTTTTCATTAAAAAAATCAAAAGTCCCAGCAATCCAAACAATAGCAAGACTTTTATCATGATAACAATCCAGAGATTATTCCTCATTCCAAGACCAGTATAGTCAGATCGCACAATACCTCCAGGCACCATATTTTGATAACCCTGAGAGATTACTTTTTCTTTTCTATTTTGTTCGACAAAAATAACTTTTATATATGCTTTATCTTGAGCGAAAGTAGGTTGTGGATAAATCATTGATTTTGGAGATGCGGAAATTTCACTTCTTTCAGTTAAAGAAGCTGACTCTGAGCTACCACTTTCATCTGCTTGCACTTCATCATTGCTTATAGCTGGTTCCATCATAGGATAAGCCACCATTGGAGGAATTTGCCTGGTAGATTCTTGAATTATTTCACTGGCAATGTTTTTTAAGTCGCTTACAGTAGTTTCAAATTTTTCTACTGGAATCTGAATTACAATAGAACCATTTTTAATCCGATCAGAAGCATGTGCAATAAGGGTTTCATGAACTGCACCATTATTTTTTTCTACAATACCAGCAATCTGCTTCTGCGTGTTTTCAATGCTTTCAACCGTAATCGCCAACTCTCCACTCTTCAGCGCATCTTGCGGAGGATAAAACTGCGAACCATCCAGCGATGTAGGATATAAATATGCAGTCCTAGTCGAACTCATCATTCCTCCATCATAGCCTCGGGAACGTGCTTGAAACTTCTGATGCACACCAAGTATTCCGACAATAATCGACGTGACTGCCAGCACTAGCAGAGCGAAACCGCTAACAAGCAGTATCCTCCTGTTAATAAATGCTTTTTTTATTGAAGACTTTTTTTCCATATTTATTTTATATTTGTTTAAGTATAGCCGCTTAAATTATAACATAAATAAGAGAAAAGGGTAATCAAGATTGACTACCCTTTTTGGTAAAATTTCAAACTAACCTACCTTGACAAATTCGATGAAGTTTTGCTTCGTAAGTCTAGCATATGCTAAAAATACATCCTTTAAACCCATTTTTTTAAAAATCGCTCTACCCTTGCAAAGCTGATCTTTATAGTATTTCTCCTTCTCTGCAGCATTCATACTTTTCATAATATTCCTGTACGCCGCACAGCCTGCATGCTGAATAATTACACCTTCCTCAGCACCAGCGCGCACAGCTTTTTCTACATTCATAAGATCAGCGTCATTTCCATCTATAATCCCCTTGCAGGAACCTGGACTTCCGAGCAAATGATAATAAGGAATTTTCAAAGAAGAATAGACAAAGTCGAAGCTTTCCTTGCGAAAACGAAAATCTAAGCAGATAGAAAGGAGGTACTTACAGGAAAGCACACTGCGCAAAGAGAATGCTATCCTCCAAACAATTTCTTCTTTGCCGCTGCCGTCAATCAAGCCCTCATAAGAAACATATTCAAGCATCTCTCCATCATCCGCAATGCGGATGAAAATGGGCAAGATTCTCACATCCTGATGATTATGCATCGAGCTTCTGGCAAACGCCAGCATCCGCCCTTTATGAAATTCCTCCTCTTCGCGTCTATCATTAAAACGAGCGGGCAAAATAAGCTCCGCATGATGAAAAACTATCACCAACCTTGCCTCATGATCATTACAGACAAGATTCAGTGTGCCCATTTCCGTGGGACTCCCCCTTAGATAGCGCTTTGCGAAACGATCAGTTGCGACCAAATCGAAAGCGCTAAGATTGAGACCTTCAGGATCTCTGAGATACTGACTCGTGGATCTAAGAATTCTGAAATCCGCCGGAATAAATGCGACTGCATTGCAGGTATTTATTCCAGCATAATCAAAACTCGTAGTTAGCAGGACATTACCACTTTTAATGCCTAACATTCTGTGTGACATTTTTACTGCCTCCTTTTGATTGGCATAAAAAATTATGCATACTTGAAGTAAACATGATGATTTTCAATTTTTTAAAAAACCAAACAAATGTGTAAATAATTTCCTTTTTTCGTATTATCTAAAATTCACTAATAACTTTCCATATCACAAGCCATGCAGTCTCCTGAAAAGCACTAATCCATAAAGTAAAACGGTATACTCAACTGCTTTATTCCATTAAGCCTGTAATCAAGCATCTTCTTACCAACAAAAATAACACTTATGCGATTGTCGGTTTGTGCAATTTCTTCAATATTTGCATCCAATATTCCCCTACGACTTACGAATTTAAATATAATCGTATTCTCTTTTCCCATTGATTGCTCGAGTTCATTAAACACTTTTTCAGCCTTAGCTTTTATTTGCGTCTCTAAATCTTCTGTAAATTTATCTTCCAAGCAAAGCATCACAACAACTTTTTCAATTTTGTGTCGATTCGCCCAATCCGCGACAAACGGAAGCCTGCCAATAAATGATTCACCTCTTGTCACCAGCATCACGGAAGATTTTTCACTCAAATCCACTTTCTTTTTATCATGCATAATTTCAGCAACTTTCAATTTTTCAGCAACCATCGGTGTCAATAAAGGCTCCACAATCAAAGTAAGCAAAATGGTCCACATACCAATTTCAATCAAACCGTTAACATCCGGCAACCCCATTGATACTATAGTTAACATCAAAACTGCAGGAATAGCACCTGTTTCTCTCACAAAAGAGATGAATAGTAAGTCGCGAACAGATAGTTTCTCCTTTCCCCAATAAGTAAATGCACCCATGGAAACAAAGACGGCTATCGGCCTAATGATAAACATGAAAATTAAGGCGGCCGCAATTCCAATCGGAGCGTATTCGATTAATTTCGGAAGGTCAACCAATGATCCAAGTAAAATGAAAATTATAGGCTTCAGGAATCCGTCAACCAAATTATTGAAAAATCTCTCCGTTTCTGTTAAATGTTCCGAAATATGGAAAATCAAACCAGCAACAAAAGCAGCAAGATATCCACTTCCTCCTGCGAATAATGCGATGGTAAAAATGATAATTGGAACTGAAATGAAGAATGCAGAATCTGCTTCGAACTCTTGCCCTTGAAAGTGCTTGAATCTTAGCAGCAGTTCCAAGAAGAGATATCCAGCGATACCCAGCATTGATCCAAAAAACAATTGTTTAGCTAATATGATGCCACTTTCATAATTAAAAATGGCGCCATACCATTGACTAATATTGGCAAACTGAGTTCCAGCAAGAGCGATGGAAAGGAAAACAATTGTCAGCAATGTGCCCACAACATCAGTAACGGCGCTTTCTGAAATTATAATATCCTTAACTGCACGGTTACGGAAACGTAAGTTCTTAAGAACTGGAATTATAGCTGCAGGGTCAGTTGAGGCAAGAACCGCACCGAGCAGAACTGATACCATCATGGAAATATTCAAATCAAACATCAGTCCCAATCCCCAGATCATCCATGAAAAAAGAAAAGCTGTAATAAACAAACCGATAAAAGAAACAGAAAATATTTTCCAAATCAATTTTTTAAAATTTGCAAAAGGTATTTCCAAACCGCCGGAAAACAAGATCAGTGTTGCACCTAGCCCAACTACTATTCCCAAAATTTCACTACTCGTGGCAATTGGTACAAGCAGCGGCTTTGCAGCCAATCCTAAAAATATTGCCATAACAAAAGATGGCAGCCTCACTAAATGTGAAAGATAAAAAACCAAGAAACTTAAAAGAAAAAGTGTGGCTATAACAAAAAAATTAGTCATAATAGCCGCCTCACTGCCGTGCTGCAGAGACTTATAGATAGTGCTGCCAAAAGAGGAGAAAAAACCAACTACAGCTATAATAAACATCGTCATGCCGTAGCGAATGGATTTCTTTTTCATAAATATTGATTATTTTTTAAATTCGTAATTAAAAGACTTACGATGTCAGCCCTAATGCGTCTCTGGTGCTGGAAAAAACCTCGCCTTTTTCCTTCATATTTCTGAACCATCGCTCTTTATTCAATGCTCTTGTCAATGAATCATTAGCTGAAGAAATCACAACATTCTTCCCTCTGATTTTCAAAGTTTCAATCATTTCCTTAATGATTTCCAACCCGTCCATGTCAAAGAAGAATAAGTTGCGGAAACTCAATACCACCGTTTTCGTATCATCACTTATTAAATTAATATTTTCCATGTGAGATTGAACATTGACATACGTAAGCTGTCCCGCAAATCGATAAACCAAAGAATCTCCATGATCAGACCTTTTTGCAAATTCCTTTGCATTTAACCTTGCTAGTAATTTTCCATCGCGATTAATATTGATTTCGGTTTTAGCACGCGACATCTTGTTGGCGAACATTAAAAGTGCAACCACCGATCCGATCAATATTCCAAAAATCGGGTCCTCTGCGACTGTAATAATTGCCACGATAATCGCAAGCAAAAAAGCAGATTTATCGTTGCGATATATTTTTACAAAATGTTCACGCTCCACCATTTGCGTTGCCGTAAAAATCAAAATTGAGGCTACAACTGGAAGCGGGAGGTATTTAAAAATAAATAGGAAAATTGCTGAAATAATCAAGATGCAAACGCTGCTGATTGTTGCAGACATTTTATCATTAGCACCACTTTTTACATTCAGTGAAGTTCGAGCCAAAGCAGCTGTTGCAGGAATACCACCAAAAAGTCCTGAGAAAATATTTGCAAGTCCAGTACCCAACACTTCTTTTCTGGTATTGTGCTTTGTTTTTGTCATTCCATCAGCTATTTTTGCTGACATTAAGGTTTCCAGAATTCCCACCACGCTCACAGCCACAGCTCCCATCAGTATCTCTTTATTAATCACCCAAGAAATGTTTGGAATTGCAAAAAGATTACCAGAGATATCGCCGAACTTTGAAAATAAAGTCTGAAATTGAACATCAATAAAACCAATTTGAGAAAGATATCCAAGTAAAATTCCAATCGGAGCCAGCACCATCACTCCTGGAACTTTCGGATAGAATTTTCTCCAAGCAAATAGGAAGATTAGTCCTGAAATAGTGAGTATCAAAGTTGCCCAATGCAAAGAGCTTAGATGCGAAAAACTCTCACCCAAGTTATCAATCAATTTTTCATGAACTGGCAATCCCTTTAAGCCAAAAGCGAAATTAAATTGTCCCAAGGCTATTATAAAAGCAACCCCTAAGGTGAACCCATGTACAACGCTTGAGGGAATAAAAACGATATAACGCTCCCAACGAAGCAGAAAAACTATCAGTGTCATCAATCCAGTCAAAATAGCTAGGAGTGGTAGAATTGAAACGCCATATTTAATTGCAAAAACAATTAAGATTCCAGAAAGAGCACCAGTTGGTCCGACGATATTGAAATTACTCCCTCCAAAAATTGACGCGAGCAATCCCGCCCAAATTGCCGTGACTACACCCATGAGTGGCGTGGCTCCAGCTGCAACTGCCAAGGAAATTGAAAGAGGAATTGAAACAAAAGCGACCGTTAGACCGGCTTTCCAATTAGCTTTTATTTTTTCTTTAAAATCAGAGCTCTTTTCCATATTTGTTTATTTAAATAATTTATTCATTCAGCACTTCAAAATTTGAAAACAAAAAAACTCCGCAAAAAATGGGGGGTATTTTTGTAGCAAAAATTAAGCAAACAAAAAAGCCTATGCCAGAGCATACACTTTTCTTTTTTGGGCTATAGAAAAAGGACCGAGAAAAGTCAGAGCATCCTTTTTTAAAATATTTATCTACAAAACAACTAAGATTTATTTAATCAACTCTAAAATTTTACTCCTATAAAAAAAAGCTGTCAATATTTCATTAATGAATTTTAATAAGGACCCGTCATCGAATTCGATGACGGGTCCCGCTTCTAGAAAAACCTGTGCTGCAAGATAAATGTTCCTGCTCCAGCGAGATATCCCACGAAAGCCAAAACCCCTATCCTTCTAGCATACCAGAAGAAAGTTATTTTTTCCAAGCCCATCGCCGCAACACCTGCAGCTGAACCTATGATCAGAATTGAACCACCTGTGCCGGCGCAATATGACATAAATTCCCAAAGGAAGCTATCGGTCGGATATTGTGCAAGATCATACATTCCTATGGACGCAGCAACCAGCGGCACGTTATCAACAACTGCGCTTGCTATTCCGATAAAAGTAACAATAAGATCTTGACGGCCTACGCTGTGATCGAGCCATTTGGCAAGCGATCCCAGGATATGCGTATGCTCTAAGGTTGCCACAGCCATCAGAATGCCAATGAAAAAGACTATAGATCCCATGTCTATCTTGGTAAGAGCATGGACCAGTGTCAGATGCTGCTTGTCATCAGCTTCCTTTTGGCGATGCACCAAATCCCCTGCCAGCCAAAGAATTCCGAGACCGAACAGAATTCCCATAAAAGGCGGCAGATGAGTTATGGTTTTAAAGATAGGGACACACACCAAAATCCCAATCCCCATAAAAAACATAAAGTTGCGCTCAAAAGGTGTAGTTTCTGGCAAATTGATTGCCTCAACTATTTTAGGAGCAATAACCTCACGCCCCTTAAGCATGAAGCTTACTATGGTGAGCGGTACAGCAAGGTTAACCAGTGAGGGTAGCAAAACACCCTTGATAATATTCATCGCCGTAATTTGCCCACCAATCCAAAGCATGGTGGTGGTGACATCTCCGATCGGAGACCATGCCCCACCAGCATTGGCAGCGACAACGATCATCCCTGCGAAGAACAGACGGTCCTCCTCGTTTTCAAGCAACTTTTTCATCAGTGAGATCATCACGATAGTGGTAGTCAGATTATCCAACACAGCGCTGAGGAAAAAGGTAACAAATCCGATCAGCCACATCAGCGATGAAAGCTTAGTCGTCCTGATTTTAGACGTTACCACCTCGAAGCCGTTGTGAGCATCAACCACCTCGACAATTGTCATGGCCCCTATCAAGAAGAAGATTATCTGGGCAGTAGAGGCTAGCGATTCATTCAGCTGATGCCCAACCAGCGAGTGATCGCCGGTAGACAAGGCGTAGATAGACCACAGTAAGCCAGCTCCAATTAGCGAAGATGCTGATTTGTTGATCCCGATGGGATGTTCAAATGCGATAGCCAGATAGATAATACCAAACCAGCAAATCAATGCTACAATCATGTTCCCTCCTAGTAAATGTTGGAATAAGTTAAAAGCCAAAATGCCGCAAAACATACCAAATTCTAATCAAAAGCCTCCTTGATAAGTATTTTTTAATAAGTATTCAATTCACAACCTAAATCAAACGCCACGTTTGTGCGCGAAACAAGAACATTATTTCTATTAAAGAACTTCAAGCTAAAGATGATTCTAGCATTAAATAGTAAAGAAATCAAGTAATTTCATAGAAATATCTCCAAAAAAATAACAATTAAAAAATTAAAAACATATGCTTATGATGCATATGTTTTTAATTGATACTATTTTTACGAAAAATTCAATCAATCCAGCTTCATGCCACCTCTTGAATGATGCTTTTTGGCAACTCGTACGCGCGCCATTTCCTTTTCAATAGCAGCCGCAACTTTAGCATATTCCATCTCATTCATGGAAACTTTTTCATTCTTGATTTCTTCCGCCCTCTTTCTCGCCTCCTCTGCGCGAGTGATATCAATTTCACTAGCCGCCTCAGCAGTATCAGCCAAAACCACTAATTTATTGTCGTTGAATTCAATAAATCCAGTTGAAACAACAAGCAGGGTTTCAACTCCTTCGGATTTCAGCATGATTTCTCCAGCTTTCAAGGCCGCAATATAGCTGCGATGTCCCGGCATGATTGTCACTTGTCCATCCGAAACAGGAAGTGTGGCCTGATCAACTTCAGACTCGAACAAAGTTCGTTCGGGAGTCACGATTTTGAATTTAATTTTAGTAGACATACGATTAATTTTCATTTTTCAATTCACAATTTTCATTGAATTTTCAATTTTCAATGTTTGAAAATTTATTCATTGCGAATTTATTGTAAATTGATCATTGATCATTGGAAATTATGAAATCAAAAATTATTTTTTGATTTCATCAATGCTTCCTTTCATATAAAAGTCCTGCTCAGAATATTCATCCATTTCACCATCCAAAAGCATTTTGAATCCGCGGATCGTGTCAGAAAGTTTCACATATTTCCCAGGAGCGCCAGTGAACTGCTCAGCCACGAAGAACGGCTGAGAAAGATATTTCTGAATCTTTCGAGCGCGAGTCACCAAAACCTTGTCCTCATCTGAAAGCTCTTCCATTCCCAAAATTGCAATAATGTCCTGCAAGTCCTTATAGCGCTGGAGCACTCTCTGCACTCCGCGAGCAACATCGTAGTGTTCCTGACCAACGATGTTCGGATCAAGAATAGTTGAACTTGAATCCAATGGATCAACAGCAGGATAGATTCCCAATTCTGAAAGTCCACGGTTAAGCACCACAGTTGAATCCAAATGTCCGAAAGTCGTGGCAGGCGCTGGATCGGTCAAATCGTCAGCCGGCACATACACAGCCTGCACGGATGTGATTGATCCATTTTTAGTTGAAGTGATTCGCTCTTGAAGCTTACCCATTTCTTCCGCCAATGTCGGCTGATATCCCACAGCAGACGGAATACGTCCCAAAAGTGCGGACACTTCTGATCCAGCTTGGGTGAAGCGGAAAATATTATCCACAAACAAAAGCACATCCTTGTTTTCCTGATCGCGAAAATATTCAGCCATGGTTAGTCCTGAGAGGGCCACGCGCTGACGAGCTCCTGGCGGTTCATTCATTTGTCCGAACACCAAAGTAGTTTTATCAAGCACTCCAGATTCCTTCATTTCGTGATAAAGGTCGTTTCCTTCGCGAGTTCGTTCTCCCACTCCGGCAAAAACAGAAAATCCTCCATGCTCTTGCGCAATGTTGCGAATAAGTTCCTGAATAACCACAGTCTTTCCCACTCCAGCGCCACCGAAAAGTCCAACCTTTCCACCCTTCACGAAAGGACAGATAAGATCGATAACTTTGATTCCGGTTTCGAAAATTTCAGCTTCAGTTGATTGCTCAGCAAATTTCGGAGCATCACGGTGAATCGGCAAAAATTGCTTGGCATCCACAGGAGGTTTTCCATCAATCGGTTCTCCCAAAAGATTGAACATGCGTCCCAAAGTTTCCTGTCCAACCGGAACTTGAATTGGCGCACCAGTGTCCACAACTTCCATTCCGCGACGAAGTCCATCAGTTGCACCCATAGCCACTGCTCTCACCTTTCCGGATCCCAAATGTTGATGAGTTTCAAGCACAATTTGTCCTTGGCTCGCCGTAGCTTCAGCAGAAGTAGAGGCGGCTCGTTCTCCTAAATTTATTGTGAGTGCGTTATAAACCTCCGGCAATTTGTCTTCGAATTGCACGTCAACTACGGGACCGATGATTTGGATTATCTTACCAATGTTCATATATTTAGCTTTTTAGGCATTAGCTTCTTAGCTTTTTAGCCAATCAAATTAATTACTATTTATAATTTCACAAATATATTTTGTCATCTTGAGTGTAATTGAGACCGATAGGTCGAAATGAAGTCGAAAGATCTGAGTTTTTTAGTGGGCTCAGATTCCTCGATTTCGTTCATCTTCCTCGAGTCAGATTCACTTCACTCGGAATGACATAGTATTTTTTCTTTCAAGATTTTCTTTCTATTTATAGCCATATTAAGCCCTAAACAGAATAAGAATCTCGAACGGTTGACAAATTATCAATTTGGGTGTATACTATATGGCTGTATTGATTTTAAATAAACCAGCAACAATTTCTTTCAAAAGGAGGAGCATATGAAAAGCATTAAGATGTGCCTTAAGGTGTATGCCATATTCACTGCAGTCCTCATGGTTCCCGCTGGAATTTTCGCAATCTTACAGGGTCGAGTCCAGGACGGGTTGATAGCTCTCGCGTTTTCCATTCCCGGCATCATAGTTGCTATTCTTGTCGGCAAGGAAAAGCTGGCAATCAACAGACAAAAAAAAGCCTTTCTCTCCCATACAAAGAATTAACACCCGCCACCCTTGAGCAACTCCGGGAACCGCCTTTCGCAAGTAACACCTGCAAGAGCTCACAGCCATCTTCTTCGGAGGGTGGCTTTTTTCTCACCCAAATTTTTCAAAGATACTATCAGAATTAAATCCTGTATTCCGAATCAAGTCCGGAATGACATATATTAAATTCTGAATCGCATTTTTGAATTATCGCTTTGCATTCCTGCATTTCTCCCGCACAATCGCGTAGTGAGCAGATACAAACTTCAAGCGAGCCGAGCGTTAAAAAATTACTTTTGGAGCGAAGCGGAATAGTAATTTTAGCGAGCGAGTGCGGAATTTGTCTGCGAACGAGCTTGTGCGAAGCTTTCTTTGTAACTTTCTTTCGGGGGAAAGAAAGTTAATCCAATCATACTTAAATAATAAAAGTACAAACTAAATTTATATCAAAAAAAATAATTTAGCAATATAACTCCTGGATTCCCTGCCTACATGCAGGCGGATCAAGTCTGGAATAACTTGTGTTTTTCCTTTCAAGTTTCCATTTTCATTCACAGCTTGTGAGCTATGAATGAAATAAGAGTCTCAAATAACACTTGCCAAGTAAGTAATTTATGTGCATACTTACTAAAAATATTCCTGCCGCCATGATGTCTTACATTACTTTAATAAAGTAAGGAGGAAAGATGAACCACATACTTCTTTCGTCAGTCACCGGTTTGCTTTTTGGCTCCTGTCTCGGAGCGATTACAAACACACTGCTTTCAAGCAAGGATATCACATCGGTAGTCATATTGATATCAAGCACATTCATCGCCGCAGCCATGATGCATCTCTGCAACAAAGGCGATATTTTCAACAAAGTACGCGTTTGGCGACGCAATACTTAAATCAGCTCGCCAAGCACTCATCCTCCGCCCTAAGGTATCATCCTGGGGCGGCTTTTTCTTTTCATTTTAAAAGAAAAAATCCTTTCAAGTTTCAATTTCTATCCATGGCTTCCTTGAGCCACAAACAGAATCAGAATCTTGAGCTATTGACAAATTAGCTATTTGGGTGTATACTATATAGTTAGCAGTGAAACTTCATTGTCCTAATAATTTCTTTTACAAAGGAGCTTGCGATGAAAAAACTTTCGATCCTTACCATCTTCTTTCTGTGTGTGTTAGCCTCCCCTTCAGCTAAAGCCGAACCATCAACGCACATCCCAACTAAAACAAAGAATGAGATGCTTTTCGTTGGTTCATTTGGCTACACAACTCACAGCCAAGAGCTTTATGTATTCTCGGATCGTAAAGATGATCACTGCAATTCAATAAAGACAACAGTTAAATATGCAGCAGGAACAGGTTGGTCTTTTGGTAAGGTAACCAGCACTACGGATATTTTCTTGAATCATGAAAAAATATCAATCAGCAGACTCTCATCCCTCAACGAGAGAGAAGTCATCATCTATGGCAAATCTCACTGGTTAGGAGACAAAAAGGCTTGCGATTATATTTTTATTCTAACAAGATAAATTGCCAGTTCATTTCGCATAATAACCCAATGCTTTGCGAGTATTATCCGCAATTGCTTTTCAGCCATTTCATTCGTGAATTGGCTTTTTTTACCAAATTTTCAAAATTACTATCAGAATTCAATTTGTCATCTCGAGCTTGTCGAGAGATCTGAGTTCAAACCCAGATTCCCTGCCTACCGGCAGGCAGGCTCCACTACGGTCAGAATGACATATATTGAACTCTGAATTGCATTTTTGACTTTATCAAAACATAATGTTATATTTCTATCAATTGCAATAACATCGACCAAGGAGGATGCGCAATGAAAAAACTTTTTGCCACGCTTACGTTTTTTTACCTCAGCACTTTCCCGCAAATAACCGGCGCCATCGAGATGATTCACGAGGTGCCACACGCAATCGAAATGCCGTCATCAATAAAGATGGCTTTCGGGCTCGATCTTCACAAGACAATCATTATAGCATTCGTGGTGATTGTCTGTCTTGGATTGCTCTGCGCTTCAGGAAAGAAGCGTGGGTGATGTCACAAGCAAGTCCAGCACTACTGCCCTTCAGGATAATTCCTGCGGGGCATGTTTTTTTACCCAAATTTTCAAAAATACTATCAAAACTTAACACAGATCCTTCGACTTCATTTCGACCTATCGGTCTCAATTTCGCTCAGGATGACATGGTATTAAATTCTGAATTGCATTTTTGACTTTGCATTCCGCATCACGTATTCCATATGCAACCATATGAAGTACGTAGGCGAAAAACAAGTGATGCGCGTTAAGAAATTTTGAAACGTAGCGCCCGCCAGCAGGCGTAGGCGCGCAGTGTAAATTTTAGTGAAGAACGCAGTTTTTGCCACAGTACCTTCATCAGGTTGCGATTTCTTTTGTAACTTTTCTATTAAAAGAAAAGTTAATTTTGTTATACGTCAAAAATAAAAGTACAAACGACATTTAATTACACTACTAGATCCTGAAACAAGTTCAGGATGACAA
>CAZSTB010000005.1:0-68100 GCA_964609855.1 uncultured Bdellovibrionales bacterium
CCTTTTGCTTGACTTTCTCTTATCTTAACTCTTGTAGTTTTAATATACCAACACCAAATATGAGGTTCAAAAAATTTGCACAATTTATATCATCAAGGAAAGCAAATTTTTCTCAACCCAAATTTTTGCCCTTTTTATTTATTGATATATAATAAGGAAGTGGACAAAAACTTCTCATACTCGGATACGTTGTCTGAAATTTGAGCTGGGCTTTTGTGCCATTAAAATAATTTTATGAATAGACCAAGAACAACATTGTTTATGCTCATGTCTCTGGATGGTAAAATTTCCACTGGTGGCGTTGATGAACGCGATGTCGACAAAGATTTTCCAAATATTGAAGGTGTCGCGGAAGGATTGCATCAATATTATGAGCTAGAGCAACAGACTGATTCTTGCTCATTTAACACCGGCAAGGTGCAGGCAAAAATAGGAGTAAATGAGAAAAAAGAAGTCTCCAAGATTCCTGTGAATTTTGTAGTAGTCGATAATAAACCACATTTGAGTGATGTTGGCGTTGATTATTTTATCAAGAAAAGTAAGAAGTTTTTTCTCATTACAACTAATAAGTCGCACCCTGCCTTTCAGAAGGTTAACGCTGAAAATCTTGAAATAATGTATTATGAGAAACAAATTGATTTTCAAGATTTATTCCAAAAATTTAAGGACGCTCATAATATTGATGCAATCACAATCCAATCAGGCGGAACTTTAAATGCGGTTTTGTTAAGAGAAGGTCTTATTGATCAGATTTCGATTGTGGTTGCACCTTGCCTGATTGGAGGCAAAGACACCGCGACACTAATTGACGGAAAATCTTTGTCGACAATCGCTGATCTCGAACTGATTAAGCCATTGGTGCTAAAAAAGTGCGAGACACTCGCAAATTCGTATATCCATTTACAATACGATGTGGTAAATTAAGGAAAGCCCAGCTCAAACATCAGACAACACCAAATATCTGGTTCAGAAATTTTTCACTTTTATATTTTAAAGGTAAGAAAAATTTCCTCTCCCAAATTTGCTTCCGTTACACTCCAGCAAACTTCAGATATTTGGATACGTTATACGCAATTATTACAAATCAATTATGACAATTGTAGAAGATTTTCTAAAATCAAAAGATATTAAATACGTACTCCACGAGCACCCAGCTGTTTATACTTGTGAAGAAGCAGAAAAATATTGCGGAAATGTTCCTGGACTTGCCTGTAAAAATTTGCTACTCCGCGATAAAAAGGGGAGGCGGTATTTTCTTGTCGTTTTACCTGCCGCGAAACGATCTGATTTAAGGAAATTTGCTGAGATTGTTAGTGAAAATAAAATAACATTTGCGAGTCCGGAAAATTTAATGGAAAAATTGGGTCTTGAACCTGGTGCCGTTTCACCGTTCGGTTTGCTAAACGACAAGAAAAACGAAGTAGAGGTTTATGTTGATAGTGAAGTTTACAATGCTGATGTAGTTAGTTTTCATCCAAATAGAAATACCGCCTCCTTGGAATTGTCAGGAGAAATGTTCCGCAAATTTTTACAGTCAATTGAAAATCTTAATAAGGTAATTGATTTGTAATAACAGCGTATAACAAAGAATATCTGGCTCAAAAATTTCTTACAATTATATTTTTACATTAAGGAAAATGAAATTTTCTCGATCCAAATTCATCTCCGCTACGCTACAATGAACTTCAGATATTCTTAACGTTCAACGAAATAAATTTTTTATCTTGGTTGTAATTTAGCGATTTGTGAATTACGCAGGGACAGAAAATTTGCACCACAAGGGCATTTCCGCTGGTCATTTTTTATTAATTTAAAGAGGGGGATAATGTGTTTTTCTGCTTTTTGGGAAGCATAAAAAAATAATTTATTTTCAAAAAATATGATTGGACATCTAATATATACATACGATCGACTTGATGATGCTAGAATCTTGCAAGAAATTTCAAAAAATTATTTAGCCAAAGAGCTAGGTGATATTTTCCTCATTCATGCTTACAACGGAGAAAATTCATTTGGATATGAAAAATATCTTGAAGACAAATTGATAAAGATAAAAAATAAAGGACATTTTGAAGGTGCTTGCGATTTGATAAATCAAGGAATTGCTGAAGCAGGAAGGAATTTAGACATAGATTATTTAATGGTGACCGCATCCGACACTTGGTTGTTGAATGCTGATTATATTAAGAAAATAATTTCAGAAATGAAAGAGATGAATAAGGTGATTGCAACTTGTGCGTGGGATGATCGCGGAATAGTTGAACCTGATATAAACAATACAATGAATTTGTTTAAGATTGGTTTTGCGACTGACTTTTTTATATTAGATATGAAATGGCAAAGAGAAAATAAGCTCTTTCCGCTCAAATTCAAATCTATCGCAAGAAAATTTAATGATGTGAAAGTTTTTATGACTGGACATCTCGTTTTACTGGAAGATGTTCTAGCTTATGTATATGCTAAGTTTTTTATAAAAAAGTATAATTATAATTACGGTGTTTATAAACGAGAAATGATAAAATCTTTGTATCACATGGTTGATAGAGAGCCTATACATTTTCGCAAAGAAGATGGTATATGGAAAAGAAAAATGGAATGGCCAAGTTTGGGAATTTACACTTACCATGACGAAGATGTCCAAAAGAAGAAAGCTGTATTGCAATCAAACGAGGAAATTTCAGGTGTAAATATAGAAAAATTAAGAAATACAGACGATTTGTCATATTTTAACAAGATAAATCAATAAGGAGTCTTTTTTCAAAAAAATTCACCCCGACCCTCTTTTTTTATTTAATAATGGAGGGAGATAAGAAGTTTTTCTGCTTTTTGGGAAGCAGAAAAAAATAATTTATTTTCAAAAATTATGCATAACAATAAAATTACGGAAGATGAAATTAAAACAGTCACCGAGATATTGAAAAAAATTGAGCCTGGGCTTTTGCCATTTCCAATTTTTTTAGAAGTAGCTCGACTATATGTTAGCTGTATTGTTGAAATAGTTCCTTTTTACAACGACAATGGCAATATTCAGGTTTTACTTCAGGAGCGTGAACAAGAAGATCCGATTTGGGGAGGAATGTTACATACGGCGGGCACTGTAGTTAGGGCAAATGATGAAGATGGAACTTTTAAAAGTGCGTTTGATAGAATATTAAATAAGGAGTTGCAAGGAATTTTGATTAAAGGTGAACCAACTTTTGTTAAATCAGTTTTTCATCAAGTAGCTAGAGGTAGGGAGCTAGCCTTAATTTTTTATGTTGAATTGGCGACAAATGAAGTTTCACATCTGGGAAAATTATATGACATTGAGAAATTGCCAGCTGAGATAGTTGATACGCAAGTTCAGTTTATTCAAGATGCTGCCAAACAATTTGTTCAATAAGGAGTTTCAAAAAAATGAAATTCACCCCTGACCCCTCTTTCATTTTTCAAAACAAAAAATCAAATTTTCTTAGATGCAAAATCAGAGTATAATGAATTTAACGATGAGATAAAAATTGACATCGTTGAACAACTCATATCTGGCTTAAAAAGTTTTGCCTTATTTGATTTTAAATAAATTTTTAATATGTTGTCAAAAGAAATTAGGAATTTTATTTCAAGCTTGGTTGTCTTCGGAATTGTTTCGTATTTTGCAATTAGGAATGGCAGATTGACGATTGAAGATGCTCTGAACTATTTTATCTGGTTCGCGGTGTTCGTATTTTTGGTATCGATCGCTTTGCGTTTTATTACTGGCATATGGGGAAGTTGTGGTTTAAGAGGGAAAGAAAAATAGAAAACAGATGAATTATTTCTTTAAATAATGAAAGACAGATCCAATGAAATACAATGAGCCGGTTATTGCAACCGGCTTTTTTGATTCTTTGATACTTTTGATGATCTGCGAATAATTGTTGGGAATCACTGAAAAGTTGCGAAAATTTTGAGATTCTAAAAAAGTTGCGATTTCTTTGTTGTCAACAGAGCTCCAATGATTGTCCATTCCTGAAGTTGAAAAATTAGTCAGCAAGATTTTATCAGCCAGGGGAATTATTTTCTTCAGTATATTCTTGAAATCCTTGCTTTTTTTGAAAGCGACAAGGAAAGTGAATTTTTGATTAGGATAAATTGCAGCCAAGTTAGTGGTAAAAGCCTCCATTTTTTGTGGATTGTGTGCGCCATCTATTATTACGTTTTGTTTTTCAATCTTTCTAATTTCCATGCGACCAGGAATTGAAATGCTTTCAAGAGAAAATCTCAAAGCCTTTTCATTGATGTTGAAATCGTCACGTTCTGATGCGATTGCTAGACAAGCCAGAGCAAGTGAGCAATTTTCAGCTTGATGTTTTCCAATGAGTCCCAATCTGACCTTTTTCAAAATTAGAGATTTTTCATTCTGAACTTGTTTCAGAATACCTCTCTGATTGCGCATTTTTATAGATCCTGAAACAAGTTCAGGATGACAATTGGGAGATTTGAAATTGAAATCAAATACTGTCTTAATCGGCGTTGAGGAGGTTGTGTAATAATTCTTTTCTTGTTTGATTGTGAAAAGCTGGGATTTTTTATCAATGCATCTTTCTTTGATAATTTTTTGTGCTCTAGCTGACTGTTGGATATTGATTGTTGTATTTTGCTTTCCTATTATTCCTGCTTTCTGCTCAGCAATTTTTGCAATTGTTTTTCCGAGAATTTCAGTGTGATCTAGTCCAATTTTTGTGATGATGCAGATCTTGTTTTTCGAGCTGACCGTGTTGGTTGCGTCCAAGGTTCCACCTAGACCAGTTTCCATGACCGCGTAGTCAATCTTTTCTTTGGCGAACATGAAAAATGCCAATCCTACATTTATTTCAAAAAATGTCGGTGCGCCATATTTGCAACTTTCCATTTTTCGTATTGCGGGAAGAATCTGATTGAAATATTTTAAAATCAATTTTTCACTCAGTAGCGCATTCGCATGTCCGCCATTTGTAGTGGCGGTTTGCGACGCGGTAGTGGAGCAAAAAACTTGCATTCTTTCTCTAATGTCAAAAATATGCGGAGAAATTGAAAGTCCAACCTTGAATCCCTGGCTTTGCAAAACATGGCTAGTCAGGTAGGCGGTTGAACCTTTGCCGGATGTCCCTGCAATATGAATAACCTTTAGCTTGTTTTGCGGGTTGCCAAGCAGTTTCATGAAATATTTGGCTCTTTTGAGCCCAATATCTCCCATGAACAAAGCATCCCTGGTCGGGACACGGGTTTTGAGAAAATCTTCAAATTGCTGTAGACTATTTACTTTTAACATAGTTTTTTATGATATATCCTTAGAAACAAAAATACAAGTTTTCTGTTGACATTGTAATTGATATTTGTTAGCTTGATAGCAATCGAATGGGGTCTAATATTGCTCAGTTGCTTTGTAGAAGTATCTGTACAATAGGTGTTCGCCCATTTGTACTGTTCTGGGGTGGAGTCCGCCATGAATTCCCGAAGCCCCGGAATGGGCCGATTTCAAGTGTGAGGGTGCCACCTTGTGGCCATGGCGGAAGTTCTTTGGAAAAACAAAATTTAAAGGAGGTGCTATCATGCAGTGGTTTGGATTTGAAGTTCAATCGAGATTTGATGAATATTTTAATACCATTCACAATAAATTGAACTGGCTCATGGTGCTTTCTAAATTTTTTCGCAAAGACGAAATTAGAAAAGTGTTTGGTGGTGCTTATGTGCTGTGTCCCTTTCACAATGAAAACACTCCATCCATGCGCTTCTCTTTCATTGCTGACAACTTTCTTTGTTTTGGATGTGGTTGCGGTGGAGATATTTTTTCTTTCATTAAGCGCATGGAGGGCGGCTCCTTTGAGGCTATGCTTTTCATAAGAAAATATTTTCAGATCCCTTTGCCATTTACAAGAAAAGAGTGGCGAGCTATTAAAGCTGAGATAAGAAGAAGACAAGCAGAAAACATAAATTTATATCTGCAAGTAGTCTCAGCAGAAGATGAAAATTAAGTGAGGTGATGATCTGCGGATTGTCACCTCTTTTTTTGAGCTTTTTTTATTATATAATCCATGCTAAAATCAGATAGAAATAATCCCAATGCTAAAAGCTGGTGAAGCTAATGCAGCTAAAAGCTAATTTATGAAATTCGACATCATTACCATTTTCCCAGCTATTTTCGACAGCTATTTCAGTGAATCGATCATTAAGCGTGCGCAAGAAAATGAATTGATAGAAATTAAAATTCACAATTTAAGAGAATACTCAAACAATAAGCATCATAATGTTGACGATACTCCTTATGGCGGGGGCGCAGGAATGGTGATGCAAGTTCAGCCGTTTTTTGATGGTTTACAAAAAATTAAAGATACGATTACTGTCGACCAATCCGTAAGAACTATATTGTTTTCCGCAAAGGGAAAACGCTTTACGCAAAAAGATGCGCAGAGACTAGCTGAGTACGACCGGCTTGTTTTACTTTGTGGCCGATATGAAGGAGTTGATGAGCGCGTGGCTGAAAATCTTGTTGACGAAGAAATTTCAATCGGCGACTTTGTTCTGACCGGAGGAGAAATACCAGCTATGGTAATTGTGGATAGTGTCACTAGGCTATTGCCTGGCGCACTTGGGAATGACCAAAGTGCAATCGAAGAGTCTCACAGTGAAGAAGGATATCTTGAATATCCTCAATACTCTAAGCCGGAAAAGTTTAACGAGTGGAGTGTGCCGGAAGTTCTCCTTAGTGGAAATCATGCAGAAATTGAGAAATGGAGAACACAGAAATCAAAACGCGGGCCAAAAAATGAGTAGTTAAAATTGCTTGATAATAAAATACAAACACAAACACATTGGTAGCCAATAATGATTGTCTAGATAGTGATTTTAAAAAATGGCTTTGAAATTAATGGATTTGGTTATTAATGTCACTTTTAATTATGCAACATAAATTAGGTGATAAGGCACTCTTGACCATCGTAGGGACACTACTTGTTTTCGGTTTGATTATGATTGCCAGTGCGGGCGTAATTTATTCCGAGACTCGCTTTGGCGACTCTTATTATTTTTTTAAGCACCAACTTTTTTTTGGAGTTATTCCCGGGGCGATCGCTTTATATGTTTTTCAAAAAATAGATTATCACTTCTGGCGTAAACTTGCGGTTCCGTTCTTTATTCTTTCGGTGATCTTTTTGATTTTGGTTTTTGTGCCGGGAATTGGTTCTAGGGTTTATGGCGCAAGTCGTTGGCTGCAGCTAGGACCTTTTTCTTTTCAGCCCTCTGAAATGGCAAAGTTGGCAGTGATTATTTATCTTGCTGCTTGGCTTGAGAGTCGTGGAACGAAACGCATTAAGGATTTTTTTGAAGGAATGTTGCCATTTTTAGGCATTATCAGTCTCATAGCTTTTCTTATCATGAAGCAGCCTGACACTGGGACGCTTGGTGTTATTATTTTAACTTCTTTCGCATTGTTTTTTGTTGCAGGTGCTCATATGAGGCACTTATTCTCAATGGGAACTCTAGGTTTTATTGCTCTTTGGGTTTTGGTTAAGATTGAACCTTATCGTTTGAATCGAATTTTGGCTTTTCTTGATCCAGGAGCTGATCCTCAGGGTATTGGGTATCAAATCAATCAAGCATTGCTAGCCGTTGGGAGTGGAGGCCTTTTTGGGGTAGGACTGGGACATAGTAGGCAAAAATATAATTATTTGCCTGAACCGGTTGGAGATTCTATTTTTGCAGTTATTGGTGAAGAAGTGGGAATGATTGGTGCGTTAATTCTGGTCTCGTTGTTTATTTTGCTGGCGATGCGTGGGCTAAAAATTGCAAAAAAAGCACCAGACATGTTCGGTACATTAGTAGCCACGGGAATCACTATGTGGATTGTAATTCAGTCCTTTATTAATATTGGGGCTAACATCGCACTTATTCCACTTACGGGTATTCCATTGCCATTCATTAGTTATGGTGGAACCTCGCTAGTTTTTTTAATGTCATCAATAGGAATATTGCTTAACATATCCAAACAATCAAATATGGAGAACTAGCTGGAATGCTAGCTTTTTCCCTGCTTTATTGTTAAAATAGAATAGCAATAAGATGACGTAAAAAGCAATTTTGAATTTTATAATTTTGAAATATGAATGAGTTTTGAATTATTAATTTTGAAATATTAAATCATTAAGATTTGATTTAAAATTTGGAGTTCGAAATCCATCATTAACTTTATATGAGAATAGTATTAACCGGAGGTGGAACGGGCGGGCATTTGACGCCACTTGTAGCTATTGCAGATAAATTAAAGGCTAAATTGGGCCCGGAAGCTCAACTTTTATACATTGGTTCAGGGGCGGAAATGGAAAAGCAAATGATGGCACAAGAGGGTATTCCTGCTAAATTCGTCCAGAGCGGAAAAATGCGACGTTATTTCGCCATGGAAAACTTTGTTGATTTTTTAAAAATTCCCGTGGGATTTATTCAGTCGCTTTGGATCCTGCTTCGCTTTATGCCTGATGCTATTTTTTCCAAGGGCGGATATGTGGCGGTTCCAATTGTTCTCGCAGCATGGGTGTATCGTATTCCAATTATGATTCATGAATCAGATAGTATCCCAGGCGTTGCAAATCAATTTTTGTCGAAATTTGCAAATCGTATCGCAGTCGCTTATCCATCAGCTGAACAATATTTCCCGAAAGAAAAAACTGCACTTGTTGGAAATCCTATCCGTTTTCAGGTGACTGATGGCGACGCCGTGATGTTTCGGCAGCAGCTGGGATTTACGCAATCACGCAAGACTATTTTGATCCTAGGGGGTTCGCAGGGTTCGCGGGTTATAAATAATGCAATCGTGAAAATTTTACCCAAACTCTTGCATCATTATCAGGTGATTCATCAAACGGGTGAAAAAAATTATGAATCAGTTTTACATGATGCTGCATACATGGGAATTAAATCGGGGCATGATGGATATTATGCAACAGCTTTCATGAACGCCAATCAACTTAGAGACGCGTTCGCGCTCAGCGATTTAGTTATCAGTAGAGCAGGTGCAACATTTATTACTGAAATTGCTGCAAATGGAAAAGCTGCAATTTTGATCCCGATTGCAACCAGTGCTAATAATCACCAGGAAATGAATGCTAATGAACTTGCGCACATCGGGGCAGCATTAGTTTTGGAAGAGGGAAATCTCGGCGAGCACATTCTGATGGAGAAAATTGAAAAGATTTTAAGTGACGAAGTTTTAAGGCAAAGTATGATAGAGAAAATTAAAACCTTTTATCACCCAAATGCAGCGGAAATCATTTCCAATGGTGTAATCGAAATTGCACGCGCTTAATAATGAACGAAACTAGCAAACATATGGATAATCTCGAAACAAAAAAAATCTATATTGTAGGAATTGAGGGTGCCGGAACTTCGGCTCTCGCGTTGCTATATAAAAATCTCGGTTATCAGGTTTCCGGAAGTGACAGTGGTGATCATTTCTATCAAAACGTGCTGCGAAATTCCGGTGTGGAAGTTTTTCAGCAATTCGATAAAGAAAATGTTCCCAAGGAACTTGATTTTGCAGTTTATTCAAGTGCCTATGGAGAGGGTAATCCTGA
This sequence comes from uncultured Bdellovibrionales bacterium, assembly GCA_964609855.1. Classification (GTDB taxonomy): domain Bacteria; phylum Patescibacteriota; class Minisyncoccia; order Moranbacterales; family GWC2-37-73; genus GWC2-37-8. The sequence goes on from CAZSTB010000005.1 coordinate 9,564, forward strand.
AATTTCCGAAATTAAAAAGCGTAACATTCCACTTTTGAGTTATTCGCAAGCGTTGGGTCAATTCTTTAATGAGAAATTAGGGATTGCCGTTTGCGGGACACATGGAAAAACAACAACCACCGCTATGTTAGCAAGTGCTATGAAACAAGCAGGTCTTGACCCCTTAGCATTGGTTGGCAGTAATGTTATTGAATGGGGCAGTAGCGTGCTACTGGGAAAGGGTGAATATTTTGTAGCCGAAGCTGATGAATATCAAAATAAACTGCAATATTACAACCCTTGGGCTGCTATCTTAACAAGCGTTGATTGGGATCATCCGGATTTTTTCCCGGACTTCGAGATTTATAAACAAACTTTCAAGGATTTCGTAAAAAGAATTCCTAAGACAGGAATGCTTGTTGTTTGGGGCGATAGTGCTGCTACGCTTGAAGTTGCAGAGTCAGCAGTCTGTAAGGTTATCACTTATGGTTTCGGAAGTGAAAATGATTTCATAATTTTAAGTCATGAAACATCGGCTTGCATGCAAGATGATGGCGCAGAGAAATTTGAACAAGTTTTTGAAATAGAATTTCATGGGAAAAGTCTGGGTTCATTTAGGACGCCACTTTCTGGAAAGCACAATATTCTTAATGCAACTTCGGTCATTGCACTTACTTCTGCGATGCAATTAGAATTGGAAAAAATAAAAGAAGCTTTGAATTGTGCACAAGGAACCACCCGTAGATTTCAATATATCGGTAAGTTTGAAAAAGCGATCTTGATTGACGATTATGCCCATCACCCAGATGAGATCAGGGCTACCTTGAGTGGGGCTAGTGATCGCTATAGGGGCAAAAAAATCTGGACAGTTTTTCATCCGCATACTTTTACGCGAACCAAAGCTTTGCTCCAAGAATTTTCACAAAGTTTTGATGATACGGATCGCGTTATCGTAATTGATGTATATGGAAGTGCGAGGGAAACTCAAGGCGGAGTTTCTTCTCAAGATCTAGTGAAACTTATAAATAAATATAATTTTGGGAAAGCAGATTACGTTCCTACGATTGATGACGCTATCGAATATTTTCGAGAAAAGGCAGGTGAATATGACGTATTGATCACGATGGGAGCTGGAGATGTTTGGAAAATTGGAGATAAGCTGAAAAAAATATAAAGGAAATGTGATTTTAATTTTATGTAATATCCTTTTTCAAATCTTTACATCTCAAAATAATGGAAAAACAAATATATAATTTAAGCGCCACAGAAGTGCTGAAAAAATTCTCAGTAACTACTGCTGGCTTGACCTCGGTTCAGGCGCAGCAACGCACAAAGGAATACGGTTTAAACAGCGTTGCAAAGAAGCAAAATTGGAGCTGGTTTGCTTTATTAATGAATCAGTTTAATGATGCTCTAGTTTGGATCCTGCTTGCAGCAGGATTTTTAGCTTTTATATTTGGCGAGCAAAGAGATACGGTAATAATTTTTTTGATTATTTTTATTAATGCTGCCATCGGTTTCTTTCAGGAGTATAAGGCCGAAAAAACCTTGGAAAATATTCGACGCTTGGCAAGTGATAGGGCTTTAGTTTTGCGCGATGGTGAAAGAAAGGAAATCGATGCAAAATTTTTGGTGCCTGGCGATATAATAATTCTGGCTGCCGGTGATACTGTACCTGCAGATGCTTATCTGCTTGAGAGTTATGATGTTTATTGCAACGAATTTATTTTTACTGGCGAATCAAAGCCTGGAAAAAAAATGCTTCAAGTCATTGCTGAAGAAAATATAGAGCTTGCAGATATGGACAACATGGTTTTAATGGGAACGGCACTTACACGCGGCAGTGCGGTCGCTATCGTAACAGGAACAGGATCCAATACGCAACTTGGGAATATTGCTCATCTTGTCAGTGAGGTTAAGGAAGAAGAAACACCATTGCAAAAACAAATGCGTGTTTTGGGTAGGGATGTTTCGATTTTGGCAATCATGGTTGGTACACTCGTGATGATTGGCGGCTATTATTACAATGTTTCTATGTATGAAAACTTCTTATTCGCACTTGCGCTTTCTGTTTCAGTTGTTCCTGAAGGTCTTCCTGCGGCAATCTCAGTAGCTCTATCATTGGGCATGAAAAAATTACTGAAAAAGAATGTGTTGGCAAAAAAACTGAATTCAGTTGAGACATTGGCTTCTGTAAGTGTTATTTGTACAGATAAAACTGGAACTATAACTCGCAATGAACTGATGGTAACAAATATCATTGCTGGCGACGATGAATTTATAGTAGATGGGGAAGGGTATAAGAATCAAGGAAATTTTTCAATATTTGGACGAGTTATAAAACCTCAGGATTATCCTCAATTAGGAATGCTCTTTCAGATAGCCACGATCTGTAATGATGCTACTCTCACTGAAAAGGCAGGCAGTCCGGTAATTACCGGCGACCCTACTGAAGTTGCCTTGCTTGTGGCTGCAAGAAAATATGCTAAACTGGATTCATTTTATGAAAATTTAGTAAAAATCGATGAAAATCCTTTTTCTTCGGAGCGCATGTGCATGAGCGTAATTTGCAGGGCTGCCGATAAGAGTCTAGCCTCCTTTGTAAAGGGTTCTCCAGATGTAATGATTGATCTTTGTACTCATAAACGCATCGGAGAATCAATCATTCCTTTTACGCCAGAAGAAAAGCAGAAGGCTAAAAATAGCTATAACGCAATGAGTAAGCAATCGTTGAGAGTATTGGCATTTGCTGAGCGGAGCTTGGATGGGGTTGAGAATGCGGCGCTTATTGATGAAGCGGAAAAAAAATTAGTATGGGTTGGGATGATGGGAATGATTGATCCACCACGCTCAGATGTGCGGGTGGCAATTGAAGAGTGTATAAAATCAGGTATTAAAGTCGTCATGATAACTGGCGATTATGAAATTACAGCGGAAGCGATAGCGAAAAAAGTTGGACTGCTTAAATCTGCAAACGGCGAAGTTATAAACGGGAAAACATTGAATACTTTGACGGATGCAGAGATTCTCCAAAAGGTCACGGAGAGAGAGATTGTTTTTGCTAGGATTGCACCTGAGCAGAAATTAAGGATTGCAAATTGTCTGAAAGCTGGCGGAGTCATCATTGCAATGACTGGGGATGGGGTAAATGATGCCCCGGCTTTAAAAGCCGCGAATATTGGGATAGCGATGGGGATTACTGGAACAGATGTCGCTAAAGAGGCGTCTGATATGATTCTATTGGATGATAATTTTGCTTCTATTGTAAAAGTCATTAAGGAAGGAAGAACTATTTATCTTAACCTTAAGAAATTCGTATATTACGTTTTTACTTCAAATGTAAGTGAGTTTTTTACGGTTGCTATCGGCTTATTGCTTCAGATACCAGCTCCGATTGCAGCAGTGCAGATTTTGGCAATCGATTTGGGAACAGATATATTGCCTTCATTTTCCTTGGGAAAGGAGCTTCCAGAGCCAAACATTATGAAGCATAAGCCGTTTGATTCTAATGAGAAAGTTTTAAATTCAGAAGGAATTTGGCGATTACTAAAAGTGGGGCTCATTATGGCTACGGGAGCTGTTATTGCTTTTATTCTATCCATGAAACGCGGCGGTTGGGATTTTGGCAATAAAATCGATCCAAACAGCGTACTATATATTAGATCCACTACTGCAACTTATACGGTGCTGGCAATGACTCAGATGGCAAACTTGATGCAAGCAAGAAGCGAAACAATTTCAGTATTTAAGTTAGGGTTTTTTAAAAACATGTATGCTGTTTGGGCAATGATAATGTCTACCGGGATTCTGCTATCTTTTATGTACGTACCATTTTTGCAAAAGTCGCTTCACATGACGCCAATATTTTGGCAAGATTGGATGATGGTTATCGTAACATTTTTGGCAGTCTTTGTTTTCGAGGAAGGTCGAAAGGCTGAAAGCTCAGAATTTAAGAATAGAAGAAAATAAAAATATGATAAATATTCAAGAAAATATTGCCTTGGCGCCGCTGACTTCATTTAGGGTAGGCGGAAATGCGATTTTTTACGTTGAGGTTAGTGATGTGGAGCAATTAAAGGAGGCTTTGTCTTTTGCAGAAAGCAAGAAGATAGATTTTTTCGTGTTGGGTGGCGGCACAAATCTACTTGTTAGCGACAAGGGATTTGAGGGATTGGTTATTCGAATGAAAATGAATGAAATTTGCCTGAATGAAGAAATAATCAATGTTCAAGCAGGAGTACCTTTAATAAAGACTATAAATATGGCTGCTACTGCAGGTCTTTCAGGGATGGAGAAAATGGCCGGCATTCCAGGAACGATCGGAGGTGCAGTAAGGGGAAATGCAGGGGCATTTGGAACGGAGATTTGTGATAGTGTCATAGAAGTTGAAGCCTTTGACTGTAAGAAAAAGGAGATTGCAATCTTTGATCGAACGATATGTGATTTTGCATATCGCTCAAGTATTTTTAAAAAAGATAAGCAGCTGATTGTTCTGTCGGTTAAAATTGCCTTAAAAAAAAGCACCCCTACGGAGGTTCAGCAATTAACGAAAGATACTATAATTAAACGCGCAAGTACTGGCTTGCATGGAGTAAAAAGTGCGGGTTCATATTTTATGAATCCGAAAGTTGAAAATCAAAAGCTTAAAGATGATTTCGAGAGAGAAAAAGGCGTGGAAGCCAGGGAGGGTAAGCTGCCAGCAGGCTGGGTAATTGAACAAGCTGGTCTTATTGGTAAGAAAATTGGAGGAGCAGCAATAAGTGAAAAACATGCGAATTATATAGTTAATGATAATAATGCCACAGCGGATGAAATCATGATGCTGGTAAGTTATGTGAAGCAACAAGTTAGGGACCAATTCGGCGTGCAGTTGCAGGAGGAAATAAATTACATCGGTTTTAATTAATTTTTTTAATATATAAACAAATGAGCACAACAGAAAACATGAGGTTTTTTTTCAAAGGAGTTGCAGTCGATCAGAAAACTAGAGATTATATCGAAAAACGCCTGAGCGGTCTGGATAAATTTGTTGATAATATTTTAAAATCTGAAGTTGAGATTGATTTGGATAAAAAGGGTAAATTTCGCGTTGAGGTAATTATTCAGACTCCGCGTAACATGTTTATGGCTGATAATACGACTGATAGTATTGAGGCTTCAACTGATATGGTAGTTGATGAACTGCAAAAACAAATTACCAATTTTAAAGATAAATTGCGAACACTGAAAAAGAGAGGCGCTATTTCTCTTAAGAAAAAAGTAGTAGTTGATGAATCTGCTCGTTTCTAATAGTGGTAATATTGGAACATAATAAAAGCAAGGCATTAGCGCCTTGCTTTTTATCGCAGCGGCATTATAGCAAAGAGAATTATGATGGCTCCAATAACTGCTAGAATGATACCAATAGGACCAAGAATTACTTCCGGATTTATCAGGCTCACAATCACTGATATAGCCCAAACGAAAACTAGAATAAAAGGTATTATACCCCAGGGCAAGCCCTGGACCCTTCGAGTTCCGTGGCGCTCCGTCGCTGGGGTATTAAACCTTTTGATATCATCGCTCGCTCGGAAATGAAAGCATGCTTTCATTTCGCTCGCTTCGCTTGATAATAAAAATAATCCAAAATGCAAATTTCATGGAATTTGTTGTTTTTTAATTACCTAAATAATACATGAATTCAAGGGTTATATTCTTAACTAGTGTTTGTGTTAAGGGTGATATGTGATATTGACATTCAAATTCAAACTTGTATAATTGCAATATGCTTACAAACAAATCAAATCAAAATATTTATACATTTATGTATTTTTGGTTTATCGGCCGCCAAGGTCGGTTTGTTTTTGCGAATAATGCATAAGAGTTTATACATTGTTCGAATTGATAAGCCGACCTTGAAGGGTCGGTTTTTTGTTTTAATTTAGTTTCTTAACATCACTGTCCCAGTGTGGACAAAAAAAGGAGAAAATATTCATGAAAAGAGGATACTTTGTGGAGTCTTCCAATGTAGGCATGAAGGGTCGAGAGCAGGCAATGAATGAGCAAATAATGGAGGGGCAAACTGGAATAATGCAGTATGCTTCAATAAATAACAATGATTTTGTTGCAGAATTCTGCCCCTATGATATGGGTTCAATTGCACTGAGGAGAATGCGCTTGAATAGATCCAGACGCTAGCTTATTCATTGTCAAAGATAAGAAAACATTGAAAAAAGAGGTGAGCTATGAATGCTGGGTATTCAGTGGAAGACACCCTTGAAGATCCCTATGATAAATTGCAAGCAGCTATTGAGCTGAAAAAAGAACTGCAAAGAGAAATTGCCATTAATCATGATCCAAAATTGAAAGAACAATTTTTTAAGCAGGAAATGTTGGTAACTAGTTTAAAAAAGTCACTGCAATTGTGTTGGTAAAAATTGCTTCAACCGGACAGGGGAAGTTGCGTATTGCGCAGCTTCCCCTTTTTTCTTGTAGTGGTATAATAAGATTATCGTTCGTAGATTTTTTTGATAAAAAACAATATGAAATTTAATAAAAATACATTCGAAATAATATTCTTTGCTCGCGGAGGACAGGGTGCAAAGACCGCTTCAGAACTTGTTGCGCACGGAGCAGTTTTGGAAGGAAAATATGTGAAAGCCTTTCCTTTTTTTGGACCAGAGCGTTCTGGTGCTCCAACAAAAATGTTTTTACGTATTTCTGAAAGCGAAATTCGCACACAAGAGCCGATTATTGATCCTGATGTTGTCGTGGTGATGGATGAAACTGTTTTGGACACGGATTACGTGACTGCCAGTTTAGCCAAAAATGAGTCCTTGATTATAAATTCAAAAAATAGTCCGAATGAAATTAGAAAAAAGATTTTACATTTTGAAGGTAAGATTCATGCCATAGATGCAACTGGAATTGCGATCAGAATTACTGGAAATGCCAACCCTAACATGGTACTTGTTGGACAGCTTATTAAGATTTCAGAAATTATAAAGCTTGAAAGTGCGGCGGAAATTTTTCGTGAAGTATTCAATGAAAAATTAGGAAAAGATTTGACTGAAAAGAATATCAAAGCCATGGAGGAGGGATATGATGCGCTATAAGAAAATAATTTAGAATTCGGAATTTCGAATAATATCTGAATTACATAACGTTTTAAAAATTCAAAATTTAATCATTAGAAATTCATTCAAAATTCAAAATTATAAATTCAAAATTTGTTAAATATTATGGAAAAAGGAGGAATTATAACGCATGACCAAAGTAAAGCTCCAAAAACCGGAGACTGGAAATATTCGTCGCCAGTTATTGATGCTGCCAAATGTATCGGATGTAAGACCTGCGTACCGCATTGCCCTGAGGCAGTTATGGAAATGAGGGCGAGAGCTACTGAAGAAATTGAAATCAGTGGAAAAATTGGAAAGGAAAAGGAAATCGTTGGGGTTGATATGGAATATTGTAAGGGTTGCGGCGTGTGTGCTCAAGTTTGTCCGGTTAAGGCCATAAATATGAAAAAGTAAACTTTTTTCATATTTAGTATCCAGTATATGGTATCCTGTATGGAATACAAAAATTCAAAAATACAGTCGTTTACTGATCTAGAAGCCTGGAGAGAGGGTCATAGATTAGTATTGGGTATTTATAGGATATCGCAAAAATTTCCAAAAGAAGAAATTTATGGTTTGGTTAGTTAGATGAGAAGGTGTTCAGTTTCCATAACCTCTAATATTGCTGAAGGTTTCAGTAGGAATACCGTAAAGGATAAGTATCAATTTTATTGTGTAGCACATGGTTCGCTGACTGAATTGCAAAATCAATTATTGATTGCTCGTGATATAAAATATTTGGAAAAAGCTGAGTTTGATAAAATTGCTTCGCAAACAATCACAGTAACAAAATTACTTAATGGTTTAAAGAGAATTAAAAATCAATGAAAAAAATACCAAATACCAAATACCAAATACTAAATACCCATCGCGTTCGCGCGATGAATGGTGGTTATGCAGTGGCGGAAGCTTTTCGTCAAATTCACCCTGATGTGATGGCGGTATATCCGATTACGCCGCAAACCACGATCATAGAAACCTATGCGAAAATGAAAGCTGACGGACTAGTTGCGACGGAGATTATCCAAGCTGAATCCGAGCATTCAGCCATGAGCGCAACAATTGGAGCTTGCAGTGCGGGGGCGCGAGCAGTGACAGCTTCAAGCTCGCAAGGAATTTTACATATGGCGGAAACTTTGCCGGTAGTGAGTGGCCTAGGTCTTCCTATTGTGATGGCTGTAAGTTCTAGAGCGCTTTCCGCACCGCTTAATATCCATGGCGAGCATGGAGATGTGATGGCTGTGCGCGACATGGGCTGGATTCAGATTTTTGCTGAGCAGGCGCAAGATGCATATGATAACACTATAATTGCCCTCAGGTTGGCTGAAAAAGCGGGGGTGCCAGTTATGCCGATTATGGATGGATTCCATACCTCACACACTACAGAGCGCGTGGAGATGATTGAAGATGAAATTATCCGGACTTTTGTCGGTGATTTTGCGCCCGAGCAAAAACTAACGGATTTTGAGGACCCTATCACACTTGGAACCTTGGCGCTGCAAAACACTTATTTTGAATTTAAAGTTGAGCAAGAAAAGAGGATGGAAAAAGCCAAATCTGAATATGTGAAAATTTGCAGTGAGTATGCAAAAATTTCTGGAAGAAAACATGGTCTTTTTGAATCCTACAAAATGAAAGATGCTCAAGAGGTTATTGTGATGATGGGTGCAACTGCAGGCACAGCTAAAGATGTTGTGGATGCATTGCGCGAAAAAGGCAAAAAAGTTGGACTCTTGAAAATAAATTTATATAGACCCTTTCCCTATAAAGAAGTTGGCAATGAGCTTGCGCACATCAAGAAAATTGCAGTATTGGATCGCGCTATTTCATTCGGCGCTTACCCGCCGCTCTATCAAGACATAGTAATTGCTATGCAACATGCTGGCAGCCGTAAGCATGAAGTTTCCAGTTATATTTATGGACTCGGTGGACGAGATACGATGCAAAAAGATATCGAAAAAGTTTACAATGATTTAGAGGAGGGAGAGATTTCTAACAAAATAAAATACCTAAAGTAATTTTATTTTTTAATTTACAATGATCAATTTACAATTTACAATTAAATATCAATTACACAATGTAAAATGAAAATTTTGAAAATTCAATGAAAATTGAAAATTGTGAATTGAAAATTATTTAAATATGAACAAAGAACTTACAAAAAAATTATCAGCCGGGCACGCGACATGCGCAGGCTGTGGAATTCCGGCAATTGTGCGCACAATCTTAGGTGCAACTGACGAGCCCGTGATCATTTCCAATGCAACTGGTTGCTTGGAGGTGACGACAACAATTTATCCCTCGACTGCCTGGAAAGTTCCTTATATCCACAGCGTCTTTGGAAACGCCAGTGCAACAGCAGCTGGCATAGATGCTGCACAAAAAGCTTTAGAGAAAGCCGGCAAGATTTCCAAGAAAGCTAAAATTGTTGTTTTTGGAGGAGATGGCTCAACATATGATATCGGTTTGCAATCACTTTCTGGCGCACTCGAAAGAGGGCATGATTTTCTTTACGTTTGTTATGATAATGGCGGCTACATGAACACTGGAGGACAAAGGTCTGGGGCAACCCCCTATGGCGCAACAACGGAAACGGCCCCTGCAGGATTGGAATCTTTTGGAAAAACCCAACAGCGAAAAGACTTGATGGAGATCGTCAATGCCCATGGCATCAAATATTTAGCACAGGCTAATGTTGCGAATCTTGTTGATCTTAAACGTAAAGCTGAAAAAGCTTTTAATACTCCAGGTCCTTCATTTTTGTTGGTCTTGCAGCCGTGCACTCAAATTTGGAAATTTCCAACTTCGCAGTATGTTGCGATTGGAAAATTAGCTACGGAAACAAATTTCTGGCCATTGTATGAAATCGACAATGGAAAATATATTATAAATACTGTCCCAAAAGAAAGAAAGTCAATTGAAGAGTTTCTGAAAACCCAAGGACGCTTCAAGCATTTATTTGCTGAAAAAAATAAGGCCATAATTGAAGAAATTCAAAAAATGGTTGATAAAAATTGGGAAAAATTATTGAGAAAAACTGAAATACAATAGTTTTATGGTGGAAAAATTCCTAAACTTTACGAGATTTAAGCAGATTATTTACGTTACGATTTTTGAACTTATGATATTGGGCGCTGTGAATTTATTTGCGCTTAGAGATGGATTGCTTAGTATTAAAGTTGTTAGTCTTCTCTATAGACCGATTTTTTCTTTGCCATCCCACCTTAATTCTTTTCTGTTGGTGCCCTGCGATGGCGCAGGATGCGCTTTTCCAGATCTGACATTGCTTGGCACTATATACGCGATTATTTTGAGTGTGAGTATGGTAATAATTGTGGCATTTGGAATATGTTTATTGGTCGAAATGCTTGCCAGGCGTGCTAAAATTGGTTAATATATCATTTATGATATGCCACCTTAGCTCAGTTGGTAGAGCGGCGCACTCGTAACGCGCAGGCCATCGGTTCAATCCCGGTAGGTGGCTCAGTGTCTTGATTAGTTTCAAAATTATGGATTTTAAAGCTAGGAAAATAATTGCACTTTTTCTGACGATAACAAACGTTTTTCTGGCTGCTTTTCTTCATGGTTATGAATACGGATTAATCATGCTCGCAATGTCATTGATTGTGTTGGTGTTTTATATCTGGTTTAAGAATTTTTTTTCAACAGTAATTGGTGGCATATGTAGAAAAAGTCCAAATTTGCTTGAATTTATAGGCTTTGCTTTTTTGTTCATTTTTTTATTTTTTACATTGTTTGCCAAAAGTATTTAATTGAATTTTATAAATTTATAATTTATAGCTTATGAAAACTTTTATTTGTGAAATTTGCGGGGATGCATATATTGGGGCAGAAAAACCGCATAATTGTCCATTTTGTGGAGCTAGATTGTCTTTCATTAAGGATGGCAATGTTGCTAAACCTGTGATTGAGGTTAAAGATGAACTTTCTGATATCACTAAAAAGAATTTGGAAGAAACTTTGCAATTGGAAATTGATGCCAATGCGATTTATCTTTGCATGGCAGGCAAGAGTGATTCTTACGAGATCATGAAGATGTATAAACGTTTGGCAAAGGTTGAATTGGAACATGCAACTATCTGCACTAAGTTATTAGGAATACCAATGCCTGAACTTAAGTCTGAGGTTTGCAGTGATGAGGATATTACAAATTTTCAAAAAACTTTGGAGTTGGAAGATCATGCGGCTGGGCTTTATGCGCGTTTTGCAAAAGAAGCAGTTGAAAAGCATGTTAAAATTATGTTTACCGCTTTAGCTCAAGTGGAAGCTGACCATATAATTCTGATTAAAAATTATTTATAAGCGTATCTTGTGTCTCGTATCTTGTATTTCATATGAATACAGGATGCTAAATACAAAATACTGAATACGAAATGGAAGTTTGGATTTATACACTAGCTAGTGTCTTTCTAGTGAGTGCGGTTTCCTTGATTGGAATCGTTACAGTTTTTTTTGGTGAAAAAAAATTGAACAACGTCCTTCGTTTATTTGTCAGTTTTTCCGTGGGAGCTCTTCTGGGAGATGCTTTTATTCATCTTATTCCCGAGGCTTTTGAGGTAAGTAGTATCGCAGCATCATTTTCCATATTGACAGGTATGATTTCTTTTTTCATTTTGGAAAGGTTGATCCAGTGGCATCATTGTCATGAGGTCGGATGTGAAGAACATGGACACGCACTTCCATATGTAATCTTGACAGGCGATGGGCTGCATAATTTTATTGATGGCATAATAATCGGTGCTAGCTATATGGTCAGCATCCCTGTTGGAATTGCGACAACACTGGCTGTTATCTTTCATGAAATCCCGCAGGAAATCGGAGATTTTGGAACGCTTTTGTACGGAGGCTTTTCCAAGGCTAAGGCGTTGCTTTGGAATTTCCTGAGTGCGCTGACTTCCGTTGCTGGCGCTATCATGGTCTTGCTTGTTAGTTCTCAATTTGAATCGGTAACAAGCATACTTGTTCCATTTGCTGCTGGAGGATTTATCTACATCGCAACCGCTGATATGATCCCGGAACTCCATAAGCATAAGGTGCATAAATTTTCTGAAACTTTCAAGCAGGTTTTCTTCTTTATTTTGGGTATTGCAATTATGTATAGTTTATTGTTTTTAGAATAAGATTAAATATGAAAGAAATTATTGAAAAACTTGAAGTGCTAAAAGCTAAACTCCCGCTCCTGCGGGACTATCTTTGACGTTGTAAGAAAGACGAGGAGAATTTCTGAACTCGAAGTAGCAGTTTCAGAGACTGGGTTTTGGAACGATCCACAACAGGCCGCAAAAGTTTCCAAGGAATTGGAATTTTTGAAAAATGAAATCCTCGCCATTGAAGAGGCTGAAGTGAAACTTAACGAGCTCCTTGAACTTTCAAGCATGTACGATTCCTTTTCTGATGTTGAACAAGCAGAAATTCGTAAGCAAATTGAAGAAGTCCAAAAAGAAATTGAGGCATTGGAATTTAAATCACTTCTTGGCGGAGAATATGATAAGAACGATGTAATTTTAGCGATTCGTGCTGGAGCAGGCGGCGTAGATGCGCAGGATTGGGCGATGATGTTGGAGCGTATGTTTTTAAGGTGGGCAGAAAAAAATAATTTCCAAACTAGGATATTGGATGAAACTCGCGGAGGCGAAGCTGGAATTAAGAGTGCGACAATTGAAATTTCTGGTTTTTATGCTTACGGATATCTCCAAAGTGAGGCAGGTGTTCATCGACTTGTTAGACTTTCGCCATTTAATGCTGATAACTTAAGGCAGACTTCTTTTGCGATTGCAGAAGTTCTGCCAATAATTGAAGAAATTGCCCAAGTGCATATTCAGCCGCAGGACTTAGTTATTGATACCTATCGGGCATCCGGAGCTGGTGGCCAACACGTTAATACTACCGACAGCGCAGTTCGTATCACGCACGTTCCCACAGGTATTGTCGTTACCTGCCAAAGCGAACGTTCACAGCTTCAAAACAAGGAGCAAGCAATGAAAGTTCTCAAAGCGCGTATTCATCAGCGTTACCTGGAAGAGCAGGAGGCGGAAAAACAAAAATTGCGGGGTGAATATAAGAGCGCTGACTGGGGAAATCAGATCAGGTCTTACGTGCTTCATCCATATAAGATGGTTAAGGATCATCGTACAAAACATGAAACAAGCGATGCGGAGAAAGTTTTGGATGGCGATTTGAACGAATTTATGGAGAGTTATTTGCGCTGGCAAGCTAATGAAAAATAGTGTATAATATGAAAGTAAAAAAGTTTTTCTAGAAATCGTTTTGGTTTACTATATTTGCTGTAAATTATCATTTCACTGAAGACACCTTTTGGATATTCATTCAAATTTCATTCATGCGAATTAAAAAATCCTGAAAATAAATTTCCGCATTAGCGGCAGGAAAATAAAGAAAAATAAAAATATGACAATGCTTAAATTTGAAAATGTTTCAAAAATATATCCAGGTAACTTCATGGCGCTGGAGGATGTTAATCTTACTATTGAACAAGGCGAATTCTTATCAGTTGTAGGTCATAGTGGAAGTGGAAAATCAACACTCTTGAAACTGATCTACGCAGAAGAGCGAGCTACGAGCGGCCATGTTTATTTCAATGAAAAGCCTCTCGATTCTATTAAAATAAAGCATCTTCCATATTACCGACGCAATATAGGGACAGTTTTTCAAGATTTTAAGCTACTTCCGCAAAAAACCGCCTATGAGAACGTTGCTTACGCGCTTGAAGTCGGAGATGAGCTTATCGAAGAAATTGATGAGCGCGTACCAGAGATTCTAGATATTGTCGGAATGCTTGATAAAGCTGGAAAGTTTCCGCGTCAATTGTCTGGCGGTGAGCAACAAAAAATTTGTCTCGCCCGAGCTTTAGTGCGAAGACCTCTGATGATTATCGCAGATGAACCTACGGGAAATCTTGATCCTGTTGCGACATGGGAAATAATCCAATTGCTATTGAAAATAAACAGTATGGGAACAACTGTTGTTTTGGCTACGCATAATAAGGATATCGTTGACAAACTTAATCGCCGCGTGCTTGCCCTGGAAAATGGTAAATTGATTCGGGATATTAAGAAAGGGCGATATGCCATTTAAATTCATTCATGTTGAAACTTTAAGATTTTCAAATTCAAAATAGAACAAAAAAATGAAAATTCCAAAACTAAAAAGAACATTTAAAGAAGGAATTCATAACGTCTATCGTAACGGCTGGCTTAGCTTTGCTACTGTGAGTGTTTTAGCGATCTCGCTTTATGTCATCAGCATCACTGTTATTCTAGGAGTAACCGCAAACATTGTTCTCAACAATATTCAAGATAAGATCAATGTCAGTGTTTATTTCAATCCGGATGTTGAAGAGGATAGCATTCTGGAAATTAAAAGTAAGTTGATCGGGTTTCAAGAAATCAAATCCATAGACTTCGTTTCTAAAGAAAAGGCACTGGAGCAGTTTATGAAAATTGGAGAAAAAAATCCTTCAATTTCGCAGGCACTGGAGGAAATCGGAGAAAATCCATTGCTTTCCGCATTGGTAATAAGAGCCAAGGATCCTACGCAATATGATGTCATTACAAAAGCCATAGGTTCTTCCAGTTTTGCGTCAGATATTAGCCGCATAGATTATGAAGAAAATAAAGCGGCAATTGAGCGCTTATCAAATATAATGAAGCTTGTACAGCAAGTCGGGCTCACATTGGGAATAGTTTTTGTTTTCATCGGTGTGTTGATAACTTTCAATGCAATACGTCTGACGATGTATGCACACAAGCAAGAATTTGAAATCATGCGCCTGGTTGGAGCATCGAACATTTATATCCGCATGCCGTTTGTTTTTGAAGGAATTTTTTATGGAGCAACATCTGCAATTATTGTGATGATCGGTTTGTTTATTACTTCCAAGTTCCTAGCACCCTTAACAGCAGGTAGTATTTCCGGCGGAGATATCGTTTCTTTTTATTTTTCAAACTTCCTTGTTATTTTCGGAGGATTACTTTTCTCGGGAATATTTCTGGGTACACTTAGTGCTATAATCGCAATTAGGCGTTATCTTAAGATATAAAGTTTCATGAATAAGAATAATATCGCATGTCCAAATTGCGGAACAGAGATCTCTATCGATCAGGTTTTAACGCAGCAAATTGAATCTCAGCTGAAGAAATCTTATGAACTTAAGCAACAAGAATCACAAAAAATGCTCTTGCAGAAGCAAGAGGAGCTTTTGCTGAAAGAGCAGCAAGTTGATCAAATTGTTGCACAAAAGCTTTCTTCCGAAAAAACATTCTTATTGGATAAAGTTCGCGAAGACGTGCAAAAAGAAAAAATTCAGGAGATATCTTTTTTAGAGAAACAGCTGCAGGAAAAAAATGACAAACTTACCGAGGCTAGAAACGCGGAATTGGAAATCAGAAAGGAAAAAATGCAGCTTGAAGAGGATAAACGCTCCTTTGAAATAAAAATGCAGCAACAATTGGATGCGGAGAGGGTAAAGATTGTCGAAGATGTTAAAAGACAAGCGACCGAGGAGCAGCAATATAAGGTTGCTGAGTTAAATAAGCAGTTGAGTGATGCAATGAAAGTTAATGATGAGATGCGTCGTAAGCTCGAACAAGGCTCCCAACAGACACAGGGAGAGGTTTTAGAATTAGAGATAGAAGAACTGCTTCGCAGAGAATTTCCCTTGGATGAAATTGCTCCAGTGGGAAAGGGGGTTAATGGTGCGGATATAATTCAGCGAGTTCATGATCGCTCAGGCAGACAAAGCGGACAGATTATTTGGGAATTGAAGCGCACTAAAACCTGGAGTGAGGGCTGGATTCAGAAACTTAAAGATGATCAGAGAATTGCCAAGGCTGATATTGCCGTGTTGATTTCAATTTCGATGCCTGATGGTGTTAAGTCTTTCCAGCAAAGAAACGGTGTCTGGGTCACTAATTTGAATTCGTTTCTGGGTCTAGCAAGTGCTCTGCGTATGAGTTTGCTGCAAGTTGCATCAATAAAATCGGCATCTGTTGGCAAAAATGAGAAAATGGAAGTTTTGTATGATTATTTATCCGGCATTGAATTCAAGCAAAAAATTGAAGGTATAGTGGAAGCTTTTGTTGGTATGAAAGAGGAATTGGAAAAGGAAAAACGCGCATACCAAAAGATCTGGGCACACAGAGAAAAACAAATTCAAAGAGTGGTGGATAATACGGTTGGTATGTACGGGGACCTCGGGGGACTTATGGGAAAAGCTCTTCCTCAAATAAAGCTTTTAGAAATTACTGATGGAGATGCATTGGAGATTTCAGCTGGCAGCGAAATCGAGGAAGATCGAACTGCAAGGCTGCTGTAATTAATTCATATTCGATTTAAGTGCTTTCGCTTTTTTGTAAAAAGATGTACAATGAATATATTATAATATTGCAATAAATAAAAAGACTTCATTTGCATGCTCGCAGAAAATAAAAAATAAAAATATGAACACCAAAAAGAAAACCTTAAAAAAAGTGGAGGCACCAAAGAAAAAAGCAGTTAAAAAGCCTGTGAAAACTTTGGCGATTATGAAGGGGACGAAAAAAGCTGAAAAAAAAGCTTCGGTAATCATTGTAAAAAAAACAGCAAGAAAAGCAGCAGTTAAAAAAACCAAGACAGTGGCTGCCTCAAAATTTTCACACAAAGAAGAGAAATGTTGTCTCAATCGAGAACCGGCGATTAAGCGATTTTTTTACATGACACTTGCAATTATAATCGGCCTACTTTTAGGAATAGCTGTCAATCTTTTTGTAGAATTAGCGTATTTGCAGCAAAAGATGATAGACGGCGAAGCGGTCAGGGTATACACATTGTTTGGAATGAACAGTTATCTGCCCATTGTTTCTCAGATATTTTTCTTACTTTCCGGCTTAATTTTTGGAGTTTGGCTTGGGATGTGGGGATGGCGGATGGTGTACATTGAACGTAGACACAGAATGTTCAAACATTGCTGCAAATAAAAGGTATTAACCCCGGGGCAAGCCCTGACCCTCGCATGTAACGAGATACCTGCCTGCCCTGTCTACCGATAGGCAGGCGGTAGGTAGTAAAACGAAAATTCATTTTCGCTTCGCTTGATAATAAAAATCACCAACAGCTCCTAGTGAGCTGTTTTTTTTGTTTCTATTTTTTTGTTTTTACGCTAAGATAAATTAATGAACAGAATTAATGATAAAAAAAGATGACTAAGAAAAACAAGTTAATATTGGAAAAGGAGCTTGAGAAATATTTTTCTTTTTCAAAATTTCGTCCAGGACAAAAAGAGATTATAGAAAGTATTATCGCAGGTAAGGATGTTGTAGCTCTGATGCCAACCGGCGGAGGAAAATCCCTCTGTTTTCAATTCCCGGCTATCTTGTCGGGCGGTATTTCAATTGTTATTTCGCCGCTTATCGCGTTAATGCAAGATCAGGTCGATGCCTTGAACGCCAGGGGTATTGCGGCTGTCTATATTAATAGTGCACTTACTAGTGAGGAAATTTCGCAACATTTTCGCGATATACAGGCGGGAAAAATTAAAATAATTTACGTGGCTCCCGAGCGATTTGGCAATAGGGAATTTCAAGATATTTTTTCGAACTTGGAAGTGTATCTGCTTGCAGTGGATGAGGCGCACTGTGTTTCACAATGGGGGCATGATTTTCGTCCAGATTATTTGGCAGTCAAGGATTACATAGCCATGCTCAAGAAGCGTCCCATTGTGGCTGCTTTTACAGCAACAGCAACTCCTGAGGTTAAAGACGATATTATCGAACGTCTTGCGTTGATTGAACCGGATGTTTTTGTGCGAGGATTTGATCGACCCAATCTCAAATTTTTTGTGCGTGAGAATTTAAAGAAGAGAGAGCGCTCTGCAGAGGCGCTGAGAATAGTCAAATCTATCCCGGGATCGGGAATTATTTATGCGATAACCAGAAAGGAAACAGAGGAATTGGTAAGATTTTTTGGAGCAAACGGAATTGAAGCCGCTGCTTATCATGCTGGTATGCCCGCGATGAAACGCAGTAAGATCCAAAATGATTTCATGGAAAATAGATTCAAGGTTATTGTAGCGACGATAGCATTCGGGATGGGTGTCGATAAAGCTGATATTCGTTTCGTGATTCATGTGGGCATGCCTTCAAGCCCAGAGGGTTATTATCAAGAGGCTGGAAGAGCTGGTCGCGATGGGGAACAGGCTTATTGCATTTTGCTGCACAGTAAGGCTGATGCAAGTCTGCATCATTATTTTATCATGGCGAACAAGGGAGAGATGTTTTCCCATGGTAAGGATTTAGCGCAAGCGCGCCAGGTTTTGAATATTAAATATTCAAGATTGGATAAAATGAAAGAGTACGTGAATTTGAAATCATGCCGCAGACTTTTATTATTGAAGTATTTTGGCGATCCAGTGGCTGCGACGCATAGTGGAAATTGTAATGGCTGCGACATCTGCCTGGATTATAAGTGGGAAAAATCAGAAAAAACTGAGGAAGAAATAAAAGCTGCTGGAGGCAAGGTAAAAAAAGTGAAAAAAACTAAAGCTGAATTAGGTGGCACGATCCTGGAAAGCGTGAAACTTTATCAGCAAGAACTTTCTGTAGAAAAAATCGCAAAAATTAGAAGTCTCGGAGTCAGCACGGTTTATAATCATCTTACACAATGGTATTTGGCTGGGGGAGAATTAGTTGTTGCTGACTTTGTTTCGAGTGTAGATGAGAAACTCATCAATGATGTTCTGGATAATTCAACTGGCTTTCAGGGATTGAAAATGATAAAAGAAAAGCTGGGTGAAAACATCAGCTATGAGCAGATAAGGCTAGTTTTTGCTAAAAGGCAACGAGAAAAATCAAAGAAGTCATAAATATTTATAAATTTGATAAAATATGGCTAAATTTAATAATACCAAACAAATTAAATTAATGAAGCCGTCCCTATTATTTAGTGAAAGCTTTATTGAGGCAATAGTTGAGTTTCAAGGGGAGAATAGGGAGCTTGATCTCGACACCGCTCAACTTAAGGAGAATTTTCGCGAGTATCTACAAAAAATTAAAACTGAAGAAGATGGCCTGAGCTTTCCTGCTGGATATGTTCCAGCATCAACTTTCTGGCTTATTGGTGGGGAGCAATTCATCGGTAAAGTTTCCATCCGACATAGACTGAATGAAACATTGATTCAGATGGGCGGCCATATCAGTTATCAGGTACGTCCAAGTAAGAGAAAACTGGGTTATGGAAGTATCGCGCTGGCTCTCGCTTTGCCAATGGCTAAAAAGCTTGGTTTGGATAAAGTTTTAATAACCTGCAGCGACGACAATGTGGGTTCTTGGAAGATAATTGAAAAAAATGGTGGAATCCTGGAAAATAAAATTATATTTAACGATATTTTGAAAAGAAGATACTGGATCAGTTTATAAATCTTGAAATAATGTTTCTAGGGCATTTGTATTAAAGCTGGAACATACAAATTGAAAAAAATGTGAAATTTGCTGAGAAGTGTGGATCATCACATTATCAGCAAGGCTGAACAAATTCTCACGGAAACATCACGCGGGAATTTTTCGGTTTACCCGAATTCAATTGAGATGTTTAGTGTGATATAATAAAGGCACATTGATACCAGCTGCGTGCATACTTGGTTGGCAATAGGCTATTAGGGCAGCTAAAAAATAAAATACTTAAAAATGAAATATATTGCTTTTGAGAAATCTGTAGGTGGTGTGATATATAAGCAGCGGGATGAAAAAATCTTGTTTTTAATGTTACGCTACAGAAGCGGTCAGTGGGATTTTCCGAAAGGTCATATGGAAAAAAATGAAAATGAAGAGCAGACATTAAGACGGGAAATATTGGAAGAAACAAATATTGGCGAGCTAAACATCTTTCCAAAATTCAGAATTGCCGTTAATTATTTTTACAGTGCTAAGGGTAAGGAAAAGAAAGAGCGCATTAGAGAGGGACGCGGCATATATATATTTAAGAAAGTAGCGTATTATCTTTGTCGTACAACGCAGGAAGATGTAAAAATTGATTTTGAAAACACCGATTACGCATGGCTTGAATACCAACAAGCTTATGACCGAATATCTAACGACGGATCACGCAAAATTATTGCCGCCGCGCAACACGCGATTATTTCCAGAAAGAATGCATAGCGTATTTTTGTATTAGTAGGTGTAAGAAATAATACAAAAATATGATTTATACCGGAGCGGAATATTCTTTAGAAAATATTTACCATCAATTATTGCAGCAAGCAAGATATGAAGATATCCGCACATATGAGCAATATAAGGAACTTGTGGATTTATTTATTGAAGAAAAAAAGAGTTATGGATTCTTTTCAGAAGATGAGGATCTTGTTCAGATCAAACATTCATTGGAACTCCGCTGGCCAGAAATAGAGGCAAATTTAGCAGCAAAGCGGTAAGTGAGTTGTAATATTTAATAAGCTCGCAGCTCCGGACGCAAATTTTTCTCGGCATGATTATTTTATTGTCAGTGAAGTCGAGCAAAGCAAAATGAATTTTTGTTTCTTGCCTACCGCCAGCCTATCCGTGACGGGGCAGGTAGCCATAAGTGAGCTATGACATCAAATAGTATTTATTTGCATTTTGAATTTTTTTACGTTAGTATCAATATATATTTTAAAAAATGTTCTTTCGCAATGCGACTATAAATTCAAATCATAGGAGGTGTAGTATGGATGATGGTAAGCGAATGACATACTGTGCAAGTTTGGGTATGATCGTGCTTTTAGTCGTAGTGATAACAGGGGTCCTGCTTTTTGTTAAGCCGGCAGAAAAAAAAGCAACTGCTGGTACTGAGAATCAGAAAAACATGACCAAGACTAAGCTGTCTGAAAACGGCGCAAAGAAATGAATCTAAATTTTACCCAAAAAGGGAAAAGACTGATTAAGTCTTTTCCCTTTAAAATAAGGTTCTATTGCAATATGTGGCGCGATAAATTATAATTGTAAGGTGTAAATATGTAATGTTTAAGGTAGTATTTAAATTAATTTACGTGTGAGGTCATTTTCTTAGTTTGAATTAAATAATTATCAAATTTTGAGCGGGCAATGCCTATTCAAATTTCACTATCGGATGAATACCAAGAAAAAACTACAACTGAAATTCGCAGGCATCGTACTGCTGGCTGTTATGGTCGGGCTAATTGCATATCCTCAATCAGTTAAGCGTGTGCCATACTTGTATGAAGCTTTAAATAAATTCAATGTAAAATTGGGATTGGATTTGCAAGGTGGTATTCACCTGGAATATAAAGCAGATGTTACGAATATAGAGCCATCGAAAATAAGTGAAGCCCTTCAAGGCGCACAAGATGTGATTGAAAGACGTGTAAATGCTTTTGGCGTAGGTGAGCCATTGGTGCAAACAGCAAAAAGTGGAGATGATTGGCGGGTAATAGTGGAATTACCAGGAGTTAAAGATATTGAGCAAGCCAAGCAACAAATAAAAGAAACTCCTCTATTGGAATTTAAAGAGGAGGGTATGGAGCCCCAAATCGCAGAAATGTTCGATTCTCAAAATGCACAAGCCAAAGAAAAAGCTGAGGGGTTACTAAGGGAAGTTAAGGCTGGGGGTGATTTTGAGCAACTAGCTAAGGAAAATAGTCAGGATTCTGGCTCGAAAGAAAAAGGTGGAGATTTGGACTTTGTTAAAAAAGGTGCATTTGTTCCTGAATTTGACAAGGTGCTTTTCGAGGAAAAACTGAAACCAGGAGAAGTTTATCCCGAATTGGTAGAATCGGATTTTGGTTGGCATATTATTAGATTGATGGAAACGAGAGGAGAAGGGGATGATCTCGAAGTCCGCGCCCAGCATATTCTATTGAGCAAACTGAAT
The DNA here is from genome assembly GCA_964609855.1 of uncultured Bdellovibrionales bacterium. Classification (GTDB taxonomy): domain Bacteria; phylum Patescibacteriota; class Minisyncoccia; order Moranbacterales; family GWC2-37-73; genus GWC2-37-8. The sequence goes on from CAZSTB010000005.1 coordinate 31,520, forward strand.
CTTGATCAATATCCGCAATTTAAATACAAAGCAACAGGGCTTACTGGAAAAAACCTAAAAAGTGCAAGTGTAGTTTTTCAGAGTCAAGGAATTGGAGAGCCGCAAATTTCTTTGAAATTCGATGATGAGGGTACAAAGCTTTTTGCCGACCTGACAAAGGCAAATCTTGGCAAAACAATTGCAATTTTATTGGACGGCGAAATTATCAGCGCACCGACTGTGCAATCTGAAATCACAAATGGTGAGGCTGTTATTACAGGGCAATTTACCGTACAAGAAGCAAAAGAACTAGCTAAAAGCCTGAATACGGGGGCACTTCCAGTTCCGCTTACGTTGGTTGGGCAACAAAGTATTGAAGCCACATTAGGCGCTGACTCATTGCGTACGAGTGTTATTGCTGGAGCAATCGGTCTTGGAGCGGTTATACTTTTTATGTTGATATTCTATCGTTTCTTGGGTTTAGTCGCATCGTTGGCATTGCTCATCTACACTGCGCTGATGATTGCCATTTTTAAATTTACGGGAATCACACTTACGCTTTCTGGAATTGCCGGTTTCGTGCTTTCTATTGGTATGGCCGTGGATGCGAATATCTTAATTTTTGAACGAACTAAAGAGGAAATCAGAAACGGAAGAACCATTGCTAATTCACTTGACGAAGGATTTAAGCGGGCATGGACTTCCATTCGCGACGGTAACATCTCATCACTTCTAACTGCAGGTATCCTATATTTGATGGGCACGGGGTTTGTGAAAGGTTTTGCTGCCGCCCTGTTTATCGGAGTTGTAGTTTCAATGTTTACCGCAGTAGTAATTACTCGCACCATGCTTAAATTTATCATAAGTGATTGGATTCATGGTCGCACTTGGATGGTTGGGGTTAGAAAATCCAAAATAAAGTCAGAATAATTTCGAATTTTTAATTTAGAATTTCGATTCAATTTTGAATGACTAAATGTTTGAAACATCGGAACATTAATATTTTCATTCAAAATTGAAAATTGGAAATTCAAAAAATTTATCAACTATGTATAACATTATTCCAAAAACTAAATACGCTTACATTTTCTCCATCGTCATTTCTCTGTTGAGCATCTTAAGTTTATTTGTATGGGGATTGAAGCCGGATATTGATTTCACTGGAGGAACTCGCATGGGAATTAAGTTTGCAACTGAAGTTCCTGAAAAGCAAGAAATTTTTGATGCAGTTAAAGACCTTAATCTTACGAGTTTATCTGTTCAGGGTAGTGAAAATAATTCTGTATTCATGCGTTATGCTTCTGAGGAAGATAAGACTAATGAAGAAGTTTGGAAAACAATCAGTTCGAAATATCCAGACGCAACACAATTAAGTGTTGATTTTATAAACTCTTCAGTATCAAAAGAACTGAAAACCAAGTCTCTTAATGCAATCGTGATTGCCATCATGTCGATCATGGCATATATCGCCTGGGCGTTCCGTAGGGTTTCCAAGCCGGTGCAATCCTGGAAATATGGCGCAGGTGCGGTTATTGCTTTGGCTCATGATATATTGATCACTGCCGGTGTGTTTTCTTTGCTTGGTCATTTTTACGGTATAGAAGTTGGAATTCCTTTTATTGCAGCACTTTTGACGATATTAGGTTTTTCCGTACACGATACGATTGTAGTATATGATAGAACTAGAGAAAATCTGCTGAGGACCTCTCATAAAGAACCATTTGCCGATGTTGTAAATCGCTCGCTCAATGAAACGCTAGTGCGTTCAATCAATACATCTTTTACGGTGGTTATTACGCTGTTAGCTATCTACCTATTTGGGGGAGCGTCGATTAAATATTTTGCCTTGGCACTTTTGGTTGGTGTGACTTTCGGAACATATTCATCAATTTTTATCGCCTCCGCCCTCTTGGTTACAAGTTACAATCTGACTGTGAAACATAGAAGTTAATTTTAAATTAAAAATTTTAAATTTTAAATTATTGAATATATGAGTATTCTAGACGCATTTAAAAAGAAAGATGAAAAGAAGAAGTCGGACAATCCGATGGATCCGAGTAATATGGGTATGCTTCAACGCATGGCTATGAAAAAACTACAAAAAATGAGTCCAGAAGAAAGGGAGAATTTGATGAAGAAAGTTATGACTCCGGATAATATTCAAAAAAATAAAGCAGATATCTTGAAAACTTTGGAAGCCATGAAAAAATCAGGTCAAATGAATGACCATCAGATTTTTGAAGCCAAGAAAAGATTAGGACTCTTGTAAGCCTACTTGAGAAATTTAAAAGCCGGGAACGCGCAAAGCGTCCCGGCTTTTATTATGCCTGAATCTCATTGAGCTTCGGCTTATGCTTCTTGGCATACATCTCAGCATCTGCTCTTGATAATGCTTCCATTATATCCTCATTAGGATTAAAAACGTGAATCCCCATGGTTATGGAAAGAAGAATTCTCATACTCTTGCAATAGAAAGGGGTCTTGCTTAGATTTTCGTGGATTCGCTGACAAATTATGCTGACCTCATTGAGCGCTTCAATTTCGCTATCGGAATTGCTGATTTTCAAGGCTGCGCAAAATTCATCCCCACCATATCTGCAGAGATAATTTTCCGTATCCTCTCTTATTTCTTGTCGCATAATTTCGGCGCATGTGCATATTGCTGAATCTCCGAACGCATGTCCATAAGAGTCATTAATATTTTTGAACTTGTCTATGTCCATGAAAACCAAAATGAGATAGGTCTGCTGTCCCTTTCGGATATCTCTCAGTACTTGTTTTTGCAGTCGGCGAAGGGATTCTTCCAAGTATAGGCGATTATGAAGTCCCGTTAGGGGATCGCGCATTGAATTTTCCAGATGCTTAAAAAGACTTTTGCCTCCCCTTGTCCAGCCGTAGGAAAAGAAGAATACTATAAGTGATGGTACGAGGAATAGGAAGTAGCTTTTAAATTCCGGTGCGTTAACTTCCAAAAATCCGTAAATATAGAGATTTGCAAAAGATGAAGCCAGTCCTGCGATAATTACGATAATCCATCGCTTATTGCTATTTAATTTAACTATCCACCAGTCGTAGAGTTTCTCTTCCGATTTGCTTAGATGCATTTTTATTCTCCTATAAATGAACTAACTGCTTAATCTTGGTCGTAAAGCTTTATAGCACAAGTATTGGGTTCTGGCAAGTAAAATGAGTTTGAGTATTGCTAAAAACGGCCATAATTGGTACTATTGATACATAATATTTGTAGAAGAAGTTTATTAGGTGGGTATTTAAATAGGTATTTAAATACGTATTTTTTAAGAAAATTGGAATATGAACAAACAAAACCTGGAAAAACAGATAGATGAAATTCTTTCCCGCGGTGTTAATGAGGTTATAGATAAAGAGCATCTTAAAAAAAGATTGCTTAGTGGTGAAAAACTTCGTATTAAACTTGGGATAGACCCGACTAGTCCTAATTTGCATTTAGGCAGGGCTGTTTCCCTGATGAAGCTAAGGGACTTTCAGCAACTAGGTCATCAGATAGTTTTGATTATTGGTGATTTTACGGGAGTAATTGGAGATACCTCGGATAAGGAAAGCGAAAGGCCGATGCTTGAAAAAGAAACTGTTGAAAGCAATCTGACAACTTATCTTGAGCAGGCCGGAAAACTTTTAGATATGGACAATGTTGAATTTCACAGAAATTCCGAGTGGTTAGGTAAATTGACCTATGGGGAGATTTCTGAACAGGCAGATACTTTTTCTTTGGCAGAATTTATTGCGCGTGAAAATATTAAGAAGAGATTGGAAAAGGGTACGCGCGTTTCTCTGCGTGAACTTCTGTATCCATTGATGCAAGGGTATGACAGTGTGATGCTAAAAGCGGATGTTGAACTTGGCGGGACAGACCAGCGTTTTAATCTGCTGGCTGGTAGAGAATTGCAGAAAAAATACAAGCAACTTCCTCAGGACATTTTAATGGTTAATTTAATCGAAGGTTTGGATGGGCGCAAAATGAGTTCATCTTGGGGCAATACGATTAATCTTACTGATGATGCAAATTCGATGTTTGGAAAGGTTATGAGTATGGGCGACGAGCTTATTGGAAAGTATTTCATTCATTGTACGCGTCTTCCAATGGAAGAAATAGTTGAGATTGAAAAACAGATGAAAGACGGCGCTCTGAATCCTCGCGATGCTAAACTCAGACTTGCGGGAGAGATTACTGAGATTTATCACGGAGAAGAAGCGGCTCGTCAGGCGCGCGAATATTTTATAAACACTTTCTCTAAAAAGGAAATTCCGACTGATATTGCGGAATTTAAGATTGAGGGAGAGATGAAATTGGCGGAATTAGTTTTGAAATCCGGAAATGCTTCGAGCATGGGCGATGCCCGTCGCAAGATTGAACAGGGGGGCGTTTCCGTGGACGAAGAAAAGTTTCTTGATCCGCAATTTATCGTGACAAAAGATTTGGACCAAAAAGTTTTAAAGATCGGAAAAATGGGATTTGTAAAAATTGTATTTTAGAAATAATTATTGTTTATGTCATCCTGAACTTGTTTCAGGATCTATATTTTAGATTCCGGATTAAGTCCGGAATGACAAGGGGAATATATGAAAGAAAAAATCGAAAAAATTAAATCAGAGGCGTTGGTTGAAATAAGTTCGGCGGCATCTTTTGACATGGCTGAAGAGCTTCGCATTAAGTATTTGGGAAGAAAAAGTGAATTTAACAATATCCTGAAAGGACTTAAGGATTTGGATGTCGACGAGCGAAAAAATGTCGGGCAATTGGCAAATATAGTGAAAGCCGAAATCGAGACAGCTTTTTTGGAAAAGGAAAAGGAACTTTCTGAAAAAAGTTTTGATTTTTCTGCGGAAAAAATCGATGTGACGATGCCGGCAAAAAAAATCAGAAGAGGGTATTTGCATCCTCTAACTATAATTCAAAATGAACTTGAAGATATTTTTACCTCAATGGGCTTCGAAATCGCAGATGGTCCTGAAGTTGAAACAGAATTTTACGCATTCGATGCGCTTAATATTCCAGAGAACCATCCCGCAAGAGACAAATGGGATACCTTTTGGCTAAAGCAGGTTGGCGATAAGGAAAAAGTTTTATTGCGTCCACACACCTCACCAGTACAGGTGCGGTATATGGAGTCGCATAAACCTCCGTTTCGCATCATTGCTCCCGGGAAATGTTTTCGTAATGAATCCACTGATGCTACCCATGAACATTCATTTTATCAATTTGAAGCGTTAATGGTAGGAGAAGACGTGAATGTCGGAAATTTCAAGTATGTCGCTCAACAATTTTTTTCAAGATTCTTTAAGAAAGAAATTACGATCAGACTTAGGCCGAGTTTCTTTCCTTTTACGGAACCAAGTTTTGAATTTGATGTCAGCTGCACGGTATGTGGTGGAAAAGGATGTTCTTCATGTAAAAATACCGGTTGGCTTGAAGTTGGCGGCGCAGGCATGGTGAATCAGGCTGTTTTTGAGGCAGCAGGATATCCCAAAGGAAAGTATCAAGGGTTTGCTTGGGGATTCGGACTCGAAAGGCTTTTGATGATGCGTCATAAAATCAATGACGTGAGACTTTTTCATGGAGGGGATATTCGATTTATAAAACAATTTTAAATTTATGAAATATAGTTACAATTGGCTTAAAGAACTTTCTGGCACAACTAAAAATCCCCAGGAATTAGCACAACTGCTCATGCTTCACGCATTCGAAGTTGAAGGCATCGAGCAGCAGAATAAATTGGAGGGAGTCGTGGTTGGTGAAATATTAGAAATTACCAAACATCCCAACGCGGATAAATTACAAATTACCAAAACTGATATTGGATCGGAAGTTTTGACTATAGTTTGCGGCGCAAAAAATATCGCAGTGGGGGATAAAGTTCCCGTTGCGGTTGTTGGCACCTCTCTTCCTGCCTCAGCGAAAGACGGGACTGGAGAATTCGTAATCAAGGAAGCTGAGATTCGCGGCGAAAAATCTTTCGGTATGCTTTGCGCAGAAGATGAGTTGGGACTAGGCGCAAGTCACGAAGGTATATTGCAACTTGATAAGCAACTTGCGGTCGGTAGTACTATCGCTGATGTTTTGGAGTTGAGTGACGCCACGATAGAAATAGACATTCTTGCTAACAGGGCGCACGACGCACTTTCGCATGTGGGAATGGCGAGAGAGATTGCGGCATTGGAGGGAAGAGAAATAGATTATGATTATGACGGTTTGAAATTGCCAAGAAAAAATAGCAAGAAACTGACGGTTGCGATTCAGGATAAAAATATTTGTTCAAGATATATTGGAATCGTAATGGAGAATGTTAAAGTTTCGCAGTCGCCGCAATGGATTAAAAACAGACTGAAAAATTCAGGCATACGCTCAATTAATAATATTGTGGATGCGACAAATCTAGTGATGTTGGAAATTGGACAACCGCTGCATGCTTTTGATTTTGATAAAGTGAAGTCATCAGTAATTAAAAATCAGTCAGTAGCCAATATTACTGTTCGCAGCGCTAATAAGGGAGAGGAAATTGTGATTTTGGATGGAAGCAAAAAGAAATTATCCAAAGATGATATTGTTATCGCAAACGAAAAAGAGGCGATTGCTCTTGCTGGAGTGATGGGCGGTCTGGAAAGTGGCGTAACCGAAGAAACAACCTCAATTATTTTGGAGGCGGCAAATTTTTCTCCTGCCATGATAAGAAGAACTAGAATGAGGCTAGGTTTGGCAAGTGATGCGGCAATGCGCTTTGAAAAAGAAATCGATCCTAATATTGCCGAGAAGGCCGCTATGAGGGTGGTTGAAATTTTAGAGCACATCGCAGATGCAACTTTAGAGGGAATGGATGAAAAATATTTAGCAAAGAAAGAATCCTGGAAAGTGCAATTAGATTTGGCAAAAGCTGATAAATTATTAGGCGTAACTATCGATAAGAAAATCAGCAAAAAAATTCTTGCAACTTTAGGCGTAAAAGTTTCCGGATCAGGTAATATTATCAAAGCTACAATTCCCACCTTTAGATTGGATTTGCAATCAGCTGAAGATTTGATAGAGGAAATCGGCAGAGTTTACGGCTATGAAAAAATTACACCTATTGCACCATTGGTGTCGGTTGCTCCTGCTCAAATAAATGAAAAAAGGTTATTCGCGCGCAGCATGAAAGATATTCTGGCTTCTCTTGGTTTTTTTGAGATGTACAATTATTCTTTCTATTCTCAAAAAGACGTGGAATTAGCTAAGCTTTCGGGTAGCAAGCATTTAGAATTGGAAGCACCCATGAATCCTGAGCAGGCTTTGATGCGCGTGAGCTTGATTCCTGGCGTCTTGAAAAATGTCAGAGAGAATCTGAAGAACTTCAAGGAATTTAATGTTTTCGAAATTGGAAAAATATATTTACCGAGCGAGGATATTTTGCCTCAAGAAAAAAACATGCTCGTGGGAGCAATTATTATTGAGAAAAAAAATGCCAAAGAGGAAAAAATGGATTTGCGCCACAGTTCAAATTTTTTCCATGGAAAATCCGTTATGGATCATGTGCTTGAGCGACTTGGAATTACAGACCAGTATTACGATGATTACAAACATGAATCAGAGAACTCACCAAGCACACTTTGGCACAAAGGTCGTAGCGCTCAAATAAAAACTGAGGGCAAGGGAGAAACTATCGGGTATATCGGTGAAATCAGTCCACTCGTTCTTGAGGGATATGATATCAGTACTCGTGTAGTGGTTTTCGAATTGGAAATGGATAAACTGGCTGAAATTTCTGAGAGTGAGCGAGAATTCACACCAATCAGAAAACATCCGACTTTGACCAGGGATATTTCTTTGATTGCCGGTGCGGATGTACGAATTGATGACATTCTGATGATTGTTCAAAGAGCAGGAGGTGACCTTGTTTTAGATGTCGATCTTTTTGATGCTATTGATTTTTCAGATAACACTTCTAGTTTTGCATTCCATCTTATTTTTGGAGCAGCAGAGCGTTCTTTAACCGGAAAAGAAGTGGATGAAATAATGCAAACCATCGCTGGAGAACTTGAGGAGAAGCTTGATTTAAAAATGCGTAGATAGCGTAAAAAAAAGCAGAATATTCAAAAACAAAGGAGATTAAACCTCCTTTGTTTTTTGAGTTTTTTCGCTCTTGACAAATATTTTATATGTGTTAATATAATTTGAAACCTAATATAATCATATTTTGTCTAAAAAAATGGAAACAGCATCAAATAAGGAGCAACAAGTCACTGCAATTGAAGAGCTATGCTTTTCTGATGCCCTGAAGCAACTTGTAAGTGACCTAACTTTACGGTCACAAGAGATCATCTTTACTCGTTATGGTGTTTTTAATTCTCACGCCATGACCCTGGAAGAGATCGGTAAAAAATATAGCATCACGCGTGAACGCGTGAGGCAGGTTATTCGTGAAGTTTTGAAAAAAATCCGTGAAAAGAAACAAGATCCGATTTTTCTGCAAACAGAAAAGCATATTGTCTTGGCCTTGGAAAAAAATAATGGTATAATGGAGGAAAGTCAGTTGCTTGCTTTTTTAGGGAAAAATGATACTAGTCAAAAGGCGGCAGTGAGTTTTTTTCTGGAATGCATCGATTCGATTGAATCTAAGGAAATCAAGGGTGAACTCCTATTTTCTTATGCTAAACCTGAATTTGATTTAGAAAACTGGCGCGCAATAAAAAATATTGCAATAGCATCTTTGAAAAACAAGAAAAAACCACTTTCCCTAGAGGAGTTATTTGATGCTATGAAAGCTGAAGTAAGATTTCCGAATTTTTCAAAAGAAATATTGGCTAGTTTCCTGGCTGTTTCTGAGGAGATTAGGCAAAATACTTTTGAAAAATATGGAATCGCTAAATGGAAAGAGATTTCACCGAAAGGAACAAGAGAAAAGGCGTATCTCGTTTTAAAAGAAGCGGCAGAACCTTTGCATTTTAGGGATATCGCAAAAAAGATAGACAAGTATCATTTGAATAAGAAGAAAACACATCCGCAAACAGTTCATAATGAACTCATTAAAGATAAGAATTTCGTGTTGGTTGGAAGAGGGATTTATGCGCTTGTTGAATGGGGTTACAAAAAAGGCACGGTTAAAGATGTTATTGAAGAGATTTTGAAAAAAGCACAAAAACCCCTAAGTAGGGAAGAAGTGTTAAATAAAGTATTGGAAATCAGACACGTGAAAAAATCCACAATCGTGATAAATTTGAACAACTATTTCTCTAAAAATAAAGGAGGGGTGTATTCAATCAAATAAGCTGACTTTCGTAAATTCGAATCGGTTAAAATAAAACAAACATGGATATTCTTTCAAGTTCACTTCAGGAAATATTATCTTCATTAAAAGAGGTTGGTCAGGTAATGAGCTATACATGGTTCATTGTTTTGCCGCCTCTTTTTTATTTTCTGTTTATGGAGCTTTGGATAGCGCATATTAGTGGATCATATGCGGGAACTTTGGAATGGGTGCTTTTGGAAATTATCCCCCCAAAAAATATTGAAAAAAGTCCTAAACCTATGGAGGCCCTGTATAATGGTATGGCTGGAACGGAGGCGAGTTTGAATGTTTTAGACCAATTTGTTGCTGGAAAATTTCAAGATACTTACAGCTTGGAAATAGTAAGTGATGGTGGCGATGTGCATATGTACATCAGAACGCAAAAGAAATATCGACATTTAGTTGAAGCGCATCTTTATTCTCAATATCCGGATATTGAAATTTTGGAAGTGCCTGATTATGTTGATGATATTCCAAAAGTTGTGCCGAATGCCGAATGGGATCTTTGGGGAGCTGATTTGCAATCAGTAAAAAAAGAACCAGGTTATCCGATTAGAACATACAAAGCTTTTGAAGAAGATATCACTGGCAAAATGATCGACCCCTTGGCTGGGTTGGCAGAATCGATGGGGAAACTTCCACCGGGGCAAAAACTCTGGATGCAGATCATCATTTCCGCACATCCACCGGTATGGAACAGTACGGTTGGCAAAAAACTTACGGATAAGTTGAAATTCAGAGAAGTAAAAAAAGATGATCCCTGGGAAAAATTCATTCAGGATCTTAAGGATGTTTTTGGAAACCTTTGGGCGGCAACGCAAGGACCCGTCGAATTTGAAAAAGCAAAAAAGAAAGAAGAGTCCCCATTGGATACCAGGCTTTCACCTGGAGAACGCGACGTGCTTAAGGCTGTCGAAGATAATCTGGGGAAAATTCAATTCTTAACGAAAATTAGATTCCTACTCGTCGGAAGAAAGGAAAATTTTGACAAATCTTTTGTATCTTCTTTCATGGGAGGTATAAAACAATTCGGGGATGACAATCTAAATTCGCTTAAGCCGGAAGATTCGTCAAAGACGTACGCGAATTTCATCATGAAAAAATCTCGCTTGAGATATCGTCAGAGAAAGATTCTTAGACGTTATCGCGGCCGAAGTAGAGATGGTGTGACCTTAACAATGAGTAGTGAGGAATTGGCAACGATTTTCCATTTGCCTGATATGAATGTTATGGCACCTTCGCTTTCTCGTGTGGAAGCAAAACGTGGCGGTGCGCCATCTAACCTGCCTATAGAATAAAATGCAGGAATTAGCTAGTAGGATTTAGCTTGTAGCAAACAGCTTTCCTGATTCCTAACTCCTAATTCCTAACTCCTGATTTTTAATATTTAATACTACAACGTTAGTATGGCTAATAACGAAATCGCATTCTTTGCAAAAACAAATTTTAGAAATGAAGAAAGAGTTTTCGGAATAAAAACTGACGACCGCACCCGGCACATGTACATCATTGGAAAGACCGGTATGGGTAAGACGAACTTGCTGGAAAATCTGGTAGTGCAAGATATTCGCAATGGTCATGGAATTTGCTATATCGACCCGCACGGCGACACGGCTGAAAAACTTCTAAAAGCAGTACCGGCGAATCGTATCAATGATGTTATTTATTTGAATCCGTCCGACCAAAATTTCCCTTTGGCATTTAATGTTATGGAATCTGTAGATCCTGATTATCGCCATTTGGTGGCGTCGGGCTTGATTGGCGTTTTCAAAAAAATCTGGGCCGATTCTTGGGGACCTCGCTTGGAATATATTTTACGTAATGCTATCTTAGCGCTTTTGGAATATCCTGGCAGTACTTTGCTTGGAGTTACACGTATTTTGGTAGACAAGAAATATCGCGAGAAAGTCGTTGAAAAAGTTACCGATCCTGTAATCAGGCAATTTTGGGTTGATGAATTTCCAAAATGGAGCGACAAAGTTTTGCAGGAAGTGGTATCTCCGATTCAGAATAAGGTTGGACAATTCTTGTCCAGTTCTTTGATTAGAAACATTGTCGGTCAGACGCAATCTTCCTTTGATATTAGAAACGCGATGGATACTAGAAAGATTTTAATTCTAAATCTTTCAAAAGGAAGAATCGGTGAAGATAACAGTGCCTTGTTGGGCGCGATGATGATCACTAAGATTCAGCTGGCCGCCATGGGACGTGTTGATATTCCTGAAGAAGATCGAAAGGATTTTTATCTGTATGTCGATGAGTTTCAAAACTTCGCGACGGAATCTTTTGCAAACATTTTGTCTGAAGCTCGAAAGTATCGTTTGAATCTTATTTTAGCGAATCAGTATATCACTCAGATCGACGAAAAAGTTCGCGACGCGATTTTTGGTAATGCCGGAACGATTATTTCATTTCGTGTGGGCGCTACGGATGCGGAATTTTTGGAAAAAGAATTCGCACCAGTTTTTGTGCAGAACGATATTGTGAACCTTCCGAAATATAATGTATATCTGAAACTCATGATTGATGGTATTGCGGGCGACGCTTTTTCGGCAAAAGTTTTGCCTCCGGTGTACATTGGCGACACCATTGATAATGAGGAAAAAATTATTGCGGCTTCACGTGAGCGTTATGCTTCAAGCAAGGAAGAAGTTGAAGACAAGATTTCTCGTTGGGCAGGTATTATGCCGGCACAAGGATTTCAGACTGTGAACAAGGGTCCGATGGCAGGAGCTACTACCTATCCGAATCCTGCAGCCCGAACGGCGCAAAATTATACCCAAAGTCAGCAATTTCAGCCTGCACAAAGCGGTTCGCAAAATTCTGCAAATCAAGTGCAGAACAACTCTCCGCAACCTCAAGCTCCCAAATTCGAGCCTCAGCGACCCCAAGTGGCTCCACCTGAGCTGCCAAAGGAGACGCGGCTGCAATTTACAGCTCCTTTGCCACCTGTAGCCCCTCAGCAGCCCCATAGCTCGATTGAACCTCAGAAAGTTATACAAGCGCAGCCCCAATTCCAGTCAGCTCCCGAATTCGACGATTTAGGAGAATATAATCAACCGGAACCTCCTAAGCCTGTCTTTGAAGCGGTTTGCGATATGTGCGGCGAAAACATTCAAGTTCCATTTCAGCCGGATGGAAAACGCCCAACTTTTTGCAAGGATTGTCTCAAGGATTATCAGCGAATGACGGCAAAGGAGAAATTAAACCAGGAAAGAAAGATGCAGCGCGAGCAGGAGGACTCTCGTCAGCAAGCTGTTCCTTTTCAGCCGCCAAGAATGTCACAGCCAACTCCGAGTTATCCGCCAACGCATGGGATGCAACAACCACAGTATGCCGCACCTTCAAGATCACAGCGAGAGCAACCTAGAACATCTACCCCAACCGAAAGACGTGTTGAACCGAAATCTTACGCTCCGCAAGAAGCTCCAATGTCACTTTCTCAAATGTCTCACATTGCACCTAAGAAATTTAAGTCGCAACGTCAGCGTCCGAATGTGAATTTGGATGAAGTGAGAAATTTGATCAATCAAACGCGCAGTGGCGAAGAAAAATAATCTATCAGATAAACTCCTAGTAATGGGAGTTTATTATCAAGCGAAGCGAGCGAAATGAAAAATTAATATTTTCCATTTCCGAGCAAGTGTAGATATCAAAAGGTATAATACCTCGCAGCTCTGCCCCAAAGGGTCCAGGGCTCTGCCCTGGGGTATGATACCTTTTATTTTTTTGAATAAATTTATGCTTAATGATATTATTAGGGAAAGGGATAATTACTAGCTGGTTAACTAATATGAAAGGCGAACACCTAATTCGGATAAGTAATAATGGGGAAGAGGAAATTCAGGGAAAAAAGTATGAATCTGAAGCCGCTTTGGAAATCATGAAATTACCGGAGATTATCGTAGGGTATGAAAGAAGTGAGATTTTATTATCGATACTTTTTAAGGGATATGACAATGATTGGGGTGGTCATAAACATGAACTCGTTTCTGAAGTTGATGATTTCTTCGTTGAAAATCCGTTAGATAAAACAGGTATCGATTTTTTGCGTCAAATTGGAGCGCTGAATGATGACGGCGTTGACGAAGAAGCCTTATATGAAATGGCTCTGACAATGGATCATCCGGAGCGTATCATTATGGTTAATGAGTTTATCTTAAAAAATAAAGACTACATACAGAATCCGGAAAATGTAAGAGAAAAACTGATTGAAGAGCTACACAAATTAGATGCATCGCTTCCCTCATCCCTGAAAAGTCATTTTCGACAAGCAATATCCGAAGATATGCAGAAGCGGAACGATAAGATCAAGGAAACAGAAAGACAAATTTCTGAACTCATTGATTTTTTCAAACCTGATCCAGCGACGACTAAAATTCAATTAATAAAAATTCTTCCTACAGATTTCCTATATCCGGAGCAATCCGGAACGGCTTTTGAATTTGGCAATATGACTATTTTGCGAACCCATATCGATAACAATGAAAACCTGGAACATGAATTTTTGCATTGCATCATCAATCCTGTCGTTGAAAAATTAGCAGAAAAATTGAGTGATAAGCAAAAGAACAAAATTAGTGAGATGGGGAGTTACAGACTCAAAATTGAGGAGGGATATGGCAATGGATATTTTAGTTTACTCTGCGAAGAATTCATACGGACTTATAATGAAGTAATTCAGAAAAATCAGAAACCGCTTTCATATTTGAATTTTATGGAGAAAATAAATGAAATCAGTGATGAAAAATTTCAAGTTGCATTAAAATCAGACGAAGCTTTAAAGAGGCGATGCGACCAATTGGATGTTTGTACATTAGATGATTTGAAAAATAACAGCAAGAAATATTATGATAGATTTGGTGACGGTGAATTAAGGAGCGTCGTTTACGAATTTTATCAGGCTTATATCAAAGAAAAATCACAAAATGAGCGGATTTCTTTTGAGCGTTTTGCGCTGGATGAATTAGAAAATTTTATATAAGGTTTTATTTTTATAACATAAAATTATTATGAGACTATTACTTACATCTGCTGGGCTAACAAATAAGTCAATAATTAATGCGCTCTTGGAGCTGACGCAAAAACCTTTTTCTGAGCTTAATCTTGTTTTCATTCCAACTGCTGCCAACATTGAAGAGGGGGATAAGGGATGGCTGATTGATGACTTGGTCAATTGCAAAAACCAAGGATTCAAATCGGTTGATATCGTTGATATTTCAGCATTGCCCAAAAATGATTGGCTTCCAAGACTTGAGGAAGCAGACGTGATTTATGTTGAAGGGGGCAACAATTTTTATTTGATGAGATGCTTTGAGAAATCCGGACTGAAAGAAATTTTGGTAGAGCTTTTGAGGACAAGAGTTTATGTCGGAGTAAGTGCTGGCAGCGTTGTCATGTGTCCAAGCGGAGATCTTTCCATGTCTGAGAGATTGTGGTCAGAAGAAGTCGGAGAACATGATAGTGATGAAGCTTTGGGGTATGTTGATTTTTTGCTCAGGCCTCATCTCAATTCTCCATATTTTCCAAAGCTTAATTTGGAAAACCTTGAGGAAATTGCAAAAGAATTTCCTGATACTTTTTATGCGATTGATGATCAAACAGCAATCAAAATCGTGGATGGGAAAGTCGATATCGTTTCCGAAGGTGTTTGGAAGAAATTCAATTAGCAATATGATGCAAGATTAACGCGGTCTTCGGAAAGTGTCATCGTTGTTTAGGATATAGCGTTTACAGAAAAGGTAAATACTGTTAGAATGGGGTACATATGAACAAAAAATCGCCAAAAAAACGAGTGATTGTGGGGATGAGCGCGGGAGTTGATTCTTCCGTGGCGGCCGCACTTCTGAAAGAGCAGGGCTATGACGTCGTGGGAGTTTTTTTGCATTTCTGGAAAGAACCTGGCCAGGATGCTCTCAGGGAAAATAAGTGTTGCTCGGTGGAATCACAGCAAGATGCTCGTAAAGTTGCTCAGCTTTTGGATATCCCACTTTATACTGTGAATGCAGCGGCGGAATTTAAAAAAGAAGTTGTGGATTATTTTTTGGAAGAAACTAAAGCTGGAAGAACTCCAAATCCATGCGTAGTTTGCAACGAAAGAATAAAATTCAATTTTCTCTTTAAGAAAATGTTGGAGATGGGTGCTGATTTTGTGGCAACCGGTCATTATGCGGAGCTTAAAAATATTGATGGAAAATTTCATCTCTATACATCAACTGATGAGGAAAAAGACCAGACTTATTTTTTGTATTCAGTTTCGCAGAAACAACTTTCCAGAATTTTGTTTCCAGTTGGAGGATATAAAAAACCCGAAATTAGAAAAATTGCTGAAAAAATCAATTTGCCGGTTTTTGATAAGGAGGATTCCCAAGGATTATGTTTTACGCCGGAAAAAACTCCAACCAAATTCATTAAACGAAATTTGTCTTTATCGGCAGGTGACATTGTGACGACTGAAGGCCCGCCTCGCGTCGACGAACAAGGCGTCTTGCGAGTCGAGGCGGGAAAAAAGATTGGAACACATGAAGGACTGGAGCTTTATACGCTTGGACAAAGAAAGGGAATCAATATTGGAGGCAACGGTCCCTATTTCGTTGTTGAGCGGGATTTTAAAAACAATATCCTGATCGTTACAAATGACGAACAAGATGAAAAAATTTACAAAAAAAGTATGCTGGTTGAGGTGAAAAGTTGGATTGCGGAAAAGCCGTCATTGCCCTTGGAAGTTAATGTGAAAATCAGATACAGACACCCGTTGGTTAGGTGTATAATTAAAAGCGTTTCCACATCTGATCAGAAAAATATAAGGATAGCTAGAGATGCCGAACTGTATGAGGTGGAATTTTTAGAAAAACAAAAGGCCGTCACACCGGGACAATCAGCAGTTTTTTATGCGGATGATAATGAAGTTTTAGGGGGAGGAACGATTCTTGGATAAAATTTCAAATTTCAAATTTAAAATTAAAAATTTATTGAGTCGCTTTGCGACGAAACTTATATGCAATTATCACCTGAACTCTTGTCACAGAGAAAAAAGATGCAGATGGAAATCATGCTGAAGGATTCCGATATTAAAAAGCTTATGCGCTCTAAAATGCAGGTTGAAATTATCATTCGCGAATTGAAACATAAGCAGGCGCAGATTCAAGTAGATTTGATTAATAAGGAAAAAGAATTGAAAAAGATGGAGGGCGCGAATATACAATTTCAAAATGAGCTGATTAAACTCAAGCATCAAATGAATAATCTAGGAAGGTAATTCAAGCACCGTTATTTAAATTAAATGCAAATTATATGATTTATTTAAGAGACTTCGTTTTAAAACTCGCTAAAGAAAAGGAAATTAAATTACACGAGCATACGAAATTGGCGATTAGAGAAATTGAAAGAAAAATGGAAAAGAATGATAGCATTGAAGTGCGAGATATTATGAGCGATTTGAAAGATGAGACGGATTTGAAAAAAGGTTTTAGCTCGAGTGAGTGGGGTGCAATTGAAAAAGAAGTTAAGAAAATGATCTAAAAAATATGAAAGCAAACGAACTGAGAACAAAATATTTTAAATTTTTTGAATCAAAGGGTCATACGATTGTTCCTTCTGCGAAGCTTACGCCAGAAAACGATCCGACCACACTTTTCACGGGCTCTGGAATGCAACCTATGATTCAGTATCTGCTGGGTGAAAAGCATCCGCTTGGGACAAGATTGGTTGATTCGCAAAAATGCTTCCGCGCTCAGGACATCGAAGAAGTCGGCGACAATCGTCACACCACTTTTTTCGAGATGCTTGGGAACTGGTCTTTTGGAGACTACTTCAAAAAAGAGCAAGTTGCTTGGATGTTTGAATTTTTGACCAATGAAATCGGACTTGATCCTCAAAAACTTTTCATCACGGTTTTTCGCGGAAATGATGAGCTTGGAATTTCCCGAGACACCGAGGCTGTGAATTTTTGGAAAGAAAAATTCGCGGAAGTTGGGATCGAGGCCAAGGATGTTGATTTTTCTGAAAGGGATGGAATGCAGGGAGGAAAGATTTTCTACTATGAAGAAAAGAAGAATTGGTGGAGCAGGGCAGGTGTGCCGGACAATATGCCAGTCGGCGAGCCAGGCGGACCGGACAGCGAGATGTTTTGGGATTTTGGCGCAGAACTTGGATTGCACGAGAAATCGGAATTCAAAGAGTTGCCGTGCCATGTGAACTGTGACTGCGGACGCTTTTTGGAAATCGGAAACAATGTTTTCATGCAATACATCAAAACCGACAAAGGTTTTGAGCAGCTTCCGAAAGGGAACATTGATTTCGGAGGAGGGTTGGAAAGAATGGTGGCGGTCAGTGAAAACACCCCTGACATTTTCCTGACTGATCTTTTTTCGGCAATCATTAAAAAAATTGAAGAGCTGTCAGAGAAAAAATATGGCGAAACTGAAGATGTAACAAAATCATTCAGAATCATCTGCGACCATTTGAAAGCTGGCACATTTTTGATCGGCGACGGGGTTATCCCATCTAATACTGGAGCTGGTTATGTTTTGAGACGACTTATCCGTCGCGCAGTTCGCTACGGAAAACTGATCGGAATTGAAAAAGATTTTTCAGTGAGTGTGGCTGAGATTGTGATTCAGATGTATGGCGAACAATATCCGGAGTTGAGCAAGAAACGTTCAGAGATTTTTGCAGAATTGAAAAAAGAAGAAGAGAAATTTAGGAAGACTATTGAGAATGGACTTAGACAATTCAATAAATTATCAGAAGGGAACATTTCGGGAAAGGATGCTTTCGATCTTTATCAAACGTATGGTTTCCCTTTTGAGCTTACGGTTGAATTGGCGAATGAGAAAAAAATATCCGTGGACGAAGTGGAATTCAATGAAGAGCTGAAAAAACACCAAGAACTTTCCAGAACTGCCTCAGCAGGAATGTTCAAGGGAGGACTGCAAGATGTTAGCGAGGAAACCACTAAACTTCATACAGCTGCTCATTTGATGCTGGCAGCACTTCGCACGGTTTTGGGTGATCATGTTTCTCAGAAAGGTTCAAACATCACATCTGAACGACTTAGATTCGATTTTTCTCATGGCGAAAAGATGACCGATAATCAGAAAAAAGAGGTTGAAAAATTGGTAAACGAAGCTATTGTTGCTGATGCGACTGTCAAAAAGGAGGAAATGACGCTTGATGAAGCCAAAAAAGCCGGCGCAATGGGCGCTTTTGAGTCAAAATATGGCGAAAAAGTGACCGTGTATACCGCTGAAAAAGATGGGGTGCTGTTCAGTAAAGAAATATGTGGTGGACCGCATGTTGAGCATACTGGAGCCCTAGGACGCTTCAAGATACAGAAAGAAGAGGCCTCGTCAGCCGGAGTAAGGAGGATTAAGGCTGTTTTGGAATAAAAGGCTCAAAATAACCAATTTTCAATAATCAATTCTCAATTCACAATGAATTTTCAATTTTCAATTTTTTAATTGCAAATTCTGGTTTTATTGAAAATTGTGAATTGAAAATTGGAAATTCTGGCAAAATGCCTTTGTACTTGACTTTATTTGCCAGTTTAGGTATACTTATTTAGTAACAATTATCTATATTAATGACATGTTGGCAATTATTAAAACCGGTGGAAAGCAATACAAAGTTGCTGTTGGTGACAAGATTAAGATTGAAAAGCTTGAAGGAGAAGCTGGATCAGTAATTTCTTTTGAAGAAGTACTTTTCGTTGGAGATGACAAAGATGTAAAAATCGGAACTCCTTTAGTTGCTGGTGCAATCGTTGAAGGAACTTTGGTTGAACAGGGACGTCATAAGAAAGTTTGGGGAATTAAGCATAAGCCAAAGAAAAGATATAAAGTTAAGTTTGGTCACAAACAACTTTTCACTGAGGTGGAAATTACAAAGATTGCGTAAGACACCATACAATATATACAATTTGAAAACCGAGGCGAAAGCTTCGGTTTTTTGTTGTCTGAAAATTAAAAATCCCCGCTCGAAACTACGAGAGGGGAATAATAGAAGAGATTCAACTGCAGCCCTTTTTGTTGAGATTTGTGTACACCTAAGCTAAGGCTTTCAGATTGTTTTTAGCGATACTTGAAAGACCTTTCCTGATTTCTTCAGAGGTGGGACTTTTGAGTGTGCTCTTTTTCAAATAATATTCCGCCGCTTGACCAATTCTGCCATGCATTTCTCTTGCAAAACGGCGCATCGCAATCAGGATTTCTTCCCTGGTTATGTTGCCTGTCGTTTCAATAGTGACATCTTTTATCTCACTTTCGAAAGTAGCATCATCATCTTTGCATTCGAATGAGGCGCGAACAAATGCCCCATCGATAACAGTTGAAAACATCCCAGCTGCAACCTGATGAATCGCTCTGTGTTTGTCTCCGATCAGAATTTTCAATGAAAGTAGTTCGGTCATTTCTGTCTCCTAGATCTTGGGTTGGGATGAGAACTCTGTCTGATGCTGTTGAATGTGATTGAAATGCAATTCTGTCGGATCAGTTGCGTACCCTTTTATTTGTGCAGCTTCAAAAACAAACTTCCCTTTTTCGTTAATAATTTTTCCAGAAAAAGCGTATAGGGGGTGTCTAAATTCAGTTATTTCCACTGAGGCTGAAAAGCGTTCGCCTATTTTTATAGATTGTGTAATTTTTATGCCATCAAGACTTACGACTTGCGGCAGTTTACCATTAAGTATGCTTCGAAATTGCATGTGGGCATGTAGCGCACAAAGCTGACTTAGTATTTCAATCAATACAACCGCTGGAATTACTTTGCTCGTCCTGAAATGTCCGAGTGTCAGTAAATTGAATTTGGAGAGCTTTGTCATCGTCGATGTCTGCATGCGGTCGTGTGAGGCGTACGGAATAAGGTTACATGGCCATCTGTGTGTAAGAATTTTTCTTACATCCGCTTTTTCAACAACGATTACGTCATTGCATAAAAATTTCATCTCTCCTCCTAATTTCCTTATTTTAATGAACTATTCGTCATTGCATCTGTAAACTATAACAATTCTTTTCGATTTGTCAAAGCTTCCGAGAGAGTGAGTTCATCGGCATATTCAAGATCGGCACCTGTTGAAAGTCCGCGGCCAAGGCGCGTGATTTTAACATTCAGCGGCAGAAGTTTTCTTTTAAGATAAAGGGATGTTGCGTCTCCCTCAGTTGTTGGATTGGTGGCTAAGATAACTTCTTTGATTTCTTCTTTTTCGATGCGACTGAGCAATTCAGGAATTTTAAGATCGGTGCCACTATCACCAACTTGAATAACGCCGCCAAGAACATGGTACAAGCCATTATAAACTTTGGTGCGTTCTAGGGAAATGATATCCAACGGTTCCTCGACAACACAAATTGAATGTTGGTCGCGATCTTTGCTTTTGCAGTACTCGCAAAGTTCTGCCTCTGCAATATTGAAACATTTATGACAGATTCGCATGTTTTTTATTTCCAACAAGTTTTCTGCAAAATCTCGAATTTTTTCGATATCCTGCTTGAAAAGAAAAAGCACAAGGCGTTCGGCCATTTTGGGACCGACTGATGGAAGGGAAGAGAGATTTTTGATTAGTTTTTGAAAAGCCTTGGGATACATATGGGGCAGCTTATTAGGTTTTTAGCTTCTTAGCTTTTTAGGAATAACTTAGTACTTTGCTGAAAAGCTAAGAAGCTACTGCCTGAAAAGCTGTTAAAATTATTGCAGGTTTTCAGTGTGGATTCTTTCAAGTGATCTGAAAGAAGCGCTGTTTTCCTGGAAGAAGGCGTTTACTTCACCTACTGGTCCGTTACGATGTTTAGCGATAATAATTTTTACGATACCTTTATTTGGAGTATCAGGTTTTTCGCGGTCTTCTCTGTATAGGAAAAGTACGACGTCAGCATCCTGCTCAATCGAACCGGATTCGCGAAGATCGGACAGTTTAGGAATTTGAGGAGAACGAGCTTCCACTGCGCGAGAAAGCTGCGAAAGGGCAAGGATTGGAATGTTGAGTTCGCGAGCTAGATTTTTAAGTCCGCGAGAAATTTCAGAAATTTCCTGCACGCGATTGTCTCCGCCGCGTCCTTCCATAAGCTGTAAGTAGTCGATAACAATAAGCCCGAGATTATGTTCAGCTTGAAGTCGCCGCGCCATGGTACGCATTTCCATGATGTTGGCACTGGCCGTATCATCAATAAATAATTTCGCTTCGGAAAGAATACCCATCGCTTCACCGATTCTTTGAAAGTCATTATTTTCACCTTCACTTTTTAGTCGTCCGGTTCTTAGTCGCCAAAGATCAACATTGGCTTCCGCTGCAAGCATACGGTCGACAAGCTGATCGGCACCCATTTCTAATGAGAACATAGCCACAGCAGCATTTTCACGCACCGCCACATGTCTGGCGATATCCAGAGCAAAGGAAGTTTTACCGACAGAAGGTCGCGCCGCCAAAATTAAAAGATCGGATTTTTGAAGACCTGCAAGAATATTATCCAAATCAATAAAGCCGGTCGGGATACCACGGAATTTGTTGCCATCGCGATGAAGTTCATCAATACGATTGAAAGCGGATTCCAAAATATTTCTAATCGGAATAAAGTCCTGTTTTATATATTTTTGTGAAACGGCAAAAAGTTTTTGTTCCGCTTCATCGAGAATTTTTTCAACGTCATCTCCTTCGCGAAACCCTGCCTCAATGATATCTGTGGCGGCAAAAATAAGTCTTCGCAGCAAAGCTTTTTTCTGAACTACTTTGGCATAATGCACGATGTGCGAAGCTGAGGGAACAGTTCCAACAAGGGAAGCGAGATAGCTAGAGCCCCCAACTTTTTCCAATTGCTTTTGCTCATCTAGTTTATTGGAAATACTTAGCACGTCCAGAGGTTCTCTTTCTTCATAGAGGGAAAGCATCGCTTCATAAATCGTATTATGGGCATCTTTATAGAAATCCCCAGCTTTCAAGAGATCGGCAACCTTTATAACCGCATCTTTTTCCAGCATCAAAGAACCCAAAACTGATTGTTCAGCTTCCATGTTATGAGGCGGGGTTCGCAAATTGTCTACATTTACTGTTGTAGGTTGCGGCTTGGGTTTGAAATTGTGAAAATCTTTTGCCATATTAAAAAGGTTTTAGCATCCAGTTAGCAGCTGTTAGCTTTAAAAAATCATATTTATCCGAAAGCTAAAAGTCGAAAGCTTAAAGCTAATATATTATAGCAACTGTGCAGGGGTTAGCAACCATGGAAAGCTGGCATTTGTGCACGATTTGCGCACATATTGACAAAATAATAAAAAAATAGCAATACGATGTTCCTTAAGGTAATATTTCAAATTTTTCAGCACGAAACATTTTTTCAAAAAAGGGGATATCTTGAAGCAGAAGTTACTGAGAAACTAGCAATTCAGTAACATTAAGAAAAAGGATCATATGCAATCTTACTGGACTAGATTTAGAATATTTATAAATTGCATGAAAATGGATTGAATTTGCAACACCAGATCAAATAATTTATTCCACTTTGTCATCCTCAGCTTGACTGGGGATCCAGAGCCCTGCCTAGCCCTGGATTCTCGTTTACACGGGAATGACATAGGAGGTTATTTGATTTTGCAAGGTTTGGATATGGCTAACGAAAGAAGCTTGGAACGTTTTGATAATTACTTTTCTTAAATTTTATTTGAGCATACGATTATCTGAAAAACTTAACCAAAATGAATCCCTACAGCCATATTGCGTATGATTCTAAAAGGCAGGAGTCGTAACTGATGACTCCTGCCTTCTAATTTATCGTGTTGACTCATTGATTTAAAGAAGATAAACTAAAAATCATTGATAGTTGTTTACCAATCTATCGGCATTTGCCGAAAAAGGAGCGTGTGAAGTGGGGATTACTTATGGAAAATGTATTTTTTTTATCTGGTACAGGGGCTTTATTGCCTCATGTCTTCGATTCATGGTGTTGACTATGATTTTGGGTTTCATTGCAATTTGTTTTTTTCTTTGGTATTGTCCTTCCCCTGAAAGCTTGGGGTATTCCGATATCAAGCAAGAGGATTCCTTTTTATATGTTCCTCGTTTCATATCGGATGGGGCTCAATTGCAACAAGGGTATTATCTTGCAAAAGTTGATTGCACCAAAGAGGCATTCCACGTCTATTCGCTAGACTGCTACATATTGAATCTAAATACTTCACTTGTAACAGATGGTCTTCAGATGGAATACAAGGCGAAAAGAACGCCAGAAAGTACGGATTATTATATTTATGAATATCTGATAAAAAATGAGATAATTAGCGATGCCATTCTCAAGCGACCGATGTCTGTGGCATTCCAAGATGGAAAAGCATTTGTCAGTTATGAATATCGAAGACAGAATTCCAGGATTGGCTTTGCAGTTTTATATTGCGCCATGATTATTCTTTCTTTGCTTATCCCGTATCTTTTGATTGCAGATTGGATAAAAGGAAGAAGATGATGGTTTTATAGATGATTTCAGAAAAGGCGAGGGCTGTAACAGCTCCCGCCTTTCTTTTTTATCATGAATCCTGAATTTCAGAATAAATTCTTGAGATATTAGGAAGCTGGCTTTATCTTTGGTCCTTCGCTTGTATCTTCGACCACGAAGCCATGTTTTTCAATAAGTGCTCTGAGTTCGTCTGATTTTTTGAAATCTTTTTGATCTCTGGCAGCTTCGCGTTTTTGCATGAGTTCTTTCACTTCTGTAGGAATTTCTGCTTGACCCTGTAGGATGAGTCCAAAGACGCTATTCATTCTGTTCCAGAGCGACAAAATTTTCTTGGCATCCTCGGAGCTGATGTCCTCATTGGTTTGGCGAATATTGAATTCGGTTATAAGTTCATAGAGTTGACTTAATGCAAGCGGAGTGTTGAGGTCATCATCTAAGGCGCTCTCAAATTTTTCCTTGTGAGATGTGATTTCAAATTCTTTGGCGCTTGGTTTTTCTGATTTGGCTAAAATTTCTAAATTCAAAATGAAATCATTAATTTTTTGCAAGTTCTTATGAGCTTGCATTATGGCATCCCAAGAAAAATCCATTTGAGAACGGTAATGCGATGAAAGGAATAGGACCCTCAGATCCATCGGTGAAAAACCTTTCTCAATGATGTCTTCAAGTTTGTATAAATTACCCTTGGATTTGCTCATTTTTTCTCCATTCATCAAGAGATGGCGACCATGAATCCAGAATCGGACATATTTTTTTCCGGTGAAGCATTCAGTTTGTGCAATTTCTGCTTCATGATGCGGGAAGATGTTATCTTCGCCACCAGTGTGAATATCAATGGTTGAACCGAGGTATTCCGTGCTCATGGCGCTGCATTCAATATGCCAGCCTGGATAACCGATTGACCATGGAGAATGCCATTTTAAAAGATGGGCTTCAGGCGCTTTGAGCCAAAGTGCGAAATCCCAGGGATTTCTTTTGTCTGGATGTTCTTCGAGGCGAGCTCCTACTTTTAAATTTTCCAGCGTATTGCCAGAAAGTTTTCCGTATTCTTCAAATTTGGTCACATCAAAAAATACATTGCCATTCACTTCGTAAGCGTAGCCTTTTTCAATCAGTCCTTCGATTATTTTAATCATTTGCGGAACGTGCTTGGTGGCGCGTGGGAAATATTGAGCAGGCAAAATATTCAATTGTTTTTCAACATCCTTAAAATATTCCTCATAAAATCTGGCTATTTCTTCAGGGGTCTTTTTTTCAGCTAAAGCAGCCTTAAGCATCTTATCTTCGCCAGCATCACCTTGGGCAATATCATCAGCGGTAAGATGTCCGACATCGGTAATGTTTTTGATTTGTCGAACTTCATAGCCAATGTATTCCAAATAGCGTCTTACGATATCAGAAAGTAGGTAGGCACGAATATTACCAATGTGCACAAAGCCGTAAACTGTGGGACCGCAAGTATACATCCCAACCTTACCGGGATTAAGCGACTCAAATTCTTCCTTTTGTTTGGAGTAGGTATTGTAAATCTTTAACATAGGCGTTAGGAATTAGGAGTTAGGTTGTAGGGATGAGGATAATTTATTTAGCATCCTCATTATTTCCTGTAGTAAGCAATCAATTGCTTTATACTTCATTGGGTCAGAATAATTCAATCTTTTTGTGATTTCTATCTGCGTTTCAAGTTCTGATCCACTACCGTAAGCAATTATTAAAAAATGCCTGAATTCTTTTCTGCTGCTTCTTCTGCGGCCTTCAGCTATGTTTGAAGGGATAGAAACGGCAGCACGTCTCATTTGAGATATGATGCCATATTGTTCAGTTTTTGGAAAGTCCTCGGTTAGTTTGTATATTTCCAAGACCAAATCCATGGATTTTTGCCAAACAATTAGGTCTTTGTATGAAGTTATCATGAGGATATGGAATTTGAATATTTACTTCTAATTCTTTATGCTGGTAATAAGCTACAACCTAATTCCTACAACCTAAATCCTTATAGATACTATAGCCAATTTTTGAATTTGAATATTATAAAAGTTGAAATTGCGATGGCGGCCATTGCTCCAACATGAATCCAGAAAAGTGTTGGATTATTGGAGATGCTAGCACTCATAGAGATGATGCTGGAGTACAGCGTCAAAAGAAATATGATTATTGAAAAAGTTGTCAGAACTTTCATTGTGAAATCCAGTTTGTTTGAAAGCAGGGAATTGTTAGTTTCCTCCATAGATTCAATTGTTTCTTTATTGCTTTCCAGCGCATTCCAGATGCGGATGTTTGTGCCAGCCAAGTTTTGAAAATATGGCGCAAGGTCAGATGGAATCAGCTCAGTTTTCATTTGAGCCAAAGATTCAATGATGTGTCGTTGAGGTTTCAGAGTTCTTCTGAAATTCAAAATATCACGCTTCACAATGGAAATTTCAAAAACCATTTCTTTTTCATTTTCGTTAAAAACCTGCTCCTCAATGTTAAGAAGTTTTTCATGAATATGGTCGATTCTTGGAAAACAGGAATCAAGCAGCATTTCCAGAATGCTGTAAAGTAGATGCGATGGACTTTGACTCATGAAAATTCGCCTTTTCCCTTCACTGGCTTCCAGTTCTGCGAAAAAACTGTCCAATTCAAGTATTTCCTTATTGTGTCCTGTAATGAGATGATCCTTGGTAATCACAATGTCTAATTCTCCTGGATAAGTCGTTCTTATTTTCGTATCGTAAAGCGGGATGTGAATTGTCAGAAAAACACAATTATTGTAAAGAGTAGCTTTTGCTCGATAGGTTGGCGTAGCAAATTCTTCGATGGCAATTGGATGGATATCAAAATTTTCCTGCAAATAAAGTACATCGTCCGCGCTAGGATCCGAAAAGTCTGTCCAGGTTATATTTTTGAATGTTACTTGTTTCATGTTTTTCTTTTTTGTTTTTTAGTTGCACGAATCTCTTGCCTGGTAAATATTTTTGTGTCTAATTTAAAAGGCATTATTATATTAAATTATACACTAAATCGCTTGATTGACAAAGCAAGGCAATCTATGTAGATTAATAGATATGAAAGTGATGAAATTAGCTAAAAAAATGTTCTTATTTTTGATTAAAGTCTATCAAAAAGTTTTTTCTCTTGATCATGGGATACCTTCATTTTTTTGGGGTGGTAGGATTTGTAGATTTCATCCATCCTGCAGTCATTATATGTATCAGGCAGTTGAAAGATTTGGAATTATTAAGGGTTTCTGGCTTGGATTGAAGAGATTTTTCAGGTGCCATCCCTGGAACGATGGGGGATATGATCCGGTGCCGAAGAGCAGGAGTTAGGTCGTAGGAAGTAGGTGGTAGGATGAAACTGGAATTATGAATTAGGCTGTGGGAATGATGTGGTAGGATTTAGGAATTAGGTGGTGGGTTGTGGTGATTAAAATTGGATTATTTATATATAAGCGGTAGTTTTTTAAAAATATGGAATGTGAAAATGGTAAATAAATCAAGTTTATAAATTATAGAAACATACTAGGAGGTAAGCGATGGAAAATTGCGACGGAAAAGTAATAAACATGAAATGTCTCGGTTGCCAATTTCTTCCTTTGTGTTTGGAGGAAAAGGTGTTTTCAAAGGAGTTGGATGGAGATAAGGAAAAGTTGATCTTGAACTCTTGTCCGAAAACGGAAAAGGGCGATGGTCACATCGCTTGTTGTTGCTGCGATTAATGCATGATTACATATTCAAAAACAAGGAGGTGAAACTTGGTGAATTTTAAATTTTCCATTGGAATGTAACCTTAACCTGTAAAAGGAGTGATTTATGCCGAGGAACCAGAGAGAAACAACCAGAATCATCGGCCGTGGAAAAAAAACAAGAAGCGCGGGCTTGATTGTTGCACCTCCAAGCAATGATGAGATCATCGTAACCGTTCATCCATCCTGTCCACTTAAGTCAGGTGGTTACGTAGCGCCGGGAAATGGCCCGTTCGATACCATGCCACTTTCAAGCAGGGAATTGGATATCTGTCACAATAAATGCGGAAAAGCGTGCGTGCTGTAATTAGCATGTCGCTTAAAGAAACCGCTCTGAGTATATCAGAGCGGTTTTTAATTTTTTTGTAAAAATAAAGATTAGCACTCGGACTTGACGACTGCTAATCGGCATATTATAATGAATTTGTAATAAAGCTAGGAAGCTAAAAAGCTAAATCCTAATAAGTTGTTCATATGAACGAAAGACAAGAAAAAATTTTAGCAGCTGTCGTTGAAGAATATACTCAAACGGCTGTTCCTGTTGGGAGTCAGATTCTGGCTGGTAAATATGGCTTTCAGGTAAGCTCGGCAACCATCAGAAATGACATGATGACTCTTGAGGAGGAGGGATATTTATATCAGCCACATATTAGTGCTGGTAGAATTCCAACTGATAATGGTTACAGATATTTTGTGGAAGAGGTCATGAAAGATAAGGTGCTTTCAAAAGAGGAACAGCAGATAATGCAAAAAGAATTTTTAAAATTAAAGGCTCAAAATAAACGACTCACGAGAACAACAGCGAAACTACTTTCCCATGTTAGCGGAAATTTTGCTATCAGTAGTTTGCAGGAAAACGATGAATTTGCGGAATTTGGAATGCGCGAACTTATGGAGGCTCCGGAATTCCAAGAAATGGATGAAATGTGCAGGGTAGTTGAAATGCTGGATTATATCGATGAGAAATTTGACCAGCTGACAAAGGGTATTAAGGAGGGAGAAACGAGGATATTCATTGGGAAAGAAAATCCTATCCATCCAACTGCCAATTGTTCTATGATTGTTTCCCCCTATAGGTTGAAAAACGGCGAGAAAGGAATCCTGGCATTAATCGGACCAAAAAGAATGAAGTATGCTCAGAACAAGTCTATGATTGATTATGTAAAAAAGCTCCTGGGAGCATCAATGGTGATAATAGTAATGATAAATATCGTTTAAATAATTTTCAATGCTCAATTCTCAATTTTCATTGAATTTTCAAATCATAATTATTGATAATGCATCTGTTTAAGAACTTTTTCATTGTAAATTGATTGTGAATTGAAAACTGTAAATTGAAAATTGATATTAAATTTATGTCAAAAGAACACAAAAAAATGAAAGATGAAAAAGAGTCGTCGCAAGAATCTGAAACCCCTAAAGATATTAAGGATATTGAAGAGGAAATTGTGATCGAGCAAGACCCGTCTGACGCCGAGGCAGTAAATGAAATTGCAGAGTTAGAGAAAAAGGCCTTGGAAAACTTGGAGGGATGGAAGCGTTGTCAGGCTGATTTTGAAAACTACAAAAAAATGCAGGCTGAGTCTCAAAAGGATATGGTGCGCTATGCTACGCAGAATATTGTTATGGAAATCATTCCTGTGCTCGATAATTTCCACATGTCGACCGCGCATATTCCGGAAGATCAAAAGGACGGCGGATGGGTTGTGGGAATCATGCATATTCAAAAACAGTTGGAAAATGTTTTAACTGAAAATGGTGTCCAAGAAATTGCTCCCAAGATTGGTGAAAATTTTGATCCGGTAATGCACGAAGCAATTGAAGACAAGGAGTGTACGCATTGCAAAAGTGAGAAAAAATTTGAAAATAAGATCAAAAGTGTGGCGATGAACGGATATAAGATTGGGGACAAGGTGATTCGTGCGGCAAGAGTTGTAGTTGAATAAAAAAAGATCCAAGCTCTCAGGAGGTGAAAAGCTTGGATCATGCAGACAATCATTGAAAGTCTGCGCATACAGGCATTATAAACGGGGAAAGTTATTTGTCAATTTATGTTGAAATAAAAAGAAAGCGCCCGCTAAATGGGGCGCCGATAAGGATCGCAGTTTCTGCTAGAGGTGGTCAAGAGGTGTTTTTTCGCAAGGAATGAATTCGTCGCTGTGTTGTTCTTGGACTGGGAATCCGAAAAGATATATCTTCGGTTTTTTACCTGCAGGTGCCAAAACTTCTTCTTCCCCAGGCTTGACGATGACTTTCGGCTTTGTTTCTTCTGATAATCAGACATGGCACACCTCTTGAATTCATTGTTAACGTACTAACGAGTATAGATTTTATATCACATATCATGTTCATTGTCAAGTACCGGGAAATAAAAAAAACCCGCATGGGCATTTGTTGAAATATCCCGCACGGGCGAGCAGGCAAGCGCTGTGCCAAGCTCTGGATTCAGTATACAACGCACAATAGACAATATGCAACAGACAAAAGACAAAAGACAACATGCAAAATACAACAGTCAAATGTAAAATACAACAACTACAATTCTAAACATGCAGGCACATTGTCATTCCCATGAAAATGGGAATCCAGGTTCGAGAGAATCCACGGATTATAAATTCATGGGAATGACAATAAAAATTAAATAATTTAATAAATTATAAAATCCTATTGGAATTACTATTTGTACATTTGTAAATTTGTAATAGATTTGTAATTTCGTAGGAGCAAAAAGAATATGGGAAAAATTCTCGGAATCGATCTCGGAACCACTAACAGCGCCATGGCGGTTGTGATGGGTGGAAAACCTGAAATCGTGGAAAACAAAGAAGGTGCAAGAACAACCCCTTCAATGGTTGCAATTTCAAAAACCGGAGAAAGATTGGTTGGGCTTTTGGCAAAACGTCAATCAGTGACCAATCCTGCCAACACTCTTTATTCAATCAAGCGTTTGATTGGACGAGCTTATCATGACGCTGAAGTTCAGCGCGATGAAAAACTTATGCCATACAAGATTGTGCATGCTGGAGAAATGGTGAAAGTGACCATGGGAGACAAGGACTACACTCCGCAAGAAATTTCTGCCATGATTCTTGGAAAATTGAAAGCTGACGCCGAAGAAAAACTGGGAGAAAAAATCACTGACGCTGTAATCACGGTTCCTGCATATTTCGATGACGCTCAAAGAAAGGCAACTAAGGAAGCTGGAGAAATCGCTGGTTTCAATGTTCGTCGAATCATCAACGAACCGACAGCCGCAGCCTTGGCTTATGGTTTCGATAAAAAAGCTGACGAAAAAATCGCAGTCTATGATCTTGGTGGAGGAACTTTCGATATTTCCATCTTGGAAGTTGGGGGAGACACGGTTGAAGTTAAATCAACCAACGGAGACACCCACCTTGGAGGAGATGACTTCGATCAGATCATCATTCAATGGATCATCGATGAATTCAAAAAACAGGAAGGAATCGATCTTTCAAATGATCCTCTTTCGCTTCAAAGAATCAAAGAAGCTGCTGAGAAAGCTAAGATCGAACTTTCAACTGCGGCTGACACTGAAATCAATCAACCGTTCATTACATCCGATGCAACCGGTCCGAAACATTTGGTGATGAAGATGACCCGCGCAAAACTTGAAGAATTGGTTGGCGAGCTTGTTGAAAAAACTTTGGAACCAGTCAAGAAAGCTCTTGCTGATGCAAAACTAACAGTTGGCGACATCAATGAAGTTGTGATGGTTGGAGGAATGACCCGCATGCCGCTTGTTCTTCAGACTGTTGAGAAATTCTTCGGCAAGAAACCGAACATCTCAGTGAACCCTGACGAAGTTGTTGCGCTTGGAGCTGCAATTCAAGGAGGAGTGCTGGAAGGTTCAATGAAAGATGTTTTGCTTTTGGATGTCACACCACTTACACTCGGAATCGAAACAATGGGAGGAGTTTCAACTCCGCTTATTGATCGCAACACAACTGTCCCAACTTCAAAAACTCAGACATTTTCAACTGCCGCTGACAATCAGCCAGGCGTTGAAATTCACGTGCTCCAAGGTGAACGCGAATTGGCTTCTGGAAACAAGACTCTTGGAAAATTCCTGCTTGATGGAATTCCACCAGCACCACGCGGAGTTCCTCAGATTGAAGTTGAATTCGACATTGATGCAAACGGAATTCTGAATGTGACTGCCAAAGACAAAGCAACTGGAAAATCTCAGTCAATCAAAATCGAAGCTTCATCCGGACTTTCAAAAGAAGAAATCGAGAAGATGAAGAAAGATGCTGAAATGCATGCTGAAGAAGACAAGCAAAAGAAAGAATTGATTGAAGCTCGCAACATGGCTGACACTCTTGTCTACACAACCGAGAAAGCGATGCGAGATGCTGGCGATAAAGTGACCGAAGAGGAAACTAAGCCAGTGAAAGATGCAATCGAAGAACTTAACAAAGTGAAAAACGGAGAAGACTTGAATGAAATCAAGGCCAAAACCGAAGCGCTTTCACAAGCTGCCCAAAAGATTGGTGAAAAACTTTACGCTGCCGCTCAAGAAAAAGAGAAGGCTGATAAAGAAGCCAACGCCGGCGCAGAAGGCGAGACAGTGAAAGAGGCCGAAGTTGAATCAGATAAAAAAGATGAGACTGAGGAAAAGAAAGACGAAGACAAAAAATAATCTTTTTAAAGAGCGAGGCATTTAGCCTCGCTCTTTAATATAAATATGGAAAAGATAAAAAAATATATTAGAGATGTTTTAAAGGTGCTCATACCAAATGAAATTATGAGAAAATCATCATTTATGGCGCTTGTTTCTGCGTTTTTAATTCTAAATTTTTTAGGATGGCTCATAGCTAAATTTTTAGATTTGTTTTTCTTGAGTTGGTTTTCGAAATATGGTGGTAAATTTATCACATACATACTGAGTCTTATTTTTAAGCCATTTAATGTTAATTTTTTGGTGGTCTTTTTGTATTCAATCTTTTTTATTATTGTCTATAGGTTTTTCGATAAAAAATATCTTAATAAAAAAGAAGGTGTTGTTATTTATGAACATGATTTCAGATATGGTGATAGTGGTTGGGTTAAAAATTATTGGGGATCAACCAATCCGCAGAAGACAAATAGGATTGAAAATCAATCTATGATATTTGAAGCAACACCAGGGGAATTATTGCATGAAAATAAAGAATTTGGAGCATATCATGATTTATCTGATGGAATTTATGAAGGAAATGAATACGAAGTTTCTTGTGTGGTAAGATCTGAACCTGATACAACAATGAAATTTCAAATATGGATACATGACGATATAACAGGCAATGGATCAACAAGGAGGGCGCGTTTTCCTGAACAACCGGAGACTCCAGCAGAAACTTTAAAAACCATACGAACAAGGTTTGTAGCAAGTAATACAAATGCCATGAGAATACATCTACATAATATAGGAGGTAATGGAAAAATTATTATAGAAAGTGTTAAGGTTGTTAAATTGTAATTTTTTGCAAAAATTAATGAAATTCATCATCATCTACATCACTCATAAAAGTCTCAAAGAGGCGAAGAAAGTTGCTGAGCATTTGCTTGAGAAAAAAATGATTGCGTGCGTGAACTATTTTCCAATCCAAAGTTCTTATTGGTGGAATGGAAAAATTGAAAATGCAAAAGAAATTGTATCTCTTGTTAAGACT
The DNA here is from genome assembly GCA_964609855.1 of uncultured Bdellovibrionales bacterium. Classification (GTDB taxonomy): domain Bacteria; phylum Patescibacteriota; class Minisyncoccia; order Moranbacterales; family GWC2-37-73; genus GWC2-37-8. The sequence continues at coordinate 64,629 of CAZSTB010000005.1, forward strand.
AAAAAAGAAAATTGGACAAAGATTAAAAAGGAAGTTGAAAAAATCCATCCTTACGACGTGCCATGCATAATGAAAATTGAAGTTGAAGCAAATGGAGATTATGCAAGATGGATAGAAAAAGAAACGAAATAAAAAAGAGGCGGGGATTTATGTTTCACCATTTGAAGTACGTAGGCAATGCGCAAGTGGACGAGCGTAAAAATTTTCGCGAGACGACTCGAGAGGTGCAGTGAAATTTTAGCTCGGTAGCGTAGCGCATGCCACAGTATCTTCATCAGGCGAGAGTTTTCTTTCCTCCAGGTTTCTTTTGCGGAAAAAGAAATGTGGAAAACTATAAAAAGCCTCGCGACATTATTGCAATACCTTGGTTATTATAGAGAAATGCGCTGCATGATTCATACCTCCGAATGTGAAAAATGGTTGCACTCAAAAACTTTCTAAACAAAAGCTTGTAAAAAATTTTAAGGGACCTTGCGATATTGACCGCAAGGTCCCTTTTTTACGGAAGCAGATCTAGATACTCAGGCGCATCAAAGATGTATTCCGTCCGCCACCATGAGGTGTGCGCTCTTCCTGCATGAGAGGTTACAAGTTTGTAACCTACTTCAATGAAGCGGTTGATAATTGCCAGGGATTTTTTTGCACTGGAATCGCAATCATCGGTCAGTGCGTTTACTACCGATTTGAACAGGGACCCACTCTTGATTTTTGAGCTGGGTAAGTAGTAAACATCAACATTTATTGCATTGCTATCGTCAAATTCCTGTATGCTAACTTTTACCAACATAAAGCCTCCTTTTCAAAGTGCTACTTTGGGATATAAAGCTAACCATATATTGTACTCTAAAACCAGCCAAAAGTCAAGGCTAGGCTGTTTTTGGGCTAAGAAAAGGCTCAAACTGGCAGTGACAAATTTAATATTCTTTGATATGCTTTGAACATATTAAAGACTATTAAATTATGGAAATTTCAAACGGACCTAAAAAATTTATGGTAAAAATTACATATTTTGTTCATGGAACTACAACAGACAATGAAAAAAATATTTCTTCAGGTTGGTTTGATGTAGACTTATCGGAGCTTGGAGTAAAGCAATCCATAGGATTAAAAGAGCTTATTAAAGATAAGAAATTTGACATAGCTTTTTGTTCCGATTTGAAGCGCGCAATTCATTCTGCAGAACTTACATTTGGAGACTCAGTTAAAATTATTCAGGATCAGAGATTACGCGAATGTAATTATGGAGAATTCAATGCAAAGCCGTCTGACATTGTTGAGCCAATGCAGGAGGAGAACATAACAAGAAGATTTCCAGAAGGTGAGAGTTATGAAGATGTTAAGAGCAGGATAAATGATTTTCTTTTAGATTTACGTGAAAAATATGATGGAAAATCAGTGGCAATTGTGGCACATAAGGCACCGCAATTAGCACTCGATGTAATACTTGGTGGTAAAAGTTGGGAACAATCATTTATTGATGATTGGCGTAAGAGAAAAGCTTGGCAACCAGGATGGGAATATATCTTAGAATAAATTTACTATTGCATTTTATATTCGTATTTTAATTTCGCCATTTGAGCTGCGTAGGCAATGCGCAAGTGGACGCGCATAAAAATCGACAAGCAGTGTCGTCTCGAGTGTAGCGTAGCGAAATTGAGAGATCTGAGCCCGGATTTCTCCACTTCGTTTCACTTCGGTCGAAATGACATGCCGCAATATCTTCAACAGGTGAGAGTTTTCTTTCCTCCAGGTTTCTTTTGCGCCTGCCTGCCGGTAGGCAGGGAAAAAGAAATATGGAAACATAAAAAAAGCGGGGGACATCGATGAGATATCCTCCGCTTTTTTTGTGCTGCAATTACAGCTTCTTGTATACTCGCGGTATTGTCAGGTAATATTCGCGTATCTCGATTTCGCAGTCCTTCTCGAGTTGCCAAGGTGCGTAAAGTGAAAATCCGGCACTGAGATGGTGGTTAAGGATAGCTAATCTGATGGCATCTGTGTCGGAAGGATCAATGCCTTCCGTTATGGCGGCTATCTCTTCCTGAGAAAAGCACTTGCCTTGGACTTGGGGCAGTTGGGGCAAATCAAGCGTACCTTGACCGTCTCCACTTCATTGCCCAAAAAAATCGTTACCTTTAGCACTGCCAGCATGTATCCTCCTTGTTTACTCTATTATTTTACTACTAAACACTCAATTATACTCCAAAACCAGCCAAAAGTCAATAGGGGTGGATATTTTGGCTATTGCTGGCTGAAAAAAGGCAAAAGAAAAAAGCCTTACGGTGTTACCGCGAGGCTTTGATTTGTTGGCTATAAAATCTGATTCAGATCAATGGCTAAATTCATTGAGCATCATCCAAATGGTTTCAATAACATGCTCGTTGGTTAGTCTACAAAAGGGGATGACCCTAAATGCTGGATGTCCGCTAGGGGTAAGTTTTTGTTTAGCAAGAAATAAATTCGTTTCGCAAATCAAGAAATGTTTGGGATTTGTGTAGGAATCTTCGATGAGATTCTTGGCGCTTTTTGCGTCCCTTGTGCTTACCAGTGAAATTATTATTGCATCCATTCTCTTGGCATACCTAAGGCAATCAACATCTAAACTGATTCCCATCGCACAAAATCGTGAATCACTTTTGATAGCCTCCATCAAGGCTTCATTTTTCCAAATTGATGTGCAATGTCCTCCTGGTGAGATAATCTGAATAAACATGTTTTTCATAAATCCCCCGGTGATTGCTGTTTGGAGTCAGTGAAATATTGGCACGGATGTCTCGGTAAAAATTTTCAAATAGCAATGAATATAATTATGTTCTAAAACAAATCAATCGTCAAATAATAGCTTTTAAAAAATATGCATCAATTTAAAAAACTTCCAGATAGAAACTAAGACACATTTTAACCCCACTACCATACTACTTCATATGGTAGTGTGATATAATATCTGTGTACATTAATATTAAAAAAATGTCTAAAATAAAAGTATCGCAAATTGACACCAAAGAGCGACAAAGGATTGTCGGTGAATTGCTGGATGTAATTTCGAGCATCAGAAAAAGGGAGGAGATGTTTGAATTTTTATTCAGACTGATGACTCCGAGTGAAGTGATAATGCTTGCTAGGAGACTTCAGATCGCCAAGCTGCTGCTCGCAGATAAAACGTATGAAGAAATAAGAAAGCAAATGAAAGTAAGCCACCGCACGATTGCGGATATTGAAGGGTGGCTTGAAGAAAATAGTGGAAGAAAAGACTTGGTATTTAAAAAACTTAAGTTGCTGGAAAAGAACTCTCATGGCGCAAGGTATTCAGGGAGCATGCTTGATAAATATGCCCACCACCGTTTTTTAAAAAACCTTTTTTCATAATCCACTACCATACTACTTCATATGGTAGTGTCGTGGCCCGGGTATTTATTTTTTATTATCAAGCGAAGCGAGCGAAATGAAAAATTAATATTTTCCATTTCCGAGC
>CAZSTB010000006.1:0-65589 GCA_964609855.1 uncultured Bdellovibrionales bacterium
GTGTCTGTTTTTTTGATAGTATTCATTTTATAATTATATCACAAAAGTGTTGCTACGGTGCTTGATAGTTTTTAAATTCGGTTCGAACGTCAGATACTAAGGGGCTCAAAATCAGTTTTAACCGATATTCGGTTTTTGCTGAAGCATTTTTTGGTCCTAACTTAGGTTAAAATTCATATTCTTTCAAACGAGGCTTTTTCAAGCCTTTTTTGATTGAAAAAGATTTTATTTTGAAAATTTGCACCGCATGGATAAACTATAAAATCCAGTACGAAGTGTGTTGTCTTGCCCCGTATTTTAATCTGTTTATTCATCCTTGTAGGCGCTGACTTGACATAAATCAATTAATATGATAATATGTGAAATCGGATGCAATAATGCGCCGAATAACAATGGTACTCGCCTTAAGGCATGCGTACCTAATCTACGGGAGGTAGATATTATGAAAAAAGCACCTTATAACAGAATTTCAAGCAAGTACCCTGCAATCAAAACAGCACTGGAGCATCTGCTTGAGAAAACCACCATTTCTGCAAGGGTAATTGGCGATATTGAAGAAATAATTAAACGCCAAATTACACCAGACGACCTGGAAAGAGTGCCTGAGGATAGCTTGCGCATCGAAGCAAGTGCGAGTTGTGAGGAATTCCCAGTCCATTTTCCCGAGTATTTCAGAGTTTCGAGAACTCTCAAAGAGATCGTGATTATAGTGGCTGAAAACGGCGCAGCAGAAGTTTGCGCAGGGCTGAATAGCAAATATTACTATTCAGAGTTTGATGAAGAAGACAACGATGCTTCAGCCGAAGAAGGTTATTGCTTAAAGGAAGCCCTGGAGGAAATTGGGTGCTTCAAATACATCATCTGGGCATCAATGGTTCGCGACTCATTGGTAGAGTGCGACTTCGTGGGTGATCCTCGGGATGTGACCGTGACTAACCGAAGGTTTAAAGTGGAAGTACTCATGCCAGAAAAATAGCATGGGTTGTTAAACTGAGGCGTTGCAAGCATATTGCAGCGCCCTTTTTATTTTTACAAAAAATTATCAATTAAAACGCTTTATTCATAAATCCAGTACTAACCGTATTGACTAGCCAGCTCAGTGAAAACGGCTTTTTGTTTTGCAATATTATAATATAATTGACTTTTAATTTTTTTTAGTGTAAACTTATAAGTTCATTAAAAACTATCAAAGGAGCTCGGATATGAAAATATTCATTGATGCCACATTTAAAGGGGTAGTTAGGTTGATTGTTGATGGAATATTGCTTTTAATGATAGGATTTATTTCTTCATCAGCCCTCGCTTTACCAGCAATAATGATACAGGTCATTTTAGTTTCAGTGTTTTTTTATGAGAAGATATTTCTTGCAGACATTAAAGGTGATAAATTGAGAGAAGAAATTGAAAGGGAATTTCCTGTTCCAGATGGCATTATAAGTTTTATAATCATCTTGGACTTCGTGTGGAGTAACTTAAGGAATTTAGCATCAATAACTTTTTTTACTCTCGCTTTTTCGGCAGGAATCGTTTTGAATGAAGCTATGTTAAATCAGATAAATATTATTAATTTATTTTCGATTTGTAGCCTCGTTTTCGTCGCAGTTTTGATCGGTTGTTTTTCTGGAGCATTAATTGGAAATCTGATAAAACAAGATTAGTTCAAAATTCTATTTTTGCTATTCCAATGCTCCTAGTCAATGCTTTGTTAAAGGTCGTCCCGATGCGGAACGATCTTTTTTATTTATAAATCAAAGCAAGCCGTTTCAATAAAAAGGGCTCTTATTTCATAGACCCAATGCCAACTATGCTCACTAGTTAGCTCAAAAATTCAGAAGCACTCCATATGGAGTGCTTCTGAATTTGTGAATCAGATGTATTTTTGTTGCATTTTTTCTAACGTACGGCTTTTACGATGGCGATTAAAACAACAGCTCCAAGCAAGGCAACCAGCATGCTATATAGATTGAAGCCTGTGACGCCGCTTTGCCCCAAAAAGCTCATGAGCCATCCTCCTAATACTGCGCCAACAATTCCTAAAACGATATCTAGAACTAAACCTTCATTGGTTCCCATAATTATTGAGGCTACCCAACCTACGATTGCACCAAAGACGATCCATAAAATAATTCCCATATATTTTTTATTAATTTAGTTAATTTAATTTTTTTTTAATTTTTTTCTTGTTCGTCTAATTTTACGGCCGCTTCCTGCGTCGAAACAGTTTTGCCAAGTAAAAACAAATTAATGATGCCAAGCGCAATTATCCAATATACGAACATTGCAAGAAGCGTTGTCCACTCAAAAACACTGTCTGCTAATTTTGAAATACGAAAGACGCTGAGAAATGGAGCAGTAAAAATGTGCGTTGCTCCATAGATGAAGTTAGTAAAGCCCGCATCGGCATTTGCGCCAAATAATTTTAGGACAAAACGAAAAGCAAGCAGTATCTCTAAGAGACTCAAAAGATACCAAACTATTCGTGTTCCGTGATAAAGAGGCTTTGTGCTGGGTGAGTTTGAGGAATTCATATTTTTGAAGAATGTTATTGAACTAAGAATTTCTTAAGCAGCTTTTTTATGACATAAGCTATATATCAGCTTTTCTGATGATTGTTTCCGAAGGTAAATATGCAGCTAAGATTTTTTCTACAAGAGAAGTTAAGCTTAACCCCTCGACAATGGCCTGTGCTTTTGCTTGCCGTAAGACGTGCGGTTTCAAAAATAAGGTTACACGTTGTTTTTCAATTTTAGTCATATTCCTAATTTGAGAAATTAACTATTTGTAGTCGTTGTATAGGTATAATTACTACTACATATACAAGCGGCTTTATATTTCAAAAAATTTGGTTGCTTTAAATTAAGTAGCTAGCTATTTTTAAAAGTAAAATTTAAATTTGTTGTAAGTTATCTTTCGGCTAGTTCATTTTTTTTCTTAGGTCTTTCTTTAGTATTTTCTTATAAATACTCACATAGCGCTCAGCCATCAATTTGGCATTAAATTTTTCAAGAGCATGCTCTCTGCAAAATTCTCGCTGGACAGTGTCAATTTTCTTGACTGCCTCAATCATTTCGTGAATATCTGAAACAACGAACCCTGTTTTTTTATTGAGAATTATTTCAGGAATTGAGCCTTTCTTGAAAGCAATCACTGGGCAGCCGCATGCCATGGCCTCAATCAGCGTTAAACCGAAAGGTTCTTTGAATGTAACTGGATGTAAAAAACACATTGCTTTGCTCATGAGCTTGTTTCTTTCATCTTCATTGACCTCGCCAATCCATTTTATATTTTCTGAAAGTCTTGGTCCGACGAATTGATTAAAATAGGGCATATCAATTTCATCAAGTTTTGCTGCTATAATAAGAGGAAGATTTAGATGAAGTGCAGTCTGGATTGCAAAATGGACACCTTTTTCAAGAGAAATTCTTCCGACAAATAAGAGATAACCTTCGTGGGAATTCGAAAACGGGTAATTTTCCATTGAAAGTCCATTGTACACATTTCCGATTGCATTCATACCGGAAATATTTTTTATTTGTGATTTAGAAATTGAAATTAAAAAAGGTTTTTGTAGGGCTTGATACATGTTTCTGACTTCAGGCGTGAATGAACCGTGATAGGTCATAGCAACTGGCCTTTGGCAGATGTTAGCAGTTGGCAAACCGAGATAACCGGTATGATCATGAATAATATCGAATTCATCCTGTATTTGATATGCCTTTCCAATATGCAGCATCGTTAAGATATTGGCTCCATATAAATCCTCAATTCTCGCAGCTCGAAGTGCACGTGGGTATATTGATTCCAGCTTGGCCGATGTTTTGGAATCGCCACTGGCAAAAAGTGTGACCTCGTGCCCCATTTTTATGAGTTGTTCCGTTAATTCATGTATTACGCGTTCAGTTCCGCCATACTTAGCGGGTGGAACACGTTCAATAATTGGCGCAATTTGTGCAATTTTCATAAAGCAATGTGTATTTTGGATTAATACAAGATTCAGGCATGTTTATTCTTTGCTTGCCGCTGTTGAGGTGGCTATGCGAATAGGGTCGCGGTAGAGCCAAGGAAGAGCTTAAGAAAAAACAAAGGAGTTTGCTTTATTAGCAAACTCCTTTTTCATTCTCTATCAAGCGAAAATCTAAGAGAAGATAGGTATTATAAATTTTTATTAAAAAAATCCAAGGTTCGCCGCATGAAAATATTTTGCGACACATAAAAGACATGTCCTTCACTTGGATATTCAAAATAGCTGACGTCTTTACCTTGCGACTTTAATTCATTTGCCAAATCTCTCGACCACTGAACTGGAACATCGGGATCAAGTAATCCTTGGTGTATTATTAGCGGTCGCGTGATTTTGTCGAAATAATTATTTGCCGAAATGCTTTTCCAAAATTCGGGATTTTCTTCGTATGTTCCATATGTTTCCAGGAAAGTTTTTGCTGTTTCGGAAAAGTCATTAGCAACCCAGCGGTCATAATTTTTTTTGTAGTCTGCATTTATCGGCGCAAGTAGCGCATAAGCCTGAGCGCTATTTGGTTTGGTTACCATTACATTAAGTGCAATCCCTCCTCCCAACGAATGACCAAGCATAAAGATTTTTTCCCGGTTTAAAAAAGATAGCTCAGATTTTTTCAGCGCACTTATTCCATTAAGCACGTCTTCTACATAGCCAGTACGTGGGCGCACGTCATTATATGGATCCCCATCAGAATTTCCGTAGCCTCTGTAATCAGAATAAAATGTAACGTATCCATTTCTCGCAAAAAAATCTTGCTCTCTTTGCATCCCGCCTTGTCCGATGCGATAAGCCGCTGGTTCAATATAGCCATGATTTATAATAACGATTGGGAATGGTCCTTCGCCAATCGGAATATTCATAGCACCTGAAATTTTCAGACCTTCGCTTTTATAAGTTATGTAGTGGCGGGTATATAAATTATTTTGTGTAATAATTTTTTCCAGTTTTAAGTCAGTTCCTTGAAATTCTTTTTTTGACATTTCAAGAATTGATTCGGGCCAGGTTTTATTTTGCGTATCAGGTTGCATAATTTGCTGATTTTCAATTGGAATATTTATTTTCCTGGAATTATTTTCAGACCAAAAAACTACAAAAATAATTGCAGCAAAGAGAATTCCTAAAAACAGAAGAATTTTTTTCATATTTTTATTGACCACTGATAATTTTGAATGAAATATTTTTAATTATTGCAGGATTGCGGTTTGCATCTATTATTACAAAATACTTAGAAAGGATATTTTCTAGTTTCTATAATAATTAAGCTTAACGTGATAAGATAGTTTAGGCAAGACATTAATACAGCTAAAATAGAAATCCATGTTTTCGAAAATACTAGCTTTGTTTACAATTCCAGGCGTTGTTGTTCACGAGTTTGGTCATCAATTTTTTTGTCATTTAATGAGAGTTAAAGTTCGAGAAGTTTGTTACTTTCGTTTTGGAAATCCGGCAGGTTACGTAATGCATGATCAGGCGGGAAACTTCGTTCAAGCTTTTTTTATTAGTGCAGGACCGCTTCTTTTCGGATCGCTATTTTCTGCTGTGATGTTTTATTTTTTTCAGTCTGCAGGCGAATTGGAATGGAGGATGGTTTACATGTGGCTGGGATTTTCAGTGGCGATGCATTGCTTGCCAAGTAGAGGAGATGCAAAAAGTCTCTGGCAACAGAATTGGTCTCAGGCGAAGAGCAATATCTTGGCAATTTTTGGAATGCCGTTGGTTTTTATTATTTGGGTTTTGAGTATGTTGAATTTTCTTGTTTTTAATATTAGTTACGCTATTTTACTTTATATGATTTCGCAATATATTTAAATTTCCGCGAAACTGAAAAATTTCTAGTATGAAAAAGAAGCAACCTGTTTGGATTGCTTCTTTTTTAATAAATGGCTCACCAGAGCCACGATTCAATGATTCCTGAAAAAAATTGGATTGAAAATGGCTTATTTGAGCCAAAAGGCCATGTTTATGGTTGACTGCATGGCAAAAAAGTGCTATTATTGACGGTTGACAATATGAGCCAGAGAAATTTAAGGTAGAAATCTGACCTTGGAAAATGGCTTAGTTGACCCAATTGCTTGTACTTAAAAGGGTGCAATGCAAGCGTTGGTTAACCAGTAAGTGATACTACATGCGTATAATCAGGATTGTTGTGATCCTCCTTGCTATGCTAATGATGGTTTTCCCATTTTTAGCTTCAGCAAACGAGACAATAAACTCTGATACAAATATAAATAAAACATTACTATATTTTTCAAAATTAATCGGTTCTGAAGTCGAAGCTGCTGAAACCGTGGTTAGCGAGCCTATTGAAATTGAAACACCAAAAACCGAAGAAGAAGTGAAAAGAGATGCGATTTTAGGCAAATGGAAAACCAAACAAGCTTTAAAATGGGAAAATCTGCCAAAAGAAAGTTTTACAATCAATGCTTCGGCCTACACTGCTGCTGCCGATGAATGTGATAAGAGCGATGGTGTAACCGCTTCAGGGCTAGTTGTGAAAGCCAATAGAACTATTGCTTGTCCGCCGGAATTTCCCTTTGGAGTAAAAATACAGATTGCTGATATGGGTATATTTGTGTGCGAAGACCGCGGCGGCGCTATCAAGGCTAACAAGATAGATATATACATGGAAACAAAAGACGAAGCTTTCAAATTTGGTAGACAAAATCTAATTGCCCAAGTTGTAGAGTAGCTGCTAAAAATACCCCTATTGCAGGGGTATTTTTTGTTTTCAATTGACTTGGGGTGCGGATTTTGATAAGCTTATTAGGTGCAGCAGCCAGCCGCATGATTGAGTGTCAATTGTAAACTTGCGCTCAGTGAAAAAAAGGTCACATGGCGGAGTGGTTACGCAGCGGTCTGCAAAACCGCGTACTCCGGTTCAATTCCGGATGTGACCTCAGGAGATTTTGCCGCGATGGTGAAATTGGTATACACTAGGGACTTAAAATCCCTCGGGAGCAATCCCATGCGAGTTCGAGTCTCGCTCGCGGCACAAGATGAGATAAAAACTTCTTTGAAAAAAGAGGTTTTTATTTTTTTAAAACAAAATTGATGTTATAATAAAGCTAAGTTAAAATCATCCTTCATTAATGGTACCTTAACAACAGGGGGTTATCATGAGAAATATCGAACGGACCGAGGCGTCTCAATTTTTGCGGGCAGCTCTGCTCGAAGCTATGCATTCACCCTGCAGTACAGTAAAAGAAGGAATTGTCATAGTCAACGATAACAGAGAAATAATTAAAACGGGATACAAGCGATTTGCTTCTCAGCGTGGAATCCTTTGTCGTGGCGGTGGAGAATGTCACAAGAGGGATATGTGGACGAGCTGCCCTGCGGAGCATACGTTAAGAGCAACTCTTACGAGCACTTTTCACGATGGGCATTGCTTGAATGAAGCTACGTTATATATGGTTTCTATTGTGGGTGAGCGATTTTATATCGCAAACAACATCGCATGCTGCAATGTTTGCGAAGCGATAGTCATTCATTCCGGAATTAAGGTAGCGCTTTGGTCACATGGAGAAAAAGTCGTCGGGTGCGTGGAACATGATACAGCTGATTTGAAAAGATTGAAAATCATGCACATCGTTCAATCTAATGTAAATGTTGGATTTCCGCTTGAAACTTGGGAATCTCAATTTGCGGTCAATGCATAAATGCAAAAGAGGGCTAGCGCAAAACGTTAGCCCTCTATTTTATTTCGTACATATGATTATAGTAAGGTGGGAATTTTTCGAAAATCGTCTTCAAACAGTGCGCGCGTCTTTTTATTTTGACGAGCCGCAGCTGGATGATGGATGGGAAATAATTTTACTGCCGTCTCACCGATGGATACTTCGAAGATTTTTCCATGTACTTGAGAAATTTTAGCATCAGGTAAAAAACAATTCAAAGCAAATCGACCAAGTGTTATGATTATTTTAGGATTGATTATCGCTATTTGTTTTTCGAGCAGGGGAATGCAAGCAGCAATTTCTTCCGCAAGTGGATCTCGATTTTCTGGCGGTCTACATTTTAAAATATTCGTCAGGTAAACATCGTCTCGCTTCAAATTTATTGATGCAAGCATTTTATCTAAAATTTTACCACTACTGCCAACAAAGGGAATTCCTGTTTCAGCCTCTTTTTTCCCAGGAGCTTCGCCGATAAACATTACTTCAGCATCGGTATTACCAGATCCAAAAACTAAAGCTGCTGAATTGCATTTAAGAGGACATCCTGTACAGCCGGAAAGTGTTAATTTTAAACTGTTTAATTTTTCTTGTTTATTCATGATCTAATAATATCTCAATAATTTCAATAAGAAAAGCGCCCGACTGGGCGCTTTGGGAGAAATTTACTTTTGTTTATTTGATGGTATATTTTGAAACTTTACTTTTTTTGTTAGTTTTCTGGTCTACGGCGTACCAGAAATATTTTCCCGCCGGTTTGTTGGCCACATAATCTATACTGAATGAACCTTTAGGGCTCGTTGATACCTCGACTGGTGAGTAGTAGCCGCCTGATGTTTTTGAGAAGTAAACAAGCACAGTACTGTTTTTGGAAAATCTTTTGCCGCGCTGTGTCATTAGGGCCCCTCTGGAAACATTTTTTGCAGAAACTGAGATTTGTCGTAGAGGTTGATAGGTAACATGCTTTTTTATTATTTCAGAAGTTGCTCCACTAGCATCTTTAAGTTTAAGGTAAAATTTATATTGCTTAGCCTCTGAATCCAAATCAATTGAAATAGAATCATCGATAGTTTTCCAAGATGCGCCTTTGAAATTAGATTTTTCTGATAGCATGTAATGTGTCGCTTCTCCGTAATTTTCGAGCTTCATCGTCAGTTCTCTTTCCGAGGTCTTTTTGACTGATTCATCTTCATCCTCAATGGATACTGATAATTTTGAAAAATCATTGATAATTTGAAGTTCACTTTTGGTTTCATCCGAGGCAATATTAGAAGCTATATCTGTTACTGTTGCAGTTACTTCATAAATGCCTATTGGCAAAGTAGAAATTGTATTATCAGCAATCTCCCATGTTTGCCAAGTGCCGGTAACTGCATTTTGATTGGTGATTGAAGTCGCATTTCCTTGCCAGACGCTTGCCCCGCTTGAATTGAATATTGCTACTTGAATACTTGTTACCGGACCATGCAAATATTCACCTCTTAGTGCAGGATTTTTATCAGTAGTTTTTATAGCCTGAATTTTAACCTGCGGAGGCGTAATATGGTCATATCCATAACCGATAGCAACATTCTCATCGCTAAATTTATCGAAAGCAGTTAAAACTCCTGTAAACATTAAGATGGTGAGAATCGTTTTTGCTTGTGCGTTCATGGATTTTTTTGTTGTAACATTTTATAGATGAAGATGTTTTGACCGACTTGATTTTTATTTTCAAAAACAAGTGCGGCATTTTTCTGAATAAATTTTACCATACTTTTATCAGATCTGGAAATTGACATATCATCCAGTATTATTAAAACTGAAGAATCACCCGCTATTTCTAATATCTGTGACGGTGTAAAAAGGCGCTGCGAATTTGTATAATATTCCGTTGAAAACAGCAAAGCGGAATCGTTAGGCAGTCCAGAATAGGATATGGGCAAGGCGAAATCAGATTTTCCTAAGTAGATATAATCCAAAAAGGGATATGCAGAGATAACGATATAATTTTCATTGGAGTGTGTAATGTGCTCATAAGCCGCCGAAAAATCTGGCTGCGGAGTATATGTCTCAAGAAAATAATGTGCAGACGGCTTAAAGGTAATTGAAGCAAAGCTTATTTGATTAATAAGTAAGATTAATGTGAAAAATAGAAAAGTTAATCGGGTTTTTTCTTTAGTAAGAAAATTAATACAATATGAAGCGTATATGAAGATTAGCGGCGAAATAAAAAAAAGATAGCGACGCTGGTTTATGAGCGAAAAAAAAGCAAAGAAAGTGATGGATAATATGAAAATTAAAATATTTAATTTCGTTAATTGCTTTTCCTGTTGATGGTTATTTTTTAGATGCAAATACGCCCCGACTGCTGCAAGTACAAAAAATAGTCCATAAAATTGCCACAGATAATCTACAACATAGTACTTTAAATAATTCTGATGAAAAGGCGAAAAAATCTTAATTAAAAAATTGTAGTTGAGCGCGATAAAAGAGCCGATTAGTGCGGCAAAAAGGGAGTATATATAATATGGCACCCTCTTTTTTCGATAGAAAATAAATATTAAAAATGAAATCGTAACTATTACTCCAATATTGGATTTTGCTAGGATTGCAAAGCATAATGTTATCAGGAGCAACAGGAGCCATTTTTTATTTTGTGATTTTTCATAATACAAATAAAAAAGCTGGGCAAGTAAAAATAGGAACACGAATAGGGAATATGACCTAATCTGTCTGCTCCAGGCAATGTGCCAGTATGAAAAAGAAAGCAGAAATGCGGAAAATAAAGCAATATTTTTATTGAAGTATGTTTTTGCAAGGAAGTAAATAACAAGAATTGAGGCAATTCCAAAAAAGGCGGCAGTAAGTCTAAAGCTTTGGATATTTTCGCCAGCTAGAAATCTCAAGCCACTCAATATGTATGGAAAAAGTACATCTTTGTATTCAATATTGCCAGACATCAGCAAGGGATAGCCGTGCTCAAAAATACTTTTTTCTTGCATCATTGTGAACCCTTCGTCAATCCATAGAGATTGTTTTCCGATGTCGTATACCCTTAAAAATGCTCCGTAGACAATTATGAAAAACAATGAAAGAGCGTGTTTATATTTGGAGATTGTTTTAAATATAAACATAAACTATGCAATGGAGTTTAACATAATCAGCTGAAATTTATAGTCATGAGTATCAAGAATTGCAAACGTCGGCGGATAATATTGATTGGCAACGTTTCCTGGATTTAGCATCTCACATTCTTTAACATTTCCATTTCGCTCGCCTTGAACTTTCTCAGTCCAAGGTTTATGTGTGTGTCCATAAAACACGTAGTCGAATTTTCCTTCCTCTGCCAAGCTCCGGGCATATTCAGGGAAATGGACAAAAGCAATTTTCTTATTGGCAATCTCAACTTCTCCATGTTTGGAAAAAATATTTATGCCTTTATATTTTCCATCGGCGAAAGGATAGTCGGCGGCATGACCCCGATCCATATTCCCAAAGGTCCAAAAAATATCCCCTGAAAAATTTTCTTTCAGATAATCCAACGTTTCGATATCGGCAAGATCGCCGCAATGAATCAATTTTTCAACTTTATTTTCCCTGCAATAATCCAAAACCTTTTTGAGGTTTGCGAGATTATCATGGGTGTCGGAGATGATTGCGATTAGCATATTGTTTATTATAAGTATTTTAGCTTAAAGTTCTGTGATTTTATAATCTGTAATAGTATTCGAATCTTTCAAGTAAAATTTTGCTTTAAAATCTTTGCCTTGCAATATCAGTGGCAGCCAAAATTTGTCATCGGGCCACATATTATTATACGGGATAGTATCGAAGTCAAACCATGCAGGAAGCATTTCACTTGTTTCAATGGGTTTATTTTCAAACTTCGTAACGGAATAAATGTGAACCTCAACAAGGGGTTTTCCCACAAAGGGATTTCCTGCTGGCTCAAATTTAAAAATAATCTCACCGCGCTTTTTCATGTCTAGCGGCTTGATTCCAGCTTCTTCAAAAAGTTCACGCTTAGCGGCCTGCTTAATGGATTCTCCTTTCTCAACTTTTCCACCAAAGCCGTTGAATCTATCTTTCAAGACGCCATCTTTTTTTATGCGTCCGAGTAGGATTTGCTTTTCATTGTAGACGCAGCAAAGCGTCATTATTTTTTTGCTCATGTTTTATGAAATCACACCGAATTAAATTCAGTAGCTGGCCCAGATAGATCCTGAAACTCGTCTTCACTTAAGTTTCGACGAGGTGATGCAAGTTCAGGATGACAAAATAAATCAATACGATTATCCGCGTATTTTTTTAATGAGTTCAATGTCTTCTTTTACAAAATCATATTCAGTTTCGCAGATCATGGTGATGTCTCTTTCTTTTGCGAAAGCCACAATGTTTCTGAAAGCTTCTTCGCCGATCAGACCCTTGCCGAGATGTTCGTGGCGATCTTTGCGCGAACCGAATTCTGTTTTGCTGTCATTGGTGTGAATCAGTTTTATTTTATCGAGTCCAAGTTCGGCGTCTATTCTTGCAAGGGTATTTTTAAAGTCGCGCCAATCATAACCTGATGCAAATGAATGTTGGGTGTCGATGCAAATTCCCGTGAGTTTCGGATGATTTATTTTTTCTAAGATGTATAAGATTTCCGAAAATTTGTCCCCGATTATTTTTCCTGCTCCGGCGCAATTTTCAATCAGAAGTTCGGCGCTTCCAGTGTATCCTTCCAATGTTTTGGCGAGCATCTCAACAACTTTGTCGGAAGCTTCTCTCTCGGAAAGTGTTCCCGCACTTCCAAGATGGGTCATGACATATTTAGCACCAAGAAGACTCGCTCTTTCAAGTTCATCTCGAACCACACTGACACTTCCATGACGGATACGATTATTTTCGGATGCGAAATTTATATAGTAGGGAGTGTGGACCACGACTTCTTTAATTTTAAATTTTAAATTTGAAATTTTAAATTTATGACAGATCTCATCTGTCAGGGTTAGTGCTTTTCCTCCTTGTGGCGACCGCGTGAAAATCTGCATGGCTTCGCAGCCGAGTTCAGCGGCTCTTTCAGGGGCATTAAAAACTCCTCCAGCAATTGAAACGTGACAACCTATGTACATAAATTTCTAATTTCCAATTTCCAATTTCTAATCAATGACTAATGTCTTAATATTCAAACATTAAATCATTAAAAATTCAATCAAAATTCGAAATTCATAATTCAAAATTAAGACTTTCTTATCCTATTATACTTTATACGCAATGTAATGAACAATTTATGTTGGACAAGCGCCAAAAAATGTGCTATAATAGATAAGTAATAAGAAACGGGTGATTTTGCCCGTTTCTTTTCTTTTTTAAAACAAAAAAATGGAACTGAGTTACCAAAAAGAGGATACAATCGTAATGAGTGATTTTCATTTAGGCTCTCGTAATAGTAAATCTAAAGAAATCGCAAGATTCCTAAATGAGCTCTTAAAAAAACCACTAAACAGGTTGGTTTTAGCAGGGGATATGTTTGAGTTTTGGAGTGCAAGCTATAAAAATATCGGAATCGAAGAGCATCGGATAATTAAGCTTATTGCGCAGCTCTCGGAAAATGGAACTAAGATAGTCTATATCCCGGGAAATCACGACAGGGCTTTCAGGGCTTTCCCGAAACTCACCTTTGGCCGTGTAAAGATGCGCAACGAATATATTATCAAGCACGATCATAAGAAATACTTAGTGATGCACGGAGACGAATTCGACGCTTTCACGAGAAATCATGCGGTTGTTTCCATTTTAATAGACCAGCTGTATGTTTTTTTAATCAGAATAAACTCATTTTTGAGAACTTATTCTCGTTCAAAAAAATCACTTTCGGCGCTTAAACATTCGAGAACATACGCTGAAACAGTGGAAAAAATTCGAAGTTTGGCAATTTCTTATGCGCGTTCAAGAAAATTAGACGGAATTATTATTGGTCACAGTCATTGGCCGGAACTTGTGCACGAAGCTGACGGTGTCATGTATGCAAATGCAGGCGACTGGATTGAGAGTTGCAGCTATGTGGTTATTGGCGACAATATAAGATTGGAATACTTTAAATAATAATAGCAGCAAATTTTTAATTTTTAATTTACAATTTTAAATCAATTTATAATTTCTCAATTTATAAATGTTTAAACATTTGTTGATTAAGATTTTATTGTCGAACGAAGTCGAGCGAAACGAAAATGATTTTTGTTTCCGAGCGAGTGATGACATCAAAAGGTTTAATACCTCGTGGCTTGCCGCGGAAACCCAAAGGGTTCGGGGCTTGCCCCGGGGTTAATACCTTTTATTTTAAATTTCAAATTTCAAATTAAAAATTTATTTTAAACTATTTCCCAGCCACTGTCGGTTTCAATGATTTTTCCTTTTACTTCAAATCCGCTGGCAAGTTTATGCCCGCCGCCGCCAAAAAGGTGAGCTATTTCACTAACATCGACTCCTTTGTATTCCTCGCTTCGCAGCGAGCCTTTGATGACGCCGTTTTCGCGTTCTGAAAGTACGAGCGAAAATTTTGTGCCTGGCACGGTATTTAAAATTGAAGCAACTTGGCCGATGTCGTCAGTTGTGGCGCTGCATTCTTCGATATCCGCTTCGGTGAGCACCGTTGTAATCAGTCCATTTTTTGGATTGATTTTGGCTTTCTCAAAAGCGCGACCCCATAATTTTAAGGTGGAAAGTTTTTTGTTGGCAAAGGTTGCTTCAATAATTTTAGAAACCGAGGCGCCTTTTTTCATTAAATCTGAAGATATTTCCATTACGCGACTTGAAGTGTTGGCATGCTGAAAATTCCCGGTGTCGGAAAGTATTCCGATCATTAAATAGGTAGCTATACTTTTTGAAATGCGCGCCTCCTGAGCCGCTAAGTATTCATAAATCAGTTCGCATGTAGAGGAACATTTAGCATCAATAATCACCACATCAGCTTTAATTGTAATGTCGGGATGATGATCAATGATAACCGTAACAGTTTCTTTTTTTAAATCGGGCAGAGTTTTTTGAAAGCCGCGCTCCACGCTGTCGCATCCGATTGCTGCATCGTATTGAGTCAAATCCAGCTTGCTTGGCAAATGGAATTCATGGTTGGTTAATTTTTCCATAAAATTCGGAAGCGGATCCAAGCATGCGATATCTGCCTCAATGCCAATAGAGTTGAGATATTCTTTGAATGCTAAAACACTCCCAGCAGTATCGCCGTCAGGACCAGAATGTGCAAAGAGCAAAATCTTTTTTGATTTGCTGATTACGTAGGCAAGCGTATTAAATTCTTGAGTGAAATCTTTCATGCAAGGTAGGCTAAACTGTGAAATAAAATGGAGAATCTAGGTTGGGCTTAAAAAAACTTAAACCCGCTAAGGTTTAAGAAGTTTTAAAAGAAAGTATTTTGTTTTGATGCTAAATTTGCGTAAGAATTTTTTCAATCTTATCCGCTTCTTCCTCAGTTGAATCAAGAAGAAATTCTAAACGTGGAAGAGGTCTCATTTTTAGTTTTTTGTTTAAAACCCCTTGAATGACGTAGACTTCTTTAGCAAGAGTTTTCATCGCATAATCCGCTTCCTTGTATGGGAAAACACTTATGGATACTCGAGTATATCGAAGATCACTAGTCGTGTCAACCTTTGAAATACTAAGGAATAGCCCAGGTTTAATACTTAGCTCACGAGCTAAAATTTCACCTAAGTGCTGCTTGATAAGTTTATTGATTTTTAATACTCGTTCAGACACAGGTTTAAAAATTTTTAATTTTCAATTTCTAATTTTTAAACAATTCCCAATGACTAAATGTTTTAAGCATTGGAAGTTTTGAAAATTGAATAATGGTTTGAAAATTGAAAATTGTGAATTGAAAATTATTTAAAGCGTTCTTTTCTTCTCTTCTTCGGTATATGCCATCAAAGTGTCGCCAACTTTGATTTTTGTATCTCCCTCGAAAACAACGCCGCATTCGTTACCTTTTCCAACTTCGGCGGTAACTTTCTTATCTTGTTGCAAGGCCTCAAGTTTTCCTTTGCCGATAATTTCGCCATCTCTTCGGATTTCAATCTGTGCTCCCTTGATAATCTTTCCTTCGGTTACTCTTCCTCCGACGATCATGTCACGCTTTCCGGTTTTGAAGATAGCTAAGACATTAACCATTCCATGGTCGGTGCGTACAATTTCTGGTGGCAACATGTCAACGATGGTTTTTTTGACTTCATCAACCAATTCATAAATGATTTTAAAAGTTTTTATTTTCACCCCGCTAGATTCCGCTAGGCGCTTAGCAACAGTGGTGGTTTCTACATTGAATCCAAGCACGATTGCTTGCGATGGCGCACCGACTTTAATGTCAGATTCTGTGATGTTTCCGATGCCAGTTTCTACGTAGTTTACAATAACTTCATCAGTTTTGATAGTAGAAATGATCTGTTCGATTGCTTCAAGCGATCCTTGAACATCAGCTTTGAGAATAAGATTAAGCTTTTGAATCTTGTCTTCCTCCATGATGCGCATGAGTTTTTGAGAAGTAACCTTTTCTTTTCTCTCAATAAGTCCGCCTGAGAATTCCTTTGATTTTAAACGAGCCATTGATTTTCCGCTCACAACTTGCAGTACGTCGTTGGAGTTTGGGGTCCCATTGAGCCCCATAATCGTAATCGGAGTTGAGGGGCCGGCAGTTACTAAACTTCTGCCTGTGAAATCTTCAATTTTGCGGATACGACCATAGATAGTGCCGACTGTAACATCTTGACCGACTTTAAGTGTTCCTGTTTTAACCAAAACGGTTGCAACTGGTCCTTTTTGTGGATCAAGGTTGGATTCAAGAACAATACCGAAGCCGTCGCGCTTGTCATCAGCTTTGAAATCCTCAACTTCAGCAACTAAAAGGATGCTTTCCAAAAGAGAGTCGATGCCTATGTTCTGTTTAGCGCTGATTTCTACGGCAATCACATCTCCACCCCATTGTTCAATTAAAATTCCATTGTCAGCCAATTCTTGCTTTACTCTAGCTGGATTTGCATCTGGCTTATCAATTTTGTTGATTGCTACAACGGTTGGAATCTTTTTGTCTTTAAGATATTCAATAACTTCTTTAGTTTGAGGACGCACGCCGTCATCTGCTGCTACAACCAGGACTGCAACGTCAGCAATGCTCACTCCGCGTTCGCGCATTCCTGAAAAAGCCTCATGTCCAGGTGTGTCAATAAAGGTGATCAGCTTACCTTTCTTTTTCACTTGATAGGCGCTGATTGCTTGTGTTATCCCTCCGGCTTCCTTGGCAGCAACAGTGGCTTTTCTGATTGTGTCTAAAAGTGTTGTTTTTCCGTGATCAACGTGACCCAGGATAGTAACAACTGGTGGGCGAGGTCGCAGATTTTTGCCTGATTCCTTTTCTTTCTTGCAGATTTCAATCAATTTTTCCACAGTAATGGTTTCACTATCTTCTACCATCAAGTCTGCTTCAGTTTCAAAACCCAAATCTTGAGCAATTATGGCCGCGGTGTCAAAATCAATTTCCTCGTTGATTGTGGCTAGAATGTTGTTTTTTAGTAGCTCTGTAATCACATGAGAAACTGGCAAGCCCAAAAGCTCAGAAAATTTCTTTACCGTGACGCTTGTTGGAACTTTTATGATTTTTTTCGCTGGCTCTGTCATGATATGTTTGCTATTTAAGAATAAATACTTGTATGGAGAATTATAATTTCACTGGCTTTATTGTTTGGGCACTTTTGATGGCTTGTTTCTCTTCTTCGGTAAGGGTATATTTTTCAGATGCGCCTTTTGTGATTGGTTTTGAATAAATTCTGGTCCCTTCACGTGTGTGGAGCGATGAAATAACTATTCCCGCATCCTTACCGTCCAGCAGTGCTAATGCAAAACTTTGATCCCCGCCGATATCCTTAAAGGGGTTAAAGCGGATGATGCCAACTTTATGGATGCTGCGAAGTGTGAGGGCGTGTACTTTATTTAAAATTTCGAATAATTCTTGGATTTCAGTGTCTAGCTCGGTAATTTGGCCTGCATGAGCCAAAAGAATGGATTCCAAATCTTTCGCTTCATTCCCACTAAATAAAACTTTCATGTTCGCTTCCATCTTTCTTTGGCGAGAAGCGGTTAAAAGAGTCGAAATTAGACCGAGTGTCGCTAAAAAAACTCCAAAAATTGAAAGATAAAGCGTAATTTGTGATGTCTGTAACATATTGCAGTGTTATTTATGCGATATGTTTCTCATCGTAGCATCTATTTTGCTTTGTGTAAAGAAAAAAACAAGCCTAACGCCAGTTTCCACGTTATATCATAAAGTAAGAAATTCACACTCTTACGTGTTACAAATGAATCCCGCCTTCGCTCTATTTTCAGCGGACTTTGTCCGCCGAAGCCGAGCTATGGCGAGGCGAAGGCGGAAGGCACAGGATTTGAACCTGTGAAGAGATTTCTCCCTTACCG
Organism: uncultured Bdellovibrionales bacterium; assembly: GCA_964609855.1. Classification (GTDB taxonomy): domain Bacteria; phylum Patescibacteriota; class Minisyncoccia; order Moranbacterales; family GWC2-37-73; genus GWC2-37-8. The sequence goes on from CAZSTB010000006.1 coordinate 18,130, forward strand.
CATTTCGAGTGCGGCGCATTCGACCGGGCTCTGCCAGCCTTCCCTGATAATCATTTAATCATGAAAACAGATAATCAGACAAATATGTGATCGTGTAATCATTTAAACATTTAAACACGCAATCATTTAAACATTTAAGTGCTTACTGCCGAATGATTAAATGTTTTAATGATTGGATGACCCATTCCTCTTTGTTGTTTTTGGGTTTTTGTTGTAAACTATAGAAGTACGATTCTATAAAAAAAATACTATGGATGCTCAACAAGGTGGCGTTGGAAAATTTCTTGATCCTAATGCTATTATTGCACAATTGGATATTAAAAATGGAGAGATTGTCGCGGATTTCGGATGTGGCCCTGGTTATTTTTCTTTGCCATTTTCAAAAGCCGTTGGCGATGATGGAAAAGTTTTTTCGTTGGATATTCTTCCGCAAGCCCTGGAAAGTATTGAAAGTAAAGCTAAAAATTCTGGAATTGCCAACATTACAACAAAACGCGTAAATCTGGAAAAAGCCAATGGTTCAAAACTTGATGATGATTTCGCAGATTGGATTGTCTTGAAAGATGTCTTGTTTCAAAACAAAGACAAAAATATTATCATTGCAGAAGCGTATAGAGTCTTAAAAATGGGTGGAAAGGTTTTACTGATTGAATGGAATCAAAAGGAATCTGCAATCGGACCTGATTTGGATATCCGTATTTTGCCAGAAACCCTTAAGCAGGCTTTTCAGTCGCTGGGATTTGAATTGGCGGGGGATATTCAAGCAGGAGCGTTTCATTACGCTTTTGTTGCTGTAAAGAAATAAAAATTTTCTTATGGAGCAAGTAACTATGAAAAATAAAATAAAAAACAAAATTCGGGTAATGATGTTGATTTTAGCAGTTGTGATAGTCCCGCTTTTTTCAGGATGTGGCGCTGAGCCTCAGGCTGGTTATCTTGTGAATCTTGAAATTTGGGGAATATTTGATGACTCCACTGTTTATTCGCAAATAATAAATGATTACAAGATGATTAATCCCTACGTGGGAGAAATTAAATATCGAAAATTTTCAGAAGATACTTACAAACAAGAACTTATTGATGCCTTAGCATCCGGCACTGGGCCAGATATTTTTCTGATCAATAATGGTTGGCTTCCAGCTTTTCAAAATAAGGTTGAGCCTGCACCCTCGCCAATTGTCGGAGAAATTGATATGAAAAATAATTTTCCCGATATTGTTGCAGGAGATTTTATGAGTGAAGGAAAGGCATATGCTGTGCCGCTTAGTCTAGATTCGATGGCACTTTATTATAATAAAGACATGTTTAATGCTGCTGGAATTACAGCTCCACCTAAAACCTGGCAAGAATTTGATAATGCTGTAGCTAAATTGACTGTAATTGATTCCGTTGGAAACTTTAAACAATCAGGAGCTGCTTTTGGCACAGGTAGAAACATAAATCGTTCCGCGGATATTTTTAGCATGCTTATGTTTCAAGCAGGAGTGGACTTGCCAACAAAAAAGGGGGTGCAAGTTAAATTAGATGAGGGGGTTATTGGCGGAGATGGCAATGTTACCCAGGCTGGTGAAACCGCACTTGGGTATTATACCAAGTTTGCCAAGCTTTCAACTGAAAATAATATGCTAAATCCTTTGTATACCTGGAACTCAAGGAACCAATATTCAATAGATGCTTTTGCTGAAGGTAGTGCAGCAATGATGTTTAATTACTCTTGGCAGATGGCTGCCATTAAAAACATGAATTCAAAGCTGAATTTTGCAGTTGCTCCCGTTCCTCAACTGTATCCAGAAAAACCAGTTACGGTTGGTAATTATTGGGGGTTTGCAGTAGCGAAAAATAAGTTGACTCCCGTGACCCGGGCAGCGTCTGGGCAGGCAGCAGCTCCCGCGATACCAAATGAAATTCGCACCCATGAAGCATGGCAATTTTTAAGATTCCTAACTCTAAAGAATAATAAAGTTGTAACCCTATATAACGCAGTAACGAAAAATAAAAAAGATTTCCCCGTAAATATTGATCCTGCTCAGGAATATCTAAAAAAGACAAAGCAACCGGCAGCTAGACGTGATCTGATTGATCTGCAAAAAAACGACAGCACGCTTAGTGTTTTTGCTACAGGCAATTTGATTGCAAAGCATTGGTATCAGGCTGATCAAGCATCAATTGATAACATTCTCATTGAGATGATAGAATCAGTGAACAGGGGCGATGTCTCCTACCATGACGCGTTATCTTTAGCTAAAAATAGAATAAATTACCTCTCGCAAGGAAGCACCTCCAGATAATAGTTTAATCTAACACGATGAAAAAATATTATAAAAAATTTAATAGCAATAGCGTTTTTTCAGCTAGCTTTAAGGTTGCATTAGTAGCTGTTTTTGCAGTTTTCTTGTTGACCTTGCCCCTTACTAGAATTGAAGCTGCTGAAAGTATTGTTTCTTGTGGTAGATCAGATCAGAGCATGTGCACGCTGTGTGACATAATAAAGGGCATGAATATCATCATAAAATATTTGATGCAAATTTCTATTGGGGTGGCGCTTTTGGCTATAACTATCGGAGGTGTCATGTATATTATTTCTCCTGCTGATAAGGGAATGGTAGAAATGGGAAAAAAAGCGATGACCAACGCATTTATCGGTTTCGCACTTATTTTTGCTGGATATTTGATTATAAATACAACTATTCAATATATCGGAACTAGACCTGGGATGGGCGTAAAAAGTGCGAATAGTACATTCCTATGGTCGAATTTTGATTGCAGCGCTCCTGCTGGAAAATAATATAAAAACAGAATTTAATTTAAAAATTTATGAAGAGTAAAAAGATTCTCGTATTAGCGGCACTTTATTTTTTAAGCGTATTTTTTGCCATAGATGATGCGAAAGCAGTCACAGAATGCACAAATAATCCGTCAATTTGTTCAGGTGGGACCATATGCGCAGATGCTGGTTACGGACTCAAGACCTGTATTCAACCAAAAAATATTGGAAGCGCATGTAGTGAAAATGTAGAATGTGAGAGCGGAAATTGCGCAGATGCCGGTTATAATTTAAAAACATGTCAACTGGGAAGTGTTACTTTGCCTGCGAATGATTCCGATTTATGCAAAAGTTATAACATTAACTTCGCATGTCGAAATGTTGATACTCTCTCTACATCAAGTGGTTGTCAAACTGGAAAATGTCCAGGAGCTGCCAATATTCAGTGTTGTCCCGAAAGCACTCCTCTTAAAGTGATTGCACCTATTGAAAATAGTTCGGAATGCTCAAATTTCAATGCCAATAATACTTGTACGAACATAAATACCTTGGCTAGCACCAGTGGTTGTCAAACTGGAAAATGTCCTGGAGCTGCTAATATTCAGTGTTGTCCTAAAAATGCTCCCTTGAAGCCAAATAATGGCTCAAATGAAACTGGTGGTTCAACAACCTTTACAAATCCACTCAAGTTTAATACTGTCGAATCTTTTCTGACCACTATCATGAGTGCGATCCAGCGGATCATTGTTTCGCTAGCGTTAGTGTTTATTGTAATCGGCGCATTGATGTATATATCTGCAGGGGCAAGTCCTGGTAATGCAGAAAAAGGAAAGGAGGCTATTACAATGGCTCTTGTTGGTTTAGCGATTGGAATTGCGGCGCCGTCCCTACTCAAAGAACTTGGATCTGTTTTAGGCTGGGGCGGTGTTGATAGTAGCGCCGTTGCTGGAGCTTTGACTTTATCACAGATTGCGATTAAGATTTTGAATTTCCTGTTAAGTATAACCGGTATTTTATCATTAATCATGTTGGTTATCGGAGCGATTATGTATCTTACTTCTGCAGGTGACTCGGATCGAATAAGTAAAGGCAAGGATATTTTCAAATATTCGTTGCTTGGTGTTATTATTGCAATGTCCGCAATGATTTTAGTACAGCAGATTGCGACGCTGTTTTCATAAATTGCATTTTTTTGAATACTTGAAAAAGTGAAGTATAATGAAGATGTGGAAATGAATTAGGGAAAAATATAAAAAATAAAAATATTCAAAAATGTTAATCAGCGTTCCGCAATATATTGACGTAGAGGATAAAATCGTCGGCCCACTTACTGCAAAGCAATTGGGAATGTTTATCGGTCTTGGGGTAGCGATGCTTGTTTTATGGAATGTTGTTCCTAAGCCGGTATTTTTTATCATAGCCTTGCCGATGTTGATCTTTGTAATCGCCCTGGCATTTTTTCGGCCATATGGACAACCATTGGGAAGTTTTTTACTTTTTGGACTTTTTTATTTCTTCAGACCAAAAGTTTATATTTGGAAAAGAATGCCACAAAATGTTATAAACATTCCGCAGAAAGAAAAAGTAGTAGATGTGAAAACGGAAGAAAAGCAAATTACGGCTCAGTCCTTGAGTGATTTGGCGCGGATGCTGGATAGTGAGGGTACTGCTCAAATTGAAGGAATAGAAGATATATTAAAAAAGGAACCTCGGAAGAAATAAAAAAATCAGTTAATTGAGAGGGAGCAATATTTTTTTAATTAAGCTTGAGCGATCTCAAACCTTATTTAAAAAAGTTAAGCTTATTCTCAAATAAATTTTGTTTAAACAAAAAAATGGAATCATTGCATTCAAATAGTCTGACAAGTGGTAGTACTGGCGGCCTTAGCACTCAGAAATATGTGGACGTAGAAGAGGTCAGAGATGGTGTTATCATGCTGAAGAACGGGTCAATGCGCGGCGTTCTTATGGTCTCGTCTATTAATTTTGATCTAAAAGCCTCTGAAGAACAAGATTCAATAATCAGCCAATATCAAAATTTTCTCAACTCCTTGGATTTTCCAATTCAAATTGTCATTAGTTCGAGAAAACTGAATGTAAATCCTTATTTGGATTATTTGAAGAAAAAAGAAGCTGAGCTTTCAAATGAACTCTTAATCTTGCAACTTGGAGAATATAGAAATTTTATAAAAAGCTTAGCAGAGGTATCAAGTATTATGTCTAAGTATTTTTATGTTGTAGTTCCGTTTTATCCGGTAGAAAATACGAAATCAGGAATATTGGACAGATTATTCGGCTCAACAAATTCTCAAATGGCGGTCTCAAGGCGGCGCGCGCTGTTTGATACCTATAAGAACCAGCTTTGGCAAAGACTCGATCATGTAAGTGCTGGACTTGGGAGTACTGGAGTAAAAGTGACTGCACTTAAAACGGAGGAACTGATTGAACTTCTATATAATTCCTATAATCCCTCCACGCAGAGTAATACAATTATTAAGGATACCGATAAAGTTGAGTTGCGATAGTGCAGATTATGCAATTTAGCATAGGATAAGATTTTAAACTAATTCAATATAGCTAAATAAATTTAAATTGACCAATGGTCATTTATATTAAATAACGGGATGTTTGGACAAAATAAAACTCAAAAACCAAAAGTTGAAACAAACGCAGTTCTTCAAAGTGAAGCGCTATATCAACGCGGAGTTGCAACTATTAAGGACCTGATAGCACCATCAGCAATGAAAATAGGTGCTGATAATCTGCAGATCGGCGAAACTTATGCTAGGACTCTGTTTATTGTTGCTTATCCAAGATATCTTCATACGAATTGGTTTTCTCCGATTATAAACATCGATTTTTCAATGGACACATCCATGTTTGTGCACCCAATTGATACCTCAGAGATTTTGAAAAACCTGAGAAAAAGCTCAACACAGGTGCAATCGCAAATCCACATGGAGGAACAATCAGGAAAAATTCGCGATCCGATTTTGGAAACTGCCTTGCAGGATATTGAAGATTTGCGGGATAAATTAATGCAGGGAACTGAAAAGTTCTTCCGGTTTGGTTTGTATATTACCATTTATGGAAAAACGCTGGAAGAATTAAACAAAGCGAATCAGCAGATAGAATCTATTTTAGAGGCCCAGTTGGTGTACCTTAAGCCAGCGGTATTAAAGGTGGAGCAGGGCTTTGCTTCAACGTTGCCATTAGCGAATGATGAACTGGATGTTGCAAACAATCTTAACACCGCACCGCTTTCAACAACATTTCCATTCGTTTCAGCTGATCTCTCATCAAATGAGGGAATTCTTTATGGAATAAACCGTCATAATAACAGCTTGATTTTGTTTGATCGTTTCAAAATGGAAAATGCCAACATGGTTGTTTTTGCGAAGTCTGGAGGAGGTAAAAGTTATACCGTAAAATTAGAGATTTTCCGGTCACTGATGGTTGGTACGAATGTAATTGTAATCGATCCTGAAAATGAATATAAATATCTTTGCGAAACAGTCGGGGGAACTTTTATTAAGCTATCTTTAAATTCTGCATTTCACCTTAACCCATTTGATCTTCCTAATGTCGGTGAGGATGAAGATCCTGAGGATGTATTACGTTCAAATATCGCTAGTCTTATCGGCTTGCTGCATATCATGCTTGGGGCAGTTACTCCTGAAGAGGATTCGATTTTAGATATCGCAATTCGCGAAACTTATGCAATGAGAGACATTACGCCACAAAGTAATTTCAAATCCTTTAATTCCAGCTCTTTCCCTACGATGTCTGACCTATACTCGGTAATCAGAAATTCCGAAGGAGGCGAATCCGTCGCAAAACGTTTAGAGAAATACACGGAAGGTATTTTCGCTGGAGTGCTTAATCACACGACAAATGTGCAAATTTCCAATCAACTTGTAGTTTTCAATATTCGCGATCTTGAAGAACAGCTGAGACCGATTGCGATGTATACTATCTTGCAATTTATTTGGAATGAGATGCGCTCAACCTTGAAAAAAAGAATCGTGGTTGTCGATGAAGCATGGGTAATGATGCAGAATGATGATGCTGCCTCATTCCTCTTTGGAATTGCAAAGCGTTGTCGTAAATATTACACAGGTCTAACAACTATCACTCAGGATATTGCCGACTTCATGAGCTCACGCTATGGAAAGCCTATTGTAACAAACTCCTCGCTGCAATTATTACTAAGGCAATCTCCTGCTGCTATTGAAACCATTTCGGATACTTTTTACCTTACAGAGCAGGAAAAGTTTCTTTTACTTGAAAGTAATGTTGGAGAAGGAATTTTGTTTGCCGGAGCTAAGCATGTGGCAATCAAAGTCATCGCTTCTTATGCAGAAGATCAGATTATTACTTCAGATCCTCGCCAGCTTGTAGAGATAGAACAAGCCAAGAAAGAATTTGATGAAGAAGAAGGCAACTAGGGAATTAATTTCAATTCGCCAGCTGGCGAATCAATTTTCAATTTTCAATTTTCAATTTTCAACGAGTCCATTTATTACTTGATTTGGTTGGGGAATAAATATCAAATTGAATTATTGAATTATGTGGAATTGTGTTATTGCATGGGAAATGCGGCTGAAAAGTACGATGAAGAAAATTTAGGTGAAAAGATAACACACGCGAAATTGAATCCCGCCAGTTTTAACGTGCCTAAAAATGGAAGTAGCGATAATTATGGAGCAGCTGAAAAAGATGCGGATAGTGGAGAAAGTGATTCGCAAAGACTCAATAATGCTAGACAAAAAAATAACGTTAGTAAATCTCTCAATGATGCGAAAGAATTAGCAAAAAACGCAACCCCGATGGGTGCAATCTCTCTGTTGGGTCATATACATTTTTTGGGCGATATGCCATACGTGGCTGCCTTGGGCGCTGCAATTTTAAAAGATATTTTAGACTTGGTTTTCGTGGGATCATTGCCAGGGTTAGGGACCGTAATTACAATTCTCTGCTCGGTTTTTATCGCAATGATGATGATGCTTGTAGGTTCAGGCGGAAAGCGAAAGGCGGTAAGCGGAATGTTAAAAAAATTTGGAACACTCTTGGCAGGGACGTTGGCAGAAGGAGTCATTCCTGGAATTAATTTTTTACCGATGGAATCGATAATGGTTGCATCTGTCTATGTAATGACGCTTACAGAAAGAAAAAATGAAGGCGACTGAAGTTCATAAGCTTTTTAAAGTTCATAAGTTATGGCGTAAATAGTTCACGCTAACTTGCAATCTTTAAAAATTTTAAAAACTCTATTTAACATATGTCTTCAAAAATTTATTCTGCCGCAACAATCGGCTTGGATGGTGAAATTGTTGAAGTTGAGGTGGACGTCTTAGGTGCTGGTCTACATAATTTCACTATTGTGGGACTTCCTGATGTTGCCATCAAGGAATCGCGTGACAGAGTTAGTAGCGCGATTAAAAACAGTGGTTTTAAGCCGCCACATCAATGCGGAAGAGTTACGGTTAATCTTGCTCCGGCTGATTTGCCAAAGGCGAGTCCGATTTATGATCTACCGATAGCCATTGGACTTTTACTGGCAACAAAGCAGCTGCAATTTGATAGCAATTCAAAGCTGCTTGTAGGCGAACTCTCTTTGGATGGAAGAGTGCGTTCCATTCAAGGGATTTTATCTATAACGCTACTAGCAAAGGAAAAAGGTTTTGAGGAATTGTATGTTCCCTCTGAAAATGCAGCTGAAGCGAGTGTAGTTAAAGGGATAAATATTATTCCAGTCGAAACGCTGTATGGACTCTGTGTGCATTTTTCTGGACCGAAGAAGTTGGCATATTATCCGCAAATTGACGGAGAAGCACTCTTTGATTGCTTGGAATATCCCAATGACATGGCGCATATAAGTGGTCAACAACATGCCAAAAGGGCATTGGAAATTGCGGCGGCAGGCGGGCATAATGTAATTTTAAATGGACCTCCTGGTAGCGGAAAAACCTTGCTTGCAAAAGCCATGCCGACGATTTTGCCACGACTAACTTTAGTGGAATCATTGGAAATTACGAAAATATTTTCCGTAGCAGGAAAACTGCATAAGGGGCAGTCGCTTGTAACCACACGCCCGTACAGAGCGCCGCACCATAGTGCAAGCAGTGTGTCATTGATTGGCGGAGGTTCTTATCCGCGGCCTGGAGAAATCAGTTTGGCACACAGGGGTGTGCTGTTTCTGGATGAGTTCGCAGAATTTCCCAAAAGTGTCTTGGAGAATTTGCGCCAGCCACTTGAGGATGGTATGATAACAATCTCAAGAGCAAAAGGCTCGCTGCACTTTCCTGCAAGATTTGTTTTGGTTGCCGCCATGAATCCCTGTTTTTGCGGAATGGCTACGGATCCTGAAAAGACATGTACATGCACACCGGCGCAGATAATCAGATATCAGCAAAAAATTTCCGGTCCAATTTTAGATCGCATCGATCTGCATATTGAAGTTCCGAGACTGAGTTTTGATAAGCTACAAGAAAACACAAATGAAGAAAAAAGTGAGACGATCCGTAAGCGGGTAGAATCAGCAAGGAAACTTCAGGCTAAAAGATTCCAGGAATTGAATATTATTTCGAACAGTGAAATGTCTTCAGACCAAATCAGAATTTTCTGCGAGTTGGATGAACAATCAAAAGAATTATTAAAAAGCGCTGTTTCGGCTTTAAAATTGAGTGCTCGCGGCTATCATCGGATAATTAAAATCGCCAGAACGATCGCTGATTTGGCCGGTAGTGAGGCAATTTTAGCTCAGCATATTGGAGAGGCGATTCAATACCGGTTTAAAAGTGAATAGACAAAAAATGCGTAAGCAAGGTTTTAAAAAAATAAATTATAAAAAATCAGCAATAATTATTGGTGTTTTTTTATGTTTTACCGTTTTTAAAATTTCTTTTGCGCAGGAATCTTCACAAATTTTTAGCACCGCAGTGAAGAAAATTATAATCAATGATGAAGGTCTTGCTTTCCAAGTTCATTCTGAGGCTGAAACAGTCGAACAGTTTTTAAGGGAAAATGAAATCGAGTTAAGCAAAGATGACCAAGTTTTACCGGAAAAAACTGAAAAAATATATTCAGGATCGCGAATTTTCATACACCGTGCCAAAAAAATTACCATCAAAGAAGGTGGCAAAGTTAAGGAGGTCATCACCTTTCAAAACAATGTAGAAAAGGCTATTTGGGAAAATAAAGACATTGAATTGGGCGCTGATGATATTACCAAGCCAAGCAGACAAGCATTTATTAAGGACGGCTCGGTTATAAATATAACGCATGTGCTAATAAAAGAAGAGATTGAACATGAGGATATCGCTTTTAAAACCGTTTCGAATGAGGACGATAAAATGGGGTGGCGTGAAAAGAAAGTCACGCAAAAAGGCGAAAAAGGTAAAAGAGAAGTGAAATATAAAGTGGTTTATAATGATGGAAAAGAAATTTCTCGAAAAGTTTTAGATAAAACTACGCTTAAAGAGCCAGTTGAGGAGATTGTCACCCAGGGAACATATGTTAAAGTAGGAAAGGTTCATACGGGAGCTGCTAGTTGGTATGCATGGACGGGAACGATGGCTGCAGCTAATCCTTGGCTTCCGATGGGAAGTTATGTTAGGGTTACAAATAAGGCAAACGGTAAGCAGGTAATTGTTAAAATAAATGACCGTGGCCCTTTTGGTCCAGGGCGAATAATTGATTTGGATAAAGTTGCTTTTGCACAAATAGCCTCGATCGGCGCAGGAGTTGTGGATGTAAAAATGGAAGTGATTATCAATTAGCTTTTAGCTGTTAGTTTATAGCTTTTAGAGAAATTCCATGATAAATTCATATAAAGACTTAATTGTTTGGCAAAAATCAAAGGATTTAGTCATTGAAATTTATAAAATTGTCGCTAATTTTCCTAAAGATGAAATTTATGGATTATCTTCCCAAATGCGCAGGTGTTCAATTTCAATACCATCAAATATCGCAGAGGGCAGATATAGGGGAACAAAAAAGGATTTCTTGCATTTTTTAAGAATTTCTTTTGGGTCAGGTGCTGAACTGGAAACACAGATATTAATTGCAAAGGAAATTTATGCTGATAGGGAAATTGATTTTGAAAAAGCTGAAAAATTATTAGAAGAAGTGATGAAGATGTTAAATGTTATGATTAAGAATTTAAATCCTAAAAGCTAATGAAGCCAGAGAAGCTAAAAGCTAAAAAGAGTCTAGGGCAGAATTTTTTGAAAGACGATGAAATTTTGAATCGAATTATTGAACATGCAAATTTAAATTTCAACGACACGGTAATTGAAATCGGTCCTGGTCAAGCTGCGCTTACGGAAAAATTGGCCAAGGTTTGCAAAAAAGTTATTGCGGTCGAAATTGACGATAGACTTATTGAACCATTGCATACCAAATTAGTGGGAGATGAAAATGTTGAAATAATTCATGGCGATATCTTGAAAATAAACCTTCCTGAGCTAGTTTTAAATAGCGGTTTAGATAAGACTGGCTACAAAGTTGTTGCCAATATTCCTTATTACATAACTGCTCCAATCATTAGACTGCTATTGGAAACCAAATTTCCAGCAAGTGAAATTATTCTAATGGTTCAAAAGGAAGTGGCTGAAAGAATTTCAGCCAAGCCTGGCGCCTTAAGTATTTTAGGTATTTCCGTGCAATATTACGCTAAGGCCGAATATTTGTTTACCGTTTCCAAGGATGCTTTTGAACCTGTGCCTAAAATTGATAGCGCTATCATTAAGATTACAAGAAACAAGAACCAAGAAAAAATAATCAATGAAGACACGAAGAAATTTTTCAAAGTTGTCAGGGCTGGATTTTCAGCAAAACGAAAAACTCTGGAAAATAATCTCTCCAATGGTTTACATTTAGATAAAACTGAAATTGCCAACAAGCTTGAATCCATTGGATTTTCAAAAAATACCAGAGCGCAAGAGCTTTCTGTTGAAGATTGGAAAAAGCTTACAGATTTACTGGCATAGCAGCTATTCTTAAATAGCATTAAAATCCTTGCTGGCTGGCAAGGATTTTAATTTTTGAGCGCAAGACAGTGGGAAATTCATATGCTACAATAGCGAAAGTAAACGCTAAGAATTGAGGACTTAAAAAATAAAAAAGCTCTGTCCCGAGATGTCGGGATGATTCGATATACATTATGCAAGAAATACTTGAAGGTTTAAATGAACAACAAAAAGCGGCGGTCGTTACAGCTGAAGGACCACTTTTGATTATTGCTGGCGCTGGCTCAGGAAAAACCAAAACCCTGACCCATCGCGTGGCCTACTTGATTAAGCACTATAAAATTCCGCCCAGAAATATTCTGGCGGTGACTTTTACCAATAAAGCCGCACAGGAAATGAAGGAGCGGGTTATGAAAATTTTATACCCCGAGGCGGATGCAAATTTCAAATATAGTTTGTATGGAAATTCAGATCTTCCGACACTGGGAACCTTTCATGCAATCTGCAGTAAAATTTTACGTGCTGAGATTGAAGCCCTGGGTTATGCGAAGACTTTCCATATTGTTGATGATCAGGATCAGCAGGTTCTGATGAAAAAAGTTCTAAAAGAATTGGAAATAGATGCGCAACAATTTGCGCCGCGCGCAATGCTCGCTACAATCAGTAAGGCAAAAAACGAACTGATGACAAGTGCGCAGTTTGCTTCTCAGGCAAATGGATATTTTGAGGAGATGGCGGCTAAAGCCTACAGCCTTTATCAGGCGAAACTCAAGGAAAATAATGGTTTGGATTTTGACGACATCATCATGTTTACTGTTGATTTGTTTAAAAATTTTCCACAGATATTGGAAAATTATCAAAGACAGTTCCGCTATATCATGGTCGACGAGTATCAGGATACTAATCGTGCGCAATATCTGCTAATTAATCTTTTGGCTGGCGGCCATAGGAATTTGTGCGTGGTAGGTGATGACTGGCAGAGTATCTACAAATTTCGTGGCGCTGATATCAAGAACATTTTGAATTTTGAAAAAGATTACCCGGAAGCAAAGGTGATTCACTTGGAACAAAATTATCGTTCCTCGCAAGTTATTTTGGATGCGGCATATGGGGTAATCTCAAAAAACATAAATCGCAAAGATAAAAAACTTTGGACCGAGCAAAAAGCCGGCCATCTGATCACATCCTTTGAAGCGGCGGATGAAAGAGATGAGGCAGAATTTATCGCCAGGGAGATTAAGCATAATAACGAGGGTGTTTATAAGAAATACGTGGTGCTCTACCGCACTAACGCACAATCTCGAACAGTGGAGGAGATGTTTTTGAAAAATTCCATTCCATACCGCATCATCGGTGGAATAAAATTCTATCAACGTAAAGAAGTTAAGGATATCGTGGCCTACTTACGTTTGATTTCTAACAATACTGACATTGTTTCACTTGAACGGGTTATTAATGAACCGAAGAGAAATATTGGTGAAGCTACCGTAAAAAAGTGGGTAAGTATTTCCAGGGAAGTCGGGCTCAGTCCGATTGAGGCAGGATTGCAGCCAACTGTAATTAGTCAGCAAGTTGGAAATAATAAATTAGCCACCTCAAAGATAGAGGCGATAGCTAAATTTTGCGATTTTGTTCGTCGCATGGGCGAAATCAAAGGAAAAATCAAACTTACTGATTTTATAGAAAAAGTATTTTCAGAAAGCGGATACGAGCAAATGCTTTTAAAAGATGGTCCAGAGGGCGAGCTTCGCTGGGAGAATGTTAAAGAGCTTATTTCCGTTGCACATAAATACAATGAAAATGCAGCTGATTACGAAGATGTGCTAAGTGCATTTTTGGAAGAAGTGGCTCTAGCTTCAGATGTTGATAATGTCGATCAAAATCAGGACGCGGTACATCTGATGACACTGCACAGCGCTAAGGGATTGGAATTTCCAGTTGTCTTTATCGTTGGATTAGAAGAGGGTATCTTGCCTCATTCGCGTAGCTTATTGGCGTACAGTGAGATGGAAGAGGAAAGAAGACTTATGTATGTTGGACTTACCCGTGCGAAAGAAAAAATATATTTACTTTTCACACGTCAGCGCACAATTTTTGGTACTACTCAGATGAATTCTCCATCAAGATTCATCGAAGATATTCCAGAAAAATTGGTTTCAAAAAAAAGTTACCGCGAGCAGGAACAAAAAATATTCGAATCTTTACTTAAGAAAAATTCCCAAACCAAGGTTTCCAGAACCGAATATAAAGGCGGGGAACGCGTCAGCCATAATGAATTTGGGGAAGGCATTGTTATTTCTGCGATGGGAGATGTTGTTGTGGTAGCTTTTAAGAAAGCAGGAATAAAGCGCTTGTCTGCTGAATTTGCGAAATTGAAGAAAATTTAGATTGTCCGGAAAAAGTGAGTTTAAACAAATTGGATTCTTAATCCAATTTGTTTTTTTTACCGTGAAACTTCTGATGAACATTTTTGAGTTGTTCGTTGGTGACATGTGTATAGATTTGAGTCGTGGTTATGGAAGAATGTCCGAGCATGGTTTGCACGCTGCGAATATCCGCGCCATTGGCAAGCAGGTCTGTTGCAAAGCTGTGTCTAAGGGTATGTGGATGCACATCTTTAACGATGCCAGCAATGGCAGCGTAATTCTTTACGATTCTTTGAATGGAGCGTGTTGTCAGTCTTTTGGTTTCCATTTCTGAATGTTTGCCTTGCGAATAACGGATGAAAAGTGCGGGATCAATGTCTGTGCGTTTTGCTAAATATTTTTGCAGCGCAATTTTGGCACTTTCTGAAATAAAGACGATTCGAATCTTATCGCCTTTTCCTCGGACGCTAAATTCTTGTCGTTCGATGTTTATTTGATCCCTGTTGATGTTTATCAGTTCGCTTACACGTAGTCCCGCAGAAAAAAGCAGTTCCAAAATAGCCTTATCTCTGAGAGACTTCAAATCTTGCTTGGAAGCTGCATTTAAAAGTCTGGCAACTTCCTCACCATCAAGGAATTCAATTTCATGGGAGGGATTTTTCCCAACTTCGATTTTTTCGCAAGCTAAACTTTTGATATCACGCTTGGAAAGATATTTCAAAAAACTCCTGATTGCAATGATATGATAATTTTGTGTAGATCTTTTAAGGTTTGCGCCTTTAGTGTCGGTCAGGCGATTAAGATAAATGCGATACGCATGGACCAGCTCATTGGTAATATTTTCCGGGCGGTCAATCTTTGCCCAAGTAAAAAACCGCTTGAGATAATGATGATAGTTCTCAATTGTTTTTTGCGAACGTGTGCGTTCGATTTCCAGGTATTCCAAGAATTCTATTAAAAGTGTGTTTAAGTTTTGCATTTTTATTTGTGTATTTAAAATCCAGCGAAATTGAATCTAAATTTTAGCTGATTTGAATGATAACTGAATTTAAGGATTGAAGATGCTATTATTGTACCTCAAATTACATTTCTTATAAAATGACAATTAAAATAATGGCTTTAAATAGCTAAAAAATGACAATAAAGTGCATAAACCCTTTGACAAAACCAGTCAGCAGTATATACTCAAAAGCAGTTTAAAAATTAAGACTGCAGATTGATGGTAGCTGTAAATCCGGCCCTTAATGCAATGCTGAACACCTGTTTGGGTATCCGCATTAAAGATTGGAAATCCTGAAGCAAATTCAGGATGACAGCAAATTTTGCCTAAAATTGCACGTCGATTGAAAGGATTCAGCTATTAGTAAAAAACCATTTTTTTCTCATATCTCTGATCTCATAGAAAAGATTGACTTTAAAAGTCTTAACACAAACCTTCATATCCGGCAACGCGCTATCGCGAACTTCATTAAAGAAAGAAGAACTTTAAAGTTGCTTCATCTTGTTCGTAATTATTCAGCTTTTGCTGTTGTCGTTAGTAGTGCCCTGCTTGTTAGTGCCACCAATGTAGCTTCATCCGGAAAGGGTGCTGGAAGCTTCCTTTTTGGTTATTGGGATTCATCAGCTCAAGCCTCGGCTGCACGTAGCAAGATTAGCGGACAAGTTGATAAGAAAAATGATTTAGCTTTAGTGCCACTTTCTAAGGCAAGCACAGCAGTTGATCCTGGAGCTAAAGAAGAGGAAGTAACTCAAAATATTATTCAAGGTCAGGGGATCATGGCTGCGGCTGGTGGAGCTAGCCCGATGAAAGATCCTGAACAAGATGGTGGGGTTAAAATGTATATCGTTCAATCAGGCGATACGCTTGGATCGATTGCTGCGAAAAATGAAGTTTCCATCAACACGATTTTGTGGGCCAACGATATTGATAATGTCGATTCGATCATGCCTGGCGACACTTTGTTTATTTTGCCTGTGTCTGGAATTAAATATGTCATAAAGGATGGCGACAAGATAGATGCCATCGCTGCTAAGTTTAAATCAGAAAAGGATAAGATTATCGCCTTTAATGATCTTCCGGCAAACGGAGATTTGGAGGCGGGAAAAGAGATTGTTATTCCTGACGGACAGGGAGAAGCTCCGAAACCTCAAGTGCCTGCAGCTAGTCCATCGACGCTTATTGAAAAAAGACAGTATGCAAACGCCACTGGTGGAACTCCTGAAGTTTCTACGGGAAAAATATTAGGCGGAAAACCTGGAACCGGACATAGGTTCCCATATGGATATTGCACGTGGTATGTTGCGCAAAAAAGACATGTCCCTTGGGGTGGAAATGCTGGAACATGGCTATATCATGCAAAGGCTAGTGGATATGCAACCGGAAGAACACCTAAAGTCGGATCGATCATGGTTACCACTGAAAATCGCTACTACGGCCACGTCGCTTATGTGGAAAAAGTTTCCGGAGATACGATAACAGTGAGCGAGATGAATTATGCCGGTTTTGCAAAAGTTTCTCGTCGCACACTTTCAGCAAAGAGTCGCGCAATCAAGGGATTTGTATATTAGAAAGTGCTTGATATGAATAGAAAAAACTCAGTTATAATAGCTGAGTTTTTTTCTTTTAAATAAGTTCTTCAAATATTATTTGCTACGGTAAAAAGGTTTCTATAAATATCGAAAATATGCTATAATTTTTTCATAGGAGATAACATAGAAATCCCGAATGAATTGGATTTTCAAAAACAAAAACAAAAGAGCAAAGACGCTGCTTGTCGTCTTGTTTTTGGCGTTTGGATTCTCTTTTGTTAGTTTCGATGATGCGAAAGCGGCAGGTATTTGCGAAAGCGGCAGTACTGAAAAAACTTGCGAATGCTTTAATGGAAGTGCTTCATTAAGTTTTTTTCCGGCCGGACACAATATAAGTGATTTTAATGCCCAGTTGACTACAGGTTTTTGTCATCAAGAATCTTGCATGCAATACTGCATGTTTAAATTTCCAGCTACGACTGCAGTTAAATATGACGGGGGAACATTTGGAACAAGCTCAATAAAAAATAGTTCAAGCGCTGTTATATCCGCACCCTCATTATCAGAGCAAGTTTGCGGCGGAACATTGAGCATGTTTAACCCTTCAACATGGCTGCAATGTGCGCTAATCATGGTTTTGCAACTCGTCGGCTATCTGTTCGCAATAGCGGCGACACTTTTTGCATGGGCAATTGATCCCTCAAACGTTTCCGGGCCTAATGGTATTTTGGAAAAACAAGCCATCAAGGACGTGTGGATTATGGTTCGCGATCTTTTGAATATGACCTTTATTTTGATCTTACTTTTCTCGGCTTTCTGCACAATTTTTCAAATCGATAACTGGGGTCTTAAAAAAGTTTGGCTCAATATTTTGATAAACGCCCTCTTGGTAAATTTTTCCTTTCCAATTGCGCGTTTTATTATCGATATTTCAAACGTAACTTTTTATTATTTTGTAAAGCATTTGTTCGCATCTACTGGAACCTCAACTGTTACTGGTTCAACAATCTTTTCAAGTTTTGCATCCACATCTGGAATCGGCGATTTGTTGCAGCCTGATAAATATGCGGACCATGCAATTCCATATCTGATTGCATCGATAATTTTCGTTTTTATTTTCGGAATGACGCTGCTTATTATCGGAGCATTATTCATTGTTCGCCTTGTCGCGCTGGCAATGCTTATCATGTTTTCCCCGATCGGTTTTGTGGGTTATATTTTTCCTGAAAGTGCCAGTTATGCCAACAAGTGGTGGAAAAATCTTTTTAGCTACTCTTTCTTTGCGCCGATTATGATTTTTGTTATGGCGATTTCGCTGCGAATCATGCAAGCCTTGCAGGCGGAGAATATGAGTTCGATGCAAGCGATCAGTGGAGTTAACGCCGTTTCAGATCAACAAGGTTGGGTGGCAAATGCAGCATTTTACACAATTCCGATTATCATTCTCTGGGGTGGAATGGGAATTGCAAAATCCTCAGGCATTGCCGGAGCGGACACCGTCGTCAATTCTGTGAAAAAAGGAGGAAAATGGGCTGCCACAAATCTTTCTGGTTACGGCTATATGAAAAAGAATTATGATGCTTACGCTGGAGCCAGAAAGAAACGCGTAGAGGAAAAAGATAAGAAACGCTGGGGCGGCAAATTTGGCGATGGCGTAAATGATAAGCAAGATAAGCTATTGGCCAAGCTAGGCTCTGAAGCTGCGATGAAGCGATACAATAAGAGAAAAGAGACAGGAAATAAGGATGATATTAAAGATGGCGTTGAGGGAGCAGAAAGTAGAACTGCTGATGAATTAAAATCACAAATCAAGACTTCTATGAACTCCACAACGCCACTGAGCGATAAGGAAAAAATGGATTATGCTATAAATGCTAAGTTGGCATTAAATCGTGGAGCTAAATATGAATCTGGATTTGAAGAAGATCTTAAGGCTGACATGAAAAACAATTTAACAACTGATTCTAGATTCGCCACATTGCATGCAAGTACTGTGGATCTCGCAAGGGCAGAGATGAATTTCAATAATCATCCAAAAAATCCTCCAACTGCAACTGGAACTAGTGCAAGCGCGCAGCGAAATCATCAAATTCAAATGGCGAAATGGACTGCAGATAGAACCTTGCTGAAAGAAGCACATGAAAATGCAAAGAAGAAAGTCGAGTCAGATGAGAAAAAGATCATTCAAAGCGAAAAAACAAAGCATCTCGACAACTTAAGAAAAGCAATTAAAGATGCCGAGGAGGTTGGAAAGATAAATAAACCGGCTCCAACTCCTGCACCTCCTGGCCCGACTCCAACACCATAATAAAAAAACAAAAATGAGTAATAATTTGAGCGCATTGGAAGAATTTGATGCGCAAAGAAAAATTGAGATGCCGCATCTTTTGTATTCGGCAACTGACCTGGTAGCGAAAAAAAATATCGCCTATGTTGTGTTGGCAAAAAAAGAAAAAGAGATACTGCTCATTAGTCCAGCTGGCTTCGGCGAGGCAGCTGTTGTCGCAGGCTTCAGCGAAAAAAATATTGAACATTTTGCCAAGTTTGCATCAAAGGAATGCAAAGAAAGAATGTTTGAAGTAATCAAGAATGATCTGCTTGCTAAGGATATTTGGGAAATCGCAGAGGCGATGGACGATGATTTAGGCAGAGATTCCAAGTCGCATCGCCAAAGAGTAAGAAAAGTGTTGCAATATATTTATAATAATCAAACAGTTTTTCATTTTTGATATCTATGGACTTTAATTTTGCGCAAAACAATTCAGCATCTCAAAAAACTGGTTCCTTGGAGCAGTCTTTTGTCGGCGTTGTGGAGAATGAAAAACAACGACTGGCGACTGGATATGCAGCTGTTGTTGAAGAAATTCAAGCAAAAAGAAACAAGGAAAATGCAGGTGCGCAAATATTTCCCGCTTCAGTTGCATCTTTACATCCTGATGTTGTTGATTTTTTACTAAATTTTGATTTGGTTTCAGTTTATGATGATATCGCCAAACAAAACAACTTGGATGAGAAAGGCCGCAGTAGCTTGCCGCAAATAGTTTGGAAGCTTGTTAGAGAAGGAAATTGGAACGCCTTGGATGAAACGTTAGAAGCTAAAATTCCCTTGGTGCATTCCGTACATGTAAATGTCGCTAACCTTTTGCAGCAAAATATTTTAGCAAAAGTGAAAGCTCTGTCTGAAAAACCGGTTTCCAGAAAAGGTATTATCAGCGAAGCTACGAAGAAAATCGTAAGCATTCCGCTGAAGAAAGCTTTGCTTGATTATCCGAAACTTGGAGAGCAAAATGTGACAATCAGTCAGATTGAGCTGAAATATTTTCCTACGCCTGTCAGGCCTTCGATTAAGAATTGGATTACAGACTTTCATGATCAGATGGGGGCAATTAAACATTCTCCAATTGATCGCGGAAACTATTTGTTCCACAGCGAAAATGGAAAAAAACTTACCTCTCTGGAGCGGCAGAAGCTTTCAATGATTTTGAAAAGTTTAGATGAAGATACGAATCTGGATATTGATGCTGAAGCGCAAGTCCTTATATTTGAAATAGAAAAACCGCAAATAAATCCAGTGGCGAATGATCGATATAAAACTGTGGTGAGTGATAATTTTACTGATGTGCAGAAAAACGTTCCAGCTGAACAGTTAATAAGTCGACCAGTATTGGATTTTGGACAAAGGCAGCAAACTATTGAGCAGGAAAAGCAGTCTGAAATAGAAAATAGTGAGGAATTACTAAAATCCCGCGAAGAAAAATTGAATAATCTTGGTAAATTTTTTGGCGAAAAAGCTGGCTTGCAGCCAGAAGTAAAAACGCCTGCGGATGATAACTTAGAACAGGTAGCTAAACCGCAAGTCAAGCCGTTGTCGTCAGAGCAGGCTACAGGCGGCCTTAAGGCTGCGTTAAATTTCTTTAAATTAAATAAAGTTAAAAATTCCAAATCGGAAGAAAGAGAAAACCAAGTTCCAACTGCGGAAATTATGCAAAAGGATTTATTCAAGTTGCCAACCTCGAAGCCGCAATTGGGGACTGAAGAATATAATGTAAGAAAAAGTTTTGTTGAGCAGAGTAATGTGGAAGAAAAAAAAGCTCAAGAGCTGCCGTTTCAAAGCGATATGATTTCAAATGTTAACAATGTAAAATTTTCAAACAGCGACAATATACATTTTTCATCGCCTCAGAAACTGCCTGCAGAGGAAAAATTCGCCGCGCCTGCGAAAATGAGCGCCCCTAATTTTGCCTCCAACAGTATGGCATACGTTAGGCCTACAGCAACTTTCAAAGTTCAAGATGTTCCAGCTGTAGAGCCAGAAATTGTCACCCCTGCGCCAACTTTAGCAAGTCCGCAAATTAAAGCTGATTACGAGATGGCATCAAATTCAAGGATAAGTTCCACCTTGTCTCCCTCAACTACTATAAGCCGTCCAATTCCAGCTCCAATTCCAACTCCTATATCGGCGCCAATTCAGCAAGTAACTTCAATGACTGAACCAGTAGTTTCTCCAGTGCCAGTATTTTCTCCGATCGTTGATCTTAAGCGAGACTCAGCGCCAGTCCCCGTTGAAACAACTCAGCAAATTAGCAGCGAAGAGCATTCCATTAAAAAGGCGACTCCTGCAATCGCAAGAAATCCATTCAGAATCGTTCCAAGAAATTACTCAGAGGGAATTGAAGATGAAAAAATTTCAGCTCCAAAAAATGTTGTTAATCTAAAAGAATAAAAGGTATTGTATCCCAGGGCAGAGCTCTGGACTCCCTTGGGCCCACGCAGCCCGTCTCGCCCGAGGCTTTGCCGAGGGGGACAGAGCTGTGAGGTGCCTGCCCTGTCTACCGATAGGCAGGCGGTAGGCAGGGAAATGGAATATTAATTTTCATTTCGCTCGCTTCGTTTGATAATAAAACAATATCTTTGATTTGAGATTTTTTATCAAGTGTTTGCAAGGGAGAAAATCGACTGCTTGAGCGAGAAAGGTGCTTTAAGTTAAATATAAGATTGGAAAGTATGCTTGAATTCATAAATATAGCACAGGCCGGAATTATTAGTGATGCACCCAGTGTTTCGAGTCTGGGAATTAAGATTTTAAATTTTTTGTTGTCAGTAGTTGGATTTTTTGCTATAATTTCTTTAGTGTTGGCAGGGATAAAATACTTTTTTGCACTTGGTGATAAGAAGCAAATTGAAAATGCAAAAAATGCCGCGACGGCTGCCGTTTGGGGAATTGCGCTTGCGATGGGAGGAATGATCCTGATAAGGTTTATTGGACAATTTTTTCAATAGCACTAGCGAATGATAATATAACGAGATTTTGGGAAAAAAATATATAAAAAATAAAAACTAGGAAAGGAGGTGTAATTTATGAACATTGTTAAAAAATTTGTATACGGAATCGCTTCAATTATCGTGGTGTTGCCGACAACCGTGGGAGCTCAACTTCAGACACCTGAAGGAACAGGTCTTCCAGCGGGAAGTGTGATAAATATCATAACCAATGGAATGAATTATCTTTTGATTCTCGTTGGTGTTCTTGGAGTTATCGGATTCGTTATCGCTGGTATCATTTATTTGACTGCAGCTGGCGACGAAGATCAGATAGAAAGAGGAAAGAGAACTATGATCAATTCTATCATTGGAATCATCGTAGCGCTTTTGGGAATCATTGTTTTGACAGCCGTAAAAAGTATGCTTGGGGGAACTGATAAAACTTTCTAGTTCTGCAAGTTACATTTTGTACAAGCAAAAAACAACCTTAAGGGTTGTTTTTTGCTTGCGTAAAAATTATAAGACCTATATTTATATATACACTTTTACTGAAAATATGCTATAATGAATATGAAAATATCTTAAAAATTTATTCTTCCGTTGTTTTTTGATCAGCTACGCTTGCTATTGAATTAGAAAGATAGCTTTTGAAAAAAAATAAAAAATAAAAATGAAAGTACAAAATAAGATTCTGTCACTAATTGTTTTCTCATTTGTCTTTTTTGCGCAAGTCCTGCCAGTACTTGCTGGTCCAGAATGGAATGCATCAGTCGGGCCAGATGGAAATGTGGGTTTTCAAATAGGTACACAACAGGGTCTTAATGCTCTCAATGGAAATAATGCTGACGCAGCAATGAATAATCCATATGGCTTGCCGGGTGGAAGTATTTTGGATATAATTTCAAACCTCTTGTTTTGGCTGCTGGCTATTTTTTCCGTACTAGGAATCATTGGCTTTTTGATTTCTGGAATCTTGTATCTTCTGGCTGGTGCGGATGAGGATAATGCAAAAAAGGGAAAAGAGGGCATGAAAGCTTCAATTATTGGAATCATTGTCGGTCTTTCAGGTTATGTTATCATGCAGGCAGTTGGAATATTTTTACGCGGAGATACGACAATGTTCTAAAGTAGATTGATTAGGTTTGATTTAGATAAATACAGTAATCAGTTTTTATAACAAAAATGAAAAATAAAAGCGCATATTTATTTGTTGGCATTTTCCTATTCTCAGGCTTACTTTTTTTTGGAGAAAGTGAAAAAGCTAACGCTCAAGCATTTTCTGGATCATATTCATACTCTGAATGCAAAAGTGATGGTGGAAGTGAGGCGTATTGCAGTCAATTTAGCGGTGCACCTCAATCTTCCACAAATATCAGCAATGCATCCGCAGGAAGTTGCCGTTTCAATAGTGATTGCGGAAATAATTTTACGTGTTATCAGGATACCTGTATGGATGATGCAACCTATCAGGAAAATGTTTCTTGGATTAATCGTACTGGTAACGCCGTGTCGCAGGTACTAACTCCTGGTGGGTCAATATTTGATGATGGTACGAATTCTACCTCTTCTTCATCAGGTGGGGAGCTAACGATGATTGCTTATGATATTAATGGTAACCCTGTTTTTGATCCTGACCAATATGCTGGAGCAGGAAATACGAATTCTAATATTGTTAACAATAACAACAACAGTAATAATACTGGATCCGGCAATACTAACGGAATTCAAACAGCAAAATGCAGCGGGGCAAATTTTACGGAAATCGGGGGAATCTGTTTTCCTGTAGACACAGGCATGCCGAATCCAGAATTCGGAATAGTCCAGATTATTGGCAATCTCTTTTCCTGGTTAATGGGTTTATTTTCCGTGCTTTCCTTGGCGGCTTTTGTGATATCCGGAATTCAGTATGTCACATCCGCTGGAGATTCTGGCCAAGCAGAGACTGCTAAAAAGAACGCCCTAAATGCTGTTTTAGGAATTATTGTGGGTTTCTCTGGTTTTGTTATTGTTCAAGCTGTGAATTATGCACTAGAGGGGCAAGGTTTCTTTTAAGATAGTTTTTATTGGAAGAATTTTATGAAATTAAAAAAACTTTTATTTCTTAGCTTATTTCTTAGCTTATTTTTTGTTGGAAATGGCGTAGAAGCCGTAACTGAGTGCGAAACCGCCGGCGGAATTTGCAGTATTTTTTCGAATATGACTTGCGAATCCAGGCATTTATTGGGAAAGGAAGATATGGTAACCACAAATCTCTCGTGCAACAATAGTGCAGCAAGTTGTTGCATGCCAAAAGTTGCCACTCCTGCAATAACAGCACCAGTTACAACACCAACCACACCAACTACAACTCCAGTTACAACCCCAGTTACAGCCCCAACCATTAACACTCCAACTACAAATACCCCAACTGTTAATCCTCCAGTTACGGCTAATGCAAATGCTTGTTCAGATCTTGAGTATTTAGGTCGCGATGGAAATTGTTATCCCAAGGAGAATCTAAATATAGAAAATGGCAATTTATGTTCCGATATTGAGTATCTAGGTCTCGACGGAAATTGCTACCCAAGGGAAAACTTAAACATTGTAAATGAAAATAATAACACTTTCCCCGGTGTGCCTAGTGGCGGCGCTCAGACTGCCAAATGCGGCAATGGCTTCTATGAGAAAGGAAATGTTTGTTTTCCAACACAAACGGGACTGCCAAGTCCAGAAAACGGTGTAGTTCAAATTCTCAGTAACCTTTTTTCCTGGTTAATGGGTTTATTTACCATACTTTCGTTGGCAGCTTTCACGGTTTCTGGCATTCAATATGTAATTTCTGCTGGAGATTCAGGTTTGGCTGAAACTGCCAAGAAAAACGCAGTCAATTCAATTATTGGAATTGCAGTGGGACTTTCTGGATTTATCATCGTACGGGCCATAAATGCGGCACTTACTGGGCAGGGTTTTTTCTTTTAGCGATTGACTTTGAAACAAAAACGTGCTAAACTACGTATAGATAGATGAGAGTATGGATTCGCTGGAAAGCGAATCTTTTTCTTTTAAAATCTCCCATTTAATGAGCTTATCATCGGATTATCTGCCGAAATTACGCTCAAAAGGGGAATAAAAATTTAATATGTTGTCTTTTAAACTTCGGCTTTCGGGCTGGATTAAATAAGACACGAAAAATTATGGTAGCAAAGAAAAAAGTGGCTGAAGAAAGCCAGGAGCAAGGAACTAGACTAGGGGAATTTGGAAGTGCAATCATGCAGATTGCTGAAGAAAAGGGTATACCTAAAAATGTGGTTATTGAGACTATTGAAGCTGCTCTTGCTGCAGCATATAAGAAAGATTACGGTAAAAGAGGTCAAAGAATTCGGGCAGAATTCCAGGAAGTCGGTGGAAATACTAAATTCTTCCTTATTAAAGATGTTGTTGATGAAACCCTGAGGGAATTTGTTGAGGGAGAAGAGGAAGATGAAGAGATTGAGCTTCCCGAAGAAGCTGGAGATGATGAAAAATTACCTCGCTACAATCCAGAAAGAGATATTTTGCTGGATGAAGCCAAAAAACTTAAAAAAGATGCAAAAATCGGAGATATAATTGAAATTGAACTTGAGCCACAAACCGAGTATGGTCGCGTGGCTGCTCAGACTGCCAAGCAGGTCATTATTCAACGTATTCGCGAAGCTGAACGTGATTCTATGTTTTCTGAATACAAAGGAAAAGAAGGAGAAGTGATGAGCGGAACTGTGCAAAGAATTGAGGGTAGAAACACTTATATCGACCTTGGAAAATCTGTAGGAGTTTTGTTCCCATCCGAGCAAGCTCCAGGCGAAATGCTTAGAATGGGGCAGCGCGTAAAAGTTTATCTTTACAAGGTTGAATCAGATCCTAAAGGTCCTGGAATTACTTTGAGCCGAACTCATCCTGACATGGTTCGTAAACTTTTTGAATTGGAAGTTCCTGAAATCTTTGCTGGTACTGTCGAAATCAAGTCAATCGCAAGAGAAGCTGGATCTCGCACAAAGATGGCGGTTTTTTCTAGCGAAGAGGGAATTGATCCGATTGGTTCATGTGTTGGGCAAAAAGGGACTCGCGTGCAAGCTGTAATTGAAGAACTTGGCGGAGAAAAGATTGATATCATTGAATGGAGCGAAAAACCAGAAAAATATATTGCTGCTGCAATCAGTCCAGCAAAAGTACTTTCTGTTGAACTAAATACTGACAGAAAAGAGGCTAAGGCGACTGTGCCAGAAGATCAGCTTTCACTAGCGATAGGCAAACAAGGTCAGAATGTGCGCTTGGCTGCAAAATTGACTGGTTGGAAGATCGACGTTATCGGCGCAAAAGTTGAGCCTAAAAAGGAAACTGAAGCTGAGGCACTGGAAACAGAAGTAACTGAATAGTCAGCTTATAAATTGTCAGTCGCTCTGAAAAATGAGTGACTGATATATTTAATTTTTTATCCATTTATCAAACAAATATATGGGAAAAGTTATTATTGTCGGACATAAAAATCCGGATACGGATTCGATAATCTCAGCTTTGGGAGCTGTGGAATACTTTGATAAAGTTTTGGGAAAAGAAGCAAAAGCCTTTCGTGCAGGACAGCTTAATAATGAAACAAAATTTATTTTGGAATATTTCGGCGTGGAAACACCTGATCTTATAAATTCATTAGAAGCTGATAGTAGCGTTGCTTTAGTGGATCATAATGAGAAATCGCAGGTTTTTGATCAGCTGGATTTCAGCAGTGTTGACTATATTTTTGATCACCATAAATTAAGTGTAACGACAGAAAAACCGATTTCTTGTCGCATGGAACCCATTGGAAGTACATCTTCGCTGATTGCAAAAATGCTTTTTGAGAAATCCGTAGCTCCATCTGCCGAAGTTGCGCCACTTCTCTTGGCTGGGATATTGTCAGATACTTTGAATCTTGTGTCGCCGACAACTACTGCGGAAGATAAAGAATTGGTGGAAAAGCTTAATGCGATAGCAAAAATAGATATCGCTGATTTTGTCTCACAAATGTTTAAGGCTAAATCAAGTCTCGAAGGAATCTCCATCGAAGAAATCATTTCAATAGATTTCAAACCTTTTGAAATGGGAAAAAGTCTGGTTGGCGTCGGAACCTGGGAAACAACTGATAGTGAAAGTGTAAATTCCAAAAAGGATGAGATTATTAAAGCGTTGCTTGCAAAAAAACAGGCAGATAAGATGGACTTCATGTTTTTCATGGTTGTCGATATCATTGCTCAAAATTGCGAGCTGTATATTATCGGTGAAGCTGAAAAAGTTTTAGCTGAAAAAGTTTTTGGTGGACAGATAGAAAGCCAAAGCATGTTTTTGCCAGGTGTCGTTTCCAGGAAAAAACAGATTATTCCTCAATTGACTGAAGAATTAAGTAAATAAGATTTCAATAATTAGTTTTAAATTTTTCAATCCGTCAGCAGTAACAGTCAGCAATTTTTGATGGCAGTTTACTGATTACCGATGAGCGCTTAAGTTATGATAAATTCTGAAGTTAAAAAAATGCCTGAGTCTCAAGTTGAAGTTAGCGTGACCGTTTCTTGGGATGAATGGAAAAAATACTTGGATCTTGCAGCAGCAGATTTTTCAAAGGAAATTAAAATCCAAGGATTTCGCGGGGGAAAAGCTCCTCGCGATATGGTTGAAAAGAAAGTTGGAACCGCTGCACTATTAGATGCTGCCGCTCAAAAAGCTGTGCAGGCAACTTATCCAAAAGTATTAGCTGAAAAGAAAATTGAAGCTATTGGAGCTCCGAAAGCTGAAATTGTAAAATTGGCTGAAGGGAACGACTTGGAATACAAAGTTTTGACAGCGACTGTGCCGGTGGCAACTTTAAAGCCTTGGAAAAGTGCTGCTCAAAAAATTAATAAGGAATATGCCAAAAAGTCCTTGGAAGTTACCGCTGAAGAGGTGGAAAAGGAAATTCAAGAAATTGCAAAGAGTCGTGTTCAGCATGTAACTGTTGAAAGAGCAGCTCAAAATGAGGACAATGTGATTTTGGACTTCGAAGTTAAGCAAAGCGGCGTACCGATTGAAAACGGTTCCAGTAAAAATCACCCGATGATTTTAGGAAGAGGAGTTTTCATTCCCGGTTTTGAGGAGCAGGTTGTTGGAATGAAAGCTGGCGAAATTAAAGATTTTGAGTTAACTTTTCCGAAAGATTATCACGCAAATGGATTAGCAGGAAAGCCTGCGCAATTTACGGTCACTGTTAACACGGTCCAAGAAAGAAAGACACCGGATGTTACCGATGAATTTGCACGTTCACTTGGAAAATTCAAAGATCTAGAGGATATGCGCAAAAATGTGAAAGAAGGAATGGAATCCGAGAAAAAAGCTGAAACCAAGGAAAAGCAGCGCGCCGAACTTATTGACGCTCTGATTGCGGTGACAGAAGTTGAAATTCCTCACGTCCTCATTCATGAAGAACTTCATAAGATGATCGGTGAATTTGAGATGCAGCTTCAAGGAATGAACATGACTTTTGAACAATATTTGACTCAAATCGGAAAGACTGTTGATGAGCTTGAAAAAGAATGGGAGCCACAAGCGATTAAGAGAATCAAAGCTGCACTAGCTCTTGAAGAAGTTGCTAAAGAAAATGAAATTGAAATTCCGAATGAAGAAGTGGAGGCTGAGATGAATAAGACCCTGGCTCAATACAAGAAAGTTCAGGACATAGAAAAGAATATTGATTTAGGAAAATTGTATAGCTATGTAAAGGGCATGATGCAGAACGAGAAAGTGTTGGAGCTTTTGGAGGGCGTAAAATAAAAGGAGCAAAATTAAATAGTTTGACCATGAATAATTAAGAGTCATCAGTAATCAGCCATCAATCTTTTTATTGTCGATGACCGATGATGAGTGACTAATGTCGCCTATGCAAAACAATTATTTAATCCCGACAGTAATTGAAAAAACAAATTACGGCGAGCGCGCTTATGATATCTACTCGCGCCTATTAAAGGATCGTATAATTTTTTTGGGAACGCCGATTGATGATGGTGTTGCTAATGCGATTATTGCGCAGCTTTTATTCTTGGAGCAACAAAATCCCAAGGAGGATATCAAGCTCTATATAAATTCCCCTGGAGGAGTTGTTTCCAGCGCGCTGGCGATTTATGACACGATGCAATATGTGCGTCCAGATGTGCAGACAATCTGTATGGGATTGGCTGCTTCCGGCGCCGCACTTCTTTTGGGTGCAGGAAAAAAAGGCAAGCGTTTCGTGCTACCAAATGCCGAAGTTATGATCCATCAAGTTATGGGAGGAACGTCCGGACAAGCTTCCGATGTGGATATCCATGCAAGACATATTTTGAAGACCAAAGATGCGCTTAATAAAATCTTAGCCAAGCATACTGGGCAAAAAATCGCTAAGGTTGAAAAGGATACTGACCGTGATTATTTCATGAGCGCCGAAGAAGCAGTTGCTTATGGAATCGTAGATAAGTTGATATCGTAGGGCAGGAATTAGGAATTAGGAATTAGGAATTAGGAAAATTCAAAATAAAAAACACCATCAAGGTGTTTTTTATTTTCTCTGAATTTTGCTACAACCTACAACCTAATTCCTAATGCCTAGGAAGCTATTTAAGCATTGGCAGTAGACTCTCTCCATTCATGTCTGCTGGTTTTGGAATTCCTAGGATTTCTAAAATTGTGGGCGCAATGTCGCTAAGTAGTCCGCCGACTTCGCTTTGTTGCCTGACAATTTCTTCAGCTTTCTTTTCGCGATGATTGTCTGGGGTTATAAACCAAAAGGGGACAGGATTTGAAGAGTGTTCCGTATCAATTTGTCCGGTATGATAATTTTTGATTTCTTCAACATTCCCATGGTCGGCCGTAATCAGCACGCAACCACCCTTTTTTAAGATCGCGGGTATCAGCACGGAAAGGCTTTTGTCGATAGTTTGCACGGCGATTGTGCAAGCAGCTTCATTCCCGGTATGACCAACCATATCGGCATTGGCGTAATTGGCAATAATAACGTCATATTTCTCCTCTTCGATGGCATCAATCATTTTTTCAGTGAGCAAAGCAGCGCTCATTTCCGGGGCTTCATCGAATTTCGAAACGGCTGGTGAAGGAATCAGTACTCGATCTTCTCCGGGCCACGGCTCTTCTTTTCCTCCGTTGAAAAAGTAGGTAACATGCGCGTATTTTTCAGTTTCGGCGATTCGAAGTTGTTTTAATTTGTTCTCACTCAAAACTTGTCCGAGGCCGCCTTCAAGAGTTGATGGCGGGAAAGCAATTCCAACTGGAAGATCTTTTTCATATTCAACCAATGTGACAAAATCAATTTTTAAGAGATCTCGCTTAAATCCTTCAAAGCCTGGAAGCACGAAAGCTTTGGTTATTTCGCGCGCACGATCTTCGCGAAAGTTGAAAAAAATAACTGCGTCGTCATCTTTCACTGTGGCCACAGGTTTACCGTCCTCCATTATCACTGAAGGTTCTATATATTCATCAGTAATATCTTTTGCGTAAGATTCCTGCAGGCAGGCAATCGGGTCAGTCGCTTGGATACCAGTCCCTTCTGTTAAAAGACGATAGGCTTTTTCTACGCGGTCCCAGTTGTTGTTTCGATCCATACCCCAGTTTCTACCGCTTAGGCTGGCAATTTTTCCAATCCCAATGGATTTCAGGTGATTTTGCAGATCTTGAATTGCTTTAGTGCCTGATGTTTGCGGTGAGTCACGTCCATCAGTGAAGACATGAATAAAGACCTTTGTGAGGCCTTTTTCTTTGGCCATTTCTAAGATTGCAAAAAGATGTTCAGCATATGAATGGACACTCCCTTGTCCGATTAATCCCATAAGATGAAGTGAGGAGTCTTTGGTTTTAACGCTTTCCATGGCCTTGGAGAGAGCCTCATTTTGAAAAAAGCTGCGATCTTGAATGGATAAAGTTATCCTGGGAAGGTTTTGATAGACAATTTTTCCTGCGCCCATTGCCATGTGACCAACTTCACTGTTGCCGGATTCGCCCCAAAAAAGTCCCACAGAGATTCCGGAAGCTTGAAGCGTGGTCATGGGATAATATTGATCTAACTTTTCTATGGTTGGAAGTTTAGTCTCTTTCAGGACATTGCCTTGGGAATTATTACTGATGCCCCATCCGTCAAGAACAACTAGTGCGACTGGTTTATACATAATTTTCATTTAAACATTTAAGCATTTAAACATTCAAACATATGTTAAACATAAAAGCCTCAATAATAATCTTTGTATTTATGTTTATTGCTCGTATGTTTGTATGCTCACATGACATAGTTTAGCATTCCCTGAGCCTTTTGACAAAATGGGCCTTTTCCTTTAATATAGGGCTAGCGTATAACTAAGTTAATATTGATCGGTTCGATTTGATAAGTGATACAAATTTCCTCGCATTAAAGCGATTTTGCAATATAATTATGATTTATTTTTCTCAGCAAAAACATAAAACTTTAGAAGAGAAAATTTAAGGTATTTTAAGATACCTTGCTTCAGTGCGTATTGCCCATCAAACGAAACGAATGAAAAAGTATGGGAATCGGTGAATTAATAAGTATAATCTTGGGCCTCGCAGTTGGTGGAGGAGCTGGATACTATTTCAGGCAGTCTATTGCCAAGAAGCAATTAGATAGCGCAGAAGGCAAAGCTGAAAAGTTGATAGAAGATTCTGAGAAAAAATCTCAGGAGACAATTTTGGCTGCCAAAAATAAGGCAGTTGAAATTCTGGAAGAAGCTAAGAGGCAGGAAAAAGAGCGCGAAGACCAAATTCTTCGCAGTGAGCAGCGTTTGGAAAAACGCGAGACTGCTTTGGACCAAAAAACTGAAGAGGTTGAGAATAGCAAAAAATTGCTTGAACAGAAAATTGAAGAAGTTAAAAAAATTCGTGAAGAATCTGAAGAAACCCGCAATCGGGAACTGGATAGGCTGGAGAAGATCGCTGGACTTTCAAAAGAACAAGCTAAAGCTATCTTGCTTCAACTTACTGAAGAAGAGAATCGCGACGCTTTAGCGCAACGCATTGCTAAGATTGAAAAAGAGGGACGCGAGGATATTGAAAAACGCGCTAAGAATTTGATGACAAGCGTAATTCAAAAATATGCCGGTTCTCATGCTGCTGAAGTTGTAACCACAACGGTTTCTATTCCTTCCGATGAAGTTAAGGGAAGAATTATCGGACGCGAAGGACGAAACATCAAAGCGCTTGAAAAACTTACAGGTGTGGAAATTATTGTTGATGATACCCCTGAAGCAGTTGTAATTTCAGGATTCGACCCAGTTCGCAGAGAGATCGCCAGACTGACACTGGAAAAACTTATCGGGGACGGTCGCATTCATCCTACAAGGATTGAAGAAGCGGTGGAATTTGCCAAGAAAGAAATTGACAACAAGATTAAGGAAGCTGGCGAGGCTGCAACTTACGACCTGGGAATTGCCGGTCTTGATCCAAAATTAGTGTATCTTATCGGAAGACTTAGATATCGCACAAGTTTCGGACAAAATGTTTTGCTGCATTCCCTGGAAGTTGCGCATCTTTCTGGAGCCTTGGCTGCAGAGTTGGGGGCTGACGTATCAGTGGCTAAAAAAGCTGGACTTCTTCATGACATCGGAAAAGCTGTTGATCATGAAATTCAAGGAACTCATGTGGAAATCGGAATTAAGATCATGGAAAAATTCAATATGCCTAAAGAGGTTATTGATGCAATGAAATCGCACCATGAGGATTATCCTTTCGAAACTCCCGAATCCTTTATTATCGCGGCTGCTGATGCAATTTCAGCTAGTCGTCCAGGAGCTAGAAAAGATACGCTGGAGAAATATCTGAAACGCCTTGAAGAGCTTGAAGCAACGGCGAATTCATTTCCAGGGGTTGAGAAAACTTATGCGATTCAAGCTGGAAGAGAAATTCGTGTATTTGTAAAACCAGAGGAAGTGGATGACTTGGGTGCTCTAAAAATGGCAAGAGAAATTGCTGATAAAATTGAAGCTGATCTTAAATATCCGGGAGAAATTAAAGTTAATGTTTTGAGAGAAACAAGGTCAGTGGAGTATGCAAGATAGTGATACAATTTTGAATTTCGAATTTCCAATTTTGAATAAAATTATGATGATCAAATGTTTCAAGCATTCGAAAATTTATTTATTTGGAGTTGATTTAAAATTAAAAATTTAAAATTAAAAATTTTCGTCTTGTAATCAAGACAGTTGTGTATAACTAAATTTGCTTTATCTGCAACAAAAAGAGTATAATCGGGTAAGTGAGATAAACATAAAACTAGAAAGGATGGTGACTACTATGGCAAATGTAAACAAAGACGCTCTTGTTGATGCGATCGCTTCGAAAACTGAACTTTCAAAGAAGGCAGTGGAAAGCGTGCTGGAAGCACTTCTAGAAAAGATCACCGAAGAAATCAGACAAGAAAACAAAGTAACATTGACTGGTTTTGGAACTTTTAAAGTTTCTCAACGCGCAGCTCGCGAAGGAATCAATCCTCAGACAAAAGCAAAAATCCAAATTCCTGCAATGACAGTACCAAAATTCACAGCTGGTAAGGCTTTGAAAGAGGCTGTTAAATAGAGTTATCTTATATTGAAAATATATTTTTTGAATATATCTACAAAAAGATGGAAACAAAATCCTGCGCAAGCAGGATTTTGTTGTTCCTGGAAACGTTTGACTAAAATTTAAATTGTGTGTATCATTGATATTAGTTTGAAATGAGGCGCTGACAGGATTTTCTTGTCCAGAGGTCAAATATATCGGGGCGTGGTGTCAACGGCTAGCACGAGTGCTTTGGGAGCATTTAGACAGGGTTCGAATCCCTGCGCCCCGACATCAACAAAAAAATAAGGCAGACTTCAAAAGAGTCTGTCTTATTTTTTGTTGTATATGGAGTTCGCAGGGATTCGAACGGGCAGAAGCTAAGCAAGATGTTGTTCAGCAGGACAGCATCGCAGTGTGCGTCGATGAATGCGACCATAGAAGCATTCAGCGCTGCCCAGGGCAAGGAAATTGTGAGCGACGGCGAACAAGTGACGAGGAAATCCCTGCCTCTGCGCCCCGACCATGTGAAAAAATCCACCTTTTGGGTGGATTTTTGCTTTTATATTGATAAACTCTTTGGTTCTGATATTTGAAAAATAGCTTTTTATACTTTGCCTTATTTGAGCCGTTATTTTATTTAATAGATATGGAATCAGAACCATGTGTTATAATTGATTTAATATTATGGCTTGGGGAAAATTAACTTACTTTTTGGATATAGATATGACAGTAGAAAAATATAAACAGGCTTGGGAAAAATTCCAAAATAAAATGGCTGAACTTCGCAAGAGACGTCATGAAATTTTGGCAAGCATTTCTGAAAAATTAGATCAGCAGCATATGGAAAAATTAAGAAAAAAATTAAATGGCGATGAATAAAGAACAATTCAAATCAACTGAAAATGCTGAACAACAAGAAGCGCATGAAACTCATGAAGCTCTAAAAAGCGTTGAAAAATCAGCTGCTGAAATTGGTGTGCAGATGATTGAGCGATCGGATAAGGAAGTCGTTGATTTTCAGCAAGAAGGTATTACTGAAATTAATCAAATGGAAGCGAGAGCTGAAAAAGACGGACTACAGGTTGATAAAGAAGATAATGAGGAATTGCTAGTGTTAAATCATGAAGCTGCGATTGCGAAAAAAGAATTGGAGTCTGAAATTGATAGTCACGGTGAAAAGGAAAACTTAGTGGAGAAATCATATTCAAAAGAAGACATAATTAAAGAATTTTCAGTAGAACATTTGAAATCCATTTCAACTGAAGATTACATTAAATTACTTCAACGATTTCCGGGTGAAATGTTAACACATGTGACTAGGCGTGGCATTCGAGATCATGCAGATTTTGGAAATCATAAGGCTGGATTAGGCGAATATCATAGCTCATTTCAAACCATTCTTCAAAAGAAGGAGCTTAGATCAGCTCTCGGTATAACTTTGCAAGAGTCTTCAGAGGAAGATGCTGTGTCAAAATTTTTAAAATTGAATGAATGTGATTCAAGAAATACTGCACTAGGGAGAATAAGCGGCGGTTTTGATACTGGATTAATAGGTGATCCTAGGGCATTTGCTGATTCAAGCGCGGTACATCTCGCAGCAGAATCTGTTGCAGATAGTACTTACGGAGGAGAAAGTGGTAATGAGATATTCTTTGCTTTCCCATCGGTTATGATTGCTTCTCAATATGAATTTTCTGGAAATTTATCTGCAAGTGGTGCAAATAATGACCAGTATGTTTGGCC
Organism: uncultured Bdellovibrionales bacterium; assembly: GCA_964609855.1. Lineage (GTDB taxonomy): Bacteria > Patescibacteriota > Minisyncoccia > Moranbacterales > GWC2-37-73 > GWC2-37-8. The sequence goes on from CAZSTB010000006.1 coordinate 53,322, forward strand.
AGAAATTGATAAGGGATTATCAGTCGATTCCGGTATTGCATTTATTCCAGAGGACGCTAGAGTTAATCCTGAAAAAGGATCAAAATATGAGCTTGACCAAGAGAATAAAACAAAGCCAACTGAGGGTATACAAGAGGTACTAAATGCTAGATTTGGCGACAAACCGGGTTTCGTACAGGCATTTATTCAAGAAAGCTATAAATATAATGACTTACCAGAAAACGAAAGGAATGACGCCATTGAGAAAATATTAGATGAATTTGAAGTTAAAGATGGTAAAGCAAGAGAACTATTGTCTGACAGTGGCCTTGTGGAAAAATTATCGGAAATATGGGGTTTGGAAAATGAAAAGATGGAATATGAAAAAATATTAACAACATATTTTCAAGAAAAAGGACTTAATCCTTATAAATTAGCTGAGAATCCTGTTTCTTCGAAAGAATATTGGGAGGATTACTTTCATAAAAATCCAGAATCACGTCCAAAACATATAGTTTATTATTCAGGAGGAAATCCTACGAAAGCCATGAATCAATGGAGGGAGCAAAATGGAATCACAATAAAAGACGGTAGACCGGATATGGGCTTTTCTGAAAATGAAGCTTCTCGTGAGGAAAAAAATAAAAATGATACACAACAGCGTTTTGTTTCGATAGCTCGCAGCATAGTCGATAAGCACTTTCCAACAACTGCTCAAAATCCTTCTTATGAATATGATTGGCGCAAATAAACCCAGGATCGTACTTCAGTGTTTCAAATCTGGAATATAAACGTACTCATTCTTCTGTTAGAATACAGCTCTAAAATCGTCTACAACCTGCGACATTAATCAAAAAGCATACTTTTCGATAAGTATGCTTTTTGATTTCCTGGGTTTGTTTTCAATTAAACTTAAAATAAAACAAAGGAGACATTTATTGAGCTCCTTGTTTTTAATGGAAAATTTAACTTAAGCTCTAAATCGGCTTAACGAAAATTATTTTTCTTCATTTCGCTATGAATTTTTTCTACATGACGCTCAGTCTCCTTGTTCATCTTGAAGAGGACCGCCTTAACCTGCTCACTGGAATGGGCAAAAATTTCGAAACATTTTCTTTCGAGCATTGATTGCTCGATTCGCAATGCTGCCAGCAGTGCTTCGTGGTGGCTCATTTCTTTCGCTTGCGCTCTTTGTATCTCTTTTAAAACTGAATCCATAACGTAGTGAATTACGCCTCGGGAAAATTTATTTTCCTCCATTGGGTCCTCACCATCTTTTTGATTCCCGATTTGAGCCGCATGAGCCGTTTCCTCATTTGAAAGTTCTTCCCAAAAGTCCTTTTTAGCCGGTATTTTTTGCGAATAAAGCGAATAGAGCGTCGCAATATTCAGTTCATTTTCTTCAAAAAGATGCAGTAGAGGTTTATTGTTCATAAATGTAATTTATATTTTACATAATTCTATCAAGCAATTTTGTATTTTGCAATTTAAAATGTGAATTAATTGGCTTGGCAGGTAATTAAAAGTTATAAGAAGTAGGAGTGATAAAAAGGTAGACGTCGAAATTATTATTGGACAAAAGTTAAAAAACATGCTATAATGAAAAAAGATAAAGAAAGCGGGTGAAAGCCCGCTTTTTTGTATATTTATGGGACCAAAAGATATTAACACCGAATATAAGATTTCACAGTCGCATGAAGAAATGGAGGCTGGTTTTGATATTTCTCAGTCTGAGTGCGGAAAGGGTGAGGTTTTTAATAAACCTCATTTGGTAACTGAAAAAGAAATTCAGGATATTAAAAAAGCAAAACAAGAGAAAGACGCCAAGAATTTGGAAGTTATCAAAATAATGGAGGAAAAGTTACTGGATGCAAATCTTGGAAAAATAAGAATTAGGGATATTAAGAAATTTGCTAGAAACGAATATAAGTATGTTTGTGACAATATTAAGAATGAACATGGCGATATAGACTGGGAATATGTTGAAGAAAGATTAAGCTTTGAGCTTCCAAAAAATAAGCACTTTTTAACATTTGAATTCGCAGTTAATGAATTAAGAGATAAGTTGATATCAGATAACCTATTTAGTTTTACTCCAGTTTATGTTGAAAGAAATTGTCCCAAGGCGTATGGTTTTTTCAAACGAAACATCAAAGATGCCGAAGGAAAAATTGATTGGGGTAAAATTAAAGAAGAGTTGCACTTAGAAGCGCCAGATGGGTATTATGAATCGAAGTGCATAGAGAGTTTAAACAAAGCTATTTTAGAGACAGCTAAGCCAGTTACTACGATAACAGATTTACACAATCATTATTTTGCTATTTTTCAAGATGTGAAAGCATACTTTCCAGATCAAAAAGGAACTATTGATTGGCCGAAAGTCGTTCCTTGTCTTTCTGCAGAAGCTCGCAAAAAATTAAAATTGCCACCCCCTGCACTAACAATGGAATCTGCATTAAAGAAACTTGATGATATATTTAAAAGTGTACCTGCCGGAAGAAAAATAACATTTCAACAAATTAAAATGCAAAACCGGGCTCTTTATGCTTTTTTGTTGTTAAATTTTAAGGATGTTAAAGGCGGTGTTGATTGGAAATTGGTGTCTGAGCAATCAGGTATTGATTTTGATGATAAATTCTTACCTCCTAAAAATCACAAGCGTTCAACACCAGAGCAACAGTATGAGAATAATGAAGAAATGCAAAAGGCAATTGGTGATAATAAAAAATATTTATATACTTTTTTGCAATCTGATCCAGGGCGAGAATTTGAAAAACGAAATGAGATTTGTACGGTTCTGATAAACTTGGCGAAAAAAGGCAATAAATCAGCTGAGAATGAGATTATAAATTTAATTTCTTATTTAGCCGATAGGTGGGTGGAAACAATTCCAAATTTTGAGGTATGGAAATATCATAAGGATCGAGAACTAGAAATAATTAGACGTTGTATATATAATTTTGAGCCTAAGGTGCCCTTTGTAGGTTATGTGTATAAAACATTAAAAATGGCATCTCTTGGCTTGGAAAGAAGAACTGAAATTGAATACAATGATGGAGTAAGGATAAGGCATGCAACTAAATAAAAAATTGGCTTGCAAAAAAGTAAATAAAAGTGGAAACTATAATGTATAAGCTTTAAGCTATGCTGTTTTATGCTTTCATATATTGAAATTTCCAAGGAAAATTTGCTACATAATCTTAGGCTGATGAGGGGCCTGGTTGTGCCTGGCGTCAAACTCGCATGCGTGATAAAAGCTAATGCTTATGGGCATGGCCAAAATGAAGTGGCTAAAATTTTGGAAAATGAAGTTGATTTCTTTCAGGTGGACGATGCCGATGAGCTAAGATTACTGCGAGAAGTTTCCACGAAGCCTACGTTGGTTTTGGGCTATGTTTCTAGCGATGAAATTGCTAAGGTTATTGAATTAGGTGCGATTATGGGAGTTTACGCTGAGCAGCAGATCTTAATGATCGAGCAAGTTGCTGAAAGCTTAAACAAGAAAGTTTCAGTGCATGTTAAAATAGATGCGTGTCTTGGCAGGCAAGGTGTACTGCTGGAAAATCTTCAACATTTTATTGATGCTCTAAAAACTTGCGAACATGTTCAGGTTGATGGCATTTATTCACATTTTGCCAACATCGAAGATACTAGCAATTTTTCACATGCAAAAAAACAGCTGGAATGCTTTGAAAAAGCGATAACTATTTTTAAGGAAAATGGTTACAAAAATTTAGATACACATATCTCTGCAAGCTCCGGTATTATGGCGTATGAAGCGGACGGCCAGAGTCCAAGTTCAATTGTGCGCCCAGGAATCGCAACTTATGGCATGTGGCCATCTGTGGAGTTGGCGGAAAAGCTTGGAAGCGTCGAATTTAAATTAAAGCCGGCAATGCGCTGGATAACACGTGTGGCCCAGGTTAAGACGGTGCCTGCTAATTATTCAATTGGCTATGGTTTAACATTCATCACTTCAGTGCCGACTAAAATCGCGGTGATTCCGCAAGGATATAGCGATGGTTTTGATCGGGGATTTTCCAATTGCGGGGAGGTTTTAATCAAAGGAACTCGCTGCAAGGTTTTGGGCCGGGTTGCAATGAATATGTTCGTGGTTGATGTTTCACATCTGGAAAATGTCGAAGCCGAAGAAGAAGTTGTGCTGCTAGGGACTCAGGGTGAAGCGGCAATTACCGCTGAAGAAATGGCTGCTAAGATAGAAAGTATAAATTATGAAATAACGACGCGCATCTCACCTTTACTTAAAAGAATAATTGTATAAATAGTAAGCAAAAAACGATATGGAAAAGTTACCTTTATGGAATTTGTCGGATCTTTTTACATCGATTAGTGACCCACGCATAAATGAATCGCTGGAAGATGTTTCCAGGCGCGCAAAAAAATTCAGAGATGATTACCATCTGAAAATTAAAGATATTACGAGTCCAAGCAAGATGCTTGAGGTATTTAAGGAGTATGAATCTATTATTTCCCTTGCTGTGAAGCCGCAGGCATATGCAGAGTTGCTGCATAGTACGAACACCGCTAATCCTGAATATGGGGCATTCATGCAGAAAGCTAGCACAACTTCAGCGGAAATATTTTCGCAGCTGATTTTTTTTGAATTGGAGCTGACTTTTTTGCCGGAAAAAGAGTTTGCAAGTTTTCTTGAAAGCGTTGAGCTGGCTAATTATCGACACTATTTTGAAAAACTTAGCGCTTGGAAAAAACACAGACTCAGTGAAAAGGAGGAGCAGATATTGGAATTTAAAAGATTAACCGGAAAACAAGCATTTCAGAGACTATATGAGCAGGAGCTTACAAAGCAGCAGTTTTCATTGGAAATTGACGGTGAAAAAAAGAATTTAAATCAGTCGGAGATCCTGAACATTTTGTACACAAGCAGCAATCAGACCAAAAGAGCTGATGCTGCGGCAGCTTTTACTGTAGGACTTTCAGAAAAAGAGAGTATATTGACCTTTGTCATGAACACTTTAGCTGAAGATAAAAAAATTGAGGATAAGCTGCTTGGCTTTGAATATCCTGAGCAGGCTAGACATCTAAATAACGAAGCGAATCGCGATGCGGTTGAAACTATGGTAAAAGTGGTTGAAGAAAGTTATGCGCTGGTTCAGGAATATTACACTTTCAAAAAAGAGGTTTTGGGACTTGAGAAAATGTACGATTACGATCGCTATGCTCCGGTTGGAAGTAAAAACAAGTCAATTGAATTTAAGGAAGCGCAAGAAATTGTGCTGGGCGCTTTCAGTGATTTCGACGGCGACTTTGGTAAGATTGCGACAGACTTTTTCGACAAGCAATGGATCGACGCCGCTCCAATGACGGGAAAAAGAGGCGGAGCATATTGCGAAGGGGCAACGCCAGATGTGCATCCTTACGTCTTCATGAATTTCACGGGTTCAATTAATGACGTTATGACGCTGGCTCATGAATTAGGACATGGAATCAATTTCGAGCTTGCACGCAAACAATCAATCGTGAATTATAATTGTCCGCTTACGCTCGCTGAAACTGCAAGTATTTTTGCGGAAACGTTAGCCTTTAGGAAAACAACTGAAAATGAAACAGACAAGGAAGTTTTATTGGGAATGTATATGCAAAAAATTGAAAGTATTTTCGCAAGCGTGCAAAGGCAGATTTCAATGTTCAGGTTCGAGCAGGATTTTCATAATGCCTACCGAAAAGGTGGGGAATTAACTGCGGCGCAGATTAATGTCCTGTGGATTGGTCGCCAGCGCGAGATGTTCGGCAATGTCGTTTCTTTGACTGCAAATTACGAGAGTTGGTGGTCTTATGTTTCGCATTTTATCCGCACACCTTTCTATGTTTATGCTTATGCCTTTGGCGAATTGCTTGCTTTTGGGTTATTGCATAAAGCTGAAAAAAAACCTGAGCAATTCCCAGGTATGTACAGGGAATTTCTAGAAGGTGGCGGTTCAAAATCGCCGCAGGAGCTGGCTCAGATTTTCAATATCGACTTGGAAGATGAAAATTTTTGGCGCAGCGGAATTGAAACAATCGCGGAATATATTAAAAAGGCTAAAAAACTTAAGTCAGAGCTGTAGTCTCACTTTTCAGTTGGCAAATTTTTCGTAAATAAAAATGGAGTAAAAGTGGAATTATCCCTTTTACTTTTAGTGTGTTGTATGGTATACTACGTTGGTTATAGAGATTTATCAATTGAAAATATAAGCGCTGGGCGTCAGATTGTGAAAGCATAGAATGCGAATGCGCGTATGAATTAATATGCGCGCCCGGTAAATTGCAAATGTCACTATTTAAGAAAAATGAGAAAAAGCAAATAGCTGCGGCCGATCCGACAGATGAGGAGTTGGTTTTTTTGACCATAAAAAATCCTGATGTTTATAGTCAGCTCATCGAGCGTTATGAAGAAAAACTCTTGAGATACATTCTACGCATCTCGGCATGTTCAAAAGAAGACGCGGAAGACATTTTACAGGACGTTTTTTTGAGTGCGTACAAAAATCTTAATGATTTTGATCAGGAACTTAAATTTTCATCTTGGATTTATCGAATTACGCATAATAAAGTTATCAGTCATTTTCGTAAGGTTACGGCTCGGCCAAAAACAACCACTTATGAAGGTGACAACCAACTTTTAAACATCTTGGCTAGCGATGAGGACATTTTTCGAGATTTGGAAAAAAAATATACTGCCGAGCAAGTCAGAGACACGATCGATAAATTAGATGAAAGATACAGAGATGTATTGGTCTTAAAATTTTTGGAAGAAAAAGATTACAAGGAAATTTCAGATATTTTGGAAAAACCTATGGGAACAGTTGCAACCCTAATAAACAGGGCAAAAAAACAGTTTAAGGAAAAAACCCTTGAGCTTGAGAAGGATAAATAATTATAAATGCTTGGAAATTTTTGAGCAATGCTCAGTAAGATTTCCGCCAAGGAAATGACAACATTTAGCGATAAGATTATCAATAAGATAAAATGCGACAGTATCGAACCTGTTCCAAGGTGGCATTTCTTATTTAAAGGTTGCGCTTTTTGGGCATTATTCGTTATTTCTATGATTTTGGGCAGTCTTTCTTTCTCTGTAATTGTGCATATAGCGAGTTCTGGAGATTTCGGTTTTTTAAATCATTTGCAAGGAAACCTGATTACCTCCGCAGTTATGCTGCTGCCATATTTTTGGATTTTGTTTTTAATTTTATTCGCAATTTCTGCTTATCTAAACTGGAAGTGTACCAAGAGAGGTTATCGCTATAAACGGCGCTGGATCGTTTTGGGTAGTTTTGCGTTAAGTATTCTCTTCGGCTATATTTTTTTTCTAATGGGGATGGCTAAGGAAGTTGATAAATTAATGTCTCGAGCGATTCCGTTTTATGATAAATCAAAACATGATGCACGCGTTGAGCTTTGGTTTCAACCTGATAGCGGTTTTCTGACGGGGAAAATTATTGAAATAGATGAAGAAAAAGAAAAATTGATTGTTAGAGATGAGAATGGAGCAAATTGGGAAGTTGATGACCTAAATGTTAAATGGGAGAATCAAAGTCTTGAAAATAAGGGCAAAGTCGTAAAAATTATCGGTAACCGAGATGGAGATTACAAATTTTCAGCCAAAGAAATTAGAAGGTGTAACAATTGTCAGGATGATGAGGACAATTAGTTGTTTTCAAGGGAAATAAAAAACGCAGCTGGTGCTGTGTTTTTTTGTTGTCGCAAAATAGCGTTATGTAAGTTTGTTTATTGTCGAACGAAGTCGAGCGAAATGAAAATGAATTTTCGTTTCCGAGCGAGTGATGACATCAAAAGGTTTAATACCTCGCGGCGGGCCGCGAAAACCCAGGGGGTTTGGGGCTTGCCCCGGGGTTAATACCTTTTATTTAACAATTTCAATTTTTGCTAAAGTTTGCTTGACCAATGCGGGAATATCCAAGGCTTTCTCTGCTTCCAATACTTCAAGAATTTTGGAACGTGTTTCAGGTTTTTTGGGCATTAGTCGCGTGCAACAATCGTCATGAGGCAAGATCGAGATTTCATAAGTTCCGATGTCTTTCGCTTTCTGCATTATTTCTTCCTTGTCTAAGCCGATAAGTGGTCTAAAGATCGGAAGTGTTGCGGCTTCACTTACGGTTAAGATATTTTCCAAGGTCTGAGAAGCAACTTGGCCGATGGAATCTCCAGTGATAAGCGCCATGCAGCGTTCTCTCTTAGCAAGTGCCTCTGCGATTCTAATCATCATGCGGCGATAAAGAATAACACGAAATTTTTCTGGCGTTTTCATCATGATCTCTTTTTGCACGTCTGCAAAAGGTATTAGATAAAGTTTAGTTTTACTGCCAAATTTAGCCAATTCTTGACTAAGGCTAACCACCTTTTCTATAGATGCTTTTGATGTGAATGGAGCGCTATGAAAATGAGCATAGCGGATTTGGACTCCGCGCTTCAATATTTGCCAAGCAGCAACAGGAGAATCAAATCCACCTGAGAGCATTGCCATCGCCCTGCCTCCTGTTCCAACCGGCATTCCGCCCAGACCCTGATTTCTCATTAAGGCGACTAAGGCAAATTTATCAACGATGGTTATGCGGCATTCGCAATCAGCATGCTTCAAGCTAACGGATTTTTTTCCATCAAGTTTGTCATATATGTAGCCACCAACTTCGCGATTAATTTGTTCACTGGTGAGAGGGAAATCCTTATTTGAGCGCTGAGTTGAAACTCTGAAAGTCTCAAACTTTTCGTCTTTTATCATTTCCCAGCAGAAAGTCTTTATGGTTTCAATATCTTGGGAAACACTGGCTACAAAGGAATAATTAGTGATTCCAAACGTATGCCTAAGCGAATTTTCAATGGCGCCAGGGTTGGAAATTCCTTTTTGGTTAAGCTTGATCAGAATTCCTCCATACATCTGTTTTACAAATTCAAAGCCTGCAGGACAAAAAAGCTCAAGTTGAGATTTGATATTCAATAGGAGTTGTTTTTCAAAATATCGGCGGTTGCCACCTTTAAGGGCAATTTCGCCATAATGACAGAGGATATGGTCTTTTTCCATGAAATTTAGTATAAAATTAGGCGAAAATGCTGAAAAGCATCAAGTATTTATAGCATGGACGGGATTGAAAGTAAAGTTAGTCAGTGGCGTTTTAAAAGTACATTATTGCTTATTTTCGGCTTTTCTAGTATCTTAATAGAGATCTGCAAAAGGCTTATTCTTGGCTTTTTAATGATCTTTAAATTTATGAGTTTACATTTATGGCTTTGCAAATAGGAATCGTAGGACTACCAAATGTGGGTAAATCAACCCTTTTTAAGGCTTTAACGAGGAATCCTGTAGATATTAATAATTATCCGTTTTGTACTATCGAACCGAATGTTGGTGTAGTCAAAGTTCCTGATGAGCGACTGGACAAGCTTTCAGAAATGTCTCAGACGGAAAAAATTGTGCCCGCGGTTGTGGAATTTGTGGATATTGCAGGAATTGTGAAAGGCGCTTCTGAGGGTGAGGGCTTGGGAAATAAATTTCTGGCGAATATCCGCGAAGTTGATGCAATTGCTCAGGTGGTGCGGGTTTTTCGCAATGATAATATTATCCATGTACACAACAAGGTTGATCCACTGGAGGACATTGAAATTATCAATACCGAACTTATCTTGGCAGATCTTGAATCTATGATTAAGCGCATGGAAAAGCTGCAAAAAGATGCGCGTGGAAATGATAAGGATGCCCAGTTTAAATTGGGAATTGCTGAAAAGATTAAACATGTTTTGCAACAGGGACTTTTGGCAAACACTGCTGAGCTTGACTTCCAAGAACCAAATACAAAGTTGGCAGTGCGCGAATTCCAATTACTTACCATGAAACCGTTCCTTTATATTTACAATGTGAGCGATGTGGATGAGATTTTACCCGAAATTCTGGAAAACAGAAGACACGTAAAGCTGGATATTAAAATAGAGGAAGAACTGATTGATATGACATCGGAGGAAATTGAAGAAATGGGACTTACTTCAAACATAAGCCAACTTATTGTTCAGGCTTATGATCTTTTGGGTTTGCAGACGTTTTTAACGACTGGAAAAATTGAAACACGTGCTTGGACCATCAAAAAGGGCTCGACAGCACCAGAAGCTGGGGCTGCGATCCATACGGATTTTCAGGAAAAATTCATCAGAGCGGATGTTATTATGTGGGATAAACTTTTGGAGATTGGTTCGTGGGGAAAAGCTAAGGAGCTAGGCGCTGTAAAGACGGTCGGAAGGGACTATGTCATGAATGATGGGGAGGTGGTTGAATTTAAAGTTTAAAATCTCCTGTGTTTTTTGTGATTAACGGACTTGTGTAGTGTGGGGATATTATTGGTTGGGATATTGGGACAGTAGTCATGCGGCTACTGTTTTTTCGTAAAAATAAATTAGTCACAAATATGCATATGCACAATATTGACTAATATGTGTTAGAAGCATATTATGTTGGTATGAAGAACAAGTTAACAAAAAATTTAAATTCAAAAGAGAAAATTCAATCAAAATCTTTGAAAAAGATTGCAGAGGATTTCATTGAATCTGACAGCGCTGCCTCAACTGCTGGAAAATTTTTGCTGATGACTTTGGCATTGGGCGGAGTTGCTTTTGGTGGAGCTCTTGTTCCTGGTTTATTGTTTGCCTCAAAAGAATTCAGCAAATCAAAAAAATACACAAAAAAGCAACTGCAAAATGCTGTTTATAATTTGAAGAAAAGAAATCTTATCGAGGTTATCAAAATGAAAGATGAAAAAATTCAAGTAAAATTAACAAATAAGGGCAAGGAAAGAATAAGAGAATTTTCATTTGAAACTTTGAAAATAAAAAAGCCTTTCAGATGGGACAGGAAGTGGAGAATACTTATTTTTGATATTCCTACGAAGCCTGCGATATATAATCAAGCAAGAAATGCTCTTCGCAAAAAAATTAAGGACCTAGGATTTTATCAAATGCAAAAAAGCGTTTGGGTTTATCCATATGAATGCGAGGATGAAATCCTGTTGATTGCTGAGCTTTACCATGTCCAAAAGCACATAGAAATTATTACTGCTGAAAAAATTCTTCACGAAAGCATTGTTCGTCAAGCTTTTAAGCTTTAACCCCAACAGAAAATCGAACGAAATATTATTAGTCAATTTTGTGCATATGCATAATGATGACTAAAGATAAAAATTGTATATGTAAATATGGGTGGAATAGAAATGGAATAGTTGTGATTTGTTTCGCGCTTGCCCACATGGTTTCGAAGATGCTTTGGAAATTGTCGCGGATGTTCGTCGGTTTTTTTGTAAAAAGAAAAACCCCGCACGATCAATGATCGTGCGGGGTTTAAATAATGAATGTCGTTACCTTTTCCTGGCTTGATGGATTCTTTCTAAAAGAGCCATTGTTTTCTCGGCCTCTGCCAGTCGTTCGCCAAAGCATCCAGCGGGAAATCCAGAGATATGATTGCTAGAAATGGCGCTCCTATTTTCATATATTTCTTTCTGTACGTTTTGCTTCATTTCTGCTAGCTTTTGCTCACCCAGATATCCTGACAAGCGATTGGAAACCCCCTCCAATATAATTTCGCGTGTCATCCAGATGACAAATACAACCAATACTATTGCGACAACCGGATATCCATAATGATCCAATTCATATGTTTCAGGAAAAAATTGAAATCCAGAAAGCCAATTGATGGTAACCATGGCAGATAAGATTACCATTAGCATATTATTCCAGAAAATGATCTTGCGAACAATTCTTGCTCTTTCTGGAAGATCCTTCCAGTATTCAATGCCTGATTTCTCTGCGTAAAGACACATACACTGATTTGAAACGACGAAAATCATCACTGTTGTTACCCACCAAACTAATGGATTGTTTAACATGACCAGCTCCTTTCAATTTGCCTCAATGGGCGTGTTGGGTTGGATTTCCATACTGTCCCGTATATACGACAAAGTGTTAACTTTTCAAATAACTGTTTGTTAAGACTTATCTTTTTCATCTTAACACTTGATTATATACTAAAAACATGCTATAGTATATAGTGTCGGCGAACTGCGACAAAAGAATTTTATAAAAAGACCTGGATTCCGGCTCGGAGGCCGGAATGACAAGGAGAACAAAACCGTGCTAGATACAATTTTTGAGAAATTTGGCTTAAAAAGGGAACATTCCGATGTTTATTTGGCTCTTTTGGAGAGTGGAATCATGCCAGCTGGCAAGCTGGCTAAGCATTTGAATATGCCGAGGTCGACAATTTATGGCTTATTGG
>CAZSTB010000007.1:0-64367 GCA_964609855.1 uncultured Bdellovibrionales bacterium
CCAAAGTTGAAATAACCAAAGCCAATGTTTGGAATTTGGAAGGAATTTTGGGATAGAAAAAGAGGCAACTCCACACTGGAAGTTACCTCTGTTTTAATGCGATTACACGGGAATAACCTTGCCGACTGACTCGACGAGGATATTTCTGTCATTACTCTTTACCAATATTGCTGTAAAACCTTCGTGATGGATCCCATGCTCCGGTTCAAATTCCTGAGCACTTACCAAAATTACAGGCAATTCTGGATTCACCCGCTTGACGCCATGAAGTAACAAAACCCCTGCACCCGGACGGGGCATACTATAATCCGTTATTACAAGCTCAACGGATCGTGCTTCATTAGCGAGCATTTGCATGGCCTCTTCTTCATCCTCAGCCAGAAAAACTTCGTAACCGGCTTTCAACAAAGAACTTTCCATAGAAAACCTTGCCAAATAACTATCATCTACAACCAAAATGCTTGCACACATAACACCTCCGAAATTTTTTGTTTCCCTTTAGTAACAACACAATTCACAAAAAATAAGCATTTTATTGCTATATCAATGAATACGCATAGAATAATATTCTTCTTTCAAACAACTACTTGCATATTTATGCCAAATGTTAGTATACTCCATTTATGAATATTGTAAAGTCAAAGATTATCGTGATTATGGGTCCCACCGCATCCGGAAAGTCTGATGCGGCCATTAAGCTTGCCAAGCGGTTCAATGGGGAGGTTATTTCAGCCGATAGCCGCCAGATATACCGCAAAATGGACATTGGAACCGGGAAAGTGCCTAAAGACGCCAGAAATCCCGATTCGGAAGACGGATATTTTTCAGAAGGAATAAGACACCACCTGATTGACGTGGCAGAGCCGAACGAAGATTTCAACATATCCCATTTCAAAAAAATGGCTCTGGAAGTCATCGAAGAAATACTGAATAAAGGAAAACTCCCCATCATTTGCGGAGGAACAGGCTTTTGGATCCAAGCCATTACGGACAATTTGAATCTGCCCAAGGTTGCTCCGAATGAAAAACTTCGACATGAACTGGACAAATTCTCAGCAGCAGAACTTTTTGAAAAGCTTGCCAAACTTGATCCCGAGCGCGCTGAAAATATTGATAAGCAAAACAAATACCGTCTTGTGCGAGCATTGGAAATTATTGATGCAATCGGGAAAGTCCCGGCTCTCAAGAAAGATTGTCATCCTGAACTTGTTTCAGGATCTGGACCAGGAAAGATTCTGAAACAAGTTCAGAATGACAGAAAAGAGTACGACTTTTTGCAAATAGGCATCAATGTTTCACGAGAAATTCTGAATGCAAAAATAAAAAAACGTTTAGATGAAAGATTTGAGCTTGGCATGATCGAAGAGGTTGAAAATCTGCACAAAAATGGCGTTTCTTACGAATGGATGGAAAAGATTGGACTGGAATATCGCTGGATAGCTAGATTTTTGCAAAATAAAATTTCACTTGAAGAAATGAAAGAAAAATTGTATTTCGATATCATTCATTATGCCAAACGTCAGATGACATGGTTTGGAAGAAATAAAAAAATACAGTGGCTTAAAAATTACACCGGAATAGAAAAATTAGTGGAAAAATTTTTGTTATAAAAAGTTAGGGGTCGAAACATTAATTTCGACCCCTTTTGTTTTCTACTTCGCCAAGTCAACTACGTACCCAACAGATTGCCGAGGGCTGTCTGTCGTGAGTATCCTCCAAACGTAGTTGCACCTGAACAAGAACAGTCACAACACAAGCTTTCGCGCTTCAATGACATCGGCGCCTTGGATACAATACTAGGGCTAAGCGTCCAGTCACCATCGTACAATACCGCCTTGCAATTCCTGCACCCCTTCTCAAAGCTGCTCGCATTTTCAGCCATGACCCACCCCCTTTTTCAGATCTGATGAATTACTTTCAGAACAAGAAGAACACACTACCTTGCAGTCATCTGGCAAATAAACCAAGGGCGCACCATAACAATGATCCATGTCACCAGGCAAAGATGAAACACCAAAGCCCTTACCAAAGTCGAGATTAAAGCATTTCACGCATTGAATAATTTTCTTCTTATCCTCATTGTTTGCCACGTGACACCCCCTATTTTTGAAAGTTATTGTCGCAATAAATATTGTTAAGGAGCTTCTCTGACTATTCGCACTCCCGAATGTTAAAAAAATCGGAAGTGACAACAAAAAAAAATCGCCATCACTGGCGATTCTCAAAACACAAAACTGTTTTTTGCTTTTTTCTGAAAGATATTCTTTTGGGGAGTTTTTATCTTTATCATTCTTTAATCATACACCAAAAATCAACAAAAATCAATACTAATTATCCACAACCTATTACAATAACTGCCGCTATTGACAAAATTAAAAAGAACTGTTACAAATCAATGTTACCAAATATGATATGATCTTTAACAAAGGAGACTAAAGAAGAACGATTGCCTGATATTCCCAAGGAAAAGATTGAAAATATTCAATCACAAGCAGTTTCAGCAGTCACCTCAATCGCCAGGAGGAATGTATGAATTTTTCATCTACCATAGGATCAATAAAAAATGGCCTGGTAAGGAAAGATCCCAGGTTCGTCCTGCTCATGCTCAAGGCCAATGCAGATGTGGAAAAATTGATAAAGTTCACATCCATTGAAATAAGTGGAAAACACTACAATCTCTTATCGGTTTTTGAAAAAGCCGCCAAAACCCAAGGCCTGGCATTTTCAGATGCCATCCTGCAAGCAAGAAAGAACTGCACCGCCTTGCTTGAATTTCCTGTTGAAATAACAACTGGCCAAGTTGTGGCCTACCGCATCGAGAAAAAATCAACAAAGTTTCATTTTACCCTAAAAAGGGATCATCAGGACAGTTAAGCTCTTTCCTTTTGATGGGAGCGATATACCAAAAAGCGAGACCTCGTGAACAAACGAGTCTCGCTTTTAAAATATGCAAAAATTTCTAAGCAGCCTCACTGGAAGTAAATTCTTGATCTTGCTTACTTTCATTGGACACCTTATATTTTGCAATCTCATTGCGCAATTTCAACAAATCAGCTTTTGCAGCCGAAAGTTCAAAATATTCACTGTCATTTATTTCTTTCAAATCATTATCCATGCTTTCAACATACACGTTGCGAGCGATCAAAAAATCATCCAAATAAAGACCTTTCATTCTCTCATCAATTTCTTTTTCATATTTTTCCCACATAGGAGCCAGGACGCCTTCCAGACATTCCCGCTTATAATGCTCAACCAAGGCCAAGATTCCTTTTGCCTGACTCTCTATTTGCTCATAAGTTGGGGAGGAAATTTCCACCATGGATTCAGAAACTAAATCATCTTCACTCAATTCAATGATATCCTCAATTTGCTGCGATTTTGTGAACAATTCAGAAGATGAAAGTCCACACTCATGCATAATCATTTTAATGACTGTTGCAACTTTTTCCTTGGAAACTCTTACTTGGTCGCTATCATTCAAATTAGCTTCAAAATGTTTAGATTCATTCAAAACGCTCTGCACTATGTCTTTGCCTACTTGTCTGATCTTTTCGGTATCAAAGCCAGGCTGCTGTTTTTTGGGCAGAATCTCATTGACAATCTTTGTCCTCAGCTCTTTTTGAACATTATCAAGCCAAGTCACGTAGCCCTTTTCACTCAAGGATTTACCGTTAGCTTCAACATAGATGAAAGCTTGCTTAGGCTCTTCTTTTCCCTTAAATATGCTTTTGAACATACTTTTTATTCGTTAAGATTGTATCTTATATTATACACCTATTTTTACTTTTTGTCAAACTATCCCAATTTTTGCTTCAGCATTTCCATTACCATCTGCGGATTAGCTTTCCCTCCTGATTGCTTCATGACTTGCCCCATCAAAAATTTAAGCGCGTTCTCTTTGCCGGCTTTGTAGTCTTCTACTGATTGCGCATTAGCCTCCAGGACTGCATCCACGGCCTTTTCAAGCTCGCCAGTGTCATTCACCTGCCCCAAGTTCTTTTCTTCAATTATATGTGAGGGATCGCCACCAGTGTGGTACATTTCTTTTAGCACGATTTGTGCTGCAGAAGAATTTATTTTCCCGTCAGCCACAATGCCGATAAGTTCCGCATAATTTTCCGGCGTAATTTTCAGATCGCGAATGTCATGATTATTTTCAGCCAAATGTTTTCTGACTTCGGAAATCAGATAATTCACTGCTAGCTTAATAGCTTTTTCTTCAGCAACTGAAATCTCATGAGAAGCAATTTTTTCTTTAAGCTCACTGATAACTTGTTCAAAATATTCCGCCAAGTCAGATTCAGCAGTGATGATTGCAATATCATCAACATTTAAACCATATTCCTCAGTAAATCTTTTCTCCTTAGCACTTGGAAGCTCTGGAAGTTTGGCACGTAAACTTTCCACATACTGCGCAGTAAATTCCATTGGTGGAATATCTGGTTCAGGGAAGTAGCGATAATCATGAGCAGATTCTTTTTTGCGCTGAGAAACAGTCACGTTCTTCACACTGTCCCAACCGCGAGTTTCCTGCACAATTTTTTCTCCATTTTCCAACATTTCACTCTGGCGCTCAATTTCATAGTTGATCGCTTTCTCCACAAAGCGGAAAGAGTTGATATTTTTCACTTCAACCTTTGTTCCAGAAAGCTTAGGCTCGCCCTCTTTATGCAAGGAAAGATTTACTTCGCAGCGCATATTACCTTTCTCCATGTCAGCATCTGAAATTCCCAGGTAGCGACAAATCTGCTGCAATTTAGTGCAGAAAATTCTTGATTGTTCCCCATTTTCAATATCAGGTTCAGTCACGAGCTCCATTAATGGCACCCCGGCGCGGTTAAAGTCCACCAGGGTGTGATCTGCGCCCTCAGGATGAACAAGCTTGCCAGTATCTTCCTCTAGGTGGATTCTGGTTACTCCAATTTTCTTAATTTCCTGTTTTCCATTTTCACCAGTAACCGTAATATCCATATGACCGAGCCCACAAAGAGGCTGGTCAAACTGAGAAATCTGATAACCTTTCGGGATATCTGGATAGAAATAATTCTTGCGATCAAATTTTGATTTGAGATTCAACTCGCAATTAAGAGCCAATCCAGCAAGCTGCACTGCTTCAATAGCTTTCTCATTTGGCACAGGCAAAGTTCCGGGCTGCGCTGTGCAAACCGGACAGATATGAATGTTAGGTTTTTTTTCATGGCCAAGAGAATTCTTGCAAGAGCAAAACATTTTAGAGCTTGTCTTAAGTTCTACATGAACCTCCATACCTATCACTGGAATATATTTTGTCATATGCGTATATGTTAACTTTAGATAATATATAAATTTTATTGCAAATTATGTACTCAAATTTTTAATTTTTAATTTAAAATTTTTAATCAATTTCCAATGAATAAATTTCCAATTTTAAAAAAATTTCACCGCTCATTCATTTCAAATTTCAAATTAAAAATTTCAAATTCCGCACTAGCGGTTGTCTCCCTCTCCATGCACCAGATCCCTTTCTCTTCTACTTTTTATTTTTTCCAAATTGCCGGTTGCCACGTCCTCCAACGACAAATCAAATTCTGAAGCAATTTGCGACAAATACCAAAGCACATCTCCCAATTCCTTCTTGACCTCCTCTCTCGATTGATCGTCCACCATTCCATTTTTATCTCTCAAAATTTTCTTCACTTTTTCAGCCACTTCACCTGTCTCACCAGCCAGCCCGATTGTTGGAAAAGAAAAATTGTTTCCCAAGCCTGGATAGATTGCATTCTTGCGAGATTCTTTCTGATATTCATTGAAATTCATAACAAAATGCTATTGTCATCCTGAACTTGTTTCAGGATCTGGGTGGATTCCGGATCAAGACCGGAATGACAATGTAGATTTTTTATCATCTTACACCAGTGCTCCCAAATGCTCCTGCTCCCCTATTCGTATTTTCCAATTCTTCAACTTCTTCAATTTCCGGAATCTCAACTTTCTGAAAAAGGACTTGGGCGATCTTTTGACCTTTTCCGATAACATAATCCTCCTGTCCCAGATTCACCAATCCAATAAACCATTCTCCCGTATAATTGCTATCAATAACACCTCCTAAAGTTTTTATGCCACTTTTTTGAGAAATACCGCTCTTATCCCAGATAAGTCCAGCATATCCAGCAGGCATTCCAATTGCGATTCCCGTCTGACATGAAATTCTTTCACTCGGTTTCAAAACGGCATCCTGAGTTGAATAAAGATCCATACCAACATCACCCTTTAAGGCAAACTTTGGAGCTATGGCATCGGGATGAATTTTTTTAATTTGAATTTTCATTTTGTTAACTCCAAAAAAGTATAATTGAAATTTTCGTCACTACTCTTTCTTTCACTAACCACTGTTTTAAATTCGCCGTATTCCGGAAAAAAAGTATCTGCATCAAATTTGCCATCAACTATCGTTAGATATAATTTATCAGTAAATCGCATTGCTTGAGTGTAAATTTGACCTCCACCAATAATAAATATTTCATCTCTTTCGATCTCACTAGCTTTACTTATTGCATCTTCAATTGAATTAGCAACAACAATTCCTTCAGCTTTAAAATTTTCATCTCTGGTGATTACAATGTTTGTTCGATTTGGCAACGGCCTTCCGATAGACTCAAAAGTCTTTTTTCCCATAATAATTACATGACCAGAAGTAAGCTCCTTGAAGTATTTGAAGTCTTCAGGAATATGCCAAAGCAATTGGTTACTTTTTCCAATTTCCCTCTGTGCGCCAATGGCACATACAATGCTAAAGATAGGTTTTCCTGATTTTTTCATGACTTGCAAGGACTTATTGATTTTTTTTCATGATAACACACAAAAACAAGCATGACAAAGGCATTTTATCTCTTGCTATTGCTTTTTTTACCAAATAATGCTATAATTTACAATCGTCCCTTGAGAAGTGAATAGTATGTATCTAACATCACCATTTAAGCGTTTGAATGCGCAAAAAGGAGAAGCCAGTGTCAGAATTATACCAAGTGGAAAAAAGAGCAAGCGGCGAGCAAGCTGCTCACATGGCACGAGCCCAAAAAGAAGGAACATGCGTTTTTTGTCAGATCGACTTCAGTAAAAACAAGCCGCTGGATCGCAATGGCAACGTGGATCGCACTGGTTCAGCATGGAAATATTGGTGGATTTGGTGGAATCCTTTTCCGCAAAATCACCAGCGCCACCTCGTGTTTGTCTTAAAGCGACATGTATCCAGCAATAATCCAGAGAAGATTTACTTCAAGGAATGGTTTGAACTTATGAGAGCCTTTCTTTGGGCGATCATGCTTTTCAAATTCATGGGTGGCGGTTTTGATTTTCGCTTTGGCGACACCCGCTACAATGCTGGTACCATCCCTGGGCATTTTCATGCTCAGATACAAGCACCGTGGGGCACCGGACAAGTTTTGGCTCTTTTTTATCCAGACCTCAGCCCTCTAGAGCAAGCGCGCACCGCAAATAGGATTGTTTACAAAAATGAATTGAGCGATTTCGAAGGATATGTGATTCATAGTCAATCCTATACCCTCAACAAAAATTTTCACTGGGAAAGGTTCCCTGGGGATTACACTCACACTTACGTCCATACAAAGGAGGCACTGTCACACATCTCAGCAATATTTTCTGGCAACGAACTACGCCCAGAGTGGATGGTTCCTGCCAAGTGTACGAAAGGTGCTGAAACTGCTGCGATTAGTGATACCAAAGAGCCCTTCACATTCCATGCAGCTCTTGATGTCGCCAACGTCTTCAATGAAGAGGCGTACGAGAGAGAGACGGTCCTGGGATATGCATTCGAGAATTCAGACGGCTTCTATCTCTCGAGAAATTTCGAATGGAATTCACCGACTCGCTTCGTTCACGCGGAGCAGGCTTACGAATACATTCTCGCTGTCTACCATGACCCCAACACTATCGTTTTCAATGCAGAACTTAATACGATCGATGGCAAGGTAATCATGGATGATGGTACAAAAGTTATCAACCACCTGAAGAGATACTTCTACAGGTAGGATTCAATGCTTTATTAGCAAGAGCCCAGCAACCAAACAGGATGCTGGGCTCGTTTTTTTAACATTATTTATCACTATTTTTGAGCAAAAAATTTCAAAAACACATTGCCAACATCAAATCAAGGTGATAATATGCCTATACAAAGTATTAATATTATCGGCGCTCGCTCGGAAATTGAAAAGAGTACTTTTCATTTCACTCGACTTCGCTAGATAATAAGTAAACTAAAACCTTATGGATAAAGAAGTACTAAGTCTTTTGGGAAGCGGAAAGCTCATTCCAACCGAAGAAATAGCAGAAATCTCAATTCAACTAAAAAAACATGGTCGCCGAGTTGTTCTAACTCAAGGCGTATGGGACCTTATTCACGAAGGACATGCTCAATATCTTCATAAAGCAAAGCAGTTAGGCGATGTGCTAATTGTAGGTGTCGATACAGATGAGGTAGTAAAGCACCGCAAGGGCCCTACCCGACCGATAGTTCCAGAACAAGAAAGAGTAAAGATGATTTCCCATTTAAGGTCAGTAGATCTGATTGTTATGAAGGAATCAAAAACCGATCATGGCAAATTGATTAGAGACATCCAACCAGATGTATTGGTCATTTCAGAAACAACCCCACCAAATGTGGATGGAAAAACTTTCCTTGAAGAAATATGCGACGAACATAAACCCTACTGCAAAGAAATAATCAACATGGAGCCCCAGTCCACTACTTCTACCACTGCCAGAATAAGACTTCTAACCATCAAGGGTGCTGAAGATCTAGCCAAGGAATTACAGGAAGTTATCAGTAAGTTTCTTTATAAAAAATAATGGAAAAAATTCTCATAGCTCTGGTCCCAGTTATTCATATTAAATATCTTGAGCTTTTCAAAAAATATCCCGACCATTTGTATATTTTAGATGATTCCATCCTGCAAAAATGGGGCAGATTTGAGTATCTAAAAAGAGACCTTAGGACGATCGACCAACAAACTGTTTTTGATTTTATAAAAAAATCAGGAATCGTAAAGAAGGTTAATTTATTGACAGCTGAAAATCTAAAGAAAGTAACCGATCTTGAGGATACCTGTTTTGTCCTGCCAAATGAAGACGTTTCACACTGGTTCAAGGAAGAATTTCTTAGCGGAAAAAATGTTGAATTCGAAAATGTTTTCTTGAGATGGAATAAACCAGTCTCCACACAGGAACTTGAAGTTTCCAATAATAGAATTATTACACAAGAAGAAGCTCATAGAGAGCTAATCAAAGAAGCTAATAAAGAGGCGGAAGAAAGTGCTAATTGGTGGAGACAGATTGGAACACTAGTAACCGATATAAAAGGAAATGTAATACTCAAAGCCTTTAACCGCCACGTCCCAACCCAAGAGAATATGGCAGCTTACGGAGATTTAAGAATGTGTTTTGATGCAGGTGAAAATCACCATCTTTCAAATTCAATACATGCGGAAGCATCCTTGATTGGTAAGGCAGCAAAGGATGGAATAAAATTAGAAGGTACTAATCTTTATGTATCAACATTTCCCTGCCCGACTTGCGCCAAATTGGTAGCTGAAGCAGGCATTAAAAAAGTTTATTACCAAAGCGGATATTCCCTTTCTGATGCTGAAGACATTCTTAAAAATGCTGGGGTAGAGCTTATCTTGGTTAAGTAAAAAAATCAAATAGCAAAAAGAGCCTCCTTGGGCTCTTTTTTTATTTTCAGCAAGAGAACTAACCAACTCTTGTCAGCACTATCCCATCATCACTGGACATTATCAATTGTGCGTGCAGATGTTGCACGGTAGCTCCAGTCTTTCCGGTACTTTCAGAAGAACGCATCAATAAAGTACTGTGAGTAATATCAAGCATTTTCTTAACTTCCTTAACAGCATCCCATAAATCCAATATTTCTTCCTTGGTCATTTCTTCAGGATTCAAGATGTGGCGCTTAATTACCAATATGAGGTGCTCCTTTGTGTTTTCATAAGGCCAGGCATTTCTTGTCACTATCCAGGAATCATTTTCCACCAAAATTGGATTAGGATGATAAGTTGGTTTAACCTTATCCACAAAATCATGGCAAAAGGGACAAACTCCATCTGCAATAATTTTTTTCAGTGCTTCAACATAATCTTTACTGCGTGCAGCATTTTTCAAATCTAATCCGCTTTTATTCATACTTTTTGATATTTTAATTTATGGGGGACTATATTGGAGTTGGGATCTTAAACCAAGGCTCTGTTGGTTTATAATCTTCAAGAACAAAATCTTCTTTACGAAAATCTTGAATTCTTGTCACTTCCCTATTTAGCTTTAGTTTTACAGTTGGAAATGCACCCGGCTTGATAGAAAGAATCTTATCTACAGATTCAGTCTGAACATCGTAGTAATGAGGATTAGAAATAAAATGAGTATACTTCACAAACTTATAACCCAATATATGCGCAACCATCAACCCAAGTGCGGACCATTCAATCAGATTAAATTGAAGCCCCACTGGCACGTCAGCTGAACGCTGTGTGTGTGTCATTTCCAGTTCTTTCTGCTTATCAAAAAGAACAAAATGAACGAAATTACCATGACATGGAGCAACAACCACTTCCCTCTTGAATCCCTGCTCTTCATCCCCCATGGATAGTGGCGGATTCCAAGTTGTCAAAACATGGGTTCGCAAAAAAGGTGCTTTTTCCATTTGTCTTTGAACTGCCGTAACTTGATCAAATTGTCCTTTAGTGGACTGAAAATGTGCCAAAGATGCTCCGTATGATCCATTACCCAAATCACCTTCTTCCAATCCGAAGTTTGCACATTTTTCCTTGGTAACCCAATCCTTCCAAAAAATAGACGGGCAACCGAATTCCTTGAGGCCGCTCAGGGTGCTTTGTCCATTTAAGAATGCAATCAATTCTCCGATTGCACCATAAAAAGATTTACTAAGATCGCGCTCAGTCAAAACAGGAAAACCATTGGCCATATCGTATTGAAGCATGGCTCCAGTTATCTCTTTGGAATTCTGGTGTCCTGAATTAGCGTTTTCATTGAGTCTGGCATGGATAGGCATCTTATCCTTTCCGGTTGTTTTAATTTTTTTCAGTAATTCTTGATACTGCAAATCTGGAATTCTCTCACTATATGGCAGGTAATCGACACCGCCTTCATTTTTATTTTCAGTATCATTGATCATATTTTTCTTTTATTTTTTAATTAAAATTGAATATTCTTTTTAATAATCTCATCCATCTGACTATATAATTCCGGATAAGTTCCGTTATTATCAATAACGTCGCTGGCATAATTTTTCAAATCAGTAATGTAGGCATCAGCATTGGCTTTATGGTCTTGGCAGAATTGTTCGAAAGTCTTTTCACTGTCACCAGCATTTTCACCGCGCGCAATCAATCTTTCATATCTAACTTTTATGTCAGTTTCTATATATATAAGCTTAAATTCTGGAAGCTGTCTCAAAAAAACTATATCCTCCAATCTTCTGACGCCATCAATCACAACGATGTCATGAACATCATTCTGCACATCATGGAACATGCTTTTAGCAAGTACATCCTCCCCATAGTTTTTTCTTAAGGCCAAAGACAATGTTGAGATATTCTCACGACTTTGCTCAACATGAACGCGATCAAGAATATCCCTAAGAATTTGAGAAAATTTGTATGATCCTGCGTTATGACCCTGAATGACATGTTGCACAATTGCCCCCTTACCGCTCCCCATCTCTCCAGCAATACCCAGAATTAATTTAGCCATAAAAATTCATTAGACATTCAAGCATTTAAACATTCAAACAACTTGCCTAAATGCTTACATGTTTAAATGTTTGGATGATTTAATTGCCTTTATTGTAGCGCCTAAGGTTGATAAAGTCAAAAAATATTACAACACAAAAAAGACACCCTTGAGAGTGTCTTTTTGCTTTGTGTCATCCTGAACTTTTCAAGATCTAGATTCCGAGTCCAAGTCCGGAATGACAAGGTATTACAAGATAACTTTAACTCCTGGTCCCATGGTTGAACAAACAGAAACAGAAACCATGTATTTTCCTTTCACTCCAGATGGACGAGCTTTCTGAATTGCGTCAACAAATGCTGCATAATTTTCTTCAAGTTTTTTCGCATCAAAAGAAAGTTTTCCGATTACCTGATGAACATTTCCAGTATTATCGTTCTTGAAAGAAAGCTTACCTTTCTTAAGTGATTCAACAGCTTCTTTAATTTTATCAGTAACGGTTTCAGTCTTAGGACTTGGCATTAAGCCTCGGGGCCCAAGGATCTTAGCTACGCTGGCAAGTTTCGGCATCATTTCCGGACTAGCCACAATAACATCAACTTCTTCCATTTTTCCAAGTTTGATTTTTTCAATAAGTTCTTCTCCGCCAACGATGTCAGCACCGGCATCCTGAGCTTCCTTAGTTTTAGTTGAAGTAACTACTGCAACTCTTGCAGTTTTTCCTGTTCCATGAGGAAGCACGATTGCTCCACGGACTTGCTCATCTCCTTTTTTTGGATCAACTGCAAGTTTGATGTGAACCTCAACAGATTCATCAAATTTTGCAATCTTTCCCTCTCGTACGATCTGCAAAGCCTCAACTACATCATACAATTTATTCTTTTCAACTTTTTCGGCAACGCCGCGATACTTTTTTCCGTGTTTCATAGTTTTTATGTGGTCAACGATTGTGCATTTAGCACATATCTCCCACTATTATAAATTTAATTAATCTTACTGTATTTATTAATTTTCAATTTTCAGTTCTCAATTTTCATTGAATTTTCATTTTTTTAATTTTCAAAAACAATTTGATTGCTTTATTACTCATTCGCCTATGGCGAAATTATTGTAAATTGAAAATTGATCATTGAAAATTACTCCTCTATTTTTATTCCCATTGAGCGAGCAGTTCCAGCCACAATATTCATTGCTCCTTCAACATCATTAGCATTAAGATCAACCATCTTAGTCTTAGCAATTTCTTCCAATTGAGCCTTGGTAACTTTTCCAACTTTTTCCTTCAACGGATTTGCAGCACCCTTTGATGCACCTGCAGCTTTCTTTAAAAGTTCAGCAGCTGGGGCAGTTTTCATAATGAAGTCGAATGAACGATCTTCATACACAGTGATTTCTACAGGCACAACTTCACCCATTTTTTCGCGGGTTGCATCATTGAAACGTACGCAGAATTCTTGAATTGCAACGCCATGCTGACCCAATACTGGTCCTACTGGAGGCGCTGGATTCGCTTTTCCACCAACAATTTGTAACTTGATAACTGTCTTGATTTTCTTTGCCATAAAAGTTTAAACATTTTAGCATTTAAGCATTTTATCATGCTTATGTGCTTGGATGCTTGTATGTAAAATGATTTATATCTTGTTAATTTGTAAAAAGTCTAGTTCCACTGGAGTTTCGCGCCCGAAAATAGTAACAAGCACTTTAACCTTTCCTTTCTCTTCATCAAAGTCTTGAACTTTTCCATCAAAATCCTTGAAAGGGCCTTCATTGATCTTAACTGCATCTCCCATTTTAAGATCAATTTTATATTTGGGTTCAGATACTCCCATGCGTTTTTTCAGCATATCGATCTCACGAGGATCAACCGGCGTAGGAGTTGTTCCAAGTCCAATAAATCCAGTCACATTCGGAGTGTTACGAACCACATACCACGACGCGTCAGTCACAACCATATTCACCAGCACGTATCCAGGATAAATGCGCTCCTCAATAACTGTACGTTTTCCATTTTTAATCTTGATCTTATTCTCTTTCGGAACCATTACATCAAAAATGAGGTCTTGCATATCCATTGATTCAATACGCTGCTTCAAGTTTCTTGTAACATTATCCTCGTAACCTGAATATGTATGAATAACATACCAAGCTCTTCCATGATGTTGTGTCTGCTTTGCCATTTTAATAATGCGATTCGAATCTACGAATGAACATGCGAATCAACGAATGAAATTTTCATTCGAGTCATTCGAGTCCATTTTCGTGTCATTCGAATCGGCTCAGATTATTTGATAATATATGTTCTTAAAATATATCCGAAAGCCGAATCTAATCCTCCGAGAAATGCCGCAACTACAATGCTTACGCCTACCACTAGCAATGTATAATTCAACGTCTGCTTTTTTGTCGGCCAATTAACCTTTAACATCTCAGCCTTCGCTTCCAAAATGAATTTTGTAATTTTTTGAAACATCTTCTTTATGCGATACCAAACTACATGAACCTAAATGCAGTAAACATCTTTTCTTGTACTTTTCGTACCGATTTTTTAGAGTTTTTTAAAAAGCCCCGGGAGGCTTCTTCTTGCTTTAAATGTACACTACTCCCGCTTTTTTGTCAAGATAAAGCCAAATTTATCGAAATTAAACAAATAATGCCTCTGGGTATGGACAAATATTTTAGTTCTTGTATAATAACTTCTGTAGCTCATTATGGGCCGGTAGCTCACCTGGTAGAGCGCCTCACTTGCACTGAGGAGGTAGCGGGTTCAAGTCCTGTCCGGTCCACCCAATATTAATAATTTGAAATTTCAAATTTTAAATTTAAAATTAAGGAGTCGCTTTGCGACGGTTTTTTAGGGCTTATAGCTCAGTTGGTTAGAGCGCGTCACTGATAATGACGAGGTCTCTGGTTCAAATCCAGATAAGCCCACCTAAATACTACGAAATGGCCAGGGCTCGCCCGCCGCGGCGGGTAATGACGAGGTCTCTGGTTCAAATCCAGATAAGCCCACATTTTAATCCCGAAAGGGATTTTTTGTTATCCATAAACATTGACATCGGTTATTAAAGGAATATATTTGAGATATCGGCGCTACTAAGAGGAGGTGAAAATTCGCCTAAATAAGCCGCGACTGATAAGAGCACTTTCAAAACTTGACGGAGGAAACCATGAGTGGAAATGGAATGCCAAGAAGTGATTGTGATTACAAACACAGACCCAGCAAAAAGCGACTCGAGAAACAATTGAGACAGCTTAATGCGCAGACAAAGAGGAAAGAAGCGTCAAACGGATTCCTCGAAAAAAAACTTGCCGAGGAAAGTAGTGACCAAACAGTTCCAATCATGGAGCCAGGATTTTCCTTGGAAGATATGGAAGAACCGCTTCAAAAAGGTAATCTTCCAACTTCAAAAAAAGACATAAGAAACCATTTTCGTGAAAAAAGAGGTCTCGCTCCAGTCTAACAGGCAACCAGCACTAAGGAGGCAGTTATGCCAGCCGCCGCATCTAGCGAACCCGCGAGAATGCAGAATACAAATAAGCAAAAACAACCTCCAAAATGGCTATTTAAAAAATTCAACAATCCGGGTATTTGCGAAATAAAAGGATACAAAACGTTAACTAATACTTTTGTGTGCTCGGGCTGTCAAAAAAACCTGGAAATTTCAATCTTTCTTGAATCTCCCATTTGCGAATGCGATAGTTAAAGAAAGCTAGAGCCAGACAATCATTGTCTGGCTCTCTTTATTTTCATTTTGCTAATAGCTATTTCTTCAAAAACTTCTGCACACTATGTGCAGCAATTGCACCCTCGGAAGCGGCAGTTATAATTTGCTTGAATTTATCAGAACCATTTGTGATATCACCTGCCGCCCAGATTCCTTTCTCACTAGTTCTGCCTGATGGATCTATTTTAATATAACCCTCTTCATCAATTTCAATTTCTAGGTCCTTCGCGAGATCAGTTAATGGTACGCTCCCAATTTCTGCAAAGACACCGTCGACTTTTAAAATATCTGAATTTTCATAAGGATTATCCAAAACTACAGACTCAACATTTTCGCTTCCCCTTATTTCTTTAAGGTTAGTATTATATAACATCTTGATTTTAGGATTTTTCTCGATTGCCGCACCCCAGAAAGATTCACACCTAAGCTTATCTCCTCGATAAATCATATAAACTTTTTCAGCAATATCGCCCAAAAACACTGCCGCGCCAGCTGCACTGTCATTTCCACCAATTATTGCCACGGTCTTTCCTTTATAGAAAAATCCGTCACATGTCGCACAATATGAGACACCCTTACCGGCAAACTCCTTTTCTCCAGGAATTCCCAAGTGTCGATGCTTAGTTCCCATTGCAAGTAATACGGTTTTAGCTTCTATTTTTTTTCCATCACTTACAAATAAAGTGAATGTCTCGCCAGTCCTTTTAATTTCATCCACTAATGCAGGAATAATATCACTGTCGTAACTCTTGACGTGCTCACTGGCTTTCATCGCATATTCATAGCCTTTAATTTTTTCCGTGCCGAGCCAATTGCCAATTTCATGAGTCTGCGTCGTCAGACCACCTGCAACACCTCCAATTACAACATTTTTGATGCCGTAGCGAGACGCATATACCGAAGCGCTAAGTCCGGCCGGACCTGCGCCAACAATAGCTAAGTCAAAAATTTCCATATAGTAAAATATTTTTTATAATTATATTTATTGACTAAATTTAAATGTCAAAATCTAAATTTCAAACAAAATTCTCAAATCCTAATTTTTAGTCATTTTATCACTTGGATTTGAGATTTTTCCCTATTTCATCTTGAAAAGACTCTTGAGATATTTCTCATCAAACTTTGCCTTTCCTTCCCATTTGCAAACGAAATCATTCTTAAGCATTTCAATGCCTAACATGGAAACAGCTTCTCGAATTGCGGTAACCTGCGTAATCACGTCGATGCATTCCTTTTTCTCTTCAACCATGCGGCGAATACCTTTGAGTTGACCTTCAATTCTAGAAATCCGATTTATAATTTTTTCTTGCGCCAAAGCGATATCTCTCTCTTTAATACTTTTCTTGGAAACTACCATAAATTTTTTAACTATTATCGATTACTCCTGCTTCCTTCTAATTGTACTGATATCTAAAAATTTGTATAAAAAGCAAAATCCCATTGTAAAAGTTACGGTCATCATTAGTGCCAACACGTAAAGCACTAGTCTTGCCCAGCCATCAACAAGGAAACTTCCTGCAGCTAAGAAAACCAACACTAATATGAAACGGATAATCCGATCCCAAATTCCTACATTTTGCATAATTATTTTTATATTGAAAAATTAAATTTTTATGCTTATTATACCCTACAGGGGTATAATAATTCAAAAAACTGCTTCCGTCAAATAATTCCTTGTGAATATAAAAATTTTTATTCAACGAAAATAAGTATGGTTTTTGGCATTAATTAAGTGCCTACTTTTTCCTACCTACTAATACAATATTCCTCCCGTCAGGAATTTCACATTTCTCAATTTCAAAGCCAGCTTTTTCAAAAAGAACTTTCAACTCACCCTTAGTGAATGCGTGATGGAATCGCTCGAATTTCTTGCCATCATTATCCGTAAAAGTAATCAAGCAATCATTCCAATCAAGGTTTTTCACTACACTATCGTTTAGTGAACCGGCACTACGAATGCCGGACATGCGAATCAACATTTTAAAAATTTTATTTTTCCAATTTTTCAGGATATTTTTTAAATATTTTTTTTGCCAAAGATACCAAACCGTTATCACAACATATCCCCCACTTTTCGTTTTATTATAAAGTTCATTCGCGATACTTGAGCGATATTTTTTAGATGGAAAATGATGAAAAACAGCTATGGAATAAACGGTATTGAAAAAAACATCATCAAATGGTAGAGTAGTTTGGATAGGGTCAAGTTTTGAAAATTCAATATTGACCGCAGAATAGCTTTCAGTCGCCAAATCAATGAGTCCTTGTGACACGTCTGCTCCGTAATATTCAATATCCCTATCACCGATTAACTCCAACAGTCGCCCATTACCACATCCGTAGTCAAGAATTTTTCCACCGTCATGGGAATAATCTTTAATAAATTCCAATCCACGCCAAAAATGTTTTCGTGTCTGCGAAAACTTACCAGATATCAAATCGTATCCAGACTCAGTTTGTGAAAGTATTTTATTTACTGTTTCTTGCTTCATAATTAAAAATTCCTATGAATTCAGCTTACGACAATTATATAATTTCCGCAATTAAAGAGCTTCCTGAAACTCAGGCGGAGTTTTTGCAACTCAAGAAGAAACTTTCAAAGCAGTACGCCTTACCACTTCCAACCAATACTGATCTACGCGACAGATATAATACTTTAGTGGAAGAAAAAAGGGTTACACCGTCAAAATCTTTTGAAGCAATCCTGCTCAGTCGTGCCATCCGCACCCAGTCAGGCGTCGCAGTTGTGGCTGTGCTGACCAAGTCATATCCTTGCCCTGGGAAATGCATATATTGTCCAACTGAAAAAGACATGCCTAAAAGCTATCTTTCCAATGAACCCGCTGTCATGCGCGCTATAGATTCCCATTTCGATCCATATCTGCAAATGCAAAACCGCTTGCGATCGTTGGAAATAAACGGTCACAAGACTGACAAGATCGAGCTCATCGTGATGGGAGGAACTTTTTCATTTCTGCCAAAAGCATACCAGAAAAAATTTATTCTCAGATGCTTCCAAGCTGCCAATGAATACGGGAGAAAGAAGTCATCAGTCATCGGTAATCAGTCATCGGTAAAAATTTCAGCTGAAGAAAAATTAATAAAAGAACAGAAGAAAAATGAGAAGACAAAACACAGAATCATTGGTCTCACCCTAGAAACACGTCCGGATTATATCAATGAAGAAGAAATCGTAAGCTTCAGAAATCTCGGATGCACTAGAGTCGAACTTGGAGTGCAAAGCATCTATGACGATGTGCTTGAACTCAACAAGCGCGGGCACTTGGTCAGCGAAACAGTTCGCGCAACGAAACTCTTGAAAGATGCAGGTTTCAAAATAAATTTCCACATGATGCCAGGACTGCCGGGTTCAACGCCTGCCCGCGATTTCAAGATGTTCAAGCAGCTTTTTACCAGTCAAGATTTCCAACCGGACATGCTTAAAATTTATCCAACCGTAGTTCTGAAAGATAGCCTCCTGTACAACATGTGGAAGAAAGGACAATATAAACCACTGAGCAATAAGACTTTTGAAAAACTTGTCTTGAAAATCAAAAACGAAACCATCACACCGTACGTCCGAATCGCACGCCTTGTTCGAGATGTGCCAACATCTTCAATCATTGCCGGCCCAACCATTTCCAATCTCAGACAAATCATCATTCCACAGTCTAAATGCCCATGTATTCGCTGTCGAGAAGTACGTGAAGGATATGAAGTCAAGGAAGAAATTGTTTTGGACCGCATCGATTATTCAGCATCAGATGGAAAAGAAATCTTCCTTCAGTACGTTTCACCTGATAAGAAAAAACTTTTTGCCCTTTTGCGTCTGCGCATCCCCTCCTCTTCATGTCATCCTGAACTTGTTTCAGGATCTAGGGAAATACTTATGCCTAGCAAGATGCTGAAACAAGTTCAGCATGACAACAATGATAACGGGAATGACAAACTACATAACCAATTGCCTGCACTTAAAAATGCAGCTTTAATCCGCGAAGTCCACACCTACGGAAAACTTACGCAAATAGACAAACAAAATTCAACTTCTCCGCAACACATCGGTCTTGGAAAAAAACTATTGATTGAAGCTGAAAGAATAGCAAAGAAAGAATTCGGACTGAATAAAATTGTAGTAATTTCAGGGGTAGGAGTCAGAGGATATTACAGGAAGTCAGGATATCGCCTGCAGGATACGTACATGGCAAAGAATTTGTAGCTTTGCGAAACTTAATACACTTACAAATTTTGAATTTTGAATTTTTAATTTTGAATCAATTTTCAATGATTAAATTTCTAATTTTAAAACAATAATTTTAAAATACAACTCTATGCAAAAAATAATCATCGCTTCCGGACCAGTTATCGTGAAAAATGAAAAAGTTCTTCTCGATATTCAAGGCGAAGATAATTTCTGGAAATTTTGCGGAGGAAAAGTCAAAGAAAATGAAACTCTGAAACAAACCGCGATTCGACGAGCCAAAGAAGAGTTAGGAATAGATATTCAAATTAAAAATACAACGCCATTTCTACTACATGTCACCAAAGAAAAGGATGGGGATAATTCAGATGTAATACTAGTTCATTTCTTGTCTGATTTTTCTGGAGAGATAACTCCGAGCGAGGAAATAAGAAAATGGCAATGGCATGATATCAGCAATCTTCCTGATAATATCGCTCCCAATATTTTGCCGACTTTAAAACATTTTGGCTTCATTAAATGATTTTTTGAGTTATGCAAAAAATTATAAATGCCTCAGGTCCAGTCATAGTTGAAAATAATAAGGTTCTGCTTAACCAACATGGTGATACTTATTTTTGGAAATTTTGCGGTGGCAAGGTTGAAGACTATGAATTAAATTTGATCCAAACAGCTAGGCGCGAAGCCAAAGAAGAAATGGGTATCGAAATTGAAATTTTGGATAATATTCCTTATTTTTTTCACACAAGCAAAGAGACTGAAGATGGCGTAGTTGATATTGTTCTTACACATTTTCTCGCAAAACGCATAGGCAAAATTAATCCAAACAAACTTATCAGAAAATGGGAATGGATTCCTCTGAAAGAATTAAGTAATGAAGATCTAGCGCCGAACATAATTCCAACTCTTAAACATTTCGGATTCATAAAATAAAACATCTTCAAAACGATTCGCACACTACCATATGAAGTAGTATGGTAGTGAAGAGAATACAAAAAATTACGTAATTAATTACGTAATTTTTATTTTTTAATATATATTTTTCACATTTGTTTTAAATTTCGGAATAGAGTGCCATTACTCAGGAAGCATCTCCCGCCAGTTGTCCGCAGGCGGCTTTGATTTCTTCGCCGAGACTCTTTCTAATTGTCGCACTGATGCGATATTTCTCCAATTCCATTTTGAAATTTTGCGTGCGCGTCTTGGATGATGGAACAAGCTGTTCGCTTGTAGTGTTGTAGCGGATCAAGTTTACATGCAGAAGTTGTGTGTGCCCTATGGAACCTATGAATTCTGAAAGTTTTCTAGCATCTAGTGCAGTATCATTCACCCCATCAAGCATAATGTATTCCAAAAAAACTTTTCTTTTTGTTACCTGAAAATATTCCTGCAAAGCTTTCCTGAGAGATTCCAAATTGTCTTTCTTGTTGACGGGCATGTAATGTGAACGTTTTTCGTCGCTGGCAAAATGAAGAGAGATGGCCAAATTAACTTGCGGAAATTCATTAGCCATCTTTTCTATGCCGCTCACAATTCCAGAAGTTGAAACAGAAAGACTACGAGAACCAAAGCCGTACAGTTTTTCATCCGTCAAATTCCTGATACTTTCGGAAACTTCCGGCCAATTATTAAATGGCTCCCCCATGCCCATATACACGATGTTTTTAACATCGCAATTTTCAATTTCTAATTTACAATTTTCAATGTCATGGAAGTTCTTTTTTAAATATTGTTTCCAGAATAAAACCTGATCAGCAATTTCCTCAGCAGTAAGGTTTCTTTTGAACCCCATTTTTCCAGTGGCACAAAATCTGCAACCCATTGCGCAGCCAACCTGACATGAAATGCAAGCCGACCATATTCCCGGTTTAGGTGAAATCAAAACCGTTTCAATAAGATCACCCTCATTGTCATTCCGGACTTGATCCGGAATCTGTGATTGAGCGGTAACTTTAGATCCTGAAACAAGTTCAGGATGACATGTTCTTAATCGCAACAATGCCTTGATGGATTGCCCGTCAGCGGCAACTAAAACTTTCTCCACCTCAAAAGAAAGTAATTTCAATTCTTTTTCCATTTTCTCCCGCAAATCCTTGGAAAGGGTTGTAATATCAGAAAATGACGAAACACTATCCTGAAAAATAGCTTTCTGGATCTGCCCCAGGCGAAATTTTGGCAAATTATTGTCCTGTAAAAATTGTTCGAGTTTTAAAATATTCATAAAGAAATACTAGCTCATATACTACTTTGTATCAAGCTCGCAAATCAGATGACAACCGCTTGACTTTTAACCGAAAAAGGTGTATAATGGATAATCGTGGTTCATTTACATTATCATATCAAAAAAGCGCTCAACAGAGCCAAGGGGCAACAATGAAATCCACAAAGAAAGCTATTAGAAGCTTCGTTTTACTGTTCATCGCTATAAATTTTCTCACACTGACGCTTGCAGTAAATTCTCCAATGGAGCTCGCTATAGGACTCTCTTACACCTGGGGAGAGATACTTACTGGACTACCAGTGCCACCCCAGGCGGAAATTAATTTCCCTGTTCTGGCGTGGCTACACAGCATGATTCCCTTTGCTTGCGGCTACATAATGTATAAGCTGATCAGCGAAAGAACGACGGGTATTCCCGCATATCTCAAATATATAACACTTTTCGTTATTTGCGGATTATTTACCCATGTTATCACTGATATATTAGGAAAGGGAAACAATACTCTTCACTTAATAACTTGGCAACTGATAGGCTTTGTCTATTCGGTCTCGGCACACTTAATAATGAAATCCGTAAGGAAATCATTCGCACTGGATTTCATAGCTAAGTTTCCCAAGGAAATACAAGACAGCATGCTTAAGAGCCTCAAGGATACAGAAGGAAATTCAAAAGAAGGACCAGGGGGAGAAGACAAAACAAAGGCTATGGAAAAAAATATTCAGTAGCACATCCATAGGATGCCAGTCTCAGCGAAATCGCTGCGACTGCATCCTGTTTTTTTATACAAAAAAACCGAACCTATTTCCGATTTTAAAATTTATAATTCAGAAATGATTTTTTCAGCCTCTTGCAGTTCGGAAATTTCATAATCACAATCTTTGTTTTTCTTATCGCAATATCTTCCCTCTTTGCGGCTCAGAAAAAATGTGATGGAATCTGGAAAAGCTTTCTTAATGTCACCTATTTGCTCAATGCGGTCATCGATAAAGATTATTTGCTCAGCGCTGTCGATTTTCATTTGCGCCATAACGCCACGTATAGCCTCCGCTTTTGAGCTTCTAGTCACCACACAACCATTAACGAGTTTGTGAACGCCAGAGGCTGTAATTTTTTTATTTTGAAAAATTGGAAGTCCGAAAGAAATCAAATAAGTATTTTTCCTGCCTACAAATTTTAGAAACTTTTCCACGTCTGGGAAAACAAACGGCGAAAGGTCAACGAGATGATTTGAAAAACGTGTGCGTACCTCTTTCATGCTAAGTGATTCATGCTGCTCAATGCGATCAAGCATTGCCCATGGATCAAATAATTTATATTTTTCATTGCAATTAGATGCGTAGTAATATTTATCAATCAACTCTTCATGAACACCATTAAGTTGAAAAAATTTTCGCATTTCAGCTCCGAATTCTTTCGTATTGAAAATGACGTCATCAAAATCTATAAATATCTTCATACTAAACAATAAGATTGAAAATTCTCAAAAATTCCGGAGCAATTATTAATGTCAAAAATCCATAAATAAAACCTAAAATAATCCCAGCTAAAACATCTGTCGGATAATGCATACCATTATACAGACGAGATAGACTTAAGAGAATGGCAAAAACCACCAATGCCGGCCAAGCTGAAGGAAAAGCCGCATAAACTACAATTAGCCCGCCGATAACACTGGAAACATGACTCGATGGAAATGACGAATCTGAAAAATTTTTACCAATCATCCTTATCTCCTCAGGAAAAGCAATATATGGTCTCGTTCTGATCAGAGAAAATCTTTTTGCTCCATGCTTTATAATGCACTCACTTATGACGTAATGGATAATAAAGACAATTACGATTTCAATAAATAAACGAATGCCACTTTGCAGGTCGATTATTAAAGCCAAGATTATCACCAAAATCCAGAGACTGGAAAGAAAAGCTATCTTACTTATCAACAAGCTTAAACTATCCAAGAATTTCCAGCGATATTTGTTTAAAAATTTTACAATGCCTTTTTCCATTTTAAATATTTTAATGCATTAAATAAAAACAACAATTAGCATGCTAATAGCGGCTAAGGTTGTCGCGACTACCGCAGACCAGCCAAATACCCTAACCCAAACAGGATTCGTCTCTTTGCCCATGATTTTCTTATTGTCACCTATTTTCATAATTATTGCCAGTAAGGGCAAAGCAATGATTCCATTCAAGAATGCCGACCAATAGAGAGCTGCGATCGGATTAATGTTGAAAAAATTCAGCGCCAAACCGACAAAAATTGAAATTATAATTACCAAATAAAATCCGCGCGCTTTAGAAAATTTCTTCTCCAGACCATTATTCCAACTCATCAGTTCAGAAAGTGCATAGGCCCCACTTCCTGCCAAAATCGGGACAGCTAAAAAACCTGTACCAATAATACCCAAGGCGAAGAGGAAGAATGCTCCATCTCCTGCAAGTGGCCTAAGCGCTAAAGCCGCATCTTCAGCAGAATCTATACTTGTTATCCCATTGGCAAATAAGGTATTAGCAGTCGTGAGTACGATAAAAAAGAAAACGACATTAGCTAGCAACATTCCGACATTTACATCTGTTCGCATTTTTGAAACTCGAGAATGATTTGCTCCTTTATTATGCAGTGCGTGGTTCATTTTTCCATCCTCCACTTCTTCAGATGCCTGCCAAAAAAACAAGTACGGCGTTATGGTTGTTCCAAAAACCGCAATCATAGCGAAAATATATTCTTTCGAAAAAGTAATGCTAGGAATAAAAGAGCTTTTAAGCACTGCGATCCAATCCGGATTTGACGCAAAACCCGCAATAATATATGCAAAAACGGAAACAGTGAGCCATTTTAAAACTTTGACATAAACATGATATTTCACAAATACTTCCAATAAAATTATCACAACAGCAAAAAGGACAGCGCCATAATAATAATTGAAACCGGTTACCATGCTCAATGAAGCTGCCATTGCCCCAAGGTCTGCCCCGATATTTACCACATTAGCAATAATCAGCATCGATACGGCAGCTAAGACAGTGCTTTTCTTGTAATGCTGCTTCAAAACAGCTCCTAAGCCTTTATTGGTAACGATTCCGATGCGGGCGCATGTTTCTTGAATTGCCAGCATCATCGGAAGTAGCCAAGCAGCCATCCAAAGAATCGACATTCCAAATTTTGCACCCACTGCTGAGTAAGTTCCAATTCCACCCGGATCATCATCGGATGCTCCCGTGATTAGTCCTGGTCCAAGTGCGCGCACAAAAAGATAAACTTTATTTAATGGTGAACCAATGAAGCGCTTTGCCACAGTCAGTTCAGAAGCAGCAATTCTAAGCGTACCATCTAGTGCCTTAACTGCTTCAATTTCTCCCCAGATAATCAATTTCTTTGCCAAAACCAATGGAATTCCCAGTTCCCTTCGAAACTCCGATAGAGTAAGCATTTTATGATTATCAATATCAACACCCTGGGATTGATCAGTTACTTCTATTTTATTCTCTAAATCTTTCATACAAAAATGCACGCAGACAAACATGCAAACATAGCAACAATATTTTGTTTAAATGTTTGAATGTTTAAATGTTTAAAAGTAAACTAAATGATTTCCTTTATTATATTCTCATATTCACCTAATTCCAAAATCATCATCAAAACTTTAGCCAATTTGTCACTGTCATGACGGATGAAAGTTCTCAAGTGAGCAATCTTGTCCGTCTTGCTGTGTCCGTGTTTTTTCATACTTAAGATATCAGCTCTGACAACTTTATATTTTCGCTCTTTCTTATCAGCATCAAAATGCACCATCAATTCTTTTTGTTTTTCATATTTTTCCAACACATTTTCAGTTGGTTTTTTCGTATTGAAGGTTACAAAATCAACGCCATCCTTGCCGATGAATTTATTTATCTCCTCAATGTATCTATCCAAATCAAAATCGTCGGTTTGCCCAGGCTTATTTGTCAGATTGCAGTTATATACAACTTTGGCTTTTGTTCTTCTGAGAGCATCAGCAATTTCTTTTATCATCAGATTCGGGATGATGCTGCAATAATGATTTCCTGGACCTATCACAACCATATCCGCTTCCAGGATTTTTTTAACAGCTTCAGGATTAGCTTTGACTAATGGCTTGTAATATATTTTTTTTATGCCATGCTTCTTAATTTCAGTGCTAGCTAGGATTTCAATCTCGCCCTTCAATGTTTTCCCATTCCCAAGATCCATGAAAAGTCTTGCATCTTGATTGGTTACGGGTATCACCTGACCTTTGATGCTCAATATTTTCTCCGCCTCCCTCACTCCTTGCTGAAAACTTCCGGTCGTTTTTTCCAAAGCTGAAAGAAAAAGGTTTCCGAAACTGTGACCTTTCAAGCCACCATCTTCAAACCTGTAGTTCATGAGCTTGCGAAGCATTTCCGATGAATCACTTAGCGCCACCAAGCATTGACGCACATCTCCAGGCGGAAGAACACCAAGTTCATCCCTCAGCACGCCTGTGGATCCACCATCATCAGCCATGGAAACAATCGCCGAAATATCTGCACCGTATTTCTTAAGTCCAGATAAAAGAGTGAAACTTCCAGTCCCTCCACCAATTGTGACGATTTTCTTACGTATCATTCAATCATTCAAACACTCAAGCATGGGGTGTAAAATCCGCCTGTTTTCATGTTTAAGTGTTTATATGTTTAGATGCTTAGATAAATTTCTCAATAACATCCCTTGCACGTTCCAAGTCCTCCGGATTTCCAATCGGAAACCACCCGCTAGATTTTTCAATCTTAATTGGAAAATCTTTTGCCATCGAAACTATGGTTTGAGGCAGGCCATATTCGCGCTCATTTATTGCAACCAAGGGATAATCAAAAAACTTTTTATTTAATTTATAAAGCCCAATATTTGCCAAAGCTGGTCCTGCAATTTCCGGCTTTTCAATTATCTCCAAAAGATTTCCTTTCGCATCTAAATATATTATTCCAAATTTTGTTGAGTCTTCAACTTCCAGCGCCAAAATTCCAAGGTCATGCTTTAAAATCTTACTTATATCATTTTTAATGTATAGATCATCGCCCATCATTACCAGAAAATCATCCTTGATCATATCCCGAACCAGCTGGACGGCGCCTCCAGTTCCATTAAGCTCAGACTGAACAACATAGGAAATTTTTCTTCCCGCATGAGAGTCCCCGAAATATTGCTGGATTTGGTTACCTAAATAACCAATCACAAAAATCACCTCATCAATTTCCCTGGGAAGTGCTTCCAACTTATAAGCCAAAATTGGCTTACCATTTATTTCAAGCATGGGCTTGGGAACATCGTCTGTCAGATCTTTCATGCGAGTTCCACGGCCAGCCGCTAAGATGACTAATTGCATTTTATTTTCGTAATTTAGTATTAAAGTAGTCAAAAATTTTTATTTCCACATTTCTTTTTCCGCAAAAGAAACCTGGAGGAAAGAAAACTCTCGCACCAGTTGCGTGCTGTCAAAATTGCGACGCTCGACAGCTAAAATTCCTAACCGCCTCCGCAATTTTTGAAAATTGCTCCGCGAAGTAATTTTTACGCTCTCTCACTGCAATTTTGAAACGCACTCCACAGTGCGAATTCAGAATGCAAAATACGAAAGTGAAGTGAGGATGATTTTTCTTTTTTCACTATAAACAAGATTCCTTGGCGTTAAATTTTCAAAGGTTGCAATTGTTTTTCGGTGATAAAAAGAAAAAGGCATCCGAGCAAATTTCAACAAAAACCACTACGCAACCACAATATTGATAAGCTTTCCTGGGACAAAGATAATCTTTTTTATTTCCTTACCATCAGTAAAAACTCTCACCTTTTCATTTTCAAGTGCAGTTTCTTTGATCTCATCCTCTGTCACATCTGCGGCCACCATTAGGCGCTCGCGGACTTTCCCATTGATTTGAACAACCATTTCAATTTCCTCATCTCTCAAAAAATCCGGGTCTGCCTTAGGCCAAGATTGCAAGAAAATTGATTCCTTATGTTCAAGAAGTTCCTGCCAAATCTCTTCTGCAATATGTGGTGCAAACGGCGCCAACATAATCAAAAATTTTTCAAAATCATCAATAGTTATAAGTGTTATAGATTTAGATTCACTACCAGTTTTTATAAAATCGTTTTCGTCACCTTGATCAATCATATAAAAGCCATTTCGCAAAATCATCAACTGACTCACAGCCGTATTAAACCTAAAATTCTCAATGTCACTTGTAACTTTTTTGATGGTTTTATTTAATAAAACTTTTAACGAAGTAGGAGTGGGTCCTTTGTTGGAATTCCAGGCATCAATATTAAGCCATAATTTAAACCATTCTGGATCTCGCTCTTTGTCTCTAGTAACAAATTCAAATATCCTGTCTAAAAACCTTTTCAGTCCGATTATGTTCTGAGTATTCCATGCCTTGCTTTCTTCAAGAGGACCCATGAACATCTCATACAACCTGAGTGCGTCGGCGCCGAATTCAGCCACAACTTCATCAGGATTCACAACGTTTCCCAGTGATTTTGACATCTTTCTTCCATCAGCAGCCATAATCATTCCCTGATGTCGAAGTTTCAAAAATGGTTCATCAAAATTGACATAGCCAAATTTTTTCAAAGCCTTCGTGAAGAAACGTGCATACAAAAGATGAAGAACTGTGTGCTCAGCTCCTCCCATATACAAATCAACAGGCATCCATTTCTCGATGTTTTCCTTAGCTGCAAATTCTTTTTTATTTTTCGGATCAGCAAATCTCAAATAATACCATGACGAACAAACGAAAGTATCCATCGTATCTGACTCTCGCC
Organism: uncultured Bdellovibrionales bacterium; assembly: GCA_964609855.1. GTDB lineage: Bacteria > Patescibacteriota > Minisyncoccia > Moranbacterales > GWC2-37-73 > GWC2-37-8. Next base: position 28,707 of record CAZSTB010000007.1, read on the forward strand.
TTGCCTGACCTCCACAATTTGGACATTTCACATCATGGAAAGTTTTGGAATTTACAAGCGGAGATTCACCTGTAGGTTTGAAATCAACATCAGTCGGAAGCATTACTGGAAGATTTTCTTCTTTTTCCGCAACCTCTCCGCATTTGTCACAATAAATAATCGGAATAGGAGCTCCCCAATATCTTTGACGTGAAACCAGCCAATCGCGAAGACGATAATTTATTTTTTTCTTTCCAAGCCCTTCTTTTTCCAACCATTCCCCCATTTTCAATCGAGCATCAGCTGAACTCAATTCTGTGTAATCTCCGGAAGCTATCAATATACCATCTTCCGTGAATGCCCCATTTGAAATTTCTCCGCCGGAAATCACTTCCTTGATATTAAGATTATATTTTTTGGCAAATTCAAAATCTCTTTCATCATGAGCCGGAACCGCCATAACTGCGCCTGTTCCATATTGGCTAAGAACATAGTCGGCCACGAATAATGCTACCTCTCCACCGTTGAACGGATTGGTCACTTTCACACCCTGCAGTTCAACGCCAGTTTTTTCTTTGGCCTCCATTCTCTCCAAGTCTGTTTTCTTTTTAGCGCCTTCCAAATATTTTTCAACTTCAGCAAAATTCATGATTTTCCCTTTCAATTCCTGAATCAGCTTATGTTCAGGAGAAAGCACCACATATGTTATTCCATATGCGGTATCGATACGAGTTGTGTATACTTCGACAAATTTATCATCTCCGATTATTTGCATCTTAAACTCAACACCTTCACTTTTTCCGATCCAGTTTTTCTGCGCAAGCTTGGTTGAACTCGGCCAATCAATTCCATCCAAGCCACTTATAAGACCCGCTACTTTTCCATTCTCACTTTCTTGGTCCTCGATAAAATCTGTGATTTTGAAAAACCATTGCGCTAAATCCTTTTGGACAACTTGATTTTTGCAGCGTTCGCAAGCACCATCCACCACTTGCTCATTAGCGAGCACAGTCATGCAAGAATCGCACCAATTAACCTTGGCTTTTTTCTTATATGCCAAACCATTCTTGTACAGAAATAAGAAAAACCATTGTGTCCATTTGTAATATTCAGGACTTGAAGTGTCAATCTCTCGAGACCAATCATAGGAGAGTCCCAAGCTGCCGATTTGCTTGGTGAAATTCTTGATGTTCTGATGCGTTGTTTCGTTTGGATGAGTTCCATTTTTGATAGCAAAATTTTCCGCCGGAAGACCGAAAGCATCCCAACCAATCGGATGAAGCACATTGAAACCAGAAAGTCTTTTGAAGCGAGAATAAATATCTGTTGCCGTGTAATTCTCGACGTGCCCAACATGAAGACCAGCAGCTGAAGGATATGGGAACATATCTAAACAATAAAATTTCGGCTTATCAGAATTTTCTTGAGCTTCCGACAAAGAGGCTTGACCCGACCATCTGTCCTGCCATTTCTTTTCAATGTTTTTTGGTTCGTATTTCATATAACATATAAACATTTAATCATATAAACATACAAGCAAGATTCATTAAAGAATCAAAATTGCTTTAACTGCTTAAATGTTCAAATGATTGAATGATTAAAAACCGCTTTTCTATATTTTAGCGGTTTTTCAGTGATTTAGCAAGGAATATTTGATTTATTATTCCTTTTGTTGAGCCTCAAATGCCAAGAAAACATTTTCTAAAAGACAAGCAATAGTCACAGGTCCCACTCCACCCGGAACAGGAGTAATCCAGCCAGAAAGAGCTTCTGTTGAGCCAAAATCTACATCGCCAAACACATGTTCGCCAACCTTTTCAATCCCTCCGTCAATAATTATGGAGCCACTTTTAAACATCTGACCCCTCAAGAGCCCTGGCGAGCCCACAGCACTTACCACGACATCTGCAGCCTCAATATTCCTGAGATTCGAAAGAATCTCAGTCGCGATGAGGTATTCAGCCTCTAAACCTTTTTTGTGCAATGCGGCAACCATAATGCCACCGAATTCCTGGGAATTAGCAATCACCACAGCTTTTTTTGCTATCAAATTTTCACCAGTACTTTCCAGAATTCTGATAATGGCACGCGGAAAAACTGGCATAATTCCGCTCTCTCCTCGTAAAAACTTTTCAGTATTTTCCAGATGAAATCCGTCTGCATCTTTTTCCGGCGCTATACTTTTCATTATTTTTTCCGTATCAAAGCGTTTCGGAAGTGGAAGTTGCACGATTATACCATTGACTATATTGTCATTATTGAATTTTTCAATTCTTTCAATAATTTCTGCTTGCGAAGTATGCTCAGCCAAATCGTAGCGGAAAAAATTCATACCAATCTCATGAGCTCTTTTCTCTTTCAAGGAAACATAAATTTGTGAAGCCTTATCATTCCCTACCAAAATTACAGCCAAGCCAGGTTTTTTCGCAGTCAAAGCAATCTCATCTTTCAAATGGGATAAAATCTTGTCCGCTACAGGTTTTCCAAAGAGTAAATTCATATATACCGAGTATTAATATTGCTCAATAAACTATACACACAAATGAATTTTGAAGCAACATTTTGCACCTTAATAAATTCACAATGCTCAATTTTCAATTTGCAGTGAATTTTGAAAATTTATTGAAAATTGTGAATATTGAAAATTGTGAATTTTGCCTAAGCTTATCCAAAGGGAAGAAAATTGAAAATTCTTGTAAGTCCTACTTGTATCTGAGCGCGTCCAAAGGATCAATTTTACTGGCTCTACGAGCTGGAACATAACCGGTCATGAATCCCACAACGCCTGAGAAACCCAAGATCGCCAACACGAACCAGAGTGGCGAATAGAACAAACTGACACTTTGTCCCCCAAAACGCGTGGCAACCAAATTTATTGCAGTGTTAAATACCAAACCTCCAAGCCAGCCGATCGTCACACCCATACATCCTCCCAAAAATCCCATAATTGCGGACTCCATAAAAAACATCACGGATATGGAAAGATCCGAAGCCCCAATTGATTTCATAATTCCAATCTCTTCCGTTCTCTCAAGGAGCGTGATAGTCATAGTGTTAAACATACCGATTGCGGAAACCACTAAAGCAATAATTCCGAAGAGCATCAAGATTATCTGCACAACTTTAAATATTTGATTTGCTTGATCAACTGTGTCAGAAAGCGATGAAACCAAAAGCCCATATTCCAAAATCGTATCTCGAATCAAACCCATCTCCCCATTGGAGCTTGTTTTTACTTTAACCTGACCATAGCGATCAATCCCTAAATCATCAAGTGATGAGGCATTAATATATACGATATTATCTTCACCATCAATGACGCCAGTGATTATATATTTACGTTGACTATCAACCCTACTAAATTCACTTTCTGCTTGAGCATCGCTATCTTCTGCTGCTTCAGGGTTAGCAATTTCAACAGATTCGGCCCTAGGCACAAAGAACGAAAATGACATCTCCTTTCCCATCATTTCGTCTACTGTTTTACCAAAAACTTGTGCCACCGCGCTACTAATTACGATGCCATTTTGATTATCCTCGCTCAATAGATTTCCTTTACTTGGCTTAAATCCACCAAGTTTCAAAAAAGATGGTTTCGAACCTATGGTAACCAAATCCGCAGAAAGATCCTCCAAATGACCCTGTGTGGTAATCTGGAAAGCAGGACTCACCTCTTCGACGCCAGACATGACCTCGATCTTCTTTATCATTTCCTTATTCAGGGTAACTATTCCTGATTTTGCCTCCGAAATATCCAGAGTTAAAAGTGAATCTGAAGTTGTAATCTTTTCAAGCAAAGTTTTTTGCAGACCATATCCAAGCGAAACCAGAAATAAAATCGCACCAATACCGATACTCATACCAAGCACAGTTAAAAGCGTACGCGAGGTTCGCGCTTTAAACATGCGGGTTGATAATTTAAATAAGTCTACAAATTTCATAGTATATAGTTCAATTTCTAATTTTCAAACTCCTGAACGCCTATGCTGAATATTTTAAAAGCATAACAAGTTCAACTTCTCGCACGACTTTTTCAGCAGTTCCCTTGTATAACCCCACGCCACCTAGAGATTTAGGAGCATCCAGCCTTTGTTGCAGACCAAATCTGTCTATTTTATTTTCTATACGCAGCTTAATAAACGACCTAAAGCGTAAAAGAACATCGTCATCAAATTTCAAATGATGCGTATCGGAAAGATAGTTTGAAAATTCAACCAATGCAGTTTCCTGTTCACTATTTAGAATTTCAGTCTGCTTCATGATTCGATTCACTCTTTCAGTAAATGTCCGCGCTCTCAACTTGTTCCAGCCCGCACCACCTTTATCAAAATCTAAATCTAATTTCTCACTTAAACTACTGCTATCGATATTTTTAAATAAAAATTCTTTCAAAAGATTTTCAGCGGTTCCTACCTGCTCCTCACTAAGTTCAGAGAGTACATGCGAAAGCAGTTGCTTAGCCTTGAAAGGAATAAGCAGCACACCAACTTGCTGCAAGGAAAGATTTTTAAATGTTCGCATCAGCAACTTCAATTCTCCTGAAATTTCCTCTGGAGTAGCAGCTATCTCTTCTTTCAAAGCTTCTTTTGGACGCTTATCATGATTGATTTCCTCACTAACTTTCTTACCATCTTTCATATGGATGATTCTATCAGCATAAACAAGATGTTCAGGATTATGCGTAACCATTATCAGTGTCTTTTTATCTGTGCCATTAATCTCCTTGAAAATATCCAGTACATTCTGGGCAGATTCACTGTCAAGATTTCCCACTGGTTCATCAGCAAGAATGATATCAGGATTATTCACCAATGCTCTCGCAATCGAAACGCGCTGCTTCTGTCCTCCAGAAAGTTGCGCCGGGAAGCGGTCAGCTTGTTCAGAAATACCAAAACGTCTCAATAGGTCCATTGCTTTCGCTCGTCGCTCTATTAAACCCTCTCCGCGAAAAACTTTAGGCAAGCAAACATTATCCAAAACTGTTAACGTTTCAATCAAATAAAAAGCCTGGAAAACCATCCCGATACTGGTTTGATGAAACTCAACTTTTTCGCGCTTCGACATTTGTGCCAGATTTTTTCCTTGCACAACCACGTCTCCGTATGAAGGCGCCTGCAATCCCGAAATACCATAAAGTAATGTTGACTTTCCACAGCCGGACGGACCATAGATGATTATATATTCTTCAGGATAAATTTCCACACTAACACCGTCCAATGAACGTACTTCATTGGACTTTCCCTTGTTATAAATAACCCTTAATTGATCAACTTTTATGCACGGTTCAACCATTTTTATTTATTTTCTTTTTATTTGTTTTGTTTTTATTAAATTGAATCACAACTAGATTCAACAGCAATAATTTATTTAATAATAACATAGAAATCCAAATCTGAACAGCTGATATTCCTCTAAAATAAACTCGGAACATTTTCAACCAATGAATGCAAAAAATCCACTCACGAGAAGTATCATGAGTGGATAAAGTCAGGAATTCTGCCAAAAACCTAAGTCCTATAAACTAAAGAGCTCTTTAAACATTTTATTAAATTCTCGAAGCTTTTTAGTATTCACGCTGTAGTGACGGAAAGTCCCTTCGCGTTTTTCATTCAATAGGTCCATAGCTTTAAGCTTGGAAATATGATGTGAAGTTAGATTTTGCGGAAGCTTAAGCTTGTTGTGGATATCTGTAACATTCATTGTTCCATTGCCCAAAACAAACAATATCCTCAAACGGTTCACGTCAGAAACCGTCTTTAAGAAATTGTTTACTTGCACAAAATTTGCACCTTCTGTAACTTGTTTTGCCATTTGTTTTTATGATTCGAATCTACGAATGTAATCGATTCCGATACTGGAATCGGATGGAATTCGTATCATTCGCATCAAATTATTAATTATTCCTCAACTTAAGGAGTTTTTGATAAATAGTAATTATTAAAATTGCCAAAAACTTACCCATCATGTTTATACGCCGTATACATATTTATTCTTTCAACATCAATACAATCCGCACTGTTGGATTCTGCAAAATACTTGCCTAATAGCATTCCGGATAACTAAAATTCTGGCTGCGCCAGAATTTTAATAAATAAATGATATTTTTAATTCGATATTAATCAAAATTTCTCAATTTATCCATCAATTCATGATAGAAAGTCAGATTATGAACCGAAGCAAGCTTCAAGAACAAGGGCTCATTGGTTTTCAGTAAATGATGCAAATATGCTTTTGAATAGCTCTTGCAAGCCTCACAACTGCAAGCTGAGTCAATCGGTGTGAAATCTTCAGTAAACTTTTCATTAGCAATGTTTATTGTTTCATAAAAACCGTCTTCGAGAGAGTCTACATTTTTTTTCCAAACAAAAAGTCGTCCATGCCTTCCCTCTCTTGTCGGAATAACGCAGTCAAACATATCCATGCCGCAGCGAACCGCCCTAACTAACTCTTCCGGCTTACCTAATCCCATTAAATATCTCGGCTTATCGGCTGGAAGCAGCGGAACTACCCAGTCCAAAATGTCATAAAGATGCTTTCTTGGTTCTCCCACAGCCACACCGCCAATCGCATATCCATCAAAACCAATCTCAACCAACCGTTGCACACATTCTTTTCGTAAATCCTCATACACACTTCCCTGAATAATACCAAACAGAAGCGGTCTATCGATTGAATTTTTAATTTTTAATTTTGAATTTTGAATTTGTTTGGAAATTGGAAATTGAGACTTGGAAATTACTTTCCGCTCAAAATAGTCCTTGCATCTTTTTGCCCATCTCAAAGTCAGCTCCATAGATTCCCTAGCGTATTCGTAAGAACAAGGAAAGGGTGGGCACTCATCAAGCACCATTATCATATCGCTGCCTAAATTAAGCTGAATATCGATTGATTTCTCTGGAGACATGAAATGTCTTGATCCATTTACGGGATCTGAAAATTCTACGCCTTTTTCAGAAAGCTTAACGCCACTTGTTCCATATTTCTCCTTGGCTCTAGCACCTAAAGAAAATACTTGATACCCACCGGAATCAGTAAGAATAGGCCCTTGCCAATTCATGAACTTATGCAAATCTCCTGCTTTTGCGATAAGTCCGTCGCCTGGTCTAAGCCAGAGATGATAAGTATTACCAAGAACTATCTGGGCACCTAAATCTAGTAAATCATGAGTTGTGAGATTTTTAACAGCTCCCTTGGTAGCGATCGGCATAAAAAACGGGGTTTTTATAACTCCGCTTTTCGTGGTCAAGTGTCCGGTTCGACTATTTTCATTTGTTGAGATTATTTCAAGCATCTATCCTATTGTACACGTAAAAAACTACTTGTAAACACTCAACTTATTTTTAGATACTATCTTGCTACTTTTCCATTTGCATATCCAACTGCTGAGTCTTCAGCTAATTGCGTATCTTTAGCCTCACCTTGAAGTACGATATCCTTGTTAATGAAGCCATCCTTAGCTACGAAAGAAGATTTGCCTAGAAGTTGAATAGGCTGACCAACTTGGTTTATCTGTGGAGTTACACCCACCTGAAAAATAATTTCACGCGGCGGCATTAAAATCCCACTTCCTGCAATTACATCTCCCGCATCCCAAACAAGTTGGTTAGTCCTTTCATTATAACTGATTTTATCATTAAGTGGGAAAATTTTTCCAGTCCATCGCACACCTGATGGTAATGAGCCCATCACTTTAACATCTTTTATATCATTAGAAATGTTTGTTATCAGCCAATGCAACGTGAAAGTGGTTTCTGTGCCGACAACCATCGGAATAGGTCCAGTATTTGGAATTTTTGTATCATTATAATAGCCTCTTGATTCAAAAAGCACTTTCGATGCAAGCCTTAATTCCATTCTATCAGTATCGATAATCTTATTGGAATCGATCGGAGTAGGAATATCTGGTGAATCAATTTTTGCAATCGAAGAAACTATGAAATTTTTATCCAATTTGTTTTCTATCACAATAATATCTTTAACAGGAATAGAAAATAAAACACTTCCACCTGTCTTAGGCGCGATATTTGCAAGACCGGGAGCATCTGATGCTTTCCAAGTTATAAGACCCTTGGCTGCATCAAAAGAACCTCCTGAAGTTTGAATCTTGGAAAAATCCAATATTTCTCCCTTAATTTCTGCAGAAATAATCGCATCCCTCAACCCGATATCACCGGTATTGTAATAAGAAATCTTATATTTTAAAATTTCTCCTGCAGCAATATTATTATCAGATCGTCCCTCCAAAGACTGCTTCACGTCAAGGACTGGGGTGACAATAAGAGTGTTTTGCTCCTGCTTATTGAACACAATAAATTCACCACTTTGACCCATGCGACCAAGAGAGGCAGTTATCTGCTTAGTTTCGCCATTTTCTCCATTAATTTGACCCTGTATCTTAATCTTGCCTGACTGACCAGATTCTAGATTGCCCAAATACCAATAAATATCTTTCTCGGAAGGTTTTGGCTCAGCATTGTTCATCTGGAATCCTTGCGGAAAATCAATTCTGATTTGAGCGCCATTCATCTGCCTAAAATCAAGATTTTCATAATTGATTTCATATTCCATGATATCCCCGCTTACCAATTTTTGCGGCGCAGAAATATCCAAAATCACAGGTGCCGTAGCGATGTTTACGCCAATCTGATTCTCCATCTTAAGCTCACTATTTCCATTCGATGGAGTAAATAGCATTTCTACATTTAAATAAACTGGAAAATCCTTAGGTGCATAAAAAATACCCCTCAGATCAACCTCTCCTTCACTCATCGGCTTTATATCCCCAAGAAAAATTTTACTTGCCGAAGGACTAAGAAATTTCAAGTTTACATTATCAGTCGGCTGAAAATTCTCAGTATAATGAAGCTGAAGTATTACACCTTTAAGTGCAACTCTATTGTTATTCTTATAATGAATTCCGTATTTTACCTGCTGAGTACTATCAGCTTCCTTAGGGCCCACAAAAGATATTTCAACGCGATCTTGATGAAAAGCATTCTTTGTCCACCAGCTATAAAAGTAAGCTCCCCCAATAGCCAAAAGAATCAAACCTAAGATTATAAGACCGATCCAGAGTTTCTTTTTTCCCGAGGGTGTTAGACCCTTTTGCGGTTGATTCCATTTTTCCTGGCCTTCAAAGGGATTAGGTGCACCACTGGGGCCAGACAAAGGATCATACTCACTGCGCTCATGTTCGCGATTAATCGCTTTATCTGCAGTCTGACTGTAAAGTTCCTTATTGAGATTATCAAGAGGCATATTTTTATATTTTATTTTTATTCTTTATAACATTATACCACGAAATAGTGCATTAAAAAAATTAAGCAAATACAGTGTGCTTTGTGCTTAAATATTCCACCTCAAAAATTCATCCAGCGCCAATCGCGCACTATCGCAGTCCTTACTTTCAGCATTAATTTTCTTAATCACATTCATGCGATGGGATAAAAAAAGCCTAAGCAATTTAATCGCATTCGCACCAATTGGCAGACAATTTTCTAAATTATCTTTTGAGCATTTATTGCAAAGTGTTCCACCATGCTTCGCACTGAAACTAAGAAAATTTTCAGATAACATGTTACCACAGCTTACGCAGGCTGAAACTTCTATTGCATATCCCAAAGCATTAAGCAGCTTCGTTATGAAGGCCAGACGAAGCAAGACGTATTTCTCGGTAACCTTTTTTTGAGCACACTCATTTACCGCTTCCAGATAATCTTTCAAAATCTGAAAAACCGCAGGATCCGGATTTTCAAAATCAACCAATTTATCAAAAATTGAAAGCCCCAAGAAAGTCTCTAGCAGCGCATCGCAATCCCGCTTTAGCTCGCTGAAGTTCTGCTCCACGATCGAGCCTGTAATTTTTCCCAAACCGCGCGTCCTAGCGATAGTGATGTCTGCCATGGTTACATTCTCCAAGGAAGCTGCTAATTTTGCCTGAGATTTTCTCACACTTTTTGCCAAGCTTCTTATTTTTCCTCCCTCAAGAGTATAAATCGTATAAATTCGATCCATTTCTCCAACGTTACGCTTATTCAAGATAATTCCTGTGTATTTATATTCCATTTCGTAATCGTATCTCGTATCTCGTATTTTGTATAGTTTTAAAAAGCGCCCTGTGTTTCAAGGGCGCCGGCTTTCATAAATGCTTCAGGAGATGATTGATTCCGTAACCTCCAAGAACGATAAGCAGTATGACAATCGTCAAAACAATTCTCTCTCGCACTGGCATCGCTTTATCGAACTCATGGTGGTCACTTGCGAACTTTTTTACATCATCATCTGTCATGGCATACTTCCTCCTTTAGATTAGATTAAAAAGCAAGGAACTGCCTCTATTTTAAACCTTTTTCAAGAATAATTCAACTTCCTGACCATCCACGGTAATCACTTTTTTAATATCTTCGCTTTCACCATCACCCTCATTTAAGCTTTCTGCAAGGGTTTCTTTGGCGATAAGTTCTCCGAAAGCTAAGAATACTGACGACATTCCATTATACCATACTTTAATTTTATTGTCAACTTCAAAATCCGCTTCTTTTCGCAGTTCTTGAATATAGCGAACGAGCTCCCTTGCATGTCCTTCTTGAACAAGTTCTTCCGTCAGAACAGTGTCAAGCACAACTTTTTCCTCCTGGCGAGCATCAACTAACAATCTGGCAACATTCAGTTCCTCCCTGATGATATGCATCAACTCATCATCAAACAGACCTTTAAGTGTGGCACTAGCAAGCGGCTGTCTGACTTTCATTTTAGCTTGCGCGCGGAGCTGTAAGCCTTCAGTTACAATTTCTCGCACTCTGCGCATTTCATCATTCAAGAGTTCATCCACATGATGACGATCACCTGTCGGCAAATCAGCAAGATGCACCGACTCTTTGCCGGTAAGATTTTTATAAATTTCCTCACAAATAAATGGAGAGAATGGCGCTAACATTTTCGAAAGCGTCACTAGCACGTGATGCAACGTAGCATATGCACTGTCCTTGTCGCTATCATTTTCACTTTTCCAAAAACGTTTACGAGATCTGCGCACATACCAGTTGGAAAGATCATCAATAAACTTTGGAAATGCTCTCACGGCCTTATTAAGTTCATAAGCCTCCATGCCGTCATGAACGGCAACTACCAAGGTATTAAGTTCTGAAAGGATCCAGCGGTCCAGCAAATTAGTTGCATTTGAATGCTGGAAATAATCTTTATGTTCCCATTTGTCGATATTTGCATAGAGAACAAAGAATGCGTAGCTGTTCCAAAGCATGCGGAACATTCCCCGCTGAAGTTCAGCCACATCTTTTTCTGAAAAATTCAAATTTTGCGCAGCAACAACTGGTGAGGACATCAGATAAAATCTTATAGAATCTGCTCCGTATTTATCAAACATCAACATGGGATCAGGATAATTCGCCAGGCGTTTACTCATTTTTTTCCCATCCTCAGCTAAAACCGTTCCATTGACAATCACATTCTTAAAAGCCGGAGATTGTTTGATTGCGGTGGCAATGATGTGCTGATAATAAAACCAAGCGCGCGTCTGATCCACACCTTCAGCAATGAAATCCGCAGGAAAATTCTTTTCAAATTTCTCATTATTTTCGAAAGGATAATGCTGCTGCGCATACGGCATCGAGCCGCTATCAAACCAGGTATCCAAAACATCTGGCACACGGTGCATCTTCTCTCCACATTTTTCGCAAGGAATTTCAATTTTATCCACGACATGCTTGTGAAGATCGGTAATTTTTTCTCCACTTGCTGCCTCAAGTTCAATGACTGAACCAAAAACTTTCATCTCCCCGCACTGACATTTCCAAATTGGAATCACAGAAGCCCAGAAACGCTGACGCGAAATTGACCAATCGCGCGCGCCTTCCAGCCATTTTCCAAAACGTCCTTCCTTGATATTTTCAGGTGACCAATGAATATCTTTTGCCAATTCCAAGGCCGAAGGCTTAATATCAGTTACTTTCACGAACCAAGAACTAGTCGCGTAATTTATCAGCGGCGTATCGCAGCGCCAGCAATGAGGATATGAATGCTCATATTTTTCCTTTGCAAACAGCGCAGCATTTTTTGCGAGATATTTAATGATCTCCACATCGGTCGTGGTATGATCTCCCATTGGCTTGACATGTAGTCCGGCGAAATCACCCGCTTCTTTTTTAATAACCCCATCCATACCGACATGCTGCACAAATGGTAAATCTAAAGTCTTGCCCAAATTAAGGTCATCTTCTCCGAATGCCGGCGCGATATGCACGATTCCTGTTCCATCCTCAGCGCCCACGAAATCACCCGCTACCACCTGCCAACCGTTAGCAAAATTTGGAAGGTCAGGATTCTGATAATAATCAAAAAGCGGTTTATATTTTTTTCCGACTAATTGCGCGCCGCTAAATGTGCGCACGATTTCATATTTTTTGTCGGCAAAAAGTTTCGGTGCCAAATCTTTAGCGACTATAAAAACTTCATCTTTAAATTCCCCATCTTTTTGCAGAGTTACGGTTTCCACGTATACATAATCAATCTCAGGATTTACTGCAAGCGCAACATTTCCTATCAAGGTCCAAGGGGTCGTTGTCCAAGCAAGCACTGAGACGCCTGGTTCACTTACGAGCTGAAATTTTGCAATGACCGATAAGTCTTTAATATCCAGATAACCCTCGCTAACCTCTGTTTGCGAAAGTGTCGTTTCGCAGCGCGGACAAACATGCATTGAACGATAACCCTCATAAATATAGTCCTTATCCCACAATTCCTTAAAAACCCACCAAACAGATTCCATATAAGCAAGATCCATAGTCTTATATGCATTATCCATATCAGCCCAGCGACCCATGCGAGAAACAACAATTTTCCAATCATCAACATACTTTAAAACTTTGCTGCGACAGAGTTCATTGAACTTTTCAACGCCCAATTTTTCAATCTCACTTTTACTTTTTGAACCCAATTCTTTTTCCACAATGTTCTCAATCGGTAAGCCATGACAATCCCAACCCCATTTTCTTTCCACATAAAATCCGCGCATAGTCCAGTAGCGAGGCACGACATCTTTCATTGTTGAAGCTACAATATGTCCGTAATGCGGCGTTCCGGTAGCAAACGGAGGACCATCAAAAAAAGTATATTCCTGAGAATCTTTACGGTTTTCCAAGCTTTTTTCAAAAATTTTATTTTTCTGCCAAAAATTTATAATCTCTTTCTCCATTTCTGGTAGGGATTGTTTTGGATCAACTTTTTTAAACATATACTAATAATTTCTAATTTTCAATTTTTAATTTCTAAACAATCTTACCTACCGGCAGGCAGGTTTCCAATGACTTAATTTCTTTCCACCAACTCTGGCAGAAAAAAATTAAATCATTACAAAATTGAATATTGATTGAAAATTGAAAATTGAAAATTGAAAATTATAAAATAAAATCCCCATACGCAAAACGCGCATAAGGACGACTTTTCCGATTCCGCCTAGGCTTCATCGCAACAAGCGTGGTACCACCTTAGTTCAGCTTTTAGCTTTTAGCTTTTAGCTTTTAGAAAAATGCATTTTCTAATGAAGCTAATGGAGCTAATGAAGCTAACAGCCCTTAATTCTAGCTGTTACGGGCTTACCCGATAAGTTCTAATTTCCTTGCGGATTTCTTCTTATAGCTCCAAGGTGATTACCTCATCATAGCCTTTCTAATATAATAACACCTTAAATCTCAATGTCAAAATCTCAATTTCAAATAAAAGGTATTATACCCCAGAGCAGAGCCCTGGACCCTTTGGGCTTCACGCAGCAGAGCTGCGAGGTATTATACCCTTTGATATCTACGCTTGCTCGGAAATGGAAAATATTAATTTTTCATTTCGCTCGCTTCGCTTGATAATAAATGATTTGAATCCCAATGCCTCATAATCCACTGGTTGAATTTTTAGGTTTTATTTGGCATTTGTTATTTAGATTTTAGATTTTCCTTTACTATTTACCTGCAGTCTTTTTGTAAATATCCAAAGTCTTTCTGGCCGTATCATCCCAATTGAATTTCTTAGCTTGCGCAAGTCCCTTGGACTTATATTGTCCTCGCAAAGAATCGTCATCAGCAAACAAATACATTGCTGCCGCCAAATCATTGACGTCATGCGGATTTACGAAATGTGCAGCGCCATCAGCCAATTCAGGAAGTGATGCAACGCGAGATAAGATGGCCGGAGTTTCAGTTGCAAAAGCTTCAAGAACAGTCATTCCGAATCCTTCATACAATGAAGGCATTACAAAAAATTCAGCTCCACGAAAAAGCGGCACAAGTTCATCCCCAATAATATAGCCGGTAAAAACAACGTCCTTTACCAACCCTAAATCCTTAATTATTTGCAAATATTCTTGTGAAAGCCATCCGCGCTTCCCGGCCAATACTAGCTGGTAGTCAAACTTTCCGGAATTTTTCTGCTTCTGCTGATTTTTAAATTTCGCAAAAGCCTCAAGCAAACGCGTGATATTCTTCGAAGGTTCCAGTGTGCCGAGGAACAAAATGTATTTTTTGGAAATGTCGTATTTTCCAAAAATCTTTGAAGTGTCTCTTTCTGATACTTCAAAAAATCTTTCATCCAAACCAGGATAAATCACACTCGTTTTCTCATCTTTAACATCTAAATACTTAAACAGATCAGCCTGCAATGCTTCTGAAACGGCAATTATATTATCTGCCTTTTTAGCCATCATGCGCGCAACAGTCTTGCTGCGAGCACGTTTTAGTGTCGGTAAATATTGAGGAATATTGAAAACCGACATATCATTAAAAGTTACGACGGTCTTGCCATTGTATCCAGAGGGTATTCGATTCAAGGCAGAAGTGGCATGTAAGACATCCAACTTCGCTTTCTGAAGAGTAGCTAATCCCAAAATCTCGCTATATGCGCCAGGGAGATATTTCTTATAATCAGAAAATGGAAAGAATTTAATTTCAACATTCGGCCTAGTGAACTTCTTAACGTCCTTTTCACGAACACGAAAATCGAAGAAAATAACATATTCATTCTCCATGTCATTTTTCAAAAGATGCCGAATCAGTTGATAAGTATAATGTCCCACGCCAATAGCATCGCCTCTTTCCGGATTCAAGATTGAACGTGCATCTATTCCGATTCTCATATATTAGTTAAAAGTTCATATTGTTGAGGCTTATAATAATTATAAGCTCAAAACCGCATAAACTTTAAAAACTTAATCTACATTTTTCTTGGTGCAGAAACCCCTATTAAACGTAGGGTTTCCTCCAATATTATCCTAACACTATCTATCAGGATTAGTCTAGCTCTGGTTAATTGCAATTTCTCCTCGTCAATAACCTTACAGGCTCCATAGAAAGAATGGAGCTTGTCCGCCATTTTCATTGCGCTATGTGGAAGTTTGTGCACATCATAGCTTTCCGCAATTTCAGCTATAAGCTCTGGAAATTTATGCATTTCCTTCATTAGAGATATCTCACGCTCATGAGTAAGTAGGGAAAGATCAGAATCTTTTTCATGGCCGATCTCAACTCCCAATTCTTGCGCTTTCGAGATTATACTACAAATACGAGCGTGCGCGTATTGCACATAAAAAACCGGATTTTTTTGCGACTGCTCTCTTGCCAACCCTAAATCGAAATTCATATGCGTATCCGGAGAATACATCAGGAAGAAAAATCTCGTCACATCATGCCCTATCTCTGAAATAAGATCATCAATATCCACGACGTTTCCAGCACGTTTACTCATACGGACTTCTTTTCCATCCTTAACCAATCTCACCATCTGGGAAATGATAATTCTGAAATCACCTTTAAATCCCAAGGCTAGCGCAACAGCTTTAAGACGAGAAACATATCCATGATGATCAGCGCCCAGACCCATAATAAGTCGCGTGTAGCCTCTTTCTATTTTATAGAGCATATAGCCACAGTCTCCTGCCATATATGCATTCTTTCCATCCTTTTTTATGAGCACCCGATCTTTATCATCACCAAAATGTGTAGATTTAAGCCAGAGAGCACCCTCCTGCTCATAGGTTAAGCCTTTTTCTTTAAGTATTCCGATCGCTTTTTCAACATACCCCTCATCATTTAATTCTTGCTCACTTACCCACTGATCGAAAACAATCCCCATTTTTTCTACCGTTGTTTTCTTGATCATATTCTCCAAAATATCCGTAGCTGCTTTTTTTCCAACTTCGCGAATATTTTCGAGCATGCCATATTTTTCATTCAACTCATCAATGTAATTCCCGGAATATACAGCCTCCTCATCCTTAAGTACGCTATGCCCCAATTTTTCAACTTGCCCACCAGCATCATTGACATAATATTCATTCGTAACCTCGTATCCCGCCTTTCTCAGGATGCGCGACAGGCAGTCGCCGAAAAATCCGCCTCGGCCATTTCCCAAGTGTAAAGGTCCAGTAGGGTTGGCAGAAATAAATTCATTATCAACTTTAACATTTTCACCAATAGTAAGACTTCCAAAATTGTTCTGTTCTTCTTGAATTTTTTCTACAACATTTTGAAGACAAGCAGTCGCCAAGTAAAAATTAAGATATCCCGGCTTAACAACTTCAATTTTTTCAAATTCTGCAATCGCTACTGACTGACTATTGATTTCCGTCGCAAGAGCACTAGCGATAACCATCGGATTTTCTCCAATTTTTTTTGCTAAATTCATTGCGATATTTGAAGTATAATCTCCAAATTGCTCACTCTTTGGATATTCCACTGAGATTTCAGGCATGTCAAAATCAGTCCACTTTTGAACCTTTTTTGCTTCATTTAAAGCATTCTTAATTATTTCTTGTATCCTCCTTTTCATAGTCATTTTCCTCGAGTGATTATAGCCTTATTATACATGTTAAAGCGTTTAGAGCAATAGAAAAAGTAGTCTTTTTAAGACTACTTTTTCGGAAAACCAAGAATTGTAAGAATTTTAAAAAGGTGAAACTTCTTTCCATTGTCCTGTTGAACGCGGAGAACAGTCGGCACTTGATGAACAAGTCGCTTCTGGCAGACATTCCGCATTATAATCAACGGCGAGAATCAATGGGTCCGCTTCTTCACATGAATTCAAACTGCACGCTTTTGCTCTGCAACCCACAAATATAGTTTGCACAGATGGCGGCAATTCTACATTAAATTGATCAATACAGTTCAGTTGGTATTCGGCGCTTCTTCCTTGTGGAACTATATCCATCTGCCTAGCCTCCAAAGGTGCAAGAGCTAAATTACCAGACCAAACAGGGTCACATGTGCCAGATTTACATACTGCCTGACAGGAAAGTATATTTCCAGTCAAAATCCATGATAGTGTAACTTTTTTTTCATTCAAAGGAAGTGTGCCAAGCGACTGACCGGAAAATAAAGTAATGTATTGAGCAGAAGCTGACAAAGTTGCTGTTGGAACATTCACTATCGCACTTCCACTTTGTGAATTAAAATTAAGCCATCCTAACTCGAATGCACCCTCGGGACTTGCGGACAAAGCATACCCCTCAAGAGCATGCGTGCTTGAATTAATAGTTACGCCATAGGCGGTACCCGAACCATCGTTTATTGTTCCACTTAATTTTATCCAACCTTTCCAACCTCCGGCGTTAGCGTTCACTTCGCCTGCACTACAAATATTATCAGCATCACTTCCGTCGCACATGCTGATAATCCGAGCCCATCCAGTCAAAAAATTTCCACTCCCATGACTTGTCGCGGAACAACCAGAAACCGGGTCTGGCACTGGACAGCCAACAACATCAGCTGCATTAAAACTAATCCAACCAATGTTTTCACTCCAGGCGTAGCCAGAAATTACTCCGCTAAGCGGTATAGCTAATCCGTATTGAGCCACAGGAGAACCCGAAACTGGGCAACCCACAATTCCCTCAGAAAGTCCATCACCGTTTGAATCGCAGTTCAAGCTGTTCGTACTGACCCATCCAAAATTTGTATTTGTGCCGTCAGCTGTTGGATAAGATCCGAGCTGACTGCCGCCACCCCAAAACCATCCACTAACATTATCCATAACACCGGCATTTGTCTTTTCCAGCACAGCAAATACCAGAGCGAACAATCCACAAAAAAACAGACTGAATTTTAAAATATTTTTTTTGTATTTTTTTTCTGACACAATGGTTTACTTTAATTTATTTTTTCACTGCTGGCTCCGGCTGCATTGCAGTATTATTCAAACAAGCTCCATCAACTAATTGTATCTTAGCGTCTTCCTTGCGAACTTCGAATGGGTTGCACCCACTTTCCTTGGTTTGCTTCATCAGCTGCATTATTGAATCCGTGTAACCAGTTTTATAAGAATTTTGCATCGCGCCTATCTTGAAAGCTTGATACTGGTCAAAAATAACATAGCCAGTCGTAGCGACAAACCAAAGAATTATAACTGTTTTTATTATATCTTCTTTTTTAATCGTCATCATTACGTTTTTTAAAAAATATTATTGAACTGAATTACACTAGTTTTCTGGTTGAGCCAATGGAGCCACAGCAGCAGGAATAACATCAGAAGCAGCAATTGGAGCAGCTGGAGCCTGTGGCATTGCATCAGGTAATGGTGTAGCAATTGGAGCGACTGGCTGCGCAGAAGATTGGCTAGCATTTGGCATGGCGATATTCTGCTGAACATTTATCTCTTTAGCCACAAATTCTTTTTTATCTTTAATATTCTCACCCGCAGTAACCGACACTTGTTGTCCCTGTTTAAGCTCCGAGAGTTTTACTTCAGTTTTTTCAAATGGCGTTGGAGCCTCAAGTTGAGTCATGTTCACATCCTGCTGACTGGTCATCATCTGCTCTCGAAACACTCTCATCTCTTCTTGAAACTTGGTCATATCTTTCTGCATAGAAAGATAAATCTTTGTTTCAGGATTAAGCGTCACAATTCTCATATCCAAAGCCTCATCCGCCAATGGCTCTAAAGGTTTAATTTTGATTTCAAGTTTTCCACCCTCATTTTTTTCAACCACACCATTTATGGTTCTAATATCTGAACTGATCAACATCCCCGTTTCAGATTGTGCCAATCTTTCCTTAGCTGCATTCCAGCCAGCTTGGTAAGAATCTTCCTTGGGTTGTAAATTATTTGTTGTGATTTTTCTAGGAAGCGCCATACCTATAGCGATACCAATAGGCACAAGGAATAGAATGACAAGGATGCAGAGGAGGATTTTTTTCATAATTTTACTTGTTTAATTGTTTATTTTTTTTAAAGCTTCGATTTGTGATTTAATATTCTCAATATCTTCTTTTAATAATTGATTTTGATGATCCTGCTCTTCAATTTGTTTTTGCTGTTCTTTGATTGCGCTCAGTAAAATAGGGGTCATCTTGGAGTAGTCCATACCCGTAACATACCCTGGAGCATCTTTATCCCAAGAAACAACTTCGGGGAAATACTTACCAACTTCTTCGCCAATAAATCCAAGGTCTTTTTGTCCACCATGTTCTTCATCCCAGTTATAGTATACAGCTGAAATATTATTTATTTTTTCAAGAACATTGTCCAGTTCCATCACATTTTTCTTCCAGCGACCAGAAGAAGCTGCACCATAATTTACGCCAGGTCCTGCAGCATAAAAATCATATGCCCATCCATTTCCATAAACACCCGTACTGCCAGCATTATTACTAGACCCATAGACACCATAAGTCGTACCATCACCAAAAACACCCGCTATATTTCCCATTCCATATATACCATAATCGCCTACGCCATTTACTCCCTTAGTACCACCCACTAGAGGAGCCTCTCCTGTAACTCCAGTATTCGTACCTACTCCATATGCTCCATATGCTGACCCCGTATTGGCATATAATGCCGTATTTGCATAGCCAGCTGCACCAATACTCAATTTTGAAAGTGGAGCACTTGTTCCAATTCCAACATTACCAGTTCCAGTAATGAGAGCGTATCCCGATCCTGAGGTAAAGTAACCACCAGTTCCGCTTATAGCTGTACCATACACACCAATTCCAGTTGCCCTATTTTGTGCATCCCCCCAAACCCCAGTCAAGCCTTGTCCAACCACTCCAGCACCTCCGGTAGTGTTTTGATTAAAACCATAAACACCCTGAGAAGAAACTCCAGAGCCCTGACCAACAACTCCAGTACCCCCATATCCATAAATACTCCAACCGGCTTGACCATTACCACCGACACTCAACTTTGCAGCAGGCGCTGCAGTTCCAATTCCCACATTCGTTCCGTTATCGAAAATCTGAGAATTTCCAATCGCAGTTACACTTGTTAATTTAGGAATATAATTTGCGGTTCCACCTCCAGTTATGGTTCCGCCACCACCAACCGGCCAACTATTTATACAACTAGCTCCAATACAAAATTGGGTATTCGCCCTGACAGTTGTTGCTTGCATTTCGCCTGGCGCATAAACATTACCCGCGCCATATGCCCTAATCCAAGTGTTATCAGTCATATTCCATCCGCCGCCATGATCTTGGAAATAAAATCCGGAATCGCCTTGTGCCCTAAACCAACCATTGGCATATATGGTGCTAACTTGAGATGCGCCATTTGGATCAAGATAATAACCGGAATTATTAGCATCATAAAAAATTGCGGCGTATTCAGCGCCATCAGAACCGCTATAATGATTTCCTTGCCAATTGTTTAGTGAGAGCTTGCCACCAAGAATATTGGAAATCCAGTCGCCAGCCCATGCCATATAGATATTGCCATTACTCGCATAGTGGTTTCCATACTGCCATGAATCCCAGTTAATACTGTTTGCAGCAGTTGGCCAACTGGCTATACAACTTCCTCCAATGCAAAAACCTCCATCCCCCCGTACTTGCCCAGCCGTGTAAGAGTTTCCATTAGTATAAACACCCCAAGAAGAACTTGGATAACCCAAATATGTATAGTAACCAGAATTGTTTTCAGCATACAATCCCCCGGTATTTTTAAAATATCCACCCAAACCGATACTACTGAGTAGTGTTGTGCCGCCAGTTCCATTTATCGTAACTTCACCATGCGTAATCAGCCCCCCATCAAGATCAAGGTTGAATAATTTAGAGTTTCCATATGGATCAACCTTATAGTCACCATTATTCACATCAACAAACTGACTGCCATAAGAATATCCGTTCGCCCAAATATTGTGCGCTGCCAAACCCTGTCCGCCATAAACGCTGCCGGCCGCATCGCCGACATATAACCATGGCCCGCTAGAATTCAATGACTGATTACCTATTCCAATCCCACCCGTGCCGTAAGTTCCCCCGCCGGTAATTTTCAGATATCCCGCCTTGGTTTGTGTGGCAGTACCTTCATTTATCGGTGCGCCAATGTTTCCACCTGGAGGATTGGTTGTCGGCTCAGTCCAAGCAGAAACCATCCTCACTGATTGAAGTACAAAAAAGACAAGCGCTGCCAAAGTTAGATAGTTAATAGCTTTTTTAACCTTTCTTTTGGATTCTTTTTTTATTTCCATATTTTATTTTTTAATTAATATTATTATATCACATTTCATAAATCACTGCAAATTGTTTTAAGTAAAAAAGTAAACAAAATAAAAAATAGGCACAAGCCTATTTTTTAAGAATCTTAAATTTTACTCAACTCATGGTGCTACCTCTCGCCATGTGCCAGTTTGTCTGCCTTTGCACTGATTATCTTGCGTGCATTCTTTTTTTATACAAACATCAGGATTGGTAGTAGCAACTGAAGATGCATTACATACCTGAGAGCCGCAAGTGTAATCAAAGCAAGCCGTAAAGATGTTTCTAATTTCCGTTGTTGTTCCCATAGAGTTTGTGCATTCAACCTTGTAAAAAACATTTGGAGCGCTTTGATCTAGATTGGTAATGTTGTCCACATTCGGACTTGGAGATACAACTGTTTCACTAAATTCTCCAGCGCTTTGATATGTGACACCATCCTCACTCCAACTTTCACTGCATTGAGTTGCGTCATCAACTCTCCATGTGAGTTTAACTAAGTCCGTTTTTGTTTTCCAATCAGGAGTTGCAACGATATCAATAACCGAAGGCGAGGCTGCAAATGTAATCATTGGCGTAACCTTTGCTTTTATCTCAAAAGCAAATGCGCCCAAACCTTGAATGGAGCCGTTTTTAATCTCCTCACCATTCCAAGCATAACCAGTAAGTTTATTGGTAACGGGATTTACCTTGACGCCATATCCAGCTACGGCTGTGTCCATTTGAATCCAACCCTCCCATCCACCAGAATTGCCAATTGCTGAAGCTTCTGCAATTGAGACTACTCTCGCCCAGCCTTTTAGGTTATCGCCTACGCGCGAAACTCCTGTAGTAGCGTTTCCATCAGGGTTGTTGCAAGAGGCGGCTTTGTATTGCTGTTTTGTTGTATCTGGAATTCCGGTTGTGCAATGTTCTTGTGGATTGAAATCAATCCAACCATAATTTGAAGACCAAGCAAATCCGGTAAGATTTTCATTGCCGCCAGGCAGCATAACGCCGTATGCTGCGCCGTTTCCTGCATCAGGTGTTCCACTACTGAGACTTATCCATCCCACCCCGGATGAATTTCCGACTAAATCAGTCGATCCGCCCCAAATCCAACCGAGAAGACTGGATGCGGCTTGGGCGTATTGAAACTTCAAAAATGTTGAAATTCCAAAGACGGCAGTAAAAATCAGAACTGAAAATAATATTTTGTTTTTCATTTTATTTTAGATGACTCGCAAAATTATTAGTTTCCGTATTGCACTTCAAGCGTGCAATCTATATCGCCCTGACCTGGATCATCGTCCGTATTAGCACCCTGGAGATAAATCGTTTTTCCAGCTGGTATATTCAAACCGACTCTGGTGGAATCTAAGGCAATGCCACCGCCACTATCGCTCAGGCAAATATTAATATTACCATTGTTGTCTGCTGTCCAAGCCGGAGCCGGAATAACACATTGGTAGGATGTGCCACCATCAGGGCCACCTCCCATATCAACTGCTGTGAGTGTACCTGAACCTGCTGAACAAGTAGGGGTACCAGTATCCCAACTAGCGTTTGTAGATATTGGGTATACATTATTATTCACATTGTTTCTACACCCAGCAGCCGCAGACGCTTCAGATTGTGTAGCAACAAACATATTCCCATCGCCCCAATAAGCATAGCAAAAACCATTATTAACAGCAGAAACTCTAGCTTTCATGGCTACAATTTTCTTAGATGAAACAAAAGATTTTTTGGTATTTGCATCTATAGTACTGAAGCCCCATCCTCTTAAATCATTATGCACATCTATAGTGACGGCATCTATTTTGAACCATGAACCGGAGGCTGCAGCCATATTTGAATTGAATGGACAGCATTTTGTTGGCGATTTCATGTAATAACCCTCTTTACACTGTGTATTCGTGGCATCAATAGCATGGCATAAACTTGCATCAACACTTTGTTCAAGTCCCGTTGTCTGCACT
The DNA here is from genome assembly GCA_964609855.1 of uncultured Bdellovibrionales bacterium. Lineage (GTDB taxonomy): Bacteria > Patescibacteriota > Minisyncoccia > Moranbacterales > GWC2-37-73 > GWC2-37-8. The sequence goes on from CAZSTB010000007.1 coordinate 52,123, forward strand.
GAGCCGTCGGCAAATTTCACACCGCCGCCGCCGATAACAATTCCACCTTCCGGTGTTCTTCCAAGAGCTTTAGACGCTTGTTTTTTTCCTTCGAAATGAGCTTCCTCGATAGTGCGAGCCTTGATTACGACATCCACAGCTAACTGAAGATCTATCTTATCAAGAACTCCATCTCCCGAAATATCACCCTCCACGAATTGCTCCTTTGTGGGTGTCCATTTTCCAGTTAAAAAATTACTTGTAGTAGTTACATCGGTAATACTGAGAATTCCATCGTTATTAACATCTCCATCTCCGCCACCAATATATAAAGCGCCTTCTCTGTATTGAGCGGTATCGCCGATATTTATGGGTGCGTCAACATTTCCACCAGGAGCAGGTTGCGTTGGAGCAACCCATCCCGCTGATGCAAAATTGTCATCAGTTACGATGAAAACTGCCAACAAAACTATCAGGGATAATTTCAAAAACGAAGATTTAAACAAGAGAGCTTTCATATTTTTCTTTTTAACTTATTATTATTCAATTCCCATTTCTCTAAAGAGCCTTGCTCCTTCCTCTGCGGAGATAGCTTTTTTCTTTTCCGGATCACTCTCTGCTTCAACCTTGGCGGTCATCTCTTCAAATCTTTTTTCCAGGTCTTTTTCTGAAATTACGCTTTGCCCATCATCAGTGTTACTAGTCGATTCATTTCCATTGATCATTTTTGTGCCAGCATTTTTAAGCGCACTTCCGACTGGCAGCTTTTCTTTTGCAAGAAAAATTACCAAACCAGTCGCTATCATAAGTAGCACCAGCAATATCCCGATTATGATTTTCATTTTACGATTCATTTTTGTTTGAATTATTTATTTAAATTTGAAACAGTTTCAAAGTTAGAACTAAAAAAATTATATCACAAAAATTGTAAAAAGTTAAATTGCATCTCGAAAGTAAATTAATTACGTAATTAATTACGTAATTAATCAGTAAACAATTATCACAAATTCCCCTTTCACTTTAGGGGCATTTTCCTGAAAATATTTCAGCACATCGCCGATTGAACCGCGCACCGTTTGTTCAAACATTTTAGTCAGTTCCCTGCCTAAGATTATTTTTTTATCCGGTGCGAATTGTTCAAGCAGTTCCAGATTTTTCAGAACTCGGTGCGGAGATTCATAATAGATAACCGGCATCTCAGAAATTGCAACTTTCTTGAAATATGTTTCGCGTCCTTTCTTGTGGGGAGGAAAACCTAAAAAACAAAATTGCTGCATGTCGATTCCCGCCACGCTGATTATGGAGGCTATGGCGGAAGGACCCGGAATTGGCTGCACTTGGATGTCAGCAAGATAGGCAGCTTCCACTAACATATTTCCAGGATCAGAAACTCCCGGGGTTCCCGCATCAGTAACTAAAGCTACATCCTTTCCGATTTTCAAATCCTCAATTATTTTCTGAATTTTTCCGTTGTCAGAATGTTGATGAAAAGCGATGGTAGAAGTTTCTATGTTATAATGGTTCAAAAGCTTTTTAGTGACGCGTGTGTCTTCGCAAGCAATCAAATGTACCTCTTTTAAAATCCTCAGCGCCCTGAGAGTTATATCCTCCAAATTTCCAATGGGAGTAGCGACGATATACAGAATGCCATTTTTATTCATAAAAATGAATTTATAATTTTTAATTTAAAATTTTTAATCAATTTTCAAATTCTAATTTAAAATTTTAATTTTATTTCAAATTAAAATTTTCAAATTTAAAATTATTATGATTTTAACCACTCACGCCCTCGTCGGTGCAGCTATTGGCAAGTATGTTTCAAACCCTATTGCTTTAATCACAATCCTGATTCCGCTTCATTATACCATGGATATTTTTCGCCATGGAGAATACTTAGGGAAAAAAGCTACTTTTAAAAACACTTGGTGGAAAGTTACATTTGATCTTTTTGGTGGAATATCGATAATTCTACTTACAATGGGAATTCAAGAGACTAATGCAGCAGTTTTTTTCTCGATCATGCTAGGCGCTTTCATTTCGATGTTTCCCGATCTCCTCACCGTACTCTATTGGAAACTAGACTTTAAATTTCTAGGAAAAATATACCGCCTTCATCAATTTGTGCATCGCTTTCCAGATGGATCTCCTGAGCGAGCATGGACATTTCGAAATGCGGTGAATGATATTATATTTTCAATTGTGGCAACAATATTCTTGCTTATTTTATAAATTGCTTCGCATATTTAGATTTTAAATCTCAATGTTTTGCTCCAAGCTTATCCTCGGGACAAAATCTAAATATCAAATAAATGACCAAATCCAAATGTCTAAATTACGATTTCGGACTTAGGATTTTATTTGTCATTTGTCATTAAGATTTTAGATTTTCCCTTAGAGGTATTTCGCTGTCCAGCTCTTTTTATCTTTCTTTAATTTATCTGGCGTACCCTCAAATGTAAGTTGCCCCCCGAGATCGCCGCCATCTGGTCCCAATTCAATCACCCAATCCGCATCGCGTACAACATCCAGATTGTGCTCAACCACAATCACGGAATTTCCCTTATCCACCAAAGCATTCAGCACGATAAGCAATCTGCGAATATCATCGAAATGCAGACCAGCGGTTGGTTCATCAAGAATATAGAGCGTGCTACCCGTGGATTTTCTTGCCAGCTCTGTAGCCAGCTTAATTCTCTGCGCCTCGCCGCCGGAAAGATTAGTTGCGCTTTGTCCAAGCTTAAGATATCCCAGTCCTACATCTTCCATCGTTTTCAATTTTTCCGCAATCAAAGGATGCTTAGCAAAAAAACGTAAAGCTAAGCGCACATCCATATCTAAAATCTGAGCAATATTAAAACCTTTGTATTCAATTTCCAGAGTTTTCTTGGAAAATCTCGTGCCGCCGCAAGCTTCGCATTTTACATACATATCTGGCAGCAGATGCATTTCAATTTTTTTAGAACCCTCGCCCTGACATACTTCGCAGCGACCACCTTTCATATTGAAACTGAAACGACTTGCATTGTATCCTCGGTTCTTCGCTTCTTCCACTCCTGCAAAGAGATCGCGAATGTGCGAAAATACGCCTGTATAGGTCGCAGCATTTGAACGCGGCGTTCTACCGATCGGATTTTGATTGATGCTGATAACCTTTTTTACATATTCAAAACCTTTTATTTTTTTGTATTTTCCAGGCAAATCCTTAGTGTTATAAAAATGTCTCGAAAGCGCTTTTGCTAAAATATTTTTCACCAAAGTTGATTTTCCACTTCCGGAAACGCCGCAAATCGCCACGAATTTTTCTAGCGGAATTTTAACGTCAACATTTTTTAAATTGTGTTCCGCTGCGCCGATAATTTCTATGAATTTTCCGCTGCCGCTACGATATTTTTTCTTATCAGAAACTTTTTTCTTTTTGGAAATATACTGGGCGGTCAAATTATTACCGCTCATCAGTTTTTTATAATCACCCTCAAAAACCACAATACCGCCCTCTTCTCCAGCACCCGGTCCCATGTCCACAATCCAATCAGCCGCTCTAATGATGCTCTCATCATGTTCTACAACTATAAGCGAATTTCCTACGTGTTGCAGATCTTTTATAGTTGCGATTAGTTTTTCAGTGTCGCGACTATGCAGCCCGATAGAAGGTTCATCTAAAACATACACGATTCCCATCAATTGAGAATTAAGCTGCGCCGCCAAGCGAATGCGCTGAGCTTCTCCGCCAGAAATAGTCTGCACGCTGCGACCAAGATTGAGATATTCCAATCCCACATTTTCCAAGGCCCTTAACCTTTGCAACACCTCCCTGATGATCGGCGCTGCAATATTCTTTTCCTTGCTCGTTGCAGACCAATTATCAGAAGCTGCAAAAAATTCTCGCAGATGAGTGATACTCATCGAAACCATCTTATCGATAGTTAATCCTTGCACTTTCACTGCTAAAAATTCTTTCTTAAGTCTTCTGCCATCGCAGACGCCACACGTATGCGCGCTCATATATTTTTCAATTTCCGTTCTGACATAATCAGATTTTGTCTCCAAATATTTTTTCTCTAAGGATGAAATAACACCCTCAAAACCCTCAGTGCCATAAAACACGGCCTTAAATTGAACCGCTGTCAGCTTCTTAACGGGCACATCCAAAGAAAATTTATATTTCTTTGCAACGTCCTTGAGTGTCATAAGTTGAGCGCTTTGACCGGAAAGTTTTCCGCCCGCTTTACTCCAAGGCTGAATAGCACCCTCAAGTAGGGATAAGTTTTTGTTTGGTATTATCAATTCCTCATTCACCTTTAATGTATATCCGAGACCTGAACAGGTGTCGCACGCACCCTCGGGACTATTGAAAGAAAAATGTCTTGGCGTAACCTCTTTGATTTTAACTCCACATTGACCACAGAAAAAATCCTGGTTATAACTGCGTTCCTCGACATTGTCAAAAAGAATCTTAATAGTATTAGAGCCCATCTTCATCGCTGTTTCAATCGAATCAGCCATACGTTCAACATCCGGTTTTTTCTTATCTAAAACAATACGATCGATAACCATTTCAATGTCAGTCTGGATTTCTGAATCGTCAAGCATCATTGCCTCAGCAACTGTAATCATTTTTCCATTGAAACGCACCCTGGCATAACCTTGTTGTCCGATATGCTTCAAAAGATCCTTACCAGTTGCCGCATCCTTCGGCTTGGCGAGAATAGCTACTTGGGTGTGATGAGAAAAAGTCAAAATCTCATCCAAGATTTCACTATTACTGCGTTTTTGCATACTTGCGCCGCATTCCGGACAATGCAGAATTCCGATTTTAGCAAACATGATTCGCAAGTAATCATACACTTCCGTAAGCGTTCCTACTGTTGAACGCGGTGAACGTGAAACACTTTTTTGATCGATGGAGATTGGCGGTGAAAGATTTTCTATCTTATCTACATCCGGTTTCACTTGCGGATCAAGAAAGTTTCGTGCGTAAGAAGACAGCCCCTCCATGTAACGGCGATTTCCTTCCGCATAAATTGTGTCGAATGCTAATGATGATTTTCCACTTCCTGAAAGCCCAGTAATCACGACGAATTTATCGCGCGGAATATTTACATCGATATTTTTAAGATTATTAACCCTGGCACCCTTTATCACTATCTTATTAGCATTATCAGTTGAAGATTTTTTAGAAGCCATATGTTATAAAAAATTCTAAATTGTGAATTGAAAATTGTCTAAACAATGGTAGCAGAAAAAACGTCACAAGTAAAGGCTGCTCCCTTTAAGCAAATTCTTGCATTTGTTACGGAGCATGTTACGTAACAAAGCTTGTTTATATTATTTTAGGTGCATAAGTCAACTTAAATTATAAAACTAAAGCGCGTGCAATTTTTTAAATTTTCAGTGAGCAATAAAAAGGGCTACTAGGAATAAATTCCCAATAGCCCTTACTAGTTTCTGACTTAAAGTTTTACGTCAATCTTTTTTGCTGCTGATTTCATGGCCTTCATGTATGCTTTTACCGAAATTGAAACTAAGTGCTGCTCCTATTGAATTCAAATCCCGACTTCTCAAGCCACCATACATCGCGCCTTTTTTCCAAGGATACATATCAGAAAAAAATCCCAATGAAATGAACTCTTTGTATATTATTTCCGCAGGCACGACATGCAATCTCCATGTCTTACTCCAGTCTTCGTATTGCGGACCAAGTCCTGATTTCAAGCTCCAGTTTCCAGAGGTATAGACATGACTGCCTATTAATGAAAAAGTTGGATCCATTTCCATTGCTGTTTTATCGCCCAAAGAAAACCAGTTTTCATTCATAAGTTCGAGTGTTGATTTCTGATTCAACTGATAGTGAGCTCCAAGCATTGATCCGAGCCTATAATAATTCTCCGATTTTATTGGTGTCATCTGATTCATATCTTCACTTTCTGCATTCAATTCCATCAGATCGCCAGTGGACATCGCATCCTCGCTTTCCATTGAAATCGTTTTAAGCATCGGATCGCCATCCGAAAAAAGAACGGGATTAGATTTTTGACTGACACTCCGAAATGACTTACCTGCCATCACTTTTCCATAAACCATCCTTACCAAATGATCTTCGCTATGATCAATATATTTAAGCCCGAGCTGCATTCCTGGCGTAATTGCTCTGATGCGAGCGTTAGAGATTTTATCCTCCCAAGCGCTCGCAAATACTCCTACTCCCAGACTAAAATTTTCGCCAAGATTTGGAATATTTGACCAAGCCATATAATCCAGCATTCCTCCAGTCATTTCGTCAACCCTATTTTTTGACGACATACCATTAAGGGAAAGCTGATTCTCAATTCCGCTTAAAATGGAAGCGCTACGAACAATATCAGCTGCAGCTTCTTTGAGTTCTGGAACATTTTCGGACATGACATCATCAGATGTAAATTCCAAAGACGGTTCGATAATTGGTTTTTTTACCTCTTGATAAAGCTTGGCAACCATCATATCTAAGGCGCTGGCGTCCTTTCCTATTTGCGCGATAGCAATTTCTTGTTTTTCTACTTCATCAGCAGCGTCTGCAAATAAGTTAGATCTCTCATCATCTGCGTGAACAATTTCCATATTCGCTGCAATTTCTGCACTAACATTTTGCTTTTTAGTTTCAACAATTTTACTACGGTCAACGTCATACTCAATTTCTGGGACTTTTTTCCGTTCCTCAATTTTCATTTCCTCAATTCCAGACACAGGCGCAAATTTTCTACGCAAAATTTTAAAGCCAATCCTCTTTGTAGAATTGCCCAGTTTTATGATGGCACCAGCGCGAATCTTGTCGGGATTTTTTATTCCATTTATCCGAGCAAGAAAAATAGCTTTCTTTTCGGTGCCAAAATACTTCAAAGAAATCTTACGCAGCATGTCACCTTTTTTGATTTCGTAACTCATACCTTTCACACTGTTTGCATTTTGCGAATCAGCAAAAGAATAGGAAACCATCCCGAGCGAAAAAAACAGAAACAGAAAAAATACCTTGGTCATCTCTTTCATTGCATCCTCCGTGTTTGAGTTAAGGGTTAACAAATGATACCGAAAAATAAATACACTCCTTTATATGTTGAATCTAAGAAAGATATATGAATTAGAAACAAGCTAAAGCAATATAATATATTAAGTTTTTAATGAACAATTGATAAAAGAACATGAAAAGCACCATAGAAGTGCCTTTCGAGTTCCTTCATTTGTATAAATAATTCAAATGATACAGGATTCGCAACCAAAAATATTTTTATGTTTTTAATTCAGCCTGAAAATTTTAGTTACCATTTCCATCTTATACATAATAGGCAAATCATTTTCAGGAAAATCAAATTTTTCTTTCACTCCATCATCTTCATGAATCATGGCATGCAGGGTCGGTGTCGCCCTGGGAACATCAACTTTCACCTTCACATCATTATTAACTCCCGGATTTATTTTGGTGTATCCAATTACTGGTCCTGGCACTCCATCATCATTTGTTTGAATAACTAGCCAGCCAGACTTGGATGAAGAAACTTCTGACACAGTTATTTCTCCATTCAAATCACGCTGATCTGAAACTGAAACGCTTGGAACAATCGAGGTCTTTTGATTAAAAACGAAAACGAGCACTGCGGCAACCACTAAGAATAAAATTCCGAAAATATATTGTTTTTTCATATTTTTTTCAGGAGGCGAAACCGAATTTCGCCTCCGTTAATTTTAATTTGATTTATTGTCCACCAAGCTATGCTATCGAAAGGTTAGGAACGTTTACATTTTGATTTGAAAATCATTTCCCACGAAGTGGAAATTATCCAGCACCGTTTTTGTTTCAGGTAAAATTCCGGCGATGATCACATCATTTCCAAAGAATCCCTCTAGTCGGTCTCCTTCTTTTTGGAAAAGATTTTCTGCAATCATCATCTTAGCCTCAGCTGCTCCAATGTAGATAGGTTGATATTTCTTAGCCCCGATTGTCACCGCTGAAAATGAATCGCTGGCGATATTTTTTTGCAGCTTCGTCGGAACATTATTTCCCTCGATTGTATAGAAGAATTTGGCTACGTCGCCGTTCAGAGCAACTCTGGCCTGAGCAGCTGTCGTAAGATTAGCAAAAGTGTTTTTATTCACAACATGAAGTTCATCCAATTCTGTCCCTGTCGCTTCAGTAATTCCGGAAACTTTCATAGCTGCAATTCCAAAGAAATCTTTCAATACATCTCCCGGTTTCTGGATAAGTTTTTCTTCCTTCATCATGGCAGCTTCCTTGGCGCCTACAAGCATAGAATTGTCGCCCAGCAGCGCACTTCCTTCAACTTTAGCCAATGACTCATCGAAAGAATTAACGCCTAGGAAAACTTTCGGCTCACCTTCAGCAAAATTAATTTTCAAACTTCCTTGCGCCATGAATGCACTAGCCTTTTTCATCATCTGCTCGCTGACAGGTTTCCCTGAAGCATCAGCTTCCATCCCACTTGAGAATTTGGCAAATTCATAAAATCCAAAAGTAAACACCGCCATCATGATAATCGGCGCAACAATTGAAATGTAATTTCTTTTGCCAGGCTTGAACAATTTAAGCAGTAGCGAATTTCCCACGACCGAGATTGAACTCAAGGCCATCGCAAGTCCCGCAAGTTCAGGTTTAAGCACGAGTCCGAAAGCGAAAAACACACGAGCCGCAATCGGAATTCCGATCACATTATAGAACAAGGCGAAGAACATATTCTGACGAATCTTACTCATTGTTTCTTTTGAAAGCTCGAAAGAAGTTACAACGTCGTTAAGATCACTTTTCATAATCACAATGTCTCCTGCTTCCATCGCAACGTCAGTTCCGCTTCCCATCGCAATTCCCACATTGGCCTGAGCCAGCGCCGGCGCATCATTAACACCGTCTCCAACCATGGCAACTTTCTTGCCGGTTGCTTGGATTTTCTTCACTTCATTAGCTTTGTCCTCAGGCAAAACTTCTGCCAAAATGTTTGTGATTCCCACTTGAAGCCCAATAGCTTTTGCTGTGCGAGCATTGTCTCCAGTGATCATCCAGACTTCAATTCCCATCTTCTTCAATTTCTCAACAGCTTCTCTGGATGTTTCTTTGACAGTGTCAGCAACTGCGATGATTCCAACAATTCCTTCTTTAGTAGCTAGAATCATAGCTGTCTTTCCTTGTTCCTCAAGGCGAGCCATCTTGCGCTCGATTTTTTTGACATCCAATTCCAAAGTTTCAATCATCAACTTTCGAGTTCCGATGTAATAAGTTGTTCCATTAATATCACCTTGCACGCCGCGCCCCGTGATCGAATTGAAATTAGCAACTTCTTCCAAATCAATATTTTCTTCTTCAGCATGATTGCAAATAGCTTCAGCCAAAGGGTGTTCTGAAAGTTTTTCTAGACTTGCAGATATTGCTAAAATCTCATCTTCATCTTGAGATCCTAATGCAACTATATCGGTCACTTCCGGTTTCCCATGCGTCAGTGTTCCAGTCTTGTCGAAAATAACTGCGGAAATGTTGCTGGCGGCTTCCAATGCTTCCCCACCTTTAACCAATACTCCATATTCAGCGCCTTTTCCAGTTCCCACCATCAGTGAGGTCGGTGTTGCTAAACCAAGAGCACAAGGACATGCGATCACGATTACAGATGTGAAAGCCATGAGTGAGAATGCAAGAGTTGCTCCAAGTGCGAAATACCAAACTCCGAATGTCAAAATTGCCAAAATGATGACTGCTGGCACAAACCAAGCTGAAATTTTGTCAGCCACATTTTGAATCGGCGCCTTTGATCCCTGGGCATCTTCAATCAAACGGATGATTTGGGCCAATGCAGTTTCGCTTCCGACCTTAGTCGCTTCAAATTCGAAACTTCCGGTTTTGTTTACTGTTCCACCAATCACGCTGTCACCCACCTTTTTTTCCACTGGCAAACTTTCTCCCGTGATCATAGATTCATCAACAGCGGATGAGCCTTTCATAATTTTTCCATCCACAGGAACCTTTTCTCCCGGACGAACAATGATAACATCTCCATGAATCACATCTTCAATAGCGATGTCCAGAGTCTGGCCAGAGCGAATCACACGAGCAGTCTTAGCTTGCAGCCCCATCAATTTCTTGATTGCATCTGAAGTTTTTCCTTTAGTGCGGATTTCCAGCCATTTTCCAAGAATCACAAAAGTGATCAGATAAGCAGCGGTTTCAAAATATAGATCAGGAATTTTCATGCCACCGACTCCAATCAAGGAATTGTTTGCAAGCACATAATTCACATAGTTATATAAACTGTAGAAAAAGGCGGTTGAAGTTCCGATTGCAATCAAACTGTCCATGTTGAAAGTCTTCATCTTGAGTGATGACCACATTCCTTTGTAGAATCCTGCTCCGATAACAAACTGCACAGGGATTGTGAGGAGCAAAGAGAACACACCGATGTAAGGAGCCAGTGATTTCTCACCCGGAATCCAGTCAGCAAAATCGAAAGCCATAAAATATAGCATCGGCAAACTCAAAATGAAACTGAAGATAAACTTACTCCAAAGAGTTGAACTTTCCTTTTCCCTCTTTCGCGTTTCATATTCAGTATCTTTCGCATCAACTTGCTCACCCTTATATCCGACTTTCGCAATCGCATCAATCAAATTTTTCGTAGTCGAAACATTTTCGTCAAAAAGAATGGAAGCTTTTTCTGCTGAAAAATTTACCGTAGCCTGCTTAACTCCAGGTGTTTTTTTGAGTTGCCTTTCGATGATGTTGGCACATGAACTGCAATGCATCCCGAAAAGCGAAAGACTCACGCGCTTGTTTGAATCCGCATCTTTAGTTGCAACATTTGCGGAAGTAGTGGAAACATGATTCTCAATTTGCACAGTCTCGTTTTTAGTTGAAGGTTGTTTTTTATCGCTTCCAATAACCGCATCAAAAAGATGGGCCATACTTGAAGCTTTCACGAGTTGATCAACGAAACTTTTTGCTTCATTATCTCCAGAGGGAACATCAAACTCAGCACTTCTGTCGTTTTTTATTTTTCCTTCAAAATACGACTTTCCATCTGCTGATTCCATCACCCTTCCTTCAGCCTCAATCCTTGCTTCCAATTTCATCTTGATAGGCTTTCCAGCGGAAACCTTGTTCTGGACGATTGATATTTCCGATTTTTCGATCGGCATTTTCCCATCCTCAAGCATTTCTTCATTTACTATTTCCGCCTTATACCCGGCGCGAACAATCGCATCTAGAATGTCTTGATTCTTGTTTTTTTCAGTATCAAGTACAAGCTCTCCTTTTCCGGTTTGAGCGTCTATCTTGATGTCACTCACTCCTGACAATTCACCAAGTTCCTCCTTAGCAATCATTTCGCATGATGCGCAATGCATACCAACGATCTGCAATGTTATTTTATGTCTCATATTAAGATTAGGTTATTTATTATATTTACAATATTTATTCTTTTTCAATCGTGTGCCCAGCTGCAGCCACCGCCTCTGAAAACTCATTCATTGCGATTTCGCGGTCGGCCTCGACAACAGCGTCTCCATTATCCTTGATATCCACACGTTGCACACCCTTAATTTTTTTGATTTTCATGGTCGCCAATTTAACACAAGACTCGCAATGAAAACCGTTCACTTTGAATTTTATTTCGCTCATATATTTTCTTAATCTTATTTGTTAGATAACTTGGTAACTTTCAGGATTTCATCTATCATCTGATCATGTTTTTTCGCACTGTCGGAATTAAACGCATCAGTGAAACATCCTCGCAAATGGCCTTCCATGATCATGCTATTGGCGCTGCGAAGCAGTCCAATGACCGCCAAATTCTGCTGCATGATATCAATACAATATTTGTCCTCCTCTATCATCGAGATTATCTTATCAACATGAGAGCGGGCTTTCTTAAAATTTGTCAGTGACAACTCCTTTGATTTTTTCATGATGTTTTACTTACTTAATTATATTATTTAATTGCCATACCTATACCTATGGTATAGGTACATAATAACATAAAATAAAAAGTGTGCAAGGGCATTGGGAAATTATTTTCTTATATTAATTTAATTCAGTTCTTTCATTACCATCGCATAGCTGAATTAACTTTCTTTCCCCCGAAAGAAAGTTACAAAGAAAGCTTCACGCAGATGAAGATACTGTGGCAAGTGACCATGTCATTTCGACCGAAGTGAAACGAAGTGGAGAAATCTGAACTCAGATCTCTCGATTACGCTACGCTTCACTCGAGACGACAGTTGTCGATTTTTTTACGCTCATC